>JAZSRO010000108.1:0-19416 GCA_045538515.1 Acutalibacteraceae bacterium | reverse complement strand
AGGCTACCGTTTACTATGCTCGGGGAGTATGCCGTATTATTACGCTTATCACCTGCCTCTTGCTTGGTTTACGGCGGACAATATAAAATGAGGTGAAGAAAATGACAAAGGAACAGAAGCAGGAAATTATTAAGACCTATGCTACTCACGAAGGCGATACAGGTTCTCCTGAGGTACAGATTGCTGTACTCACAACCCGTATTAACGAACTCAATGAGCATCTTAAGGTTCACAAGAATGACCATCATTCTCGCCGTGGACTTCTCAAGATGGTAGGTCACAGAAGAAATCTTCTCGCTTATGTAATGAAGAACGACATCGAAAGATATCGTGACATCATCAAAAAACTCGGAATTCGTAAGTAATTCCTGCAGAGCAGGCCTTTTTGGTCTGCTCTGTTATTATGAAATCGTTAAAAATTGGTCTTGCAGAGTTTAGCAGTGAATCGATGCACCGAACGCTCGGTGTATGGATTAATTGCTAAACTGCAGACCCCAAAAGAAAAATGGAGGTTAAAGAAATGTTTGAAAATTACAAGGTTTATGAAACTACTCTTGCAGGTCGTCCCTTAAAACTTGAAACAGGTATGATGGCACAACTTGCAAACGCCGCTGTAATGGCAACATACGGCGACACATCGGTACTTTGTACCGTAACCGCATCGCAGAAACCGCGTGAGGGCGTAGATTTCTTCCCGCTTTCTGTTGATTATGAAGAAAAAATGTATTCTGTTGGCCGTTTCCCCGGTGCATTTTTACGCCGTGAGGGTAAAGCCAGTGAAAAAGCAACACTCGCCGGAAGATGTATTGATAGACCTATCCGTCCGCTCTTCCCCAAGGATATGAGAAACGACTGTGCTGTTGTTGCAACAGTTATGTCGGTTGACCCTGACTGCAGCCCTGAGGTTGCAGCCGCAATCGGCGTTTCTGCCGCAATCGCAATTTCGGACGTTCCGTGGGATGGCCCGATTTCCAGCGTAAAGGTTGGCCTTGTTGACGGCGAAATCGTTATTAACCCCACACTCGCACAGCGTGAGGTTTCGGAACTTGACCTTACCGTTTCTTCCACCGCAGACTTGGTTGCAATGATTGAGGCAGGCGGTAACGAAATTGCTGACGACGTTATGTTTGACGCAATTATGAAGGGACACGAAGTTAATAAAGAGGTTGTTAAGTTCATAAACGGCATCGTTGCTGAAATCGGCAAACCGAAGTTTACTTTTGAATCAAGCAATCCCGACCCTGCTATTATGGCAGAGATTGAAGACTTCTGCATTGAAGATGTTAAAAAAGCACTCGATACTGACGATAAACTCGTAAGAGATGCGGCACTCGCACCCATTTATGACGCTGTTCACGAAAAGTTTGACGAGCGTTTTGAGGGACAGGAAGCCAAACTTGATGAGATTATGTATCTTGTTCAGAAACATGTTGTACGCGATTGGCTTAAAAAAGAGCATAAGCGTGTTGACGGACGCGGCATTGATGAAATCCGTCCACTTGATGCAAAGGTAGATTTGCTTCCCAGAACACATGGCTCCGGTATGTTTACACGCGGTCAGACACAGGTTCTCTCGGTTGCAACTTTGGCGCCCGTAAGCGAAGCACAGAAACTTGACGGCCTTGACGAACAGGTTGAGAAGAGATATATCCACCACTATAATTTCCCGTCCTACTCGGTTGGCGAAACCAAGCCAAGTCGCGGTCCGGGACGCCGCGAAATCGGTCACGGCGCACTTGCAGAACGCGCACTGCTTCCTGTTATTCCGTCTGTTGAAGATTTCCCCTATGCTATCCGCGTTGTATCGGAAGTTTTGTCTTCAAACGGCTCAACATCACAGGCATCAATCTGCGGTTCAACACTCGCACTTATGGCTGCCGGTGTTCCGATTAAGGCTCCCGTTGCAGGTATTTCCTGTGGTCTTATCACAGGTGACGAGGGCGTTTACGGCGACTTTATGACAATGGTTGACATTCAGGGTCTTGAAGATTTCTATGGCGATATGGACTTCAAGGTAGCGGGTACACACAAGGGTATCACCGCTATCCAGATGGACTTAAAGGTTCACGGTCTTACACCCGAAATCATTAAAGAAGCATTTGAAAAGACCAATAAAGCACGTAAATACATCCTTGATGACATTATGCTCCCCGTAATAAATGAGCCGAGAGCAGAACTTTCTCCCTATGCGCCCAAGATGCTCACCACCAAGATTGACCCCGCAAAGATTGGCGACGTTATCGGCAAACAGGGCAAGGTCATTCAGTCTATTCAAGAGCAGTGTGATTGTACTATCAACATTGAAGAGGACGGACAGGTATTTGTTTCGGGTCTTGATGTTGAAAAGGCAAAACAGGCTATAATGATAATTGAAACCATCGCAAACGACCCCGAAATCGGCGCGTTCTATAACGGCAAAGTTACCCGTCTTATGACATTCGGCGCATTTGTTGAAATTGCACCCGGCAAAGAGGGACTTGTACACATCAGCAAACTTGATGTTAAGCGTGTTGAAAAGGTAGAGGATGTTGTTGCAGTCGGCGACCAGGTTATCGTTAAGGTAACAGAGATTGACGACCAGGGCAGACTCAACCTCTCCCGCCGCGATGCGCTCATTGAAAAAATGGGTATGGTTCCCGAAGATGACGGAGAGGAACCTGCTGAACGCAAACCCCGCAGAGAGCGCAAAGGTTTCGACCGCAATCGCAGAAAATAATCAAACTTAAAAGGACTCAAAGCAGACGCTTTGAGTCCTTAATTTTTGCTCTTAAACTTTCGGGTGAGTATCTTCTGCCCGATTTATGAAGAAAACAGGGCAGTGCATTTTTTGATTCTTTTGTGCCGATACATATATTTATTGCCGCCGCGAGAGAACGGGGAATTCGTTTACCGTCTAAAAAAACCTCATCACCGTAGATTTCAAACCCGCCGTTGCCTAATTTTATACATTTATCGCGGTATATATCATCGCTTCCAAACGGAGCAAAAGTGACAGGGAAAGGAAAAAGCGGATTAACACTTTCTATTATAACGGGCGATACGCCAAAACGGCTTAAAAGTTGTTCACAAGTGTCTTCGTAGGCTCGGTTTGATTTCGTCAGCACATAAAGTGTCCGCACATTTTTAAGGGGCTTTTCAAGGGAATTACGCAGTTTGCCGTCAATATCAATTATCAGTGCGCGGTCGCAGCCTTTTATAATGCGGCAAAAGGCGTTTATAAGCAGCAAAAGGTCGAATGGTGAAGTGTCAAGGCGGCGTCTTTCTTCCCGTGTATGAAGCGCAATATTATCGCAAACAATGGGGAGATTGCCGCTTCTGTCACAGATTTTAACCGCTCTGGCGATGCTCTTTTTGGTAGCCCATCGCTTAAAAGATATTTCAAAATAATATCCGCCTTTTAGAGAGACCTTGTTTATAACACATTTTCTATGCAGATTATTGCATCTCTCTTTTATGTATATGAACATTAGAGTGTGTGCCTCCTCACTTGACAAAACGCCTAAAATATAATATGATTACTTTATATGTAATATTATGCTTTCCTGAATGAAGGGAGTTTTTTATGGCTATATTAGTAAAATTCAGAAAAACCGTTATGGCTACCATTAAGGTGCTTATGACGCTTTCTATTGCTTTTGGCTTTATCGCCGCCTGGCAACGCGGATACGAAGAGGCAATGTTTGCAAGAAACGGTAACTATCTTGTTATGTTTGCCTATTTGTTTATCTTCTTGATTTTCGTAAAACTTTACGGTGGTTTCCGTATCGGAATTTTGCGTCTGCACGAATTATGGTACAGTATGTCCATATCGATTGTTTTTTCAAACTTCCTTATGTATATAGTTTTGTCCCTTGTCGCGCGTGAACTTTTGTCGCCGCAACCCGTTATTATCGCCACCATTTATCAGATTTTTGTTGCCGGACTTGATTTATACTGTGCAAACAGTGTCTATTTCTCAATCTTCCAACTTCGTCATATTCTTGCAATTTATAGCGGGGCAGAGGGTAAAACGGTCATATCCAAAATGTCTAAAATCCGCGAACGCTATGTAATTGATAAGGCGATATGCGTAAATGATGTTTCAATTGCGGAACTGGAAGCCGAAATAGATAAATACGATGTTGTGCTTATCTGCGACCTTGACAGCGCCCGTAAAGACGAACTTCGCACATATTGCTATGCAAAACGCAAAAGAATTTATACCTTGCCGTCTACTAACGATATAGTACTGAGCGGCGCCGTGCAAAGTCAGGTTTTCGATACACCGCTTTTGATGTGTAAAAACTATAATCTTACGATGGAACAGATGATAGTAAAGCGCATAATGGATATAGCGGTTTCGGCTGTAATGCTACTTTTAGCAAGTCCGATAATGTTAGTAACCGCACTTGCGATTAAACTTTATGACGGCGGTCCTGTGTTCTTCAAGCAAAACCGCGTAACGCTTAACGGCAAAATTTTTAATGTTCTTAAATTCCGTTCAATGATTGTGGATGCCGACAAGGTAAAAGACGGATTTAAGGGCGCAACCGATAACGACAGCAGAATAACCCCTGTTGGCAAGATTATCCGCGCTTGTCGCGTGGACGAGTTGCCCCAACTTATAAATATTCTTATGGGTGATATGTCGCTTGTGGGCCCCCGCCCAGAGCGCACAGAACATGTTTATATGTACACCGAAAAATATCCCGAGTTTGACCTTCGCCACCGCGTAAAAGGCGGTCTTACGGGCTATGCACAGATATATGGAAAGTACAATACAACACCCAAAGACAAACTTATGATGGACCTAATTTATATTGAAAACTATTCCATCCTTTTAGATTTGAAATTGCTGTTTATGACCTTTAAGATTTTGTTCATGAAGGAAAGCACAGAAGGATTTACCGGAGAGGAGAACGAAAATAATGAAAACTGATGTAACACTCGTTGTAATGGCGGCAGGAATGGGCAGCCGTTTTGGCGGACTTAAACAGATTGAACCCGTTGGAAGAAAAGGCGAGGCACTGCTTGATTTTTCTGTCTTTGATGCAAAGAGAGCCGGTTTTACAAAGGTAGTATTTGTTATAAAAAAGGCTATTGAAAAAGAGTTTAAGGAAATCGTAGGCGCAAGGGTTGAAAAGGTGCTTCCGGTAAGTTATGTTTATCAGGAAACAGACAAACTGCCCGAGGGCTATGTTTGCCCCGAAGACCGCGAAAAACCTTGGGGTACGGGCCACGCAATACTGCTCTGTGCCGATGCGGTACACGAACCTTTTGCGGTTATCAATGCAGACGATTATTACGGTCCCCACGCGTATAAACAGATTTATAATCAGTTAACCGCAGAAGGTGACGATTATTGTATGGTTGGCTTCCGTCTTGCAAATACGCTGACCGATAACGGCCATGTGTCGCGCGGCGTTTGTAAGACCGATGACGGATATCTTACCGATATCGAGGAATACACAAAAATCAAGGATTGCAAATACACCCTTGACGATGAAACCTGGCACGATATTTCGGGTGATACCGTTGTTTCGATGAATATGTGGGGACTGCGTCCCGATGTGTTCACATATTTAAGCCGTGATTTCAAGGAATTTTTGGACGCTAAACTTAATGTTCCGAAATCTGAATTTTATCTGCCCTCGGTTATGGATAAACTCATTAAAACGGGTAAAAAGAAGATAAAAGTTCTTGTAGCAGAAGATAAATGGTACGGCGTTACATACAAGGAAGATAAGGCTGATGTCGTAAATGCTATCGGCAAAATGATAGATGACGGACTTTATGAGGGAATGTAATTAAAACAGGGACGCGAGTCCCTGTTTTTTTGTTAACTTTTTCGTTAAAAATTAAACAAAAAGTTGTTGCACTTGTATTTTTTATATGATATAATGTATAAGGCGTAAATTGGTATATTTTTTTAGGGGGTCACGAAAAATGACAAATAATAAAACAGTTAACAAATGGCTTGACGAGGTTAAAGCGCTTTTAACACCGGATGAAGTTGTTTGGATTACAGGCGATGAGGCTCAACTTGAAGAACTCAGAAAGACCGCTGTCGCCACTGGTGAAATGATAAAACTTAACGAGGAGAAACTCCCCGGATGTTATCTCCACAGAACACAGCCTAACGATGTTGCACGTGTTGAGGACCGCACCTTTATCTGCGCTAAAACAAAGGAAAATGCAGGTCCCACAAACAACTGGTGCGACCCTGACGAGATGTATAAAAAACTTTACGATATTGCTCGTGGCAGTTACAAGGGCAGAACAATGTATATCATTCCGTTCTCAATGGGCCCTGTTGGTTCGCCTCTTGCAAAAATCGGTATCGAGGTTACAGATTCTATCTATGTTGTTCTCAATATGGTAATTATGACCCGCGTAGGTAAAGAGGTTTTAGATGTCCTCGGCGACAGTAATGACTGGGTACGCGGTCTGCACTGTAAGTGCGATGTTGACCCTGAGAAGCGTTACATCTGCCAGTTCCCCGAAGACAACACAATTATCTCTGTAAACTCTGCATACGGCGGAAATGTTTTGCTTGGTAAAAAATGTTTCGCACTCCGTATCGCTTCATATCAGGGTTGGAAAGAGGGCTGGATGGCAGAGCATATGCTCATCCTTGGTCTTCAGAATCCGAAGGGCGAGGTTAAATATGTTGCAGCAGCATTCCCGTCTGCTTGCGGTAAGACCAACCTCGCTATGATGATTCCTCCCACATATCTTAAAGAAAAGGGCTACAAGGTTTGGACAGTAGGTGACGATATCGCTTGGATGCGTGTCGGCGAAGATGGCAGACTTTATGCTATCAACCCCGAAAACGGCTTCTTCGGCGTTGCTCCCGGCACCAACGAAAAGTCCAACTTCAACGCACTTGAATCCACAAAGAAAAACACCATCTTCACCAACGTTTGCCACAAACTTGATGACAACACTGTTTGGTGGGAAGGTCTTGATAAAAACCTGCCCGAGAACGCTAACGATTGGAAGGGCAATCCTTGGGATGCTTCCAAGTTTGACAAGGCAGATAAATCTACCTATGCCGCACATCCCAACTCAAGATTTACTGCTCCCGCAGTAAACTGCCCCTGCATTTCGGAAGAGTTTGACAAGGGCGCAGGTGTTCCGATTTCGGCTATCATCTTCGGCGGACGCCGTGCAAAGTGCACACCCCTTGTATATCAGTCTAAGAACTGGGAAAACGGCGTATTCATCGGCTCTGCAATGGCATCTGAAACCACCGCTGCTGCGGCTGGTGCGGTTGGCGTTGTTCGCCGCGACCCAATGGCTATGCTTCCGTTCTGCGGCTATCATATGGCAGATTACTTCCAGCATTGGCTCGATATGGGTAAAAAACTTGGCGATAAGGCTCCCAAGATTTTCAATGTAAACTGGTTCCGTACAGATGATGACGGCAACTTCATCTGGCCCGGTTTTGGCGACAATATGCGCGTTCTCAACTGGATTATTGACCGTTGCGAAGGCAAGGCAGACGCCAAGGAAACCGCAATCGGCTATGTTCCTAATGTAGAGGATATTGACCTTACAGAACTTGATATCGACCGCGCAACCGTTGAGGGTATTTTAGAGGTTGATAAGGATGTTTGGGCTAAGGAAGCAGCAGAGATTGAAGAGCATTACAAGAAGTTCGGCGATAAACTCCCCGCAGAACTCAAAGCACAACTTGAAACTCTTAAAGCAAACCTTGATAAATAATAAATTAAAGCCGAAGAATATTCTTCGGCTTTTTTGTTGACTAAAATGCAATTTGCGGTTAAAATATAATAGAACGGAGGAATGAAAAATGACAGAAGAATATAATCCGGATATAGTTACCCTCACAGATGATGACGGTAAAGAGTACACATTTGAAATTTTGGACGCTGTTGAAACGGACGAGGCAAGATATCTTGCGTTGCTTCCTGTTCACGATGACCCGCAAAAACTTCTCTCAGACGACGGTGAACTTGTTATTGTTCGCGTTAACGAGGAAGACGGAGAAGAGTTTTTTGAAGAGATAGAGGATGACGATGAATATGAAACCATCGCCGATGCCTTTATTGACAGGCTTCAGGATGTCTTTGAAATAGACGAACAGTAAAACCTTGAATTTGTGTCCTGCCTTGTTCGCGGACCGAACTATTATAACCCTACAAGTATTATATTGGGGCTGTTGCTTTGACGGCAGGTTTGCAGACCTCCCGCCTCGGCTTGACCGTGCGCGGAAGAAGGGAGCGCGAAACCGTCTCGCTTGCACCCACCTGCTAAGTGCAGGTTATCATTAGTTCATTACGGCAAGGCGGGGTATTTATTTTACACAGTTTTTGTGTGATTTTGGAATGTTTACAAAATTTGTAAAATATTGTATAATATGGTAAAATTATAGAAAAGGTGGGGATGATATGAGAGCAACAGGCATAGTCCGTCAGGTTGACCGTCTTGGCAGAATCGTAATTCCTATGGAAATACGCAAAAAGTTTGATATGGTTGACGATGAAGACAGTTTTGAAATCTTTGTTGAGGATGATAAGATTATTTTGAAAAAATATCAGCCCGGTTGCCTTTTCTGTGGCGAAACAGAGGGCACAGTAACCTTAAAGGGCCATGTTGTCTGCAAGGAATGTACCAAAAAACTTTCTGAACTTGCAACGAGCGATTATTAAACTACATAAAAACACCGAAGAATTTTCTTCGGTGTTTTCTTTTTTTATTCTTCTGTTTTAATGTCAAGAGAAATACACAGTTCCTTGAGCTGAATATCGTCAACGGGGGCGGGTGCGCCACTCATAAGTTCACTTGATGTTGCAACCTTGGGGAATGCGGTAACATCTCTTATGGAATCGCATCCGAGCATTGTCATACAAAGTCTGTCAAGACCGATACCCATACCACCGTGTGGCGGTGCACCAAAACGGAACGCATCGGTAAGGAAACCGAACTTGTGGTGTGCTTCTTCGTCTGAAAGACCGAGTGCGCGGAACATACGGTTTTGTAAATCGGGGTCGGTAATGCGGATAGAACCGCTTGAAAGTTCAATTCCGTTAAGAACAAGGTCGTAAGCCTTGGCATAAACTTTTGACGGGTCGCTGTCGAGGAAAGGTATACACTCATCAAGCGGAGAGGTGAACGGATGATGCATAGCGTCCCAGTTACCTGTTTCTTCGTTGTATTCGAAGAATGGGAATTCGGTAATCCACAAAGGATTAAATGTGTCCGGAATAATGTCAAGTTGACGCGCAACCTGTAAACGCAGAGCGCCCAAAACGCTGAGAACGGTTTTCTTGCGGTCGGCAACGAACAACACAACATCGCCCTTTTCGGCACCTGTGCGCTCGTAGATAGCGGTCATCTCGTCTTCCGTCATAAATTTAGAGAACGAGCAAGAAGGTTCATCTTCTACCCAGCGAATAAACGCAAGGCCTTTAGCACCAATACCACGCGCATATTCGTTAAGTTTGTCAACCTCTTTGCGTGTAAGTGAAGTGGCGGCACCTTTTGCATTAATGGCGCGTACGGTTCCGCCATTCTCAATGCATCCCGAAAATACTCCGAAACCGCAGTTTGCTACAATATCAGATACATCAATAAGTTTCATATCAAAGCGGGTATCGGGCTTATCGCTTCCATATTGTTCCATAGCCTCGTTGAATGTAAGGCGCGGAATATCGCCTATTTCAACATCCAAAACCTCTTTGAAAACGCGCTTTAGGAAGCCTTCGCCAATCGCCAAAACATCCTCCATATCAACAAAGGACATCTCAAGGTCAATCTGTGTGAATTCGGGTTGGCGGTCGGCGCGTAGGTCTTCATCGCGATAGCAACGCGCAATCTGCATATATCTGTCAAATCCCGAAACCATAAGCAGTTGCTTGTACATCTGTGGTGATTGGGGCAGAGCAAAGAAACTGCCCGGATGAACGCGGGAGGGGACAAGATAGTCACGCGCACCCTCAGGTGTGGATTTAATCAGAGTAGGTGTTTCAATCTCAATAAACCCGTTTTCGTCAAAATAATCGCGCGTAACCTTTGTAATCTTGTGGCGCATAAGAATGTTATTCTGTAAAACAGGACGGCGCAAATCAAGGTAGCGGTATTTAAGACGCAAATCCTCTTTAGCACCCGTATCATCCAAAATTTCAAAGGGCGGAGTTTCGGCTTGTCCTAAAATCTTGAGAGTGGTTACAAAAATCTCAATTTTACCTGTGGGGATTTCGTTATTAACCGAAGAACGCTCACGCACAACTCCCTCTGCCATAAGCACATATTCAGAGCGAACTGTGAAAGCCTTTTCAAAAATTTCGCGGTCGGTCTTGTCGTCAAACGCAAGTTGCACAATGCCTGTGCGGTCGCGCAAATCAACGAAAATAAGTTGCCCTAAATCGCGCTGACGGGCAACAAAACCCGCAACAGTGACGGTCTTTCCAATGTCACTTTCGCGCAAGGTGCCGCAATATACGGTGCGCTTTAGTGCGCCCATTGTATCAAGTTTCATAAATCTTACCTCACTTTAATATATCGGCACCCGAGATGCCGTCTAAAATGCTGTTTTCCTTTAGTTTGTAAAGTGTTTCACAAATTGAGTCAAGAGAAAACTCAGTTTGTTCACCCGTCTTCATATTTTTGATTTTTGCAGTGCCTTTTTGCAGTTCGTCATCGCCGAGAACTGTGGTAAACTCAGCACCGATTTTGTCCGAATATTTCATCTGTGCCTTAAGACCTCTGCCCGTAATATCGGTAAGTGCGATAAAGCCCTCATCACGAAGTTTGCGGCAAAGGGAAGAGGCTGTAAGCGCGGCGGCATTTCCCATAGGGGCGATATAAATATCTACCGCATTTGCATCGGGAATAGCGGCTTTTTCCGCCTCCATAATCATCAGAAGGCGCTCAATTCCCATACCAAATCCCAACGCGGGTGTTGCGGGACCTTGCATCTGCTCAACAAGTCCGTCATAGCGTCCGCCGCCGCAAACGGTGGCCTGTGCGCCAAGACTTGTAGATACAAATTCAAATACCGTCTTGGTGTAGTAATCAAGTCCGCGAACAATCTGTGGGTCAACAGAAAATTCAATTTCAGCCGCGTTTAAGTGTGCCTTAACACCCTCAAAATGTTCTTTACATTCGTCACAAAGATAGTCGAGTACAACGGGGGCATCGGCGGCAACCGCAGCACATTCGGGACATTTGCAGTCCAAAATTCTCATCGGATTGCGCTCAAGTCTGTCAATACAGGTCTTGCAAAGTGAATCACTTTTGGATTTGAAATATTTTTTAAGTGCCGCATGATAGTTTTTGCGGCATTCAGGACAGCCAATAGAATTTATGTGCAGACTGTAACTTTTAAGTCCCAACGAGCGAAGCAGTGTGTCTGCGAGCATAATAACCTCTGCATCAGCGGCGGGGCTCTGTGCGCCAAAACACTCAATACCAAACTGGTGGAATTCGCGCAGTCTTCCTGCCTGTGGTTTTTCATATCGGTAACATCCGCCAATATAGCAAACCTTAAGCGGCATTGGTCCTGCTAGCAGACCGTGCTCAATAACCGAGCGCACAACACCCGCTGTAAGTTCGGGGCGTAGGGTTATTGAACGACCGCCCTTGTCAAGAAATGTGTACATTTCCTTTTGAACAACATCAGTCGTATCACCAACACTTTTTGTAAAGACCTCTGTGTGTTCAAAAACGGGAAGTCTGATTTCGGAAAAACCGAAAAGACTTGCGGTTTCAAGCATCTTCTTTTCGGCATACTGCCATTTTATACTGTCGGCGGGTAAACAATCGTTTGTGCCGCGCGGTGCTCTGTTAATTTCAGCCATTTTAATCTCCTTTGGTTTATAAAAATATAAAAATACCCCGTCCGCAAAGGGACGGGGTATACCCGTGGTGCCACCCTAATAAGACCGAATAGGTCCCACTCTATCCCTTTAACGCAGGGGTTACGGTCATAATTGACTGCGCTCAGCGGGTGTCTTCACACAATAGCGTTACACAGCGCTCTCAGCCAAGGCGCCGCTTTCTGTATGTTGCCCTTTGTGTTACTCTTTCCGCGTCACAGCGCGAGAAATATATATTTATCTGATGTCTCTTAAAACATCGCGCCAGTCAAGGTCGCCACGCTCAAGTCCGTGGATTAAAACTTCCGCCGTTGCGATGTTGGTTGCAACGGGAATGTTGTGACTGTCGCACAGACGCAAAAGTTCGTTTTCATCAGGTTCATTCGGTTTGCGTGTCGTGGGGTCTCTGAAGATAAGCAAAAGGTCGATTTCGTCATAACTTATGCGCGATGCGATTTGCTGTGCGCCGCTGCGGCCACTCATGAACTTGTTGATGGTAAGTCCGGTTGCCTGTTCAATTGTTTTTCCTGTTGTGCCCGTAGCCATTATTGTATGATGGCTTAAAATTCCGCAATATGCAATACAGAATTGCACCATCAGTTCTTTTTTGGTGTCGTGCGCAATAAGTGCTATGTTCATAAATCATTTTCCTTTCTCTATCTTTTTAATGCGGGGGAGACGAACCTCATACCCGCAAATTCTTTTGCCAATGCGTTCAAACGCGCGTTTTGTGAGTGTGCGTTTGTAAAATTTGCCCTGTTTGCGTGAGAGCATCAAGGGGTCAAAAGGAACAATCCCTAAGAGTCTGCAACCGCAACAGTCAATAATATCGTCCACACCGCCAAATGTGCCCTGTTTTACAAGGCGGCGGTCAAACTTATTTATAATAAGACGGCAGTTAGCACCGAATCCTAAAAGTTTCTGTGTCATCGCATCGCCGTCACGCATACCAACCCTGTCGGCAGTTGCAACAACTATAAAATCGGTAATGTCCGCGATTTTTTCACAAAACGGGAAATCTGTTCCCGCGGGGAAATCAAGTAAAATATAATCATACCCATCGGCAGAAAGCAACATACTTGCGAGTTTATCCCCGTCAATTTCGTAATTGTATTTTGGTGCGGCAAGAGTGAAAATATTTTGGTTCAACGGACTTTCAAGTACCGCATTTTCGAGCGGTTTGCCTTCTAATACATCTTTAAGGTCGAAAACGAGGTTTTCTTCAACCCCTGTAAGCAGGTCAAGACAACGAAGCCCCGCATCCAAATCGCAAAGCAAAACCCTGTGTCCTGTGTGGGCTAAAGCGTTTGCAATCGAAACAACGCAGGTTGACTTTCCAGAGCCGCCTTTGCCCGATGTAAAGGCAATAATTCTTTTCATCCTCGCTGTCACCTCGCATCTAATCTATTTTAGCACATTACTACTCTAAAGTCAATTTATTTTAGCGGTGTATTTGCGGCACCGTCTTTATAGGTTTCTTCCTGATTGAAGAAATAAGCGTCCAT
This sequence comes from Acutalibacteraceae bacterium, assembly GCA_045538515.1. Lineage (GTDB taxonomy): Bacteria > Bacillota > Clostridia > Oscillospirales > Acutalibacteraceae > SIG589. Next base: position 6,089 of record JAZSRO010000108.1, on the reverse strand, counting down.
TACAGAGCGCATAACCGAACCACTCGTGAAAGAAGACGCACCGTGTTCAATAACAACGGCAACCGCAATTTCGGGGTTTTCAAAGGGTGCAAAAGCCACAAACACATTGTGGTCGGCACCGCTATCGGTCTGGGCGGTACCTGTTTTACCGCCAACCTGTATCGGATAATCGCCAAAAACCGCACTACCGGTACCGTCTTCAGTAACCGAAAGCATTCCGCGTTTTACGGTATCTAAAACGCTGTCACTTATTTTAACAGTGTTAAGTACCTGTGGGTTGTTTTTATAATAAGTTTCGCTCAAATCGTACGAAAGAATACTGTTGACGAGCGTTGTTTTATAGCGCACACCGCTGTTGGCGATAGTTGCGGTTGCAGAGCAAATCTGTATCGGTGTAAATGCGTTGTGCTGACCGATTGCAACCTGAAGCGTGTTTCCCGCAAACCAACCCGATTTTGCATCGTCACGAATACCCTTGGATTCATAAACCTCAACACCGGTCTTTTCGCCCAAGCCGAATTGCTTTAGGTAAGAGTTAACAGAGTCAATGCCTAGCCGTCTTCCCATTTCATAGAAGAAGTAGTTGCAGGAACGCGAAAGCGCCGTAACAACATTTATAGAGCCGTGGTGTCCCATACAGGACGGCGTAAAGCCAACATCTTGATAAAATCTGTAAACTTTTGTACAGGTCACGCGTTCGTCTGCCGTAAGTTTGGCATTTTCGAGTGCCGCGATACTTATAATGGGTTTTATGGATGAACCCGGCGGATAAATTCCCGTTAAAGACCGATTGGTAAGCGGCTTGTTTTTAGCGGCCGATAATTCGTTATACTTTTTGAAATAATCGTTAACATCAAAGGTGGGGTAGTTGGCGGCAACCAAAACCTCGCCCGTTTTTATGTCAATGGCAACCGCCGCACCGCCCGTTGCCGTACCACCCTTTGAATTAAGCGTGGTAATAAGTGTTTCGAGCGAGTTCTGTGTGCTTTGTTGCAGTTTTTTATCAAGCGAAAGCACAAGAGTCTTTCCGGGGATAGGAGCCTTTGTAACTTCGGTGTTTATAATGTTTCCGTTACCGTCAAGCGTGTATGTTATTTCTCCATCGGTGCCGTGCAGATGTTCTTCATACTGCGCCTCTATTCCGGTAACACCGATTTTATCGCTGTAGGAATAACCCTTGTCGCGCAGTTTTTCCCAGTTTTCTGCATTCATAGCGCCAACAGTGCCGATTATGTTGGAAGCGAGGGAACCCTCTGCGTACTCGCGCACAGGCACGGTGTTGACCGAAATACCGTCAACCATAAATGCCGATTCACTGATGCGAAGCATAAGTTCTTCCGATATGTCGGATGCAAAGGTGTAGGGGTTGGCAACAGAAAAGTTAGCAACCTCCATAGTATAGCGCACACCCATAATGTGACGCTGTAGATTAGAATCCAATCCTTCAAGCGAATAACGCTTTATAAGTTGGGTAAAACAGTCTTCGGCGGTGGCATAGTGTGCAACACCCAGAACGCGCAAAAGCGTTTTCTTTGCCGCCTCATCTTCTAAAAATGTGTATGGTGCTTTGTTTTGAATAGGCAGGTCATCGTTCCAAACGGTGTTATATTCCGTAAGCAGCGTCATCATTTTAACAATAAGGTCGTTAAGTTCGTCACGCTCAATGTAAGCACGGTTAAAAACAATATCGTAACCGTTGCGGTTGGCGGCAAATTGTCTGCCATAGCGGTCAAGAATTTCACCGCGCGCCGCCTTTATAACGCTTGTCCGCGAGTAAGCGTTCTTGGACTGATTGCTGTAAACTGCGGCATTGATAACCTGATAGTCAAGCATCCTAAAAGAATAAAAAACCAAAACGGCAGCAAGTATAAGTGCCAAAACCACATTGTGCTTGGCAAACGGTTTTTTCTTGTTAACTGCCATTTTGCTTTCCTCCTTTAAGTGATATAGTTGGTTTTTTTAGAAATAAAATGAATAATGTAATAAAACGGAACAATGAAAAGGGATGTGTATATTGCTGAAATAAGAGAATGGTTGACAAGATACACAAGCGACTCGGGGTTGCCTGAAAAAACGAAGAAAACAAGCCATTTAATTACAAAGTAAGCGAGGCTTGAACAAATCGACAGTACTAAAGCGGAATAAATATTGTCGTTAACAAAATACGAACATAAAAGACCGCAAACACAGCCTATAAGCGTGAACATAATAAGGTTAAAACAATATGTGTCTGCCGCCGTAATGTCAAGCAAAATTCCAACCAAACATCCGAAAATGAGTCCAACCCATTCACGCGCCGCCATAGAAACCGATACAAGCAGAGGTATTAAAAGAATGGGATGGGAAGAACCTATTTTAAGGGTTAAAATCTCGGTGCTGTCAAGCAGATATAAAAGTACAATAGCGACCGATACAATCGTGTAAAATGCCGAGGTGTGCTTTATCTGTTTCATTTCGCATCACCGCCAAGGTTGTGCTGTCCCGAAAAATAGGTGATAATCATCATATCGCGCAGTTCATCTAATTTCACAGCGGGGGCAATGTCGGCATAAATTGCACTGTTATAATCGGTGCCGATTTCGGTTACAGTACCGATGAGCATACCCTCAGGGAAGACACCGCCGCCCGAGGTGACTATGTAGTCGCCTATAGCGACAGTGCAGGAGCGCGAAAGATTGCCAATGCGGGTGTTACCGACCTCTGCCGATTTAACCGTTCCCTTTATGATACCCGCGTCACCTGTTCTTCTGTCAAAAGCGGCAACGCTGATATCGGGGCTTAAAATTGTCGTAACCTTGGAATATGAGGCACCGACCTGTGAAATATATCCCACAAGTCCACTCGCCTCAACAACAGGGTCATAAAGCGAAACACCGTGAAGACTGCCCTTGTTGAGTGTGAAACTGCCGAACGGGTCGTCTGTGTCACGCGCAATGAGAAGAGCCTCTTCAAACTGGTAATCGGTATTATTGTCCTTGATTTCAAGGTATTGTTTCAAAAATTCATTTTCCTGTTTAGCCTTGTCATAATCAATAAGCGAACTTGTAAGTTGGTTCACCTTGTCGCGCAGTTCTGCATTTTCTTGTGCAAGTTTTTCGTTTCCGTCTATCTTCTCTGCAAGGTCGGAAAAATAATTGGAAACCGCTCTTCCGGCCGATTGAAAAGGAACAATAAACGAGCCGAGAATGCTTGATTGGGGCGAAATAATTCCGCCCACAATACGCGCAATAACAGAAATGATTATGAGTGTGGAAAGTATGGTGGCCGCAATCTTAAAACGGCGGCTTCTGAAAAAATATCTCATAATATTAGTATTTACCTACCTTAGCGGTATTTTCTTCCGCGCTTGAATACATAGTTGTTGAAAGAATCAGAAGATTCAAGACGCTTTGCCGTACCGAGAACAACACAGTCAAGCGGATTTTCTGCAATGGTTACGGGCATGTCCGTTTCGGCGCTGATAAGGTCGGCAAGACCGCGAAGAAGTGCGCCGCCACCCGTAAGGGTGATGCCCGAATCAATAATATCTGCCGCAAGTTCGGGCGGTGTTTTTTCAAGAGTGCTTCTAATAGCGTCAATAATACTTGCAAGAGTGTCGCTTATAGCCTCGCGTACTTCTGCCGCGGTTATCACAACATTCTTCGGCAGTCCGTCAACAAGGTTTCTGCCCTTAATCTCAACGCTGCCCTCGTCTTCATACGGAACGGCAGAACCGATGTCGATTTTGAGTTGTTCTGCTGTGCGTTCACCTATAAGGAGATTATATTTTTTGCGAACATAGTTGATAATGGCTTCATCAAGGTCGTCACCCGCAACGCGTACCGACTGTGCAGTTACAATATCGCCAAGCGAAATAACCGCAACCTCGCTGGTGCCGCCGCCAATGTCAACAACCATATTACCTGTAGCGTCTTCAACAGGAAGTCCCGCGCCAAGCGCCGCCGCCATAGGTTCTTCAATTAAGTCAACTTCGGTGGCACCTGCCTGTTTTGCGGCATCGTAAACCGCGCGGCTTTCAACCTCGGTTACACCTGCGGGAATGCAGATTATGACGCGAACGCGTGAAAAGAAAGAACCGCGAAGAGCCTGTTTTATGAAACGCTTAAGCATTGCGGCGGTAACATCAAAGTCGGCAATAACACCATCCTGAAGCGGACGAACAGCAACAATAGAGCCCGGCGTTCTGCCAATCATTTCCTTGGCTTCGCGTCCAACGGCGCGCACCTCGTCATTGCGAACATCGTAAGCAACAACCGAAGGCTCGCGCATTATAATATCCTTTCCTTTTATACAAACAAGTGTGTTAGCGGTACCAAGGTCGATACCCATATCTCTTGTAAACAAAAAAAACACATCCTTTTAATCACTTAATTTTTTATCGGGAACATAAAACGAAATTGCAGATTGAATATTCTTAATTGTGAAATCGTCACGCGTGGAAAAACCTTGTTCACCGTCAAGTGTCCAGGGAATATCGCGGTTGGCGTGGACCGAGATTTCGTTCGTGCGGAAAAAGAGAATATTATTGTTGGAAAAATCGCGCTTAACAATACAAGTAACAATCTGATTGAGTGCGGCAATCGTTTCTGGCTTTTTAATGAAAAACACCTCAAACATACCGTCATTTAGTTTAACCGTCTGCTCGTCAAGTTTGATAATTCCGCCAACCGAAAGCGAATTGGATACAGAACCAAACAAAAAGTCGCCCGTCACAGTTTCACCGTTAAATTTAAGCGTCATAGTGTAGGGGCGAATGTTGCTGATACTTTTAATACCCTCAATAATATACGCAGCCTGACCAAGAACATTCTTAATTTCCTGCGGTGCCGAGTAAGAAGCATCGGTAAACGCGCCGAAAGAAGCGGTGTATGTGAAATATTTTTTATCAAACAAACCAATATCAAGCGGAATAACCCTGCCGTTTACAATGTCCTTTGCGGCGTTTACCATATTTCTTGATATGTGAAGTCCGCTTGACCATTCGTTAAGAGTACCCGCGGGAATGTAACCCAAACGGTAGCGGTTAATGTTTTGCATCATACCGGAAATAACCTCATTGAGTGTGCCGTCACCGCCACAACAAATGATGGTTGTATACTCGTCAGAAAGTTTGCTAATAACACGCGTTGCGTCACCGCGACTTTGGGTGGTGTAAACTGTAACGCTGTAACCTGCATCTGAAAAGGTTTTAACAATATCAAGCAGATTGTTTTTTAATTTAAGAGTGCCGGAGCACGGATTTGCAATTAAAAACAATTTTTCCATTTTTGCCCTCCAAAAAAGACAATATATATTTATTATATATAATATTATACTACATTTCAAGGATTTATATAAAAAAATATCAATTGCCCGTCCGCACACGCCTAAAAAGTGTTGCATAGTATGTCATAGAAAATAAAAAATTCAGAATTGTGATTATTCTGGAAATTAAAAGGTAACACTAAAAATGGGAGTGTGAAACATAAATGACAATTAAACGCGGAGATATATACTATGCAGATTTAAGCCCGGTTATCGGCTCGGAACAGGGCGGAGTAAGACCTGTACTTATAATTCAAAATGATGTAGGTAACCGCTACAGCCCGACCGTAATAGCGGCGGCAATCACAAGCCAACAGGACAAAACGCGTCTTCCGACTCATATTAAGGTAAGCGCGGACGATTGCGGACTTTCTAAAGATTCCATAGTATTGCTTGAACAGGTGCGAACAATTGATAAACAGCGTCTTAAAGAGAGAATGGGAAGCCTCGGCGTAGGTGCGATGGATAGGGTGGACCAGGCGCTTTCGGTATCGTTCGGACTAGGTAATATAATGTAAAAAAAGCCACGATGAAATTCATCGTGGCTTTTTGTGTTTATATGATTGAACCAGCAGCGCAAATGTAAGTACAAATGCTGTTTTTGGGTTAACTCCAAACCCTTTTACAACAAAGCAAAAAAACAAGTGATATTCTGTGCTGATGCACAGAGTGATATTTTCACTTTGTGAAAGTGATATTACTCCCTTCGGTCGTAGTGATATTTTATTCGCCTGAAACTGCCGAAGGCAATAACACTTGTCGCAAGACGAATATAACTGCGAAGC
>JAZSRO010000073.1:0-2329 GCA_045538515.1 Acutalibacteraceae bacterium | reverse complement strand
AGAGGCTACGAAGAAGGCTTTTCCATTTACGGCGACCCCTATACCGAGGGCTACAACAAGGGCTACGAGGAAGGGCACAAAGCCGGCGTTGACGATGCCGTAAACGGATACGATTACACCGTCCCCGAATACAAATACGACGGCACGCTATACACTGACGGATATCATACCGGTTACTTCGAAGGCTACGACGCAGGCTATTACGGCGCCACTAAGGAATGATCGGATTTTAAAAATCCACACAAAAGTTAAAAACCGCAGATATTATCTGCGGTTTTTTTGTGTTTTTTATTGTATGTACGGAACGGATTTTTCTTTCCATTCTTTTATTATCGCCGCGGCTTCTTCGCTGCGTATGTAATACTGTCCCACAAAAAACGCTTCGTTTTCCGATGCAAAAGATATATTTTCACCGTTTATTATGATATAGCCGTCATAAGCAGGGATAACCATATCCAAAAATGCCATATTCCGACGCTCGGCGTTTTCCAGAATCTCTGTGAATTTCTCAAGCTCGGTTTCTGTGGGGTGGTAATAAGATTCTACGTTGCGGGGGTTGGCATCAGGCGTAATAAAATACGCACAATCTTCCACTTTAAAATCGGCATCCACAAGGACGTTTGCCAAAGCATTGCCGGATTCCGCCGGGGTTTTATTAAGCGCACCGTCTTTTACGGAAACGGTGTATATAACGTCTTCCCCCGTGGTTACATCCACCAAGTACAAATTTCCATCCCATTCTCTGAACTCGGTATGGGGCTTTATCTCACGCCAAAAATAATCGTCATAATCAGTAAAACGGTATGACTTGTTTTCCGCCAGATCAAATATCAGCACGGTGTAAATTTTTATAAAACTAACACTCATAGCGGGAAGAGACGGCACGGTTTCTTGGAGCGAAATGCACATATCACGCTTCCCGTCACCGGTTACATCGGCGAAATACACGCTTAAGGGCAGTTTGTTGAAAAGATGGTCGCCGGTATCTATATTTAGTAATTCTTCGCCGTTTGCGAAAAATTTTCTTTCAAAATAGCATATCTCCAGCGATAATTCGGGCAAATTAAAATACAATTCCCGGGTGAACGCTTCTGTCATTTCTTCGGTTTTCAAAAAGTAATCAAACCATTTTTCCGCGCCGTAAACAATTGATTCGGGTTCCTTGAAAGGTATGGACTCGGCAGGATTTATATCCCCAACAACACAGGAACAAAAAACAGGCAAAATTAAAGCCAAAATCAAAGGGATTGTTACATAAAACAGGTTCTTTTTCATATAGATCCACTCCTTTAATTCATATTACCATACAAATAGTAATTTGTAAAGAACAAATCTGTTACCGCATCGGACGGGTTGGGAAAACAAGGAACGGAGGACGATGGCGGCTTTCGCGTGCGCAAAAAATTATTGTATTAAAACGGCGGAGGCAAGCCATCCGCCCTACATACACGCCGAAAGTAATGTCTGTAGAACCCAAAGTCTGTAGGAACAAGCGATGGTAAAACGCTGTAGAAAAGGTCTTTCGCGAGCGGTAGCTGTAGTAATCTACAGCCAGCGAAGCGAAAGCCTTTAGAAACGCAAATAAAAAGGAATTCCGTAGAATTTATTTTCTACGGAATTTTTACCTTATTTTCTGATTAAAGCGGACAGTCGAGGACGCCTGTCCCTACAATTGGAAACTAACTGCAGTAAAACTTTTTAAATTTTTTGCGTTTCGGTCTACAGTGTTTTACCGAGCGAAGAAAAAAACGAGGTCTGACGACCTCGTTTTCTCGTGTCAGCATCGACCTATCTTCCCGGGCCGCTTCCAGCCGAGTATTGTTGGCACAAACGAGCTTAACTTCCGTGTTCGGGATGGGAACGGGTGGACCCTCGCTGTTAAAGACACTGACTATGGACTTTGTATTAAAGAACAAAGAAAAATGAATAGAAGAATGATTAGCAAAAGCAGTCCAAGCCATCGGTCTATTAGTATCAGTCAGCTAAACACATTACTGTGCTTGCACCTCTGACCTATCAAACTCGTAGTCTACAAGTGACCTTACTGACTTAATGTCAAGGGATATCTAATCTTGAGGCATGTTTCACGCTTAGATGCCTTCAGCGTTTATCACTTCCATACGCGGCTACCCGGCTGTGCTCCTGGCGGAACAACCGATGCACCGGAGGTATGTCCATCCCGGTCCTTTCGTACTAAGGACAGCTCCTCTCAAATATCCTGCGCCCACGACAGATAGGGACCGAACTGTCTCACGACGTTCTGAACCCAGCTCGCGTACCACTTTAATCGGCGGACAGCCGAACCCTTGGGACCTGCTCCAAGCCCCAG
>JAZSRO010000064.1:0-6584 GCA_045538515.1 Acutalibacteraceae bacterium | reverse complement strand
GGTGGGTGGGGGGTGGTGTGGTGGCATTACTATTTTAATTATTGGCAATAAAAAATCCCGTCATATGACGGGTAGTGAAATTTTTCACAATCTTGTTAATCCCAAAGTTCGTAATAAACGTTGTACTTTTGAAGGCACTCTTCAATATTTTTCATATCGTAATAATCGTACTTCTTATTCTCGTCAATAATCTCAAACGTTTCAATGTCGTAGAAAACATTGCCGTCTTTGTCGAAGTCCCAATCTTCGTCATAAATCACTACGTCGTAGTCATCGACATTTACCGGCGCATTTACTAACTCCGTAACCAATCTTGCTACGGTATACTTATCCAATCCTGCACAATTAACTTTGTAAGTCATCATTATTCCTCCTATTAATTCCCGCCCGCCCGCCACTATTTTTTAGAACGGCAAATTCTCGCCGGTTTTAACTTTGAAAAACTTACTATGACTGGTTGGGTCAAATACTATAATTGTGACTGAACTTCCCATACATTTCAGAATAAAATCACTATAGTTTTTAAACTCCATATCAAGGAAACCGTCTTGCAAATCTTCTCTGATTCTCTTCAAAACTTTTGCCGCAACTTTGCGATTTTCGCAGAAGAAATTGTACGTGAAAATATCGTCGCTTTCTTCATTAACGACCGTAATTTCAATCGGATTCACTTCAGTAATATAAAACTTCTTCATATACTCTTCGATGTTTACAGCACTTCTTACGAAAATGCCGTAATTTCTCATCTCAATTCCCTTAATTTTCATTTCAATCACTCCTTAATTTTTATGTCTATATTATACACTCGTATAATCTTTTTGTCAAGGATTTTTTTATTTTTTTTTAGTAAAAAGAGGAGCGCCGCGTAGCGGCGCTCTTCTTTTTTATATTTTGCTTGCCGGCACATTATGGCAAAAAAAAATACCCATTTGGGCAAAAATGACACAGTGTCAGCAATATTTTAAAAGACGAACGCCACGAGACCAACCACGCGCGGCATTAAAATACCAAACGTCGTACAAATCGACAACACAGAACCAGTACAAACCAACACCAGACAATTTTTTAAAAAGACGGCGAGCGTCTTTTTTGTCCATTTGAAACCAACCGACAGTGCCGGACGAAGCGTGGCGATATTTTACCAAAACATACATTTTCATTACCTCCTACGGTATATTATACCACCGTATAACGTGTATGTCAAGTTTTCAGAAAAATTTCAAAATTGCCGACCCTCTTTCTTGCTTTCAGGGTGCACCGTAGGTGCGGGCAAGCGTAGCGAAGTGTAACGGAGCGGAGCGAAGCCCTTTCCTTACGGTGCTAAATGGCTGGTTTTTATAGTAACGTTAAATTAGTGAAAACAAATTAACGAATTTGCGCGAGTTTGCCCACGAGGGCAACGAGCGCCTGGTAACGTTATGGCCACGTAAACGATTTGTTTACGGCGTAAAAGTGCGGTATACGTAACATTGGACGACAATTCTTCACGTTGGAACGGGAAATAACGTGCCGTTTAATGTGACGGTTAGAGCGAGCGCAACCAATTTGCCTAATTTCCGCGCTCGAGCGCGGCAGACCAACTAAGTGTTTACGAAGTTATGATAACGTGAGCGAGCGTAGCGAGCGATATGTAGTGTACTGAGGCGAGCGACGGCGCTTTGCGACGGAGCGAGCCGCTAGAAGGGGCGAGCGTAGCGAGCCGTAGGAAAAAGCGAGTGTAACGAGCCAGAGAAAGTGCGAGCGTAGCGAGCTAGCGTAGCCGCATAAAATAACATTATGGTATTGATACATTTGCAGTAGCGACAGACGAGCGACGGCGCTTTGCGACGGAGCGAGTTTTTGCGATAACGTGCGAGCGAAAGCGAGCTAATAGCAACTACATTATGGTTAAGGTAATGAGGAGCGAGCGCGAGCGAGCGACGAAAACTGACGTTTTTATTTGCGAGCCGCTTTGCGGCGAGCATTTGTCCGTTTACCGTAACGTTGGTGCGAGCGCGAGCGAGCTATTGTAACGTTGGTGAGCGAGCGAGGCGTAGCGAGCGAGCGATAGACTTGTAAGTTTGATGATAACGTATGTTTTCAAGAGCGACGCCGCTTTGCGGCGGAGCGTTATGTTGGATTATAGAGCGAGCGCGAGCGAGCAAGTAAAAGTGGATTTTACGGCTTGAACATTAGATTATTGACGCGGAGCGAGCGGAGCGTAGCGAGCGAGCGTAGCGTGCTTTGTTTAGTTGTATGCTTATGGTTATTCGCTAATGGTTAAGTAGTACTCAAATAACAAGTCGAGGAGGCGGGCGTAGCGCGAGCGAGCCCGACGACGAGATTTTTTGTAGTAGCGAGCGAGTTTACGAGCGAGCGGTAAGTTGCTATAACTTAAAGTAATAGTGAAACTTACTGTACGCGCAGGTTTAGTTTACTGCACGCGCAGGTTAAGTGAGTATACGAGCGAGCCGCTTTGCGGCGAGCGGTAGTGTATCGTAATGTATGTTTTCAAGAGCGACGCGTAGCGGAGCGTTATGTTATGGAGGTAGTATATGATAACGTATATTTTTTAAGTGTTATTAACTTGCCGAAACATATTGCGAGCTCGAGCGAGCGTCTTTTTCTTTTGTAACGTGAGCGCAGGAAGCGCGACGGTTATTGTAACGTCGGTCTACGCTGTACTAGCCGTTCCGCGAAGTGTACGAAGCGGCGGCGTACCGTTTATTGACCTGGAGGAGCGAGCAGGACGCGAGCGACGACTCTTTAAAAATAAAAAATATTAAAATTATTACAACATTATGGTATAATGATAAAAATAAAAATTACGAAGGTGGTGTAAATGTCAGTACTGATTGAAATATTGTTGCGTAAAATAATTGATATAATATTAAATTGGTTAGTGAAAAAATTCACAACTCAAAAAATCTTACGCGCAGTTTCAAAAATATATCGTACGACATATAGTCGACTAAGTTATAGAGGAATTGATTTAAAAGGTAGTGGGTGGCAGGTCGGAGGTTCGGGCGGTTAATTTATATTACCAACTAAAAAATCCCGTTATCGCAACGGGACTTTCTAGTTTAGGAGTAATAATGAAAAAGAATTGTTGTTAGGTTAAATCAAGACGAGTTTTCATAGTATTAACCAAAGTTGCAGAATTAATACCAGTTGAGCTAGCGCCGGTACGGTCGCCAATGATGATGTTATTAGCGGCAATCCAGGTGTCAACGTTTTCAATATCACTTGAAGTTAAATCGCTTCTAGGATTCGGAACTTTGAAAGTTCTAGTGTCGCCGTCTACGAAACCAGCTACAATATCTACAGTATTGCTTGCAGTTATAGTGTCGTTAGCACCGAACATTTGAATATCAAACATTGTGTACACCTCCTCTTACGATAACGCTATAACGGTTTCCGCACGGTTGCTAACTTGTGCGCCATTTCTCGTCAAGTACGCGGTAAGCGTATATTGTCCAGCAACGTAACTTGAAGTCTTGCTCATTGATACGGCAAAGTCATTTGTATTTTGTGAACGTGTTACGTCGATGTCTTCAAAATAACCAGCCGGAGCGTTGAGTTCGTAATTAAAAGCAAGTGTTGCGTCGTAAGAGCCACTACCAGCAAATACCGGCATTATCGGTTCTTCTGTAACTCTCGGTTCTTCCGCAGTTAAAGTGTATTCAAATTCTGCCGTTGTAATATCTGTCACGTCAGTGCGTTGTACGCCCATAAACGTATTGGTCGTAAGTGCGTTGAGTCTTTGTCCAAGCTCTTTAAGTTGAGCGTCCGTAGCGTCGGGATTGCAATAACCGATATTATAGCCGCCACGATTAGAGCCTGTGTCTTGATACAGTACGCGCAATGTCGTTCTCGTTGCCATTATTCGTCACCTGCCATTTTAAGCGCTTCAATACGCGCAGATTCAGTTTTAGCGAAAATAACAGTTTTGTCCGTAGTAGTAATGGTAGCGGCACTGATTTTAGATACGTAGTTTTTAATGCCGGACTCTTCTGTATCAATAATAAGTGCTTCAAGCGGAGTGTTGCCGTTGTCAATGTCATCATTAATCGCAATAGCACGAGTCTTGAAACCAGATACCGCCGAATCAGTGGTATAATACGGACTGAAATTAATAGTCTTAGTTTGCCCGTCGGTAAACTTTAACGTGGCGGAAAGTTCACTGTAAGTAGCCATAATTAAATACCTCCGTCCGTACTTAAAGTTTGGTCTTTGAAAGTAACCGTAGCTTGCACGTCGCTATATTCGCTAGGTGTAGACGATTCGTCAGCATAAAGTTCATCTTCAATACCGAACAGATAGAACAGATTATGAAGAGTACGTCCCCAACGAGTCGTTGTGTCTTGGTCTGCCGGCACTTCCCAATAACCATTGAGATTTTTATTAACCGTTCCAGTCCTACCGATACCGCCGGCACTGACAATGTACGAATCAGAGTCAACGCCAATAGGTACGCGCAGATTTGCAGATACGGGAGCTTCCCAATTTGTGGTTGCCATAAAATTCACTCCTTCACTTTGATATACTCAATTATACCATATTATCAGCAATAATCAAGCTTTGATAATCAATTCTTAGCTCAATTTCGTTAATTCCCGTATTAAATTTACGTGCATAAGTACCAACAACTTGTCGGTCATCTTTCCACATAAGACCATTTAAAGCGTCAAGTACACCTTTAACCAGATTGTCAATATCGCCGTATCTAGCGCTTGTAACTTCGCAAGGTTTTTGAAACGACATTTCAATAAATAACGGGTCTGCACTTAAATAAGCCGGAGCTTGCTTTCTAACATAAAATTGAATAGCTGACTTATAAATTTTGTACCACTCCGGCATATAAACTCTACCAGAAGTTTTGTCCATACGCGGACGTGGAGCAGGTTTAGGTTCAATCGGAATTACAATATTAATCATAATACCACTCCTATTATCTTGTAGTGTAATTATACCACAGTTAAATAAAAAAGTCAATAGCCGTATAATTACATTGACATATACATTATCTAGTAGTATAATATACGTAACGGAGGTGATAAAATGATTCGTATGAAAATTGGAAAAGCAGTTTGCAAAGGTTTGATTGAAGGTAAAAACTTTGTAGAGATTGCAAAAGACATTGGTGTTACAGATGTTTATGTAAAAAAAATGGTAGCACGTCTGATTGATGAAGGAGTAGTAAAGCGTCGTAACAGATTTGATGTACGCGCAGATTATGAGGAATTGTTCTATGAAGAAAGTAAGAAACGTTGAAATGACGTACTTTGAAATGCTTGATTGGTATTTCAAACGTCAGCGTCAGTGCCCGATAAGTCCGACCGCGCAAGCGGTAATGACACACATTTTAAATGAGTGCAACATAAATTACAGTGCAAGTTGTACGATAACTGCGCGTATATTAGCAGTAACGGCGAACGTTGATATTCGTACGTTGAAAGCAAAGCTTGCAGAATTGCAACAAAATTGCTACATAAATGTCACAAAAATGCCGCAGGATTGTTACAAAATTGTAGTTGAGCTTACAAAGTTCGACCCCGAAGTTTGTAACGAAGGCGCAAAAATGTTACAAAATTGCACACAAGATGTAGGCGTAATGCGGCAAAACGGCGCACAAATAAAAGAAAATAAAATAATTAAATTAAATAAAAAGCAAAGTTTAGATGAAAAAATTATGAAAATGTTGGAGGAAGAAGGAGTAGATAATGAAAACTTTGGTAACTTCATTTTTGGATGAGTTTAAAAAGACAATGGTAACAGAAAGTACGGAGAATTACGACCGTGCAGTTAGTGAACTTGCTAAGCCGCTTGATTCGGCTCAAATTACCGCCTTAAACGCGTTTTGCGAACTTCATAATATGAAACCCTTCCAACAGGCTATAATGGCGGATTATGCGAATATGAAGGCGATTACGGCGGCTGAAATTGATTGTAAAAGTTGTGTTAAACATTCGCGTGCTAATTGTTTTAAGTACGTTCCGATTCGTACTGATGATAGACTTTTGGTAGATAAGAGAATTTGCAATAGCAACCGAATTTTGACGATTATTCATAATTCTGGTATTCCTGAAAGTTATGGCGATTTTTCTGTTAATAGCTTTCCGATTGACGGTGCTAATTGCACCGCAGTTAATTTTGCTAAAGATACAATTTCAGACGGTACAGGACTTTATATTCACGGACGCGCAGGAGTCGGTAAAACTTTGCTTGCTTGCGCTATCGTTGTTAGTTTTGCTAAAATTGGTAAAACTTCATTATTTCGTAGCATTAATGATATTCTTAATGACTTAAACTTACTCGGCGATTCCGATAAGTTGAAACGTGCCGAACTTGCGAATAAGTATAAAAATATTCCCTGCTTAGTCATTGATGACTTAGGTGCAGAGAACGTTACGTCTTGGAGCAAGTCTGTTGTGTTTGAATTGATTGACGCTCGTTACGTTCGTGGTCTTACCACTATCGTAACGTCTAATCTTGATGAAGTTCATTTGAAAAATATTTATGGTGATAGAATTACCCGACGTTTACAGGAAATGTGCAGATTTGCATTGATTATTGGTTAGTTATAGGGTGGTAAGTCGGATCGT
>JAZSRO010000065.1:0-4672 GCA_045538515.1 Acutalibacteraceae bacterium | reverse complement strand
CTATAAAAGGGGTATTATATTCTATTTGCGCGGAGTTTGATAGTGTCGCTTTATACAGTTTTAGAAAAGAAACTGAAAACAATCTTTTATTCTCAGTTTTTCATTTTGTTGAATGCAACTATCAATTCTCTTGCACAATGTCTGATATTACTAAACATACGGGATATCATTACGTATATTTATCTAGATATTTTAAACAATGTACGGGACTATCTTTTACCGAGTATGTAAACCGTTATAGGATAAACGAGTCGCTTTATTCTTTATCAAATAGCGGAAAGACAGTTCTTCAAATAGCACTTGAGTGTGGTTTTAATTCTCTTAGAAGTTTTAACCGTAATTTCAAAAAAATAATGGGTCAAACCCCTTCGGAATATCAAGCAAAATTTTAAAGATAAATTTATAAATTAGTTATTTTTTATCGCTTTTAATTTAATTGTGAATAATATGAAAAATAGTCTTTGGGAATCGTTTTTGCAAAAAGATATAAATTAGCATAAGAGTAAAGATTTTTGTTTTTAAAGGCAATGTCAAAAATAATTGAAAAAAGTGGTAAAAAAAGGTATAATATAGTAAAGGAGATTGAAATTATGAAAATTGTAATCGTGGGTGGGGTTGCAGGTGGTGCAACGGCGGCGGCAAGAATAAGAAGATTAAACGAACGTGCGGAAATTATTATTTTCGAGCGTTCGGGCTTTATTTCGTACGCAAACTGCGGTTTGCCCTATTATATCGGCGGTGTTATCGCGGACAAGGCAGATTTGACTTTACAAACGCCTGAAAGCTTTTACCGCCGTTTCAAAATCACGGCGAAAGTCAATCACGAAGTAACCGATATCGATACGCAAAACAAAACCGTTTCCGTAACCGATTTGAAAACGGGAACGAGCTTTACGGAAAGCTACGATAAGCTGATTTTATCGCCTGGCGCAAAGCCGATTTTGCCCGATTTTTACGCCGAAAACGAAAGAGTATTCACGCTCCGCACGGTGGAGGATGCACTGAAAATCCGTGCTTTTGAAGAGAAGAAACAACCAAAAACCGCAGTAGTTATAGGCGGTGGGTTTATTGGTTTGGAAACGGCGGAAAACCTTGCCAAGCTTGGAATTCAAACGACGGTAATTCAGCGAGGCAATCATCTTTTGCCGACGGTTGACTGCGATATGGCGTCCTTTATCCACGCCAATTTCCGCTATCACGGCGTACAAATCTTGCTCAATGCCAACACGGAAAAATTGACGGCAAACGGCGAGCAAATATTGTTGGAAACCGATAACGGAAATAAACTCAACGCGGACATGGTAGTGGTTTCCGTCGGGGTTACGCCCGAGAACACTCTTGCGAAAAAAGCAGGGTTAGAGCTTGGTGTAAAGGGCGTAATCAAAGTCAACGCAAAGATGGAAACTTCCGTTCCCGATATTTATGCGGTGGGGGATGCGGTGCAGGTAAAACACTTTATCACCGAGCAAGATGTAGTTATTTCCTTGGCAGGTCCTGCCAACAAGCAAGGTCGTATTGCCGCCGATAATATTTGCGGATTGAACAGCGAATATAAAGGCTCGCAAGGCTCGTCCGTGTTGAAACTGTTCGATATGACGGTGGCGACGACGGGCATCAACGAACAGCAAGCCAAAGTAAGCGGTATAGAATACGAAAAGGTGATTTTAACGCAAAATTCGCACGCTGGGTATTATCCGAACGCAACGGCAATGACCTTAAAACTGCTTTTTGAAAAGGGCACGTATAAGATTTTGGGCGCGCAAATCGTCGGCTACGACGGCGTAGATAAACGCATTGACGTGATTGCAACCGCCGTTCGGGCAGGTATGAAAGCGGACGAATTAAAGGATTTAGACCTTGCGTACGCTCCGCCGTATTCTTCTGCAAAAGACCCCGTAAATATGGCAGGCTTCGTGGTGGACAATATCAAAAACGGCGTTGTAAAGCAGTTTTATTATGAAGATATTCCGTCTTTAAGAGAAAGAAAGGATGTAATTTTGCTTGATACGCGCACGCCGTTTGAATATATGCGCGGTCGCGCGGACGGATTTATCAATATTCCGCTGGACGATTTAAGAGAGCGTTTGGACGAGCTGGATAAGAATAAGAAAATCTACGTAATGTGCCAAAGCGGACTTCGCAGTTATTTGGCAACCCGTATTTTAACCCAAAACGGCTTTGACACATACAATTTTGCAGGCGGTTTTAGATTGTATAACAGTATCAAAAACGAAGAACTCTTGTCCAAACAATGCTATACCTGCGGTATGGAGAAATAGACGGATAGGCAGTTATGCCTAAAGTAAAACCCGACACCAACGCCGACGAAATTTTGGTATTGTTAGGGAATTAAAACGAATAAAAGAAAAGTTTAGGGAGAGAATGATGCCTTTTCTTATAATAATCCCGATTGTTTTAATTATAATTCTTGCCGTATATTTAAAGAGACCGGAAACTCGCGGTAAACGTGGTGAGAATAGAGTTAAATGGGTAATCGGGGAAACAATAAAAAATGAACAATACGTCATTAACGACTTGATTGTTTCAAACAATGGAAATACTACGCAGATAGACCATATTGTTATCAATCCAAGGGGCGTGTTTGTTATTGAAACCAAAAACTATTCAGGCGAAATATATGGTTCTGAAAATCAACGAGAATGGACACAAGTTTTAGCATACGGCAACGTGAAAAACAAGTTGTATAATCCGCTGAGGCAAAATGCGACACACGTTTATAACGTAAAAAGAATAGTGGGAAACTTGCCGATTCATTCGTTAGTTGTCTTTGTTCAAAACAATACATATCATATTGAAGCGAAAAACGTTATCCCGTTGTCGGAACTTAAAAGAACGTTATGCTCGGGCGTGTCCGTTTTAACGGAGACACAAATGGAAAAGGCGTATCAGTTATTGTTGGCGAATAAAACGGAAATATCAACCAAAGAACACGTTGAAAATATTAGGGCGCAACAATGGAACGTAGAACATGGTATTTGTCCAAGATGTGGTGGTAAGCTAGTTTTACGAAATGGAAAGTATGGCGAGTTTTGGGGATGCTCAAATTATCCAAGGTGTAAGTTTATTAAAAAGGATTAAAAATCCATAGCATATAAAGCACGATACGAGAACAAAAATCTCTATCAAAATCGTAGCCAAATTATAGTAAGACTTGCGGTGATAGTGGGTGGCGTTAAGATAGCTATAAAAAGAACTTGAAAAATGCTGAAAAAGTCAGGTTTTATAAGGGATTAACGCACTTTTAAAATAACAAGGACTGTCAAGACCAGCTACGAAAAATTGGGCGAAAAATCACCAAAAACCTACAGCTATCGCATTTTGTATAAATATACATAATTCTATAAAATATGCAATATGTATGCATAAGGCGAACAAAACACGTGAAAAAGGGTATAAATATACACGACCAACTTTTCACTATACACACTCCTTCAAGCGAATATTAAACCCTCGCAAATAATTGAAGAAACAAAAAACGGGCTTGCTGACAAGTAAGCCCGTTTTTATGATTTTATTAAATTAATAAATATCAAATAAGTCGTTGGGGGTAATATCTAACCGTTTGCATAAATAGACGATTTTTTCGTAATCTAATTCGATTTTACCCGTTTCGTACTCGCTGTAATCTGATTGATATTTGTGCAATTCAGCCGCTAAGGCTTTTTGTGTTAAACCTTTTGCTTTTCGCGCGCTCTTTAAATTTTCCCCTACGGTCTTTGCTATCTCTATTGCGCTTTGCATAAAAAACCTCCTATAAATATAAAAAATTATAGACAAAATTCCTATAAAATGCTTGACATATAGGAAAAAATCCTATATAATAATATTACATTTTACAACGGAGGTATTTTTATGACACCCTTAAAACAAATCTTGAAGAAGAATAAAATTATTACGTGGATTTGCATAGGAATTACGGCTTTGTTTATCGTATTGCAATGTGTCCTGGGCGGGTACTGGATTGCAGGTTCTATTTTTGGCGGGCTTATGATTTACGGAAGCGTGGTGCTGAACGGCAAGCGTATTCGGCGTTCGTTTTGTCCTTCCTGCGAAGAACAATATGATTATCAAAACGACATCGCTTGGGAGTGCACGCACGTGAAAACGACCGCACGCAAGCAAAAAGCGGACGTGGAAGTGGAGTGCACTTGCCACGCCTGCGGACATAAGACGGCGTTTAAAGAACGTTTCGTGACGGGCGAAGTGGACGAGTTTGGCACGGTGCAAGAATATAACCTTTACGATTTGGTTAGAAAGCATTTTATAAAATAAGAAAAGTCTTTATAATGATGTAAACACAAAAAAGCGGGCTAGCTAGTAGGCAAGCCCGTTTTTTTGTGGGGTTAGTAAGTTTTATTCAAAAAATTTTCTTCAAACGCTTGAAAATAGGCGTTATTTTTGGTATAATGGAGAAAACTATCAGTAGGGGTTCTCTATGCAAGTTTCTGAAAATATCTTATATATAGGGGTGAACGACCGTTCTACCGATTTGTTTGAGGGGCAGTTCGTCGTGCCGAACGGGATTGCCTACAATTCGTACGTGATTTTGGACGAGAAAATTGCCGTGTTTGACACGGTGGACGAAAATTTCGGCGACGAGTGGCTGAACAACTTAGAACGCGCCCTGCAAGGCAGGCAGCCCGATTATTTA
>JAZSRO010000003.1:0-3564 GCA_045538515.1 Acutalibacteraceae bacterium | reverse complement strand
CAGATAATCGGTTGAAACACCATAAAAATTTGCAAGTGTCACAAGGTTGAACGGACTCATATCCTTGTATTCTTCTGTTTCATATTTGCCGAGTGCGGATTTGGAAATACCTGTTTTCTCGGCAAGCTGTTCAAGCGTCAGCTTTTGTTCTGATCTCAGATCTTTCAGTCGTTCTTGTATTGTTAATTTTAAGTACATATCATCACTCCTTTAATTTAATGTATTTGCTGTCCGTTTTGTGGTACTTTGTGTCGATTTTTCGGTAAATTTACAATTATTGAACGAAAAAACTGCCCTCACAAGGAGAGCAGTTGAATGTTTGATTTTTATTCATTTATAGTTTGTTGTTTTTCTTTCAGCATTTTATTGAGTTTTTTTGTATTTCTCTTTATTACGGAATAAATAACTGCCCAGATTGCCAGATAGCCCACAACAAAAATACCCGAAAAAACGAGAACGGGGATCCAACCCCAATCAAGCCAGTCGTTGAGAAGATAAGTGGCCAAATAGCTGACATATAGGACTGCGCCGTGAATCAGAATTGCAATCATCAGAGGCAACCGTTCAATTTGATAGACAGCATTCATACCACCTGCAACAAAAGCAAGGAGAGTTATTGAAAATATGCCGATGCATACCTGATTTACACTCAGCGTTTCAACAGCACCCTTATAATGTAAAATCAGATATAAAACCGCCAGAATGATTGGACCGAAACCGCAGGCTGTTAAACCCCGGCGAAAAAATTCCGAAACAAACCTTTTCATATTCATTCATACCTCCTTCTTATCTGTGAAAAACAACGTCTTGAAACATATTCACGGTAACCGCATTGAAACACGGCATCAACACCGCCGCTGAACGCAGCATCAAACCGCAGAATACGGTGTTCGTTGGCAAGGGTGGATTTGTTGATACGGATAAAATAGGAGGGCAAAACATCCTCTAAATCACGGAGTCTGTCTTGAATGCGATATTGGTTCCCGTTCACATCAATTGCAATTACTTTTCTGTCAAGAACGGTAATGCACTCTATTTCCTGAAATGTTAATTTACGCATTTCATCGTCCTTGTGCCCCATAATACTGTCCGTACCTGAATAGCTGCAGACAAGGTTTTCTATCTGCTGTGTCAGAGAAGAAGGCTCATGAACGATGGCAATTATCTCTTCATCTGCATTTTTGTCGATAATCAGTTTATATTTCATCGCATCAAATCCTTACTGTTTTTTCATTTGCTTAAGGAAAAAGAACACGGCAACCGCTGTTATAGATATACAGTATATAATTATCGGAAGAATGTGTGAAAACGCAAGCTCAGAGTTTCCTCCGAACAATGCTTTTTCTGCTTCTGATGCGCGAAAGAACGGCAACGCATTAGCGAGCTTTTCAAAAAAACCACCGACAAGCTTCAAATCAAACCACACACCCGAAAGCCATGCGGAGAGATTGGTAAGCAATGCACCGCAAATGCCGCCGACCTGCTTGACGCCGAAAATACTGCCGCACAAAAGTCCCAATGCAATATTGAATACGGCCATTGGAATTATGCCGATAACGGCGTATATAATGTTTGCGCTCACAGTCAATCCCAAAGGAATCGCAAACAGATAGCATATGACCGTCTGAGCGAGTGCAATCGGCAAAAGAGGAAGCATATAACCGATGATAAATTCAAACCCCTTAAGCGGTGTTGTATATAATCTCTGCAAAAAAGCGCTTTCACGATCTTTAGCAACCAGCGTTGCGGAGAAAAGCGTCATAAATGACAGACCGAATACGGTAATACCCGGAGTAAGGGTATCAATTTCAAACAAGCTTACGGGAATGTTCCTTTGCAATGCACTCAGAAGCATCAGCAATACTAAAGGGAATCCTAGACCGAAACCGAGATTGAGAGGGTCACGCAAAATCTCTTTTGCGTTTCTTTTTGCAAAAGTCAGCATTCTCATAACGCGCCCTCCTTTACGATTGAAACGAAGGCTGCTTCAAAATCGTTTGTGCCTGCTTTTTGTTTCAATTCTTCTGCCGTTCCCACCGCAAGAAGCTTACCGTCTTTCATAATGCCGATGCGGTCCGAAAGAGCTTCCGCTTCTTCCATATAGTGCGTTGTCAGGATAACAGTAGCTTTACCTTTCAGAGAGCGAATCACATCCCAAAGCTCGTGCCGTGCAATAACGTCAAGACCGAGAGTCGGCTCATCAAGAAAAAGTATTTTCGGTTCGCTGATAAGTGCCATTGCAATACTGACACGCCGCTGCCAACCGCCCGACAACTTGCCTGCTTTTCTCTTCAGAACAGAATCAAGAGCAA
The DNA here is from genome assembly GCA_045538515.1 of Acutalibacteraceae bacterium. Classification (GTDB taxonomy): domain Bacteria; phylum Bacillota; class Clostridia; order Oscillospirales; family Acutalibacteraceae; genus SIG589. The sequence goes on along the minus strand of JAZSRO010000003.1, from coordinate 1,252 downwards.
ATTGCCCGCAAAGTTCCTCAATTCTTTTCTTTGTTTTCTCTCTGGGGAAACTATAAATTCCACAGATCAGCTCCAAATTTTCTTTTACGGAAAGATTCGGTGCAACTGCGGTTTCCTGAGGGGAAACGCCGATTAATTGCTTCACCTGTTCAGATTGCGTTGTTATGCTGTATCCGCCTACAAACGCATCACCGTTGGATGGCTTTGTCAGGCAGGTTAACATTTTTATTGTTGTGGTTTTTCCCGCACCGTTAACACCCAACAGCGAAAACAGTTCACCTTGCCGTATTTCTAAATTGAGCTTGTTTACAGCAGTCAGATTTTTGTAGTGCTTTACGAGCTCAACTGTTTTTATCTCTTGCATTTATGTTATCCTCCTTTTTGTTTGCAGTACCATCATAGCAAATATAAAAGAAGAAATGCTGAGTTTTGTCTGTTCGGTCATTTTTGGTGTCTAATCGGTTATAAAATGCTTTCACGCCCCGTTATTATATAATATCCTTCTTGAATCGCAGAAAATGTTGCAACTGCACATACCACCGTGGCACTGTGTTTCAAATCAATAAAATGTTGTGTCATAGGTAACAAAAACAATAACAGTCCTGTAACCTTGTTTGCGACTGTATGATACGATATCAACTTTTTCGTGCGAACAAAGCCCAATATAATGTTGCCTGCTTTAATGATTAATATGATAACAATCCAAATCCATAACCATTTAGTAATATGAATCACCGGAAACAATTTAAATAATGATACGGCTATAAATATTAAGTCAGAAACAGTATCAAATTTTGCTCCGAATTCGCTTATGCTGTTTGTCTTTCTTGCAACAGTTCCGTCTATCATATCAGTAAATCCGCAAATAAGATATGTAATATAAAACTCCGCGGAAAACACAGGAAAGAATATCATCAAAATACTGCAAAAAATTCGGCAACCTGTGATTATGTTTACAATCTGTTTTTTCATATATTTCCCTCAAAACATTTTTAAATCCAGCTGATTATACCATATTAACACCATAATTTTCAATCCGACTACATGCTCTTGTTACTCTAAAAGTGGCAAGAGTTTTTGTTTTTCCATCCTCTTGGAAATACGGGAAACAGCTAACATTTTCGCTAAAATGTAGTCAAGGGTAACGGAACAATACAATTGAATGACCGGCCGACGAGAACAAACCGCCAAGACCTCTCAAAAAGTAACTTCCGATTAAATCGGGTTATGATTATCAGCGAGATATTTTTTT
>JAZSRO010000047.1:0-2306 GCA_045538515.1 Acutalibacteraceae bacterium | reverse complement strand
ATGTATGGATAAACCATTCGGGTGAAAACAACATCATCGTAAAGATACGTGTCAACAATGCATGGATCAAAGCCGGCGAGCTTAATTACTACGCTATCTGACAATCCAACACAAAAACCTCGGAGATTCTCCGAGGTTTTTCTTGCTATACTCAGCGAAAAATGATAGTATTATAAAAAGGAGTGATAACAATGCTTTTAGTCTGGTATCCGAAATGTACAACTTGTCAGAAAGCAAAAAAATGGCTTGATGATAATGGTATCGAGGTTGAAACAAGACATATAAAAGAAGAAAACCCGTCTTATGATGAGCTTAATTTGTGGTACAGAAAAAGTGGGCTGCCACTAAAAAAATTCTTTAATACAAGCGGTTTGCTTTATAAATCAATGCAACTTAAAAATAAACTTCCTGCGATGAGCGAAGAAGAGCAGTTAAGATTTCTTGCGAGTGACGGAATGCTCGTTAAGCGTCCGATAATCGTAGACTGTGACACTGTTCTTGTGGGATTCCGCGAAGAGGAATGGGAAAAATTGAAATGACAGAAGCAGAAAAATATGTACGCGAAAAGCTTTTTTTGATGCAGGATTTAAAATATAAAGATTTTCATTCAAAGCTTATGCCAACAGTAGAAAGTGACCTTGTGATAGGTGTACGGACACCTGAGCTTCGTAAGTTTTCGAAAGATTTTTCAAAGACGGAAATGGCAGAGGAGTTTCTGCAAATCTTGCCGCACAAATATTATGAAGAAAACAATCTTCACGCATTTTTGATTTCTTCAATTAACGATTTTAATGAAACGATTGATCAGCTGAATGCGTTTCTGCCCTATGTTGATAACTGGGCGACTTGCGATATGATGCGTCCGGTTGCATTCAAAAGGCACCGTCACGAGCTTTTTGCGGAAATTGAAAAGTGGATTGAGAGCGATAAGCCGTACACAATACGTTTTTCTGTTGAAATGCTGATGGTGCATTTTCTTGGAGAGAATTTTAACGTTTCTTATCCGCAGAAGGTTGCAGAAATCAAAACAGAGGAGTATTACGTTAAAATGATGGTTGCCTGGTATTTTGCTACGGCGCTTGCATTTCATTATGAAGAAATTCTTCCGTTCATGGAAAGCAATTTGTTAGACAAATGGACACACAACAAGGCGATACAAAAGGCGGTTGAAAGTTACCGCATAACATCAGAACGGAAAGAGTATCTTAAAAATTTGAAGATAAGATAATTCAAATTATAGTTACCCGCCAAACGAATTTGTTGTTCTTCTTTCGCTAGAATTAAAAACCGGGGGACAACAAAAAATATTTCAATATTTATTTACTATTCCGGTCACGAATGTTATTATTGTCATATACTGATAATAACGTAAAGGAGGAATACTATGCAAATGGTGCTTCTGACTGCGCTCGGTGTCGGCGGTGCGACGATAATCGGTGCAATTATCGGATTCATATTTAAAAATATTTCACATAAGTTCAGCGATATCGTGCTATCTTTCGCGGCAGGAGTTATGCTTGCGGCGGCTGTGCTCGGTCTTGTTGTTCCGTCACTTGAATACGGTGGAAAATTTGCAATATTAATAACTGTAGCGGGAATTTTTGTGGGTGCGATGTGCCTTAATTTAATCGACAAACTTGTTCCGCACCTGCATAAACTTGCGGGCGGTGACCCCGAGAATCATACAACAAATGCCAAACGCGACAAGGTTCTTTTGTTTGTAATGGCAATCGCGATTCATAACCTGCCCGAAGGTATTGCCGCAGGTGTCGGCTTCGGTTCGGGGAACACGGGCGAGGCACTCCTCATCGCAGGCGGTATTGCTCTGCAGAACGTTCCCGAAGGTATGGTTATCATCGGGCCAATGATTTCTGCAGGAATATCACCGAAAAGAACTTTGATTTATGCGATGGCGACGGGTCTGGTCGAAGTGGTCGGAACCTTGCTCGGATATTTTGCCGTCAGCGTCGCATCAGCGATTTTGCCGTTTGCCCTCGCTTTTGCAGGCGGTACAATGCTCTACGTTATCAGTGACGAAATGATACCCGAAACCCACGCTCACGGAAGCCAACGCGGTGCAACATATTCCCTCCTCTTCGGTTTCTGCCTTATGCTCGTATCCGATTTCTTACTTGGCTGATACACAAGATAACAATTAATTTTATTAAAAGGAGCTGTAAAAAAACAAATTGTTTTTTACAGCTCCTTTTTAAGGGGATAGGAAAAAATGCGCAGAATGAACAAACTGAGCCAAAACAAAGCAAAGCTTTGTTTTGGGCACCCGAAGGCGTACAAAGGTACGTCGA
>JAZSRO010000091.1:0-1730 GCA_045538515.1 Acutalibacteraceae bacterium | reverse complement strand
GTTTGCAATTGATATGTTTTTCGTTGGACTATTCCCTGAAAAACAACTTGTTATCACGCAGACGAAAACCGAAACCGAATACTATATAAACGGCGAAAGCGATTATTTACGTTTTGGAGTTGTTGGTGAAAGTAATCTTTTTGTGCCTGACGATGAAATTAAGGTTATAATTGAGTGCCTTGATGAATCTCTTGACGGCACAAGAGCAAAAATTTCCGTCAGAAGCGAGCAAATAGGCTTTGACAAGCGTGGATACGTCACATTCAATTCAGCTTTTACGTATAACACCTTCACTTTTTCGTCCGATAAAAACGGAATTTTTACTGTTGCGATTGAACTGACCGACAGAACCAAATACAGTTTCAACATTGGTGTTCTTCCGAAAAATGTACAGGCAAGCGACAGCTTTTACTTCGGAATTCAGCCGTATATCACCCGTGCTTACACTTGGGGTCAGGGTTTTCAGCTTCCGAATTATACTGCCGCTGAATCAGTAGTTAAAATTCTTGATGCAGCTGAATATCTCGGTGTGAATCTTGTCCGTGAGGATAGCGTCGGTTGGGGTGCAATGCAGAGTGAGGCTTACGGTGAAGTAAATTTCTCCGTGCAGGATTACCTTGTCGGCAAGGTCAACGAGCGCAATATGAAATATAACTGGCTTCTCGGCTTCAACGCAGGCAAATGGTCTGCCGCAGAAAAATATAAAGGAAATTACGATGAATCAATCGGTTGGACTTACCCTCCCGATGAAAATGTATGGTCAGATTTCATAAGAAAGGTTGCCGCACATTATGCAGACAATACTGACATTCTGTGGGAAATCTGGAACGAGCCGAACTGGTATTTCTTCGCAGGCACTCCCGAAGAATATTTTTCGCTTCTTGAAAAAACCGCTACAATAATCAAAGCCGAAAATCAGTCTGCCTATGTTTATTCGGGCGGACTTGCTGTTGCAGAAAAAGAAAGTAACCTTGTTTTCTATCAGAAATCAGCAGAGCTGATGAATAAAAATCTGCTCGATAATTACGGTTATCACAACCACGACGGACTCGATAATTACTATAATTATATGGGCAAGATGTTATCGCTTACAAAATCGGCAGGACTTTCAAACGGCGGTTTCAACAGCGAAAGCGGTGTAGGCGGCACAGATGCGGCAACAATCGCATGCAAGGCACTTTACTCCCGCTCAACAGGAGCAAGCGGATTTGTTTCCTTCGCATTCAGAAAAACCGTTACACCTGAAAACGATATCAACGATTTTGCGTTTTTCAACGAATATCTTCAGCCTGCCGAAGCCGTAATAACTTACGCAACGGTTATCCGTTTTCTCGGCAATGCGGATTTTGTCAGGAACATTTCAAGCGAAAAGAATCTTGTGATTGACGAATATAAGGCAAACTCAAATAAAATTGAAGTATATTACAGTCTTGGAAATAAAACTAAAATTGCTGCACCAGAAGGTGATTACACCGCTTATGATATGTACGGCAATGAAATACAAATCGGCAGGAAGCTGACTGTCAGCAATACACCAATATATATTGTTTATTGATGTTAGAGCGATTTTTATGACAAATTCCAATTTGTCGAACTAAATAATAAAACATTAAAGTGCAATAGGATATAAAATTCTGTTGCACTTTTTTATCTGTAAAGGAGGAAATCGGATACAATAAACATTTATTCTACGGTAATTTTTTTGACTTTTTTACCCTTTTAAAGCAGCG
>JAZSRO010000010.1:0-1932 GCA_045538515.1 Acutalibacteraceae bacterium | reverse complement strand
CAAACCGCAAATTAATCAGGATGCCGTTCGGCTTATGAAACAACTCTACGGTATTGATATGGAGCAAACACAGTATAGTAAAACTATTGACAAAATACCCACACCCGATATTGTCATTTCAATGGGTTGTGACGTTGGTTGCCCCTATATCGGCAGAGCCTTTGACGATAACTGGAACCTGCCTGATCCCACAGGACAAAGCGATGAGGTATTCAAAGCTGTAATTGCCGAGATCGAAAAACGGATACTCAGTTTATAAAAAAACAAAACGGAGCAAATACTATGAAAAAAGTTAAAGGATTGATTATAATGCTTTTAATATCTCTATCATTATTTGGAATGACCGCTTGTGGTGGCGAGAACGAAAATCCGCTAACCTACGAACAGATTACCGCCGAACAAGCAAAAACTATTATGGACACCGAAAAGGATTATGTTATCATAGATGTTCGGACTGTTGAGGAGTATGAAGAAGGTTTCATCAAAGATGCAATTTGTTTTCCGCATGAAGATGTTGCTGAAAAAGCACATGTAGTATTGCCCGACAAAGATCAACTGATACTTGTCTACTGCCGCAGCGGTAGAAGAAGTAAAATCGCATCCAAGGAGCTTGTGAAACTCGGCTACACCAACGTAAAAGAATTCGGCGGCATCATCGACTGGCCGTATGAAACAGTGAAGTGAGGATAAGTCATATGAATAATTATGCTTTTGAAGTAAAACAACGCTTTGGCGAAACCGAAGCCTATAAAGAATACGAACAAAAGACAGTTAATTACAATAAGGATAAATGGCAAGAGGTAAACGATGGACTAATGGTCATCTTCACCGAATTTGCCGAGTGTATAAAGAACGGACACACCGCAGACTCGGATGATGCTCAGGCGCTTGTAAAAGAATTACAAACATATATCACTGAGAATTACTACACTTGCACAACCGAAATCCTAGCAGGCCTCGGTCAAATGTATGTCGCCGATGAACGATTCAAAACTAACATCGATAAAAACGGTGACGGCACAGCCGCTTTCGTTTCAAAGGCAATAGAAATATACTGTAAATAGTACTGAAAATAGTAAAACGCTCTGCCGTGGCAGAGCGTTTTTTCGTTAATAAATGTTATTTAATTTCTTGTTCTAAGGTTTTGAATGTTTCAGTATCGAAGAAGTCATAAAGAGAAATTTCTAATCCGTCACATAATTTCTTAAGAGTAACAACACCTGCGTTCTTGCTACCACCATTGATTATATTCTTTAATGTTGAGGGCGGTACTGCCGAGATTCTTGCAAGAGCGTTTACCGATAATCTCTTTTGCTCGCATAATTCTAATAATCTATTTGCTATGGCTTTTCTCGTATCCATAATGTCACCCCTAAAAAGTTCTATATATAGTTTATGCTTTTTAGGAAGATTACAGCGACCATATATGGACTTTTTAGTCCATATATGGTAAACTTGGGTCGGTGGTGATTTATTATGAAAGAGAAAACTTGTTGCTTTTTCGGTCATAGAAAGATAAACGAAACCGAAGAACTAAAATCAAAACTTAAAGAGATTATTGAAAAACTGATTGTGGACGAAAAAGTTGATACTTTTCTTTTCGGGAGCAAGAGCCGATTTAATAGCCTGTGCCAAGAAACAGTAACCGAAATAAAAGAAAAATACCCGCACATAAAACGAGTTTATGTACGAGCAGAATATCCGTATATAAGCGAGCATTATAAGAACTATTTGCTGGAGAGCTACGAGGACACCTATTACCCCGAGAAAATACTGAAATCAGGCAGAGCCGCCTATGTCGAGCGTAATTATGAGATGATAGATAAAAGCCGCTATTGTATCGTCTACTACGATGAACCTAACGCACCAGCCACCCGCAAAAGCGGCACCAAAATCGCCCTCGACTATGCTATAAAACAAGGCAGACAAATC
>JAZSRO010000060.1:0-14068 GCA_045538515.1 Acutalibacteraceae bacterium | reverse complement strand
TATGGCGGAATTGGCAGACGCGCACGGTTCAGGTCCGTGTGAAAGCAATTTCATACAGGTTCAAGTCCTGCTATCCGCACCAAAGCATTCAAACCCGAACCTTTTACCAATCGGTGAAACGTTCGGGTTTGTTGTTTTCTTAAAAGATGTTAAATAGCCTTTGTTTGTGGCAGTATAGAGTGTTCGACTCTGTTTAGGCATCACCTTGTTTGTTGCAAGTGATGGTGGTCTTGAAAGAAAATCAAATTGAATCATTGCTATCCTGATTACAGCATAGTTATAATTAACCTACAAATTTTCAAATTATTGTTGATTTGTAGGTTAATTTGTGATATACTATTAGTAGTCAGGAGGTAATATTATGACCGATATTATTTTTGAGTATAAAAAACTACTTGCGCAGAAACTTGAAATTGAGCAAAAACTTAGTGTTTTGCCAAAGGGATATATTTCTAAAAAGACGATTGGCGGTAAGCAATATTTATATTTGCAAACTCGTAACGGTGATACTGTTGAAAGTAAATATATTAAGGCGGAAGAAGCTCAAGATATAACAAATCAACTTTCCATAAGGAAAGAATATGAATCACAGTTGCCTGAGATTTTAATCAGACTTGCCGATATTGAAACCGCCGCAGAGTTGTTGGATAAGACATTGCTTCGCAAATTAAAAATGTTAAAGCTCACAAGCGGTATGGATAGCATTTCTGCTGACGAAAAAGAAAAGCGAATTTCCTTTTCCGATGCGATGACCTCAATTGAGGGTGTTCCCGTAAGTGATAAGGTTAAAACCGACCTTGCCAATTGGAAAAAAGGCAATATAACATTCTTATCGGTGTTCGAGCAAACACTTAGAAGATATGGTTTTGCAACGGAGGTATAACAAATGCGTGATCCTTATTTATATGATGAAGTAAATGTGCTTAAAAATTTAGCAGATATAAAAGATTCAGAATTGCTGCGCAAGGCAGAGGCGGACATTACCGGTCTTGCTATGGCGGCAATTTATGATTATAAGTACGACAAGTTTAATACCGAAACCTTGCAGGATATCCACCACAATATTTTCGGTCAGATATTTGATTGGGCGGGAGAATTCCGTACCATTCAAATGGTGAAATACGAAGATGTTCTCGGCGGTGATACCGTTCGTTATGCTTATCCCAAAGAAATTAAAAAGCAGCTAAACGAAACAATGAAAGAAATCGCCAAGCTTAAAAGAACCGGCGATAATGATAAGAATATTGTTTTCAAGCTTGTTCGTATTATTGCGAGCATTTGGCAAACCCACCCGTTCCGTGAGGGTAATACAAGAACGGTTATAGTGTTTGCGGTACTGCTTGCAAAATCATTGGGATTTGAAGTTGAACACGAACTGTTTAAGACAAATTCAGCCTACGTTCGTAACGCACTCGTTTGGGCTTCACAAGGTATTTATTCAAAATACGAATATCTCGAACGTATCTTCTTCGATGCAATCCTCGGTGAAGATAATGAAACCAACACCCCAACCGAAACCAAAGCAAGTAAATACGACACCATCGGTGAGTATAAGGTCAAGGACTATAAAGAAAGACCTCATGAGTACACCGAAGAGTAATTACTAGTTTAAGGTGCAAGAAAAATTAAAAGAGGAAGACCATAATGAAAAAATCATTTATTGTAGTTTCAGCAATTTTCTTTTTGATATTGCCGATCATCGCCATATTGGCAATATATTTTATATTTGCAATTAATATCTTTGACAATCCTGATTTCTGGTATGGATACATGGCTTATTTTGGTACGGTTGCATTAGCGGCTGTTTCATTGTGGCAAAACGAAAATGCAAATATGATCAATCAACGTTTAGCCGATATGTCATGTAAGGATAAAATAGCTTATCTTGTTCCACCTAAAAACCAAATAATTAGAGGGAATACCATCGAGTTTAGATTCTTTAAACGAGGCAATTCCTTTGGCTTTGTAAGTGGCTATGATCTATACATTAATAACGACTTTTCAAAACACGAAAATTCCAACTATTTTTTTGAAGAAACGAATATTAACGAACTTCAGGAACCCATCAATATTGAATTTCAAGAAAAAATTAATAGAAAAGAAATAGATGTTTGTTTGGTCCTCTACTGGAAGAACCAATACGGTTATGAATATAAACAAAACATTTCAATGTCATATGAGCAGTATAAAAGCAGAAACGATATGTATGTCTCTACCAAAGAAACATTTGAAATAGAATACATCAAATAAACACCGTTTAAAAATCAATTATAAGTTTTGGAGATGAAATTATGACAGAAACAGATAGAAAAAGAGCCGCAAAGGCTTTTGCGGAATATTGGAAAGATCGTGGTGACGAAAAGAGCGACAGCCAGTCCTTTTGGCTTTCGCTTGCACGTGACGTGTTGGGCGTTGCGGAGCCCGAAAAGTTTATATTGTTTGAAGAACGCGTAAAGTTGGACCATACCAGCTTTATTGACGGTCATATTCCCTCTACGCATGTGTTGATCGAACAGAAAAAGAAGGGACTTAATTTGCGTAGTCCTATTCGTCAATCGGATGGTACTTTGCTCAATCCTTTTCAGCAGGCACAGAGATATTCGGCGGCACTGCCTTATTCGCAGCGTCCTCGTTGGATCATCACTTGCAATTTTGAAGAGTTCCTTATCTACGATATGGAGAAGCCTACAGGTGAGCCGGAAAGTATAATGCTTAAGGATCTCGGCAAGGAGTATTATCGCCTGCAATTTCTTGTAGAAGAAAAGAGTGAGCTTCTGCACCGCGAGGAACAGATCTCCATCAAAGCCGGTGAGCTTGTGGGCAAACTGTACGATGCCATTCTGAAGCAGTATATTCATCCCGACAGTGAAGAAACTCTGCGCAGCTTGAATATGCTTTGTGTCCGTCTTGTGTTTTGTCTTTATGCAGAGGACGCAGGTATTTTCGGTGGTCATCTGAAATTCCATAATTACATAAAGAGCTTTAACGTGAAAGACGTGCGTCGTGCACTCATTGACCTTTTCCGTGTGCTCGATACCAAAACCGAAGAGCGTGATCCTTATATGGATGACGCTTTGGCGGCGTTCCCTTATGTAAACGGCGGCTTATTTGCTGACGAAAATATTGAGATTCCTAATTTCACACAGGAAATCGTTGACCTTCTTCTTCATAACGCAAGTGAGGATTTTGACTGGTCGCAGATTAGCCCTACCATCTTTGGTGCCGTATTTGAGTCTACCTTGAACCCCGAAACCCGTCGCAGCGGTGGTATGCACTATACCTCTATCGAGAATATCCATAAGGTGATTGATCCGCTGTTCCTGGATGAACTCCGCGAAGAACTTGCAGAAATCAAGGAACTAAAAGTACCCAAGATTCGCAACGATAAGGCAGAGGCCTTCCGTGAAAAACTATCTAATCTTACGTTCTTTGATCCTGCTTGTGGTTCTGGTAACTTCTTAACCGAAACCTATATTTCTCTGCGCCGTTTGGAGAACGAAGCACTTGAAATTATAAACCAAGGGCAGATTTTGCTTGATATCGGCGATATCATCAAGGTGTCCATCGGTCAATTTTACGGTATCGAGATTAATGACTTTGCCGTAACCGTTGCAAAAACTGCGCTTTGGATTGCAGAAAGCCAGATGCTCAAAGAAACCGAGGATATCGTAAATATGTCCCTTGATTTCCTCCCACTGAAATCCTATGCCAACATCGTAGAAGGCAATGCACTCCGCACCGATTGGGAAACTGTTGTGCCGAAGGACAAGCTGAACTACATTATGGGCAATCCTCCGTTTGTGGGATTTAAGTTTGCTAATAGCGAACAGAAAAAAGATATGCAAGAGATATTCGGGAAAGAAATAAAAACCGCATTATTGGATTACGTTTGTTGTTGGTATAAACTCGCATCGGAATATATTCAAGGTACACATTGTCAAGTTGCGTTTGTGTCAACGAATTCAATTACGCAAGGACAAATGGTAGGAGACCTTTGGAGCTTACTTATCTCAAAATATAATATTCATATTGATTTTGCTTGGACTACTTTTGTTTGGGGAAGCGAATCCAATAATAAAGCAAGTGTACATTGTGTGATTATTGGTTTTTCACACTTGCATCACGGAAAGAAAGTAATATTTTCCTCTGGAAAAGTTAAGATTGTTGATAATATAAGTCCATATTTGATTGAAGGCTCTGACTTGTTGATAAGAAGCAAAAGCACTCCTATCTGTAATGTACCGCAAATTATTATGGGTAATCAGGCTATGGATGGAGGAAATCTTATCATTGAAGAAAAAGATTATGAGGAGTTTATAAGAAAAGAACCCAACGCTATTCCGTATATCAAGCGATATATGATGGGATATGAGTTCATTAATAACAAAAAACGCTGGTGCCTGTGGCTCGTTAATTGCTCCCCTGCCGAATTAAGGAATATGCCACTGGTTATGCAAAGAGTTAAAGCGGTGCAAGAAATGCGAGCAAGTAGCAATGATGCAGGCGCAAGAAAAAAAGCAGCAACGCCTACACTTTTTAGAGAACAACGAAATCCACATAAGTACATTGCTATTCCTATTACATCGTCGGAAGGGCGTAGATATATTCCAATGGGTTATTTGGATAACACAACAATAGCCGGAAATACATTATTTATTATCGAAAACGCAGGATTATATGAATTCGGAGTGTTGATGTCAAATGTTCATATGGCATGGATGCGTTGCGTTGGTGCTCGTATGAAAAGCGATTACCGTTATTCTAAAGATATTGTCTACAACAACTTCCCTTGGCCCAATCCCACTGCTGAACAGCAAAAGAAGATTGAAGAAACTGCACAGGTCATTCTTGACGCTCGCGCTCTCTATCCCGATTGCTCTTTGGCTGATCTCTACGATGAAGTTGCAATGCCACCGGAACTCCGAAAGGCACACCAAGCCAACGACCGTGCCGTGATGCAAGCATATGGCTTTGATGTAAAGACTATGACCGAAAGCACCTGCGTGGCAGAGCTAATGAAGATGTATCAGAAATTGGTAAGTGAATAATGATGTTGCAACGTTCGGAAAAAATATAACAAAAACAATTAGTGAGGTGAAAAAGTGACCGAATTTGATAATTTGAAAAGAAGTTATATCTCCGCTATACAATGGGGATTGACTGCGAGAGTTGGCTATAACGAATCAAAACAAGGAAATGAAGTTCTCCATAAATTCTGTGAGAATCTCATCGATAATAGTGACTATAACGACTCCAATAAAATGACGATGAAACACGAATTGAAAATTATAAAAGAAGCCCTCTCAAAAGAAATAGAATCTTTATATAGAAAATAAAGTTAATGGTGGTATAGTAAAAGTGAGTGATAAAATAATATATAGGCTGGATGATCTAATATCATTCCGAAAGTGTTCTCTGAGCGACGGAAACAAGGCGACATATGGGGATTGTACTAACTTTTCTACAGTAGAAGAAAACTGGAAAACATATTATTGTTGTAATCAAGAAGGAATTCATTTTCATTGCACTAAACATCCGGAGTTAGAATTAGATGTTCTATCTAATGAGTTCGGCAGACTTATTTATCAATGTCCGAGATGTAAAACGCCTATTTTAGTTGAAAATTATAGAGATTTAAGGAATCGCTGTCTAAAAAAGTTAAACATACCAGAGTTTAAAAATGCCAAGTTAATCAGACTTGATGACTGGTATGTTTCCGAAATTAAAGAAAAAATGAAAACAGAAACAGGTTATTGGATAAATACTGATGTGAAAACCGATAAAGATGGGGATACGATAATTGTGCTCTACATTGGACATAAAGACACAAAAGAGAAAGTGCAGTATTTTATTAAACCTGAAAAAGGACAGTTAACAAGTGACCATAAGGATATGGACCCAGCAAAGATCCTTTCTAAGATTGAAGTACGCATTAAGGGTAGAACATTAACTCAAGAGTTTGACGATTGAGTGTGTTTGAACTTAAAATAATAACTACTATCAAATCAAAAAATGAGATAGTGAGGTGAATTCAATGAACAAATCCGAATGGGAAGAAATATTGTTTGAACAAGATCACAGTCTTTTGGTGAAAAGGCAGTTGCCTGAACATGATGAATTGTTGAGCACACTCCGAGCATTGATACCCACCACTGGAAATCTTAACGAGATGTTTTGTAATATGTTTTTCAGTGAATCGGTAGAACTGTTAAAACACGCTTTTTTCTTATACGAGGATGGTTATTTCGATTGCGCATTCTATTCTTTACGACAGTCAATAGAGAATATGAACAATATGCTTTTATCTGCAGTTGATGCCGATAAGTATGAACTTTGGAAAGAAAAGGGTAGATTTCCGACGGATAAAGCAGTTAAGGATTTACTTAGCCGTCAAAATGATGCATATAATGAGATTAAAACTGTTATCCCGGAATTCTTTGAACAATATGATGAATTGTTGAAAAAAGCAAATAAGTATATACATAAACAGGGTTTTGATACCTTTTATGTTTCTAACAATATTTCAAATTTCACAGACCAAGAGGAGCGAACAAATCTTTTTCTTTCTTTTTTGAAATACGCCATTGGAATGATGTTGATTATGAATATTACATTAGATCCATTGTCATTGGCTCTTTCGGATTATGAAGTTGACTCACATATACCGTTTGATCCAATGACAGAACCAATTCCTATAGGTATATTTGAGAAATATTTATCTTTAGATATCATTGAAAAAATAAAAACCACCGATCATTATACTGCGCTAAAAGATTACTTTTTAAATATGGAAGAGCTAAACGAAGCTACCTATGCAGTGTTGCGATATAACCATTTTAATGTAGAACAATTGGATGAAATAGAAAAACAAATAACTCAACTGGATTTATCACAAGCACTTATGTTTTGTATTTTAAAGAGTGATATAAAGGCAACACATTTCTATTGGGATTATGGCATTTTAGGATATTCGACAAGTTATAAGCCCAAAGTTCATATAAAAGAATATCGTTCAAATCAGTTTGATGATTATTTGCAGGGCGATATCAAGTGTAATTGTGCTTGGCAAGGGATGTATATTAGTATTTTTAAAGCACTTGATTCTTATTTGATAGTTCAACACGATGAACCGCTTACCGAAACTCAAATTTCAACGCTGACATTTCTTGTTGAGGTGGCTAATCAACGTTATCAAAAAAAATAAATGGTATATAAGTAGTATTGAACGAACAGGCACGGAATTTTCCGTGCCTGTTTAATATAATTCAGTCATTTTACATTAGTTTTTTATAATTGCTTCCCCCTTTGTTAATGTTTTCTTGAAAGTCATATATAACCTTTTTCATATTTTTAACCAAAGAGTCGCGGGTTCGCGGCTCTTAATTTTTTATAAAAGAGGTTAAAAATATGAAAAACCATGATGAAGAAGCAAAGAAAAGAAGAGAACAAAGACACAAGGAGATGCGAGCGGGCTTTATAAAGAACTTAAACGCTCTTATGTATGAACGAAATTATTCGTGTCAACAGCTAAGCACTAATATCGGCAAGAACGTTAGCTATATTAATCGCATTTTAAACAACAAAATTATGCCTAGTATAGAAGTGTTGGCCGATATAGCAGATGTGTTTGGAATTGAAGAATCCGAGCTGCTTAAAAATTTGCACGACCTGTGAGTCGTGGATTCTTCTTAACCCATTGACACCCTAAAATCCGCGTGTTAAACTGACTATGCTACATTTAAAATAAAGCAGGAGTGTTTTTAAAAGATAACGAAAATGCAATGTTCCGAAAGGGTTAATTGCGCTTGTTTGTTATGCTTGGCTCCTGCGTATAGGGCAAAGGCAAAAGGACTGCAAGTTAGCACTTAACCTTGAGGGTTAGGTGCTTTTTTGTTATCTTTTTGCCTTCTTTTATGTTTTGTTCTCCGCTAAGTGACGGGTTCAAAATAAACGCATAAAGGAAGGTGGTTCAAAATGATTGTATTTGATAGCACAGAAAGTTAGTTGCACCAAAGGTTTGGTGCCGAGTACAGCAGTCTGAGTTCTGCGACAGGCTGTAAATCACTAGCAGAGGACCCTTCGAAGTTAGGTCAAACTTTATCAGCCGATGCTCTAAGGCTGATTATCTGTATAACCGAAGAAGTGGAAATACGGAATTAAAGAGCTATCACTGTTTCGGCAACGGACAGGATGATATATGGAAGATAGGCGACACATTTTTAATCGACCTATTACGTTGCTCGTTTTTATGATTTTCCGCAATAAATCAGAACCCACTTTCACGCGGTGGTCTGAAGAAGGTAAGTAGGAAAAGTCGTGATATACAGAGCCCTTCACAAAGGCGATGTGAATTAAAATGTGCGGATAGCAGAGCCGTTACGAAACAAGGATTGTTCGACTGCGAACCTGTGCACACGGCAGACCGGATGGTACAGTGTGACAAAACCACTTGTGCACAGTGGGCGAAAGAAGCGAAGTGCAATATACAGATTGGTTTTCACTTATGGCGATCTGTGAACGAAAATAAGTGCGCAGCCTGCATAGACGAGACGGACATCAGCTTCGATTGCAGAAAATGCTTGTATCAGCAAAGACGGATTCCTGACAATTTTCCGTTTTAGATCCGAATGTTTTAGGTAGCTTTTAATCGTTTGAAAAGCCCTGCCGGACAATCTGTGGTTGAGGGATTGCATATTGACCGTTCGATGAATGGGACTATATTCGGCATTGTGCAGTAATTTATTTACACTCTTGTTTCAAGAGAACGCACATAAGGAACCTCATTATTTTTATATTAATTTTTCTGTGTTGGGTACGAGGTTCCGTTGTACTCACCCTTATGGGAACAATTTAATAATGATACTAATTTTGATATGCTTTTCAATTAAAATGACTGTCTTTAAGGAATGATAATGACTCTCTTTTATGGGAGTGCAACAGTTTCTTTAGGACTGAAGGTCATAAAGAAACTGTTGCACTCGGATTCGAGTGGAGCCTGTTGTCAAGGCGCTAAAACAAAACAGTATAAAAGAATCAAAAAGAAACATTACCTGAATACCAATGGGATAACTATATCCTAACGCCTTGACAACGTCATTTTTCGATGATAAATGATTTTCATTTTGGAATCATTAAAAGAGTATTTATAGATAATTTTTAGATTCTTTTTTTCACGCCTGCGGCTAACCCCTAAACGCATGATTATTTTCGTTTTTTGATGACAACGAAAAATATGATTATCATTTTTAGAGCCGGCTCACATAGGCTGTGAATCGGCCTATGTGAGCCGAAAAATTTTTAGAAATAATTTTCGTCAATAAAATTTGAGGTGAAGAAGATACATAAAAATAAAATTTTCGTACACAACTTTTAATCCCCTTAAAAAGCTGTGAACGAAATTTTAGATACAGGTACATAGTGTTGGGAGAGCAAACCTGTGTACCAAAAAATTTTGAGGAAAGGAGAAAGGTAATGGCTGATAAAAAGAGAACAAACGAAGATCAGATATTCGATCAATTGAATAAGGCGTACAAGCGTAATAATACCAAGAGTTTTGTAACCCAGAATGATTATTATAAGTACGCCAAGATGATGGGAAGCTTTTATGCTAAAAATTTCAACGGTCAGAAGTTCGTTAATATATCGGGTAAACATCTTCGTGCTTATGTTGAAGAGATGAAACAAAAAGGTCTTGCACCCACAACTATGAGAGCAAGACTATCGGGTATTCGCTTTTATTACGAAATTATGGGTGGTAAGAACCGTTTGCCTGATAATGAGTCGTTAGGCTTAGATAAGCGCAGACTCGGTAAAGAAGACAGAGCGTGGCTAAAGGAAGAGATTGCCGGCGGATTGGTACTCGCCGAAAAACACGGCAGAATGGATGTGTATTACAGCATTAAACTTGGCGCAACCTTTGGGCTTAGACGTATTGAGTGCTGCCGAATTAGACTTGACTGCGTAGAACGTGCCCTGCGCTACGATGAGCTTACGGTCAAAGGCAAAGGCGGTCAGCGGCGTGCGATACCCGTTGTGACGAGAGAACAGAAGGAACTGCTATTAGAGTTATATAATTTTGCGAAGAAAAACAAGCTGCAGTCAATGGAGTATATTATTAGTCCTAACGGTAAAGGTGGCGTTAAGCACGAAAAGGAATCGTTGGAAAATTGGATGACTGCCCACAGAGATAAGTTTACGGTACAGAACCGTACCGAACAGACAAAGCCCGGTGAAAAGCCGAAAAAAGATGTTTTAACCTGGCACGGACTTCGTTATTATTACGCACAGAATGAATTTAAGAGACTAAGAGATAACGGCTTTTACAAGCCGAAACACAAGACCAGCGAAGCACTTGGTCATCACAGACCGGACATTACGAACACCTATCTTGCAGAAAAGCCTGCAAGAAAACGCAAACACTAACGTTGATTATTCATAGATGAAGGAGCTATTTAATTTATATACGAAAATCTTTGATTTTCATTTGTAATGGGAAGTATAGGTCAGGCACCGTCTCTCCACGATGCCTGACAGATAAGATAAGAATTCTAATAAAACGCGTTTTGGTATAGAGGACAAGACGCAAATCATATTTTAATAAAAGAAAAATATTCGCAAAAGGAAGGAGACGGACTGCATGGTAAATTATGTCGCAGAGTCTTGGGAGCAGAAAATCGGCAACAAAATCGTGTCGATTACCAATTTAACACCTCAATTTTCTGTGGACGAAAAAAGAGAAGTAAAACTACAAATAGAAGCAAAATTATATGATGTTTTTTATAAATATATGTCCTGTAAACCTTGAAGAAAAAGGGCTGTTATGGTATAATATATATGTCAGCAGCTCCGCTTCTTTTTGCGAAGAAGGGAGTAAAAATTGAATCTTTTTGACGCAATTTATGCAAGACAATCGGTTGACAGGATAGACAGCATATCCGTTGAAAGTCAAATCGAGTTTTGTAAAAAGGAAGTGACAGGAGAAAGTTATAAAGTTTATACCGACAAGGGTTATAGTGGTAAAAACATAGACCGCCCTGCGTTTCAAGACTTGTTACGTGATATAGAGGCGGGTAAAGTAAACCGTGTTATCGTTTACCGTCTCGACCGTATCAGCCGTTCAGTGCTTGATTTCGCAAATTTGATTGAAGTTTTTCAAAAGAACCGTGTCGATTTCGTCAGTACAATGGAGAAATTCGACACTTCAACACCTATTGGCAAGGCTATGCTGATGATCGTAATGATTTTCGCACAGCTTGAGCGTGAAACCATTCAACAGCGTGTTATTGATGCTTATTCATCACGAAGTAAACGAGGGTTTTATATGGGAGGAAGAGTTCCATTTGGGTTTGAACTTAAAGAAACTTTTATTGACGGAATACGGACAAAAATGTATGAGCCCATCGAGGCTGAAGCAGAAATCATTAGGTTGATTTTTTCGCTTTATGCTGAACCACAAACTTCTTTGGGTGATGTGATGCGTTATTTAGAAAAGCACGGTATACGAAAGCGTGACGGTAAACTATTTAACAGAAGCCGCTTGCGTGATGTGGTAATCAACCCTGCGTACGTAAAAGCCGATTATAATTTGTATGAGTTTTTTAAGGCACAAGGCACAAATATAGTAAATGAGCCAGCAGATTTTATTGGAGTTAATGGTGCGTACCTTTATTCAGGGGACAGTTTAAAACGAAAAACCATATCTTTAGAAGGACACACGTTAGTTCTGGCACCGCATATGGGGTTGGTTGATTCATCAATATGGATAAAATGCCGTACTAAGTGCTTGAATAATCAAAGTGTTGCAAAGCCTGTTAAAGCAAAAGCAACATGGCTTGCAGGAAAGATTAAGTGTGCACATTGTGGTTACGCCCTTACTGCAAAGATTTATAAATGTAAAACCAAGGCTGATAACCGTTATTATCTTTGCACAAATAAGTATCACGCGGGCGGATGTAATTTTGGTTCGTTGAATGCAGATGAGGTTGATAATATTATTTTTAACGAAATGCTTAAAAAACTGGAAGAATTTAAAACATTATCAAAGCAGAAGCAAGAAGGCGTCAACGTACAGGTAATAGAGATAAAGACAAAAATCAAAAAGATTGATGAAGAAATATCTTCATTGATTGATAAGATTGCAACTGCTAATGACACTGTTATGAATTATATAAATGAACGGATTTCCCAGTTGGATGCTAAGAAGAAAGAACTTCAGTCAGATATAATAAAGATCGAGCAAAATAATCATTGTAACATCGGTATTATATCTAATTATATGGATAAATGGGAACAACTTTTATTAAGTGATAAGATTACAGTTGTAGATGCGCTGATTGAACGCATTGATGCAACAAAAGACAGTCTTGATATCAAGTGGAAAATATAAAATTTTTTATTGCAAAAGCATTCTACTCTGATTGTTCAGGTGAAGCGTTAATGAGTATTCAGACCGACTGTATGAAAGGTTACGCAAGAGGATAAAAAGCAAAACACAAGGTCATTCCTTGTATTTCAGTCTGCTGACTTTGTCAGCAGACTGTCATAGTTTGACAAATCCTTGCAAGGCATAGAGTTTGCAAAACGAATCTTACATAACGGTAAGTGATTGAGTTTTCAAACCAATACAACGAAGCAAATAAAATCCTGCAAATTCCTTGCAGGATTTTATGTTTGTGAGGGTTTGTCAGTGCTCTGAGGGACTTTTCGTCCCTTTTTTCACTTTCCCACGTATTGGCCCTTTTCCCAACGTCCCTCTCTGACCGAACCGTCTGAAAAAGTATATTTACCAAAGCCGTGACGCTCATCATTGAGCCATTGCCCTTCAAAAACGTCCCCGTCATGCCATGAATATTTGCCCAAGCCATTCATTTTGCCGTCAGACCACTGACCCTCGTAGACGTCGCCGTTAGACCAGGTCTTTTTGCCGTATCCGTCGCACTTATCGTTATGCCATTGACCCTGGTACACGTTACCGCTTGCCCATATAAGTTTGCCCTGACCTTCCATTATGCCATTGACCCAGTTGCCCTCGTAGACGTCGCCGTTTTCCCAGACAAGTTTGCCCTGACCTTCTCTTTCACCGTCTTTCCAGTTGCCCTGGTATGTATCACCGTTTTCCCAGACAATTATGCCGTAGCCGTGTCGTTTATCGTCTTTCCAGTTGCCCTCGTAGACGTCGCCGTTTTTCCAGACGAATTTCCCGAACCCCTCTTTTAAGCCAATAACCCAGTCGCCTTCATAGTAATCGCCGTCGTCCCAGAGACGCTTACCCTTGCCGTTAGGCGTACCGTAGAGAAGGTCGCCCGTATAGGAGCTGTCGTCGAAATCTATGGTGCCCACGCCCGTAATAACTTCTTCTTCGTGAGCTTTCTCCAGGTAATCGAAGGTCAGCCACGCTGTTTCGTCAACAAATTTTTGAGAAGTTTCCGTCATTTTCTCCGTCCAGCCAATAAGATAGGCGGTAAACTCGTCAACAATAATTTCCTCGCGGTCGGAAGTAAGCATATTGCTATGGGGAAAATACTTTAGTGCAAGTGCTTCCACTTCCTTTGGCCAATAGAAATCCCTTGCCCCGAAAAGATGCATAAGTTCGTGACAGAACGCCTCGTCTTGAGCAAACAAAATGGCGTATTCAAAGCCGGTCTTTCCCCCGCCGTGCTGGGCAAGGGCGCGTCCGTCGCAATTTTTAACGAAAATCACGGGTGCTTCTTTTACAGAATACTTTTTCTTAAAATAAGAAGCAACCTTATCCTTTTCAGGAAGTTCTGCATTTTTCAGAACCTCATCAATCCATTTTTCGTGGGAATTATAGTCAAACTTCGTTTCAGCCTTACTTCTTATACAATAAAAGGAAAAAATCACTTCTGCGCCGTAACTTTTCGCGCTTTCAACAAGCTTTTTTGATTCCGTTTCTTCCCTTGTTTTAAATTCTTCAGCCGCCTCATCTGTCCAGATACTGTCTTCATCGTCAACAAGAATAAAGGTAACGGCAACGTCGCCCGTTAAACTTCTGCAGTCAGCTTTATCCATATAAGCAAGCATAACGTGTTCTTCATTTTCAAAGAGAAAA
>JAZSRO010000001.1:0-1680 GCA_045538515.1 Acutalibacteraceae bacterium | reverse complement strand
CGAACAATTCCGGATGTTGAATTATGGGCAAATAACGTCTTGCGTTCCTCTAATGCAGTCAAAATTATCTGGGTGGCAGCGGTACTTATTACTTTCAGTCTTGGTGTATGGGAAATGACCGGGCAGCTGATGTGGGATAAGCGTATAAAAACTTGGGACAAGGTAGATGGGATTATTCTGAAAAATACCACGAAACGGATCTCTGACGGGAAAAGGACTAAAGTTGTCGCAGATGTGGAATACAAATACACCTGCAAAGGCAAATTATACTACGGCACAAAGATTGTTTATGATAGCGACTCTTTCCCAGACCTGAAACCCGGAACCAAACGGCAGGTGATCGTTGACCCGGAAAATCCGCAGGAGTGTGCCATTATGTTCTGGTATCGTGGCTATTGGAGATTAATCCGCTGGGTGAAATGCGTCTTCTTGTATCTGGTGTCACTGGGATTTGCAATTCTTTTTTTTCGTACCGTTTTTCAAAAGAAAGTAAACATTCCTCAGACTTTGAAAAATTATATAAACACTATTCCGGCAGAACGCTTTTATGCCGCACTTGATATTGAACAGCCTGCCGTTGCTCTGAACAATATTGAACTGCGGCAAAAAATGGAATATCAAAACTCCCGTTATGGGATCATCCGGCAGGATGTTTCAAAATTCACTTATATTGTATGGGGTGTGTTGATGTTTCTGGCGGTTGCAACATCTGTTTTCATCCCCGTGTGCTGGATCACAGTAATCATCATCGGATTTGTGGTCTATTCGCTGTACACTCCACGGATAACCGTATTTGATTTTCAGGAGAAAAAGTTTTTTTGCTGTAAACATTTCAGCCCGGAAAAAGCAGAAAAAATGAAAGCACTTTCTTTTGACAAAGTTGATCACTTGTGCTGTAATACATTATTTCGCGGAAACAAAGGGCAATTCATCGGCGTATTTGCGGTGACCCACGATGGATATAAGTTACCTCTGTTTAAGGTTACAAGGAAACGCCTTGATCTGCTCTTTGAACTGCTGCCGGAACTTGCAGAAAAAATGGGACACCTTCCCATTACTTACTGACAATTCTCTCTTTCCGCAGTTGTAAACGACTGCGGGAGATGGTATATTACCGATGAGACGGTTGGACATTACAATGTAAAAGGTGAAATATGGCTGAGTTGATTATTATTCTTGTACTTGCCTTTATCGGAGTGTTGATTTCTGCATTTATGGCTGGTGGATCAGAAAAACGCAAAAACGCTTTGCTGTGGGGTGCGGGCGGAGTTTTGTTATCTGCACTGACAGGAGGGGCTCTCTTTTTCTGCAAAAGGGCAATAAAAGAAATCCTTTTGAAACAAAAGGTGCATCTTTCTTTTATGGCTGAGAACATCAACATTCCATGGCAAATTATACTGCAGCTTGGACTAATCTTTTTTTTCTGCGGCATTATTCTTTTTTTGTGGAGCTTCAACTGCCGGAAAAACTCTTCAAAATGGTATTGGGCTGTTTTATGGAGTACGGGCGTTGCTTTTTTTATAGGACATTTGCTTTTTCTTCCCCAATATTACGGAATTGCCGCGTGGATAAACTTTTTTGTGTCCTCTAAGCAGGATGTGTTCTCTCTTGATCTTTCCATGTTTCCGGCGTTTTATGTTATGCTTGCCGTGAATTTGCTCGGTGTATTGTTGTGGTTAT
>JAZSRO010000078.1:0-1943 GCA_045538515.1 Acutalibacteraceae bacterium | reverse complement strand
GCTAGTGAAAAGTAAAAATTCCGCGCGAAAGCGCGGAATTTTTGCATTTTATTAAAAGCAGAAAACAGCGGCAAGTTTTTTGAAGATTCTTAAGAAACTTTTTCTAAAAAAAGTTTCTTAAGTCGACCGCCGCAGCGGTCGAAACTCTCCTTTGTGCTTCGAAATGGCGGCGTCCCGCCGACATTTCGGAAGGAGTAAAACCTCCGCCTTGGGGGAGGTTTTCGCTCCTTCACCCTATTACTAAATAAAAATCAACCACTCTTTGTTTTTCAAAAATCCCAATCAACTACCGTTTGATTTCATCAATATTGCCTCGCTTGAAATCCACTTATATTTGTGGTATAATAAGTACAACGAAAGCGCTTTCACAGTTTTTTGATGAAAGGAAAAGAAAAATGAGTATTGAAATTATAGGAAAAAACATTTCTTCGCTTCGTAAGGAGAGAGGATTCAAGCAGGAAGAGCTTGCAAGGGCTGTCGGAGTCAGCACGCAAGCGGTTTCAAAGTGGGAAAACGGAGGTGTGCCCGACGTCGAACTCCTTCCCGCGATCGCGGATTTTTTTGGCGTTTCGGTCGATTCGCTTTTTGGGAGAAATACAAATATTTATTGTGATATTGACAAAGCTTTGGTTATGAATATTGCAGAGACTCCGTATCAGGACAAAATGAAGAAGGCATTTGATTTTTGTTGGGATATTGAGCGTGCATTATATCCGAATCTTCAATATGTTAGCTTTGAAAAGGTCGAAGATTGTCAAAAAGATATTGGTGAGGAAAAGCAGGCGTATTCATCTATGATGAATAATTATGGTTTTACAAGAATGGGACTTGGCAATCACTCACAATATTTTTTGTTGGTTCCAAACCAGAATAATCCTGAAAAAGCTTATTTAGATGGTATTGATTATCCCACTTTTTTCAAGGATTTTTCTGATAAGGACACATTCGAGGCTTTTATTATGCTCGATAAGCGCGGAAGCCGAAAGGCTTTTACAAATAATTATTTAGTAAATAATATGGGTATAACATCCGAAAAGGCTGATGAAATTCTTTCAATTTTGAAAAAATACAATATAATCTATTCCGAAAATATTGAAATGGATGACGAAACTATAACAATTTATAAATATAGCTTTGATCATGCATCTTCATTTGCCGCGCTTCTTATTTTTGCACACGAGATGATTGAAAGACCTCGCGATTTCTATTATCTTTGCGGTGGTAGAGAGAAGCCGTATCTGAGTTAATGCGCCTTATTTTACAGTTTTTCTGCAGGAACGCAAAGGTAATTTTGCGCCGTGACCGAGCCGCAGTGAGACGGGAGTGAGGGATAGGTTCCGATTTGAAATAGACAAAATTATTGGATATCGTCCACAACTCTGTAGGCGCGCGATATTTCAGCAGTTGCGCTCGGCGTAACGATCATAAAGAGTACCTAAACTTCGCCGTAATGCAAATATAACTCAAAAATCCACCCGAAAAATCGGGTGGATTTTTGATTATATCGGCAGCCAAGCCGCGATGTCGCTTTGCCAATCCTTTCCGGCGGTCCCGTAGTCGATGAGGTAGAATTTTTCTCCGTTTTCGTCGGTGAATTCGAGTTTTACGGTGTGATTTTCATCCTCGCAGACGCGGTAATCAAGGTTTTTGAAGCTGAAGGTGCTCTTTGCGTCGCGTCCGAGCGAGGAATCGGCGGCGAGAGTAATGGGGCCGCGGGAGAGAGAGACGTAATCGTCATCCTCGGGGTAGTGGCGGACGGGCACGGGCGGCTTGCGGGTGCCGCAGGTGTCGATGTAGAGCACGTCAAGATCCCATTTTTCGGGCAGAGTCGTGCGGATCGACATATCAAGCTCGAGGGTGATCTCGGTCTCGCCGCGGCGGATATGATGCGTCGCGTAGCCGTCTTTTGCCTTGTTTGCGCCGTTCTGCGACCACTCAAAGAT
>JAZSRO010000048.1:0-13718 GCA_045538515.1 Acutalibacteraceae bacterium | reverse complement strand
TGGCAGGTATTGATTACGACAAGACCTATACCTATTCGGCATCCCACGCCACCTATTATCCGGGAGCGGCGCAGATGTCAATAAAAGCGCTGTGGGATAAGAAAACACTGAAAATCATCGGCGCGCAGATCGTCGGTTTTGACGGCGTGGACAAGCGTATGGACGTGCTTGCCACCGCCATCCGTTTCGGCGCGAAGATCACCGACCTTACCACCCTCGAACTCTGTTATGCGCCGCCCTTCGGCAGCGCCAAAGACCCCGTCAATATGTTAGGTTTTGTTGCCGAAAATATCGTCAGCGGAAAGCTCAAGCAGTTCTTCTGGCACGACGTGGAAAATCTCCCCCGCGACGGCAGCGTGTTCCTGCTCGACACCCGTACACCGTTTGAGGTAATGCAGGGCAAGATAGACGGTTTTGTCAATATTCCGCTTGACTCCCTGCGCCAAAGAATAAATGAAATCCCGAAAGACAGACCCGTCTACGTTCATTGCCATTCGGGACATCGTTCCTATCTTGCCTGCCGTATTCTCACAGGCAACGGTTACGACTGCTATAACCTTGCAGGCGGTTGGCGGCTCTATGAATCGGTGATAAACGAACGCACCGTACCCGAATACTCTTGCAAAGACTGTAAATAAATAGCTATGAGAAAAGCCGATGAAGAATCAAACGATTCCTCATCGGCTTTGTCATTTCCAAATGCGCAAATATATCTGCTCTTTTGGATGTCAACAATTGCACCGCAGTAAACAAAGAAATACTGTGACGAAAAAACGAAAAATGCTGATATCGCAGGATTTCTCCGTCGAAATCTATTGTAATATGCCGCAATTTGTGCTATAATGAATCTATGCTAAAATGCTATGATTATATTTTAATTTATGAGGTGTCATATAATGGCTGCAAGCTATAAGAAACTCTTTAAACTTCTGATCGACCGCGATATGAAAAAGAAAGAACTCGCCGAAAAAGCTGGCATCAGCATCGCCACCATCACCAAGATGGGCAAAGACGGCGCCGTTGTCTCCAGCGATGTTCTTGTTAAGATATGTACAGCTCTCGATTGTACAATGGATGATATTGTGGAAATCGTTTCAGACGAAAACATTGTGAGGTAGTACAAATGAAACAAAACGAAAATATACAGATGCCGACATATGCGCAGCTTGTTGAGGCAACATTTGTTGCTCTGAGAGAGCTTGGCGGATCCGGAAAGAACGATGAAATCAATGCAAAAGCAACTTCAGTTTTGAAATTGTCCGATGAAATTCTAGATATTCCTCATTTAAACAGTACAAGTTTGTCTGAAATACATTACAGATTAGCATGGGCTAGAACACTGCTGAAGAATTATGGTGCAATTGCCAATAGTGCAAGAAGTGTTTGGACAATAACACCAAACTTTTCAAATAAAAAGTCAGTTGACGGCTTGTATATTCAAAAGAATTTTCACCAGAAAGCCAAGCCAAATAGTTCTCCGGAAATCTCAGATTACCAGCTCGAAAATAGTGGCTTAGATTTACCCGATGAAATAAAACCGTGGCGAAAAAAGTTATATGAAGTATTAATAAAAATGAATCCGTATTCATTTGAAAAGCTTTCTCAAAGACTCTTAAGAGAATGTGGTTTCGATGATGTACATGTTACAAAAAAATCCGGAGACGGGGGTATTGACGGAACGGGAAAACTAAGAATTAACGGTATTTTTAGTTTTAATATTGCGTTTCAGTGTAAGCGATATCAGGGATCTGTTGGTGCTGCCGAGATAAGAGATTTTCGCGGTTCTCTGACAACCGATATTGAAAAAGGTGTTTTTATAACAACAGGATCTTTTTCTAAGCCAGCTATCGAAGAAGCTAGCAATCCCGGAAAACAGCAAATTGATTTAATTGACGGTGAAGAGTTTATGACTAAATTGGCTGAATACGGTATTGGCGTAAGAGAGATAAAGGACTATGAAATTGATGAAGAATTTTTCTCAAAAATATAGAAAGTCCTTTTTATCGGACATCTGTTATGATAATATGACTAATGCGAAGGAGTGATTAATATGGATAATCATACCCCTGAGCAAAGGAAAAAGAATATGCAAGCGATTCGATCAAAAGACAGTAAAATCGAGGTGATTTTACGAAGAGCGTTATGGGCAAAAGGCTATAGATATAGAAAAAACTACAAAAAACTTATAGGAAAACCAGACATAGTCTTTGTCAGTAAAAAAATAGCCATCTTTTGTGACAGCGAATTTTGGCACGGGAAGGATTATCACGCTTGTGTCGATCGAATAGGAACAAATTCTTCATATTGGAAGCAAAAAATCAAGCGCAATATCGAACGTGATTTAGAAGTGACTCGAAGTTTAGAAGAACAAGGTTGGACTGTTTATAGATTTTGGGAAACTGAAATATTAAAAGAAACTGATAGATGTGTCGAGTTAATAGAAAGAACTTTACAAACAGAAAGAGGTATTTAAAATGGTTATAAGCAACAATAATAAACCCAAAGTTATTTCTTTGTTTTCCGGCTGCGGAGGATTAGATCTCGGATTTCATTTGGAGGGTTATGAAACCGTTTGGGCAAATGACTTTTCAGAATGGGCTTGTCAATCATTTGCTAACTATTTCGGAAATGTAATTGTTCACGGAGATATAACTCAAATCAACCCATACCAAGACGAAGACATCCCAGAATGCGATCTGGTTTTAGGCGGTTTTCCGTGCCAAGACTTTTCAATTATCTGGAAGCAACCAGGGTTAAATGGAAAACGTGGCGGACTGTTCCGCCATTTTGCAGAGTTTGTTGATGCCAAAAAGCCGAAGGCTTTTGTTGCAGAAAATGTTAAGGGATTACTCACTGCCAATAAAGGAAAAGCAATTGATGTAATAATCAAAGACTTTGAAACAATTGCTCCAGGGTATGTTGTCAAACCGCATTTGTACAATTTCGCAGAATATGGTGTTCCTCAGTTTAGAGAACGTGTTTTGATTGTTGGAATACGAAAGGATACTGGTTTTAATTTTGTGCATCCAAAGCCGATATGCGGCCCAAGTACAGATGAACCGTATTTCACAGCAGGTGAAGCTCTAGAAGGTGTTGAGGCAGTACGATTTAATAACGAGCCTTTAGGCTGTAAAGAAAAAACGCGTCAAATGCTAGAATTAATTCCGGAAGGCGGTAACTTTACTGATATACCCAAAGATAGTCCGTTGTATGTCAAAGGCATGATTAGCCATGTTTATCGCCGTATAAATAGAAATGAACCGGCAAAGACAATTATTGCTGCCGGTGGTGGCGGAACTTGGGGATATCATTATCCAGAGCCTAGACCTCTTACAAATAGAGAGCGAGCAAGATTACAATCTTTTCCCGATGATTTTGTGTTTTCTGGCAATATTACAGAAGTACGCAGACAAATTGGAAACGCGGTTCCGCCCGAGGGAGTACGTCTCGTTGCCAAGAGGTTAATGCCATTATTCACAGGCGAATATGAGCGCGTAGACTTAGAAAAAGAATTTGAAGAACTTAGAAAATTGTCTGTTCAAGAACGCCTGGAACGCATTAACAACGAAATGGAATAAGAGGTGTTTACAGTATGGAACTATTGTTTTCAAACCTACCGCCAGTAAGAACACCGTTTAGAAAGTTTTCGGAATGTTTTTATGAACAGTTGCAAATTCACAAAGGCGCAGATATTTCTGTTGGATATATAACCGCAGATTCCTTAACTGAGTTAAAAGGAATGGTAGAGCAAAATGATATCCATAGAATGAATCTTACCATCGGTATGCATTATTTTGAGAAGTTTACGGCGTTAGAGTACAACGCTGCTCTCGATCTCAATTCATTCTTAAGGGATAATCATATCGGACAAGTCAATTTAGTAACCGCTTTTATGTATCACGGTAAGCTTTACTCGTTTGTAGATCAAAACGGAAATGCACAAAGCGGTATAATTGGTTCGAATAATTTAAGCAGCATCATAGACAGCGGACATAGAACTTATGAATCGGCCATTCTTGTTTCTCAACAACCTATAGTTAATCAGCTTAATGATTTTATTGCTGATTTAAACGTAAGATCAGCGGATGTTATTTCAAATATAGAAATAACGGAATTCAGAAATGCCAATCCGCTTCTTGAAAATCATGAACACGTCCGGAAAATATCTGAACCAGATGTTGAAGCTTATCGAAATCATTTGACAAATATTAGTTTTGAGATTCCATTAAAGGGATGTGAAATAGCTCCCAAAAGCAATTTGAATGTATTTTTCGGTGAAGGCAGAAGAACTCCGAATGGTTTAATAATGCCTAGACATTGGTATGAAGTCGAATTAATAGTACCCGCCGAAATTGCAACACTTCCTCATTATCCGGTCAGCAGGACAGAGAATGCCGTGTTTGATGTTATAACTGATGATGGCTGGGAATTTTCGTGTAAAATAAGCGGGCAAAATAACAAGAATTTCAGATCAGAAAATGATTTGAAAATCCTCGGAAAATGGATCAAGGGACGTCTTGAAAATGCGGGTGTATTAAGGGTCGGAGAACCTGTAACTCAAGAAATGCTGGAACGCTATGGACGGACAAGTTTTACATTTACAAAGCTAGACCAATCTGATAAATGGTATATTGATTTTGGAGTGAGAAGATGAATCACGCAGAAGGTTACATAAATGAATTATTACAGAGAAACCGAGCTTCGCTTGCAGACGCTGTAAAGAAAACCATCAATGATATTGTACCGCAGTATATAGCTAATTTTTCATATCGTGAGCATGTGGTTAGTTTACTTATGGGAAATGTGCAAAGCGGAAAAACAAGCCATATGTTCGGGCTTATTGCCGCTGCCGCAGATCAAGGATTTAATATCTTTGTCTTGTTAACAACGGATAATACATTGCTGCAGGAACAGACCTTCAAACGCGCTCTTGCGGACTTGGATACTTTTTGTGTATGCGGCGAAAATGACTATATCCGTTTTCAAGCTAATGCACTAAAAAAGCCTGTGCTGCTTGTGCTAAAAAAGAATGTTCATGTTTTGCAACAATGGAAAAACAATTTTAGCTCTACAAATTTTTGCGCCGGCAATCCTTTGTTTATTGTTGATGATGAGGCAGATGCAGCTAGTCCGAATACAAAAGTAAATCAAAAAGATGTAAGTGCAATAAATCGAACTCTCAATGCGATTAAGAAGACAAGTGCTAGCAGTATTTATTTGCAAGTAACTGGAACTCCGCAATCGCTATTGTTACAAACAAAAATTGCGGGATGGAAACCGCAGTTTATATATTATTTTGAGCCTGGAAAAGGGTATCTTGGTGGAGATTTCTTCTTTTCTGATGAGAAATGTCCGTATGTCATACCTACCGACAATGATGAAGGAAAAGATCTTTTGCAAGATGATGAGTTCCCGGAAAATGGATTAAAGCAGGCATTGTTAATGCATTTAGTTTCGTCTGCGCATTTATTCCTTAATGGTTCTCAGGTTAGTAACTTTGTTGTTCATCCAAGTGTTAAGGTTTCCGAACATCAAAAATTCGCTAATAAAATCGGAGAGTATCTAAATGAGTTGAATCTTTCTATTGATGAAGATTGCACTATTGAAACTTTACAGCAAACATATGAAAACCTCAAAACTACAAAGCCGGATATTGCACCGTTTGACGACATTTACTCATACATAAAAGAAGCGCTTGAAAAAGATCAAATTAATGTTTTGGTCATCAATTCTAAAGCTTCTTATGATGAAAACGCGCGATACGAAACAGGACTCAATATAGTTGTAGGTGGCAATAGTTTGGGCAGAGGCATTACTTTTCCCATGCTTCAAACAATATACTATTGCAGAGTTGCTAAGAATCCTCAGGCTGATACGATGTGGCAGCACTCGAGGATGTTTGGCTACGATAGGGATCCGGGACTTGTACGAGTCTTTATGCCACCGTTGTTAATTAAACGTTTTAGCGAAATTAATAAAACTAACAATTCCATTATCAATCAAATTAAGAAAGCAAAGAACGCGGATGATATCAAGATGTATTATCCGAAAACCTTACGTCCGACTAGAAAGAACGTAATTGATAATTCTCATTTGAATATGCTTGTAGGCGGAGTAAGTTATTTCCCATTTTATCCGACCAATGATGACATTTCTCAAATTGACTCTATGCTGTCGGCTTTTAGCGAAAATGAAGGATATTCTGTAAACCTTCAATTGATTTATCAAATTATCCAAATGATTGATAGTGAAAAAGGTGACTGGAACAAGAAATCATATTTATCTTTCTTGAACTCCTATATATCAGAAGATCCGTCTAGACAGGGGATTTTGATTGTTAGAAGAGGCAGAGACATTACAAAAGGAACCGGAACATTACTATCTCCTAATGATCGTGCATTGGTTTCAAAAATAACCGATCAAGTATCTTTAACAATGTATAAAGTTACAGGTACTAAGGGATGGGACGGAAAAGAACTTTGGATTCCTAATATAAAATTCCCGGACGGTTTGGTATTCTATGATGTCAATTAATATGCTTCATTAAACAAATAAGTATGTTAACTGTATGATTGCTGTTTCTGTAAAGATCAATTAGTCAATTATAAGGAGAATTATATGATTGATGCAATTACCTACACAGATATGCTTAAACATATCCGTAATAATGAATTGGTTGAGGATACAATCGGCATTTTGATTACCCGCCCCGATTTACATACCGGAAACAGCATTTTAAAATCATTGAATTATTTTCACCACCTGACCGGAAACAACATAAATTTCTACTTGCCCGGTTACGGAGCCTATTGGAGCGGTGATAGATATCCGGATATGAACAATGTCGCTCGTATTAATGGAGTTGATTGGTCATTTAGCTATAAAGCGTTTGTTGATTTTATTGTGGCTCTTGAAGAAGTGTCAAGGTGGAAATATTCGGGAGAAAGCGAACTGCTGTTAATACCATATCACGATGAAATGCTTGACTTTTCTGAGGTTGCGGTATTTCATTTGGATGCAATGATGAACGATGGAACGATTTCATCCGTAAGTAGTTTTATTACGGGACTAAGCAGATGTGTAAAGAGTGACAACTCTGTAACCAGCATTACAACAAGCGGAGCTGTAAAATGTGTGTCAAAGACTGTTATTGACGAAATAATGGATAAGCTCCCGACATATATTTCTAAATCGCTAAGCAGAGGAAAGCATTATCTGTGTAGAGATTTTAGTTTGTAGGAGCTAAAGAATACTTGCACTGTAAGATCAAATGCGAACCATTGATAGGAGTGTAGAGAAAAGGTGGAACTATACGATAAACAAACGGTTTTAGATTATTTATGGGTGCATTCGCATTTAAACGCGATGTGTTTATATCAAAGTGAAGAATTGTATCGTTTAGAAAAGGGCTTTTCAGCAATTACGGTTCTTTTTAATTGCTTGGAAAATGTCTCTAAATCTATAACTAATGATTATAATTCGAATTTACAGCAAGTTTTCAAAAAGATATTTGACGACGGGATTATTACAGCGGTAGAGCATGATTTTTTAAATGTCGGTGATTACTGTATCAGAAGAATAAGGAATTTATATGCACATGCAAATATTGCTGCAATCAATCTTGTGAATGTTGAGAATGGAAAAGAAATATTATGGCCACTTACAGAAGACGATACTTCACTTCTTCTTTACGGCAAAGTTTCTGACATAGTATATAATCTAATATTAAAAATGATTTCCTCTATGTTTATTGATGAAGTGAAAAGCCATTTTTCGTTCTCTCTGGATGAACAAATATTAGCATGTGATATATGTTTTAAGGTCTTGTCAGTCAAGGAATTATTGGTAATGAAGGGATATCCTGAGGACTATATTTCTGACGATTTGAACATTCCAGAAGCTTCAAAGTATAGATTGGTTGATAACTCGCCAGACGTTGGGATGTATGAACATATATTTTCTCAACTGTTTAAGGAAAAAGAAAATGATTAAAGAATTAATACACGATCCGATATTTCTCGCAGTAAAATCGGAGGTTGCAACGAAAGATGATTTGCAAATCGCACAAGATTTGCTTGATACGCTGATGGCACATAAAGATAGTTGTGTCGGTATGGCGGCGAATATGATCGGTGTGAAGAAACGTATCATCGCTTTTCTCGACGAGAGTGGACGAGCACCTACGTATATGGTGATGCTCAATCCCGAGATTATCAAAAAAGACGGCGCATACAATGCCGAGGAAGGATGTCTGTCGCTACTCGGCGAACCGCGACCTTGTAAGCGCTATAAATCCATCAAGGTTAAGTATCAAACCCTGGAACTGCAGACTCGCATCAAAACCTACACCGGCTGGACGGCTCAGATCATTCAGCATGAAGTGGATCATTGTGATGGCGTGTTGATTTGACTGAAAGGAGATAAATATGGAAGATAAAAAATTATCATTCGAAGACTTAGAAAAAGATATACGTGCCAAACGTCCTAAAATGGCAATTTGCTATGATTTTGACAAAACACTTTCACCTGATGATATGCAGACGTTCACGTTGATTCCTTCGTTCGGTATTGATAAAAGCGAGTTTTGGAAAGATTCAAACGAACTTGCAAAGTCGAATCTTATGGACAATAATCTTGCTTGGATGTACGAGTTGATTAAGTATTCTAAATTCAAAAACAAGTCTTTGAAACGCGAATATTTTCGTGCGATAGGCGCCGATGTTAAACTCTATAAGGGTGTCGTTTCATGGTTTGAAAAGATGAACGAATATGCTGAAAGACGCGGGATAGAACTCGAACATTATATTATTTCTTCAGGTTTAAAGGAAATAATTGAAGGCAGTATAATTGCCTCTAATTTTAAGCGAGTTTATGCTTCATCTTACCTTTACTCCGCCGATGGGATTGCTGAATGGCCTGCGCAAGCTATCAACTATACCAATAAAACACAATATATCTTTCGTATTGCAAAAGGATTTCTTGATGAATATGACGAGAGAGTCAATGACAGCATGCCGGACAATAAGCTTCGAATTCCTTATGAAAACATAGTTTATATTGGTGATAGTGCAACTGATATCCCATGTATGCGGCTCGTTAAGAGCAAAGGCGGTTTTTCAATTGGTGTATATGATCCGGACAAGGATGAGCGGGCTCGCGTATATCAATTGTTCAATGATAACCGATTGAGTTTTTATGCTCCCGCTGATTATTCTCCTCGTGCACAGTTGTCAAAAATCATGAAACAAATCATTGATGAGGTGGCTACAAGAGAGGTTCTGAAGACAGAAAGAAACGTTTTGCAACAACCGGCAGAGTTGTATAAGATGTATTCAACAATGCAGAATATACCTACGGTTTTTTCGAGTCAACTCAAGCCGAAAGAGAAAAAAGAATTCAACAGCACATTGGAAGAGATAGAAAAAATCATTCCAGGAAAGATAAAAAAATAAAACTTTATTAGGTACTATACAGGCTGACGGTACAGATCATCCAGTACGAGGCTTATTTAGGGAATGAAAAACATAAACAAAGGAAGTTTTTAATGAGAAAAGAATTGTTTCATTATTGCTCCAATCAGAAATGTTTCAGTATTTTGGAATCTAAAACAATAAGATTGAGTGATATTCAAAAGAGTAACGATTATAAAGAACTAAGTCTATTTTTTCCGAAAATATTTGATTACCTAGAAGAATTATATAATCAAAAACCTTTTCGATTTAAGTATGCAGAAAAAACAGGAACTGCAGCTTTTGAAGAGATGTTAGATCTTTCATACGAAGCGTGGCGCAAAAAGTTTGCCACAGGGGAATTTTCGAATTTTGTTCTTTGTTTCAGCGAAAAACCCGATTCGTTAAGTCAATGGAGAGGGTATGCAGATAATGGAAAAGGATGCTGTATTGGATTTTCACACGAAGAACTTGAACATTACTGTTTGTTAACTAATAATGTTTTAAGACTTGAAAAAGTTGTGTATTTAGCCGATGAAGGCATTGATAACGCAATATTTCATGCAGCCAAAGATATATTGGAAGATTTACGCGGATTAAGAAAATGGATTATTGAAAATATGACGCATGATGATAATGACCCAGACACAGATGGGTTGTTACACTATAATTTTGATGGAATGTTGGAATCAGCTTTTATTGATTCATTGCAGTACAAGTCTTTCGCGTTCAATGAAGAAAATGAATGGAGGTTGTTTTTTTCAAGACCTGCATATAAAAAACCTGAATGGATTGCAAATAATGAAGAAACCGAATTCAAGGGTCCCGACGGTTTTGCAGAAACAATTCGATTTTTAAATAATAGAGTGGATTTTTTGAAAACAGATAGCGATTTGGTTCCTTACTGTCCGGTTGGTTTCGAGGAGTTCGATTGTGTCCCTGTTTCTTCTGTTTGGGTAGGTCCCAAAAACAATATTAGGTCGAGTGATTTGGAACTTTTCCTAAAAACCAAAGGATACACTTCGACAAGGATTGAAAAATCAAGAATTACATATTGTTGATATATTCGAAAGGGTCTTATCCGAAGTTTGAAAAAGTATTATGCGGTAGTTTATTTTTTTCAATTTCCTCTGGACTTTCGCAAACTCCTGTGGTACTGTTGTGTACTGCAAAGGAGGTGCGAATATGGCACGAATCACTGTAGAAGAAGTTTACAACGGCGAAAAGTACGGCGTGATGAGCGCAGCGATGGCAGAGTATCTCAGGGACGGCCGTCCGGCAGAGTACGACGAGCGGACTTGGGTGGAGATGCTGATCGTCAAGCACGCACTGATTGTGGCGGACAAAATGAGATTAGAGGGCGACTCGATATCGGGAATGACCGATGCTGAGTCGTCCTCTTCTTATGTGAGGTGGAATGAACATGACAACGCTTGAAGATCTGTACTATGGCAACATCAGTCCGTGCGAGCGTGACATGAAGCGAGGATCGCGGATGGACAAGCTGGTGAAACTCATCTGCAAGAACGAGGAAAGCCTTATGTCCACACTCACCGAACAGCAGAAAGAAACCTTCGAGAGGTTCAAAGACTGCCAAAGCGAGATTAGCGACCTCACAGCTCGCCAGGCGTTTACCGATGGCTTCATCCTAGCGACACGGATCATGGTTGAGGTCATGGACGGTATGGAAACGGTGGAAGAAATCTAAGCTCTTCTGCCGCGGGTGCGGCTCGGTGCCGCGCCCTTTACCTTTTGCAAAAAATAGTGTAAAATAGTATTGACTCTGACGTAACGTCATAGTGTATACTCATAGCCGAGGTGAAGATATGAAACTACAGATTAAAGAATTTGCTGAGCTCACCGGTGTCAGCGTGCGCACACTGCATTATTACGACGAGATCGGTTTGCTGAAGCCGTGCTATGTGGACGAGCAAAATGGCTATCCCTTTTACGACGAGGCATCTTTGGAACGGATGCAGGAGATCTTGTTTTACCGCGAGTTGGATTTTCCGTTGAAAAACATTGCGGAGATCCTCGCCTCGCCGAACTACGATAAACAAAAAGCGCTTGCAGAGCAAAAACGATTGCTGACGTTGAAGAAAGATCGGTTGGAACGGCTGATTGCCGCTCTGGAACAAGCAGAAAAAGGAGAGATTACGATGAGCGCATTTGACAACAGCGAATACGAGACTGCCCGTCAGCAGTACGAGGACGAGGCCAAACAGCGTTGGGACTGTACCGCCGCATACAAAGAGAGCCGGGTAAAGACTGCCGATTATTCCAAAGATAAATGGAATGACGTGCTCGGCGAGCTGAACGGTGTTTTTGCAGAGTTTGCCGAGTGCAAGAACTGCGGCGATAGTGCCGACAGTGATACTGCTCAAAGCTTGGTCAAAAAGCTCCAGGACTACATCACGGCGAATTTTTATCACTGCACCGACGAAATCCTTGCAGGTCTCGGACAGATGTACGTCTGCGATGAGCGGTTCAAAAACAACATTGATAGTCACGGTGAAGGCACGGCAGAATTTGTTGCCGAAGCCATCAAATTTTATTGCAAGAAATAATCACAAACGCCATCGGAGATTCCGGTGGCGTTGACTTTTTCATGGATTAAAATCTGTTTCACAGTAGACAAAGAAAAACATGCAAAAATTTTTTGACAAATAGATTTTTCTGTGTTAAGATAGAGCACCCACGAGGCCGTGGGATAAAAATCGAAATACCAAAGGGGCAATTCAAAGACTTATACATACATGCACAATACGAACTAACTGGGATGCAGACTGCACCCCCTCGTTTCGTTGTGCGTGGATGTGTAGGTCTTTTTTGTTTTGCTTGCGCATAGAACAGTTGATTTTTCGGCTAAAAATTGAGAGCATTTTTTGAAAAGTTGGTTGTAGGATGCTTTGTGAATTTCCTTGTATAAGTAGAGGGATAAATTAATTTTTTGTAAACAATCAAGATTTCGGGTGCTCAACTATATGATTTTTTCCTTTGTACAAGTGAGGGGATAATTTTTTTGGTTGTACATACAGTTGGTTTTCGGCTTGGAAAGTGTGAGGAGAAAAACAAACTTTTTGTAAACAATTAAATTTTTCGGTGTTCAACTGTTCGCTGAAGTCCCATGGAAAGTGAGAAAACTTTTTCAGAAAAACGATTCAGCATCTAATATTTTGCCGTCTCCCGGTGGCTATAGAGTGAGAGGGAATTTTTCTGACAGGTGTGCAAAACGGATTTTTCGTTCCTGTACTAATGAGGAATTGTTTTCAAACGCCAGCAAATACATAGGCGCAAGTCTAAAAAATCTTTTAGGAGGTAAACGAAATGAAAAAATCAATCTACCAAAGCTACGATGAACTGCCGTTGTTTCTCAATGCGGAACTCATCGCCAAGGTGCTTGGCGTGGCACCGTCGTCGGCCTACGAGCTAATGCACGAGAAAG
Source organism: Acutalibacteraceae bacterium (assembly GCA_045538515.1). GTDB lineage: Bacteria > Bacillota > Clostridia > Oscillospirales > Acutalibacteraceae > SIG589. The sequence goes on along the minus strand of JAZSRO010000048.1, from coordinate 824 downwards.
GATTCCCGGTCATCCGTGTCGGCAATCGCTTGATCGTGCCGAAAGAAAAATTCAGAGAGTGGGTGGACAGCCACTTCTCAAAGTGAAGGAGGGATGAAAAAGATTGCGGTGATGCCGTATGAAGTACAACCGATATCCAAAGCGCGACGCGGTGAAACATTATTTTCCTCTGCCGAACGAAATCTTTTGTTTGGGTCTCTCGGCAGGCGAGATCGCGGTGTACGCTTACCTGATGTTCTGCGAGGACAGGAAAACGTTTCAGTGTCACCCGAGCTACAAGACTATCGGCTCTGCGGTGGGGCTGAGCAAGAACACCGTGAAAAAGTATATTGACGGACTGGTCGCAAAGCAGCTCATCACCACCGAGCCGACCAGCGTGATCACGAAGAAAGGACAAAAGCACAACGGCACCTTGCTCTACACCATCCGCCCGATCCAGGAGGCAGTGGAGTATCGCTATCAACAGCAGCTCGCACACTTTGAAGCGGAAATGTACCGCCAAAAAGTGCTGAAAAAACTGGAGAATTTCGACCGAAATCAAGGGTCGAAAATCAAGCAGGAGAAAGCATAGGTGGCGTGACCGCCACCTATGCACCTCACATCGGACGGCAACGCCGACCGAAAAAACCGTGTTTACGGCATTTGTGAGCGTTTGGATGGCGAAAAAACTACGGCGCCAAAGTGTGGGTCGTAAATACGGGTTTGGTGTAATTCCAGGAGAGCACAACATCAAAAAACGCGATGAATAAAGGCTTTTCTACGGCGCTGTGCCGTGGTGTATTACGAAAAACGGAGGTAAATATGGAATCGAAAGAGAAAATACG
>JAZSRO010000079.1:0-4038 GCA_045538515.1 Acutalibacteraceae bacterium | reverse complement strand
TTTATAGTAATAGTCTGTCACCTTAACATCGGTAAACGGATTTTCTATAATAGCTGAAGGCGAGCCTGCAGCTCTCCACATAAATGTTAAAATCTGTGCTCGTGTACAGGTTGTGTCAGGCGAGAATGTAACCTCCGATGTACCTGAAGTTATTTCAGACTGAACTGCCCATCTTACGGGACTTGCATACCAGCTACCTGCCGAAACATCGTTAAATTTGCCCACAAAAGAAGGCTTGAAGTTATACGCTGTGCTTGGAGGATTATCCTCTGAAATTGCTGCAAGCACCTTTCTTCCGAGAGCAGATGAGTTTTTCCACACAACACCTGAAACCGAGCTTCCGTTTGTGTAGCAGTTTCTTATGTATTCGCTTCCATACTGCGTAACTACGGCAGCAACGGAAATAAGAGCATCTGATGCAGAATATCCCGAGTTTGTATCTGATACGTTACCGGCTATTGTTCCTACATTGTAGCAGTTTTCAAAATGAATATCCGAAGCGGAATAAACAAAAATACCTGCCGCTGCTCTTGCTGTAATGTTACCTGAATTGTAACAATTCTGAATAAATGATGCACTTTCAGGCGGTTTATGGTAAATTCCCGGGATTTCAGGGATTGATGCAAAAGCACAAATGCCTGCACCTATGGATTCATGCCATGAACCCATAAGGTCTCCCTCGTCAACAGGAAGTGTTATATTGCCGCTGTTATAGCATTCGTGGATATGTGTTGTATCTATAGCGCCGACGATACCGCCGACATAAAGATTTTTGTCTGCATGGGTTATATTTACACTTATATCCGAGTCGTTAAAGCATTTTTCAAGGTGCAAGCGATGACCCGGAGCACTGCCTGCATCTGCACAAATGCCGCCTATGCGAAGGTTAACATGCGGTGCACCGTCAAGATTTTCCGCATTAATCGGGCGGTTTGCCTCTTCCTCATTTGCAGTGACATTAAATTTAATTTTTCCGCCTTTGGAATAACAGTTGTAAATATCTGTACCGCTGTTCATACCGCCGCAGATTGCACCTGCATAAAGGTCAAGATTTTTCTTGATATCCGTATAAGTTACATCAATGGTAAAGTCTACAACACCGAGGTTTTTGATTTTATAACTGTCAGGATTTGTGGCAAGGTTTGCAAACAGACCGTAAGCACGCCAGTTGCCGCCTTCTGTCATAAAAGGAGTGTTCTCGTTTATAATAATGGTCATACCGGATACAACATGACCGTTACCATCAAATGAACCCTGGAATGAGCAGGCATAATTTTCTGCTTTATTCCAGCCTCCGCCCATAAAACCGTAAGCAGGCGTACCGCCGATGGGAACCCAGTTGCCCCAATTTGAAAGGTCAATATCCGCTATCAGCTTGTAATGGTTTTTAGGACCCTGTCGAACTGCATTTAACTGCTCTGTGGTTTCAATGAGGTATGGGTCATCAATCGTACCACTGCCTCCTGCAAATTCAAAGGGAGATACTACAAATTCTGCAGGTGCACCCTTAAATGTATCTTCAAATCTGATATTCTTTAAGCAAGATTTAGGTATATAACGCCCGTTTGTAAGAAGTGCCCATTCACCAACAAGTCCGGGAATTTCATCCGAAACATCGAGATCGGCAATTTCAACACGACTGATGGTATAATTGCTCGGGTACTCATGCTCATTTTTGACCATATCAAAATGTCCGTTTGCATCGGTTGTTTCAACATATGCGTCAGTTGTAGGATACACATACTCTGTACGCATATTTTTTTCTATAAATTTATTTACATAGTGTTCATTAAATTCAAAATCTCTTCTTTTAAGCTTTAAATCCCAATAATCGAAAAGAGGGAAATTGAATTCAGCTACCGCAACAGGCAAAAGCATTCTGTTATCCATTGTTTTCTTGAACGCTATCATTGCATCTGTTGCACCTGCATCCATACCCATATCCCATGTGAAGGCTGTCAGATAAACCTCCATTGTTTTGTCATCTATAATTTTGTGACCTATTGTGTGTTCTGCCGCATCACAGTATTCATCGAATTTAATGTTTTTATCAAAGTAATAACCGTCTCTTGCTTTATAGGTTACAACCGCCGATGTATACATAAACGGTTTTACACCTTCGGGATGCTCAAATACAATTTTCTCTACATAAAAATTGGATTTTTTCTCTTCATCGCTGCCTTTAAATCCATATGTAGGAATTCCGTTCGGGAAAGACAGTGCGTATGTATTGATTTTTTCTATGGGGTCTCCGATTTTGATTTTGTTTTTCCACTTTTCATAGTAAGGTCTTTTTGCGTTGTTGCCTTCCCTGTAACAGTCAAAAATTTTATCATCCGCCGGAACATAACCGATACCGCCATCATAGTCAGGATACTTTATTACATGGAAAAATTCGTTTTCACGGTTAATGGATGGAACATAGGCTTCAACAATTGTAATGAGGTTTGCCTGAGCATCCAGATACGAATAATCCGACATGCTTTCAACCTTGCTTCCTGTTTTAGGTTCCAAATGCACATTCAGCCTGTCTTTAAATCTTGCAGTGCCGTAGTCCCCGGGTTCAAAATCGTTAACAGAAGTACCTTTTCTGTCTGCCTTTGCTTCTTCTTGCTCTTTTTCCTCTAATGCAGCTTGGTCTTTGGATTTCAGGTAATCATAATATCCGCGGATAACAGCCTGTTTTTTGTCACCTGATATTTCAACTGCTTCTGCACCCGATTCTCCGTTGATTTTAATACGGAGCTTATTTTTGTCAAAATACATATTTGACCCTGACTTTATGCGTACTGTGATGTCAACTGTATAGCTTGCATTTTGCATAAAGGAGCCATCGGGATTCCACATTGTACCGTTCCATTTCACATCTGTAACTTCCACCTGACTGCTCTGTTCAACGGTTGCTTTTTTTGCCGCCGTCTCCCACGCATAAGGCTCATCTATAGTGAAATTCAAAGCTTCAACAGGTTTTGCGTCGGATGAAACATCTGAGTTTTCACTTTTCTCTGTGCTTGCCTGTGTTATCTTGTCAGCAGTAATTGTTACCGATTTACTTTTAACCTCTGATTTTGATAAGAAAAAGCCCGCACCGGACTGATTGAACAGGTCAGCTAAAAACAAAGCCTGACCGTTGTCTTCATCAATACAGAGTACAACACCATAGCCGACAAGATTGTTGTTTATACCTGTCAGCTTGTGAATTACAATACTGTTCATATCGGATATACCGCAGCTTTCAGCAACCGTTTTTACTATAGGCTTTAAGTTGCTTGTAGGTGCAGGCGAAACCTTGCTTATATTACCGAAAGTTCCAACCTCGGTAAGAGTCCAGGTGCCTGCACTGTTTTCATAACGTATCATACTGCCTGAAGCACTTGCACCGTATCTTAGCGGAGTCTGGAAACCGGAAACTGTAACTTTATCCCCTTTTTTCGTTGGGAAAGCCGGATTTCGCTGGACATCATAGGCATAACCAAACGTCATTGTTTTTGAATCGGTTTGTGCATTTGCAACCAAAGTTGTTGGCAATATGCCAATCATCATACAAAGACACAAAAGCATACATAGCACTTTTTTCAATGTTCATTCCTTCTTTCTTTATGATATAGTAAATTTTTATTGTTTATCATCTTGAACCGCCGCCTCGTCCACCGCCGGAAAAACCGCCTCCACCGCCAAAGGAAGCTCTGCCACCGCCGCCGCTTGTTCTTCGTGCTTGCATTGCTCTTTGTGATGAGCGATACATACTGCGGTAATAGCTGTGGGCTATAATAACATTTCTGTTATAGGTTTCAAACTCAGGTATATTTTCGGGATAAACCTTTTTAAACTGCTCAAGAACTTTATCGGCAATTCCGAAAAGCGTGGCATAAACCATATATTCTTTCCAGATAACCGTTTCTGTTATTTCTCTTTCGGCAATCAAGGTAAATTCATTCAGATACTTTTTAAGACCGATAACCTCAGAGAGTTCTTCTTTACCTTTACCGCCCAAATCCTTAATGCAGTTACCTGCGCCGCCTGTAAATCCGCCAAGAG
>JAZSRO010000030.1:0-3857 GCA_045538515.1 Acutalibacteraceae bacterium | reverse complement strand
TTCCGCCCCTTTCCGCTCGGAAACACATCCTTTCCGGCACTCTTACCTCCACTGTTTCCGTGTACTCCGGTCGTGTAAATGGGATAAACTGTGGTCAAAAAGATACTCCCCGAATACGGCATCTGCCGTACTCGGGGAGTTTTTTGTCGTCTGTTTGGTAACTCTACCCGCCCCAAAAGTCAAGGCCTTTCGCAAAACAAATTTTGCCCCGCAGTAGACAAAGAAAAATGCAACACGTTTTTTGAATTTTTTCAAAAAACGTGTTGCATTTTTGCAACTTTGTGGTATAATAAAAATACGGTTAAGTGGTGTGCTTTAGCATATCACAGAGCACCAAGAAGCTATTGGCGTAGTTTCTTGGTGTTTTTTTGCATTACAGCACTTTTTCATCGCCGCACATAATTGATGTTGGCATATTGTTATAGTTCAACTCGAAAAGTTCGTTGGTTTCTAAATTAAGAAAACCAATTGCATGATATTCTTCATACCCGGCTTCGTCTTCTTCAAGCCCATTGTCTGTTTCATACATGCAATCGAAAGTTGCGGTTATGCTTTTGCTGTCATAAATAAATAAATACGTTTTGTTACTGTGTTTGGATACATAACGGTATAATTCGCTAAAGCCGTTATTTTCTTTCTCATAAAAACCCATTTAGTCTTCTCCTTTGAAATTTTTTGGTGTTGAAGGAACAATATGAGTTCCTGTTTTTGAATAATGAATCATACCCATTGTGGTTGGATATTTTTTGCCTGTTGCAGGGTCTACATAAGAACCAATTACTTTGCCAAAATCTACACGTTCTTTATTAGTGCCAATTTTAGTTCCGGTCCCCGCATATTTATCTAACAGGCTTTGACATTCGTTTTTGCTTATTGAAATTATGCTTTTGCCAGGTTGATAATTGTTACTCGAAGGAATGTGTTTATCTTGTTTTCCGGGGTTGATTTTTGTTGGGAAACCATTAATGGTTTTTGCGCCCTTGGTGTTTTTGTAATTTCCCGATCTGCCTGCGCCCATTATACCGCCCTCCTTCTTTTCGTAGAAGTCCAGTCGGAATAATTGACAAATCGTGTTTTGTCCTTAAACTCACCAAAGATACGCTCGGGCATACTGCCATATACAAGGACTACCTCGGGAGTGAGTTCGTCAAGCATTGCGGACAACCCTTTGCGGAAATACTCCTTGTTTTCTCTGCTCTTAATACAACCGTATGTGCCGATGGAAACAATACTGTTTTTCGGTGCGCCTAGAAACGCAAATTTTTCCGGAAGTTCGACTGTTGTAAAACTACGTTCATCTCCCCAGCGGATATTCGGGATAACATACAATCCTTGCGATTGCAGATAGTGTCCTACTGCTCTGTTCATATACGTGTTTGCAATTTGCAAGCACAATGGCATATCTCGGTATAGAGAGCAATCGGGAGAAATGACAGCGGAAAACTTTGAGAGTTCAGGTAGCAATTCCTTAGTGCAGGTAAGCACGTCGGAAAACCTTTTATCGTGTTCATAAAAATGAACAGCTTCTGTTTTTGCTGCACTTCGCTTCATTTGTGTAAAGGGAATAAGTGCGGACGGGATAACAATTTCTTTGGGCTACTCAATAATAGGTATCTCCAAGAAGCCCTCAAAGAAAGCGTTGGTTACAAGTTCGGCGTTAAAGCCGTCGTCAATAGTTGTTTTTGACATAAGTATTTTAACCTTTCTCCTCTTAACGAGGTAATGTAATTTTGCCAAAAGGCAACAGTTAAGAAAGGGTAGGCGAAAACACTCATTTTTACGGTTAAGTGGTGTGCTTTAGCATATCCTTCTTTGTTTTTGATTTGAATCCATCAAGCGTTGTTGGCGCAACCCTTGATGTTACAGTAAATCATAGCGCATCAGTCCTCTCGGTTTGGTTTCTTTAATACGTCAGACGTTTCTTTGCTGCAGCATCGGAAACGCCGTAAGCATCTTTGAGTTCCTTAACGGTCATTCCTTGTGTGGCTTCATACGGCATCATAACCTCGCCGGCAAGAGCCATAACGATCCATTCCAAACGGCGGAAAGGCGGAACATCTTTAGTCAGTTGTCGGGAAAATATCGGCTTGAAACCGAGCTTATCAGCAAAGGTATGCATAATTTCGTGCATGATATGCATACGATGACCGCCCGTTTTCTTTTCGTACGCTCCCATGTAAACGGTATCTTTGATTTGAATCATATAACCATCTTCCGTAAGGGTGCATTGTGCGGGCACGTTTTTGGGAAGCTCGTTGCCGTACACGATTTCGTATCGCACGTCTTCAAATCCTTCCAAGTCAGGAAGCCGATCAAGAAGAGTTACAGGGTCAATACATTCGTTGGAAGAAAAGCCACAAATTGAACGGAATAATTTGGCATATAGACGTAATTCTTTTCGGTTTGTGGCTTTGGTTTCGTAATCCATCAATCGTCCTCCTTATTTAGAAGCTTGATGATAGCGGCGGCGGTATCTTCGTCAAGATTCTCAAAAGAACGCTGGAATTGTACTGCCAAGCGCCGCTGCGTATTGTTCGCGGAGGTTAAGTTGATTTTCATTTGTGTCTTGGAATGCTCTACAGCTTCAAGAAGTTCCGCTTGCTCGGCGGCGGTTAAGCTATAATGCTCGATAAGCACGGGAATCCATTCTTCGGGTACGTTTCTTCTTCCGCTTTCTACCGTAGAAACAAAAGGCAATTTTACACCGAACAATTTAGCAGTATCTGCCATTACCTCGTGATTTTTAACGCGTTGTATTCTCATAAATTCACCGAATTTTGTGTATCCCATAACGCATCTCCTTTCTTCTATGAAATATATTATAGCATAGTTTTTCAAAAAGTCAATAGAAAAGTTAATCTTTTTTTGATTAAGTACGGTTTGCGAAACTGCTATGTTTTTGTTAATTTTTGTACCACTGTAGACAAAGAAAAGAGCCGCTGAGGACTCAAACTCCTCAGCGGCTTTTACGTTTATCTTACCACAGATGAATGACTATAGATGTAGAACTCCTCTTGGCTGGGCATCCACTTCTTTTCCTTGGGTGGAAATGTGGCGTCGAAGGCGTTAACTGCGGCAACGTCCTCACAGCAGTCGGCGGCAGTAGAGGGAATATACATCCACTTCTTGCCGTCCAGCACGTTCGGAACAAGCTCGCAAACGAGAAGTGCGGTCGGATAGTTTCCATCCACCACAAAGCTCACGTTCTTCTTTTTGCAACTCACAAATCCACGGCTCACGTAGTTGCCCGGATTGCCGAAGTTGATGTTCACGTCGTAGCCCATCTTGCGAGCCGCCTCAAAGGAATGCTCGATCAACATTTTGCCAAATTTATGTCTCTGGTACTTAGGCGCAACGCAAAGCGGCCCGAAGGAAAGGATCTCCTTGCGGTTTCCGTTTTCGTCTTTAAGCCAGGCTTTGGTATACATGATGTTGCCCACGATCTCTCCGTCCTTCTCCAGCACAAAGGAAAGCTCGGGAATGAAATCGGGGTGATTTCGCATCGTGTGTACGAAGTAGTGCTCGTCCGCACCGGGTTTGTAGACGTTCCAAAATGCCTCACGTGTCAGTTCTTCTACGGCTCTATAGTCTTTTTCGGTCTCTAAACGTATCGTCAAATTTTCCATTTTTAAATCCTTTCATAATTCGTTGACGCTCAAAATACGAGAGGATTGCGAGATGTATTTGCAAACCTCTCGTTTACAATACAATCTCCAAGGCGGTGTTTTTTTTCAAACAGCATTCTCCAAAAAATAAATTCGGCTTTCACCGTATGGCAATTGTACCGCAAAACCGGCGATATTGCAACTTGCCCGTATGCACCGCAGTAAACAAAGAAAAATGAGTTGAGAAAAGAC
>JAZSRO010000066.1:0-19878 GCA_045538515.1 Acutalibacteraceae bacterium | reverse complement strand
GTAAATTAATTGCTATCATTAATGCTAATACAATCGTTTTAAAAATCTTCATTTCAAAATCTCCTTTATGTACGAAAATTCTTTGAAACGAAGAAGTGACAGTACAGAGCGACTAACTCTGTACTGCCACAAACAAAGGCTTATTTAACATCTTTTAAGAAAACAACAAACCCGAACGTTTCACCGATTGGTAAAAGGTTCGGGTTTGAATGCTTTGGTGCCGCTGACCGGACTTGAACCGGTACGATATCGCTACCGAGGGATTTTAAGTCCCTTGTGTCTGCCTATTCCACCACAGCGGCAGGAACAATATTAATAATATAACATTTAACCCTTTATGTCAAGGGAAAAATCCATATTTTAATAGTCTTCCAAAAAACTGTGAACTTCTTTTCCGTCACTCTCTCGGTATGCGGGAAGAGAGCCAATATTTACATTGTGCATACTGCGAAAAAGATTCCTATCAACTTCAGGATTGGTTTTTCTGAGTTCTGCAATAAGACGCTTTGTTTCGCGCCTTTTAGAAAGGTCTTCGTGTTCTTCGCTTCGTTCGGTAAACCGACAAGCACATTGCAAAAATCGCAGTTCATTATAACGGCTCCAAGCAATAATTTCACGCTCGGGCACTTTATAAAGCGGACGGATAAGTTCCATATTTTCAAAATTAAGGCTTTTGAGTTTTGGCATCATGGTCTTGATTTCGCTACTGTACATCATACTCATAAGCAGGGTTTCAATAGCATCATCGAAATGGTGACCGAGTGCGATTTTATTGCAACCGAGTTCTTTAGCCTTAGCATACAAAAAACCGCGGCGCATACGCGCACAAAGGTAGCAAGGCGAACCGCCGGCCGCCGTAACCGTTTCAAAAATATCGCTTTCAAAAATCTTTATTGGTATGTTAAGAAGTTTGGCGTTTTCTTCAATCAGTTTGCGGTTTTCCGTGTTATATCCGGGGTCCATAACAATATATTCGGCAGTGAAGGGAACTTCGCTGTGGCGCGAAAGTTCCTGTATACACTTGGCGAGTAACACAGAGTCCTTGCCACCCGAAATACAAACGGCAATTTTGTCACCCGCTTCAATCAAATTATAGTCCTTAACGGCGCCTATAAAGTTGTGCCAAATGCTTTTGCGGTATTTTGTTATAATGCTACGCTCTATAAGTTTATAGCGCTCCATTTACATACTCTCCGGTGTGGAAATTTTAAGCGCGGTAAGCACATTTTTGATTACGGTTCTTGCCGCAAGGCAAAGGGTGAGTCTTGCCTGTAAAAGTTCTTCCTCTACGCCCTTAATTCTGCAACTGTTGTAGAATTTATGGAATTGTGAAGCAACCGTAACAACATAGTGTGTAAGTTTTGCCGGGTCATAAGCCGCAGCCGCATTTTCAACAGTTTTTGTGAAAGCGGCAAGTAAATTTATAAGTTCGCGCTCTTCGGGGAGCGAAAGGAGCGATAGTTCGTCATTTGTGCAGGTGCGCGGAGTAATACCTTCGCTTTCAAGGTTGCGCAAAATGCTGCAAATACGCGCATAAGCGTACTGAACATAATAAACAGGGTTTTGGCTCGACTGCTCAACGGCTAAATCAAGGTCAAAATCAAAGTGACTGTTGGGTTCGCGTAGATTGAAGAAGAAACGAGCCGCATCAATCGGCACCTCTTCAAGTAAGGTAACAAGGGTAATAGCCTTGCCCGAGCGCTTGGAAGCCTTGATAACCTCACCGTTTCTTACAAGACGCACCATCTGCATAAGTACAACATCAAGTTTGTCCGCGTCAACGCCGAGCGCTGAGAGTGCCGCCTTAAGACGAGGAACATAACCGTGGTGGTCGGCACCCCAAATGTTGATAGCCTTTGAGAATCCGCGTGTTACAAGTTTGTTGTAGTGGTATGCAATGTCGGGCGCAACATAGGTGGGAATGCCGTTCGAGCGGACAAGAACGAAATCTTCGCTGCCAAACTGTTCGCCGCTAAACCATAAAGCACCCTCTTTTTCGTAGGTGTGACCGCTCTTTTTGAGTAGGTCTATAATTCGCATAGTCTCGCCCGATGCGTGTAAACTGCTTTCTTTGAACCAGGTGTCGTAATCAATTCTGTATTGCATAAGGTCATCGTGCAAAGCCCTAATATTTTTTGGGAGCGCAAACTCTACTAAAGCCTTTTTGCGTTCAGTAGAATCGGCGTTTACAAAACTGTCGCCAAACTTTTCGGCGAAAGCGTTCGCGTGTGCAATAATATCGGCGCCGTGATAAGAGTCTTCGGGCATTTCAATGTCATCTTTATAAATCTGTAAATAGCGCAGTTCAAGCGATAAACCAAATTTTTCAATCTGGTTACCCGCATCGTTAACATAAAATTCGCGTTCTACGCGGTATCCTGCAAGGTCTAAAACGGCTGCAAGACAGTCACCCAAAGCGCCGCCACGCGCGTTACCGATGTGCATCGGTCCTGTGGGGTTGGCAGAAACAAATTCAACAAGAGCGCTTTTGCCGGCTCCAATATCACTTCTGCCGTAATTATTGCCTTTTTCTAAAATGTCAGACAAAATATCACAGTAATAACGCTCCGATAAAAAGAGGTTTATAAAGCCGGGACCAGCAATTTCAAAACGCTCGATGTAAGAATTTTTGAAATCCGCGTTAGCCATAAGCGTTTCGGCTATTTTGCGGGGTGCGTTGCGAAAAATTTTAGACCAAGCCATAGCACAGTTTACAGCATAATCTCCGTGTGAAGAGTCTGCGGGTTTTTCGGTAGAAAAGGGGGTAAGTTCTGCCTTTGGCAGTTCGCCTTTTTCCATTGCTTTTTGTGCGGCGGCTAATATAATATCTTTAATTTCTGTTTCCGCTTTTTTAACAATCACTGACATATTTATACCTCTTTTATAGTAATTTCAATCGTGTTTATTCCAATCGTTCCGAACTGGGTTTTTAGTTCGTATTTAAGCAAAAGATAACCGCGGTTTAATCGGTTTTCAACCTTAATTCCACAAACGGTCATAGGAAATGTTCCGTGTGGCGTCTTATAACTCATAGCGTGTTCTTCTTTCGGTACAATACGCATAATGCTCTGCATATCGCCTGTGCGGCTTATTATAGCAGAATTTTCGTCTGCTTTAATAATCGTGTTGACAGACGGATTTTCTTCTTTGTAAAAAATGTAATGTTTTTCGTTTTTGAAATTATATTGACCGTTGTAATTAAACTCAGTAACATCGGTCTGTCCGTCAGCCACAATAGTGGTTTTAAGTGTTAATTCTATGTTATTCATATTTCTCAATATCCACCGCATTTGCCACAATCTCGGAATTACCAAGCAAAATTTGCGCTTGTTTGGAAAAAGATTCCGACTTGTCACTTACAAAAAACTCATCAATTTTCGGCGTGTTATCAGATAACATATCGTTTTCACAAAGATAATCCTTAACATACTCTGCCGCCGCTTCGCCCATATTAATAAGCCTAACGCCGTCACCCATAATTTTGCCGATAACATCGGTCAAAACAGGATAGTGGGTGCATCCAAGGATGAGTGTGTCAACATTTGCCTCTACTAACGGCTCTAAATATCGTCTTGCTGTTTCAAGCGCAACAATATCGTCAGCGCCTGTAACACCCTCTTCAACCAGCGGAACAAAAAGAGGACAGTTGTTTTCTATAACAGTTGCCTCCGGGCAAAGTTCCCAAATACGCTTTTTGTGAGCGCCGCTTTTAATGGTAGCCGATGTACCGATAACACCAATTTTTTTGTTTTTGCTTAGTCGCACCGCCGCTTCTGCCGCGTGACTTACAACCTCAACAAATGGAACAGGAAGGCTGTTTGCAGTGTCATATGCGACAGACGATACCGTGCCACAGGCGGCTATTATTAGTTTAACATCGTGGGAAAGCAGGAATTTTTCGTCCTGAACCGCATATTTCCGTATGGTGTTATCACTTTTATTGCCATAGGGAACGCGGCCTGTATCGCCAAAATAAACGATTTTTTCGTGCGGCAAAATTTTATATAGTTCTTTTACAACCGTAAGACCGCCAAGTCCCGAATCAAAAACACCAATTGCTCTGTTGTCGGACATATTTTCGCCTCCCAAAAAACATCATTCATATAATATTAACACATTATATTAAAAACTGCAACAAAAAAGAGGTAGAAACCTACCTCTAATTTTATTTACTTATAATATCTTTTATAACTTCACCCGCAATGAGTAGTCCTGCAACAGAAGGAACATACGAAATACTAGCAGGGGTGCGCCCCATTTCTGTCTTTTGCGGCTGTTCTTCGGAATATAAAACTTTAACATTTTCAATCCCGCGTGAGCGTAATTCACTTCGCATAACACGCGCAAGGGGACAGACAGAGGTCTTTTTTATGTCACAAATTTTGAATGCCGAGGCGTCAAGTTTGTTGCCTGTGCCCATAGAAGAAATAATCGGAATACCACATTTTTTGGCGTTTTCGATAATAAGTAGTTTTGACTTGACTGTATCAATCGCATCAACCACATAACTAAACTGTGAAAAATCAACCGTATCGGCATTTTCTAAAGCATAAAAAACCTTTTTAGCGCTAACAGTAATGTCGGGATTTATATCATAAATTCGCGATTTCATAACCTCGACTTTATCCTGTCCTACCGTACTATGCAAGGCTATGAGTTGGCGGTTTATATTGCTTTTTGCAACCGTATCGCCGTCAATCAGTGTAAAAGCACCAACACCCGAGCGGGCAAGTGCCTCGCAAACATACGAGCCAACACCGCCAATGCCAAAAACAGCAATATGCGTGTTTTGGAGTTTTTGGCGGTTATCTTGGCCTATAAGCATGTCGGTTCTTTCGTAGATTTCCATACTATTTTCCTAACATCTTAAGATATTTGGGTAATTCGTTTTCAAAGTCAACGCCGTAGGTGCGGTCGGGTTGGAAACGCAGAGTGCGGTCAATACAACCGCTTGTATATTTTGCGGCGATTTCCAAAGCCGTTTGTAGAGCAAAACCTTCCATCAAAGCGCCAACAAGAGCGCTGCCGAAAACATCGCCGGTGCCGTGGTACATAGCGTTAATTCTGTCGGCAAAAGCGTATTTAATAACACCGTCTTCAAGACAGGCAGCACCGAGTTTCTTATCGTCAAAATAAACACCCGTAAGTACAGGGGTTTTGGCTCCTAAATCGAGAAGTCCGTTTAGAATTTCACTAACATATTCTTCGGTGAAAACACCCTCTTTATAGGGGATACCGAGCATAAGACAGGCCTCGGTAAGATTTGGTATAACAATGTCGGCTTTAGCACAAAGTTTTTTCATACCCTGTGGGAAATCGGAAGGAAAACTGGGATAAAGTTTTCCGTGGTCCGCCATAACGGGGTCTACAATAACGGTAGTATTATCATCTGCAATAATATCGATAACCTTGCAAACCAAATCAATCTGCTCGAATGAGCCGAGATAGCCTGTGTAGATTGCATCAAATTGTATGCCCTCACGGTGCCAATGCTCTGCAATCGGCAGAATATCATCAGTAAGGTCGCGGAAAGTGAAATCCTTAAAACCCGCGGTGTGCGTGGAAAGTATAGCCGTAGGAAGAACGGCACATTCGCTTCCCGCGGCAGAAATAATGGGTAGAGCAACGGTCAAAGAACATTTGCCGAAGCCTGAAATATCGTGTATTGCTGCAACTCTTTTTTGCATTTTAACCATCCTTTAATATTTTTTTACATACATCGGCAAGACAACATTTTTCGCAAAATGCTTTCCTTGCCGTACAAACTGCCCGACCGTGCAAAACTGTGCGGTGACAAAAATCGTTAGATTTATCGGGCGGTAAAATCTTTTTCATAGCCATTTCAACTTTATAAGCGTCTTTGCCTTTAACAAATCCCAAACGGTTGCAAAGTCTTATGAAATGCGTGTCGGTGACAACGGCGGGTTTACCGTAAACATCGCCACAAACTAAGTTTGCAGTTTTGCGGCCAACGCCTGGTAGCGTTGTCAGCGCCTCAATTGTGTCGGGGACGGTGCCGCCAAAGTTTTCCGTAATCATTTTGCCAATGCCAATTAAATCCTTAGCCTTGGTTTTGTAAAGACCACAGGTTTTAATAAGGTCTTCAACCTCGGATAAAGGGGCGTTTGCAAAAGATAAAGCATCGGGAAAACGCGCAAACAGTGTGGGTGTTACCATATTAACTCTCGCATCGGTGCATTGAGCAGAAAGACGCGTTGCAATAAGCAACTGAAAAGCATCATCATAACAAAGCGAACAAATCGCATCTGGGTACTCTTTTTCAAGCAATGAAACGACAACGCTAATTCTTTCTTTTTGTGTCATAACTATACTTCTAACTTCATATCGCCGAATTTAATCAGTCCAAGTTTTCTCATACCTTCGGAGATAGCAAGGGTTAAAGCGGCGGGTAATATAAAGTGCATAACAGCAATTTCAATCAAGGCAATAACGGGAGACATTCCGTCTGCTATCATAGTGTCAAATGCCATAAACTGACCTACAAGACCGGCACTTCCCATACCCGAGCCTGTGGCGTTGCTTGTCATCTTGAGAACGGCAGAGGCAATAGGTCCTAAAATTGCACTTGAAAGAATAGCGGGTAACCAGATAATCGGTTTTTTTACAATGTTGGGCACCTGAAGCATAGATGTGCCGATACCCTGTGCAATTAAACCGCCAAACTTGTTTTCGCGGTAGGATGCAACGGCAAAGCCAACCATGTTGCAGCAACAACCAATAGTAGCCGCACCTGCCGCAAGGCCTGAAAGTCCCATAGAAATACCAACGGCGGCAGAACTTATAGGCGCGGTAAGAATCATACCCATAAGAACCGAAACGATTATACCGCCAATAATGGGGCTGTTTTCAACATTGATATTTACAAGCATACCGAGCCAACGCATAAAAGCCGATATCGGTGTACCAAGGAAATAACCAACTAAAGCACCCGGCAAAATAGAACAAAGTGGTGTGAGGATAATGTCAATCTTGGTTTTACCGGAAACGAGCATACCAATTTCGGTAGCAACATAAGCCGCAACAAACGCACCTAAAGGCTCACCGGGTGTGCCAAGTGTTATGCTTTCAAGAGCGGGGTTTGCAAAAGCACCGATAAGTCCGCAAACGGCGGCAGATACGGTAACAAGGGGAGAGGCTTTAAGTTTAGCCGCAACGCCAACACCAATGCCAATGCCCGTAACGGTTTTAGCGGCCTTGCTGATAGCAGTTAAATAAAAACCGACAGTTCCGCCAACAAGAGAGGCGACCTGTGCAATTATCGTACCGATAATCAGCGTGGAAAACAGTCCAAGAGCCATACCCGTAAGTCCGTCAATAAATATACGGTTAAGGAATTTTTTTATGTACTTCATTTTGACCATCCTTTGCTAAATATTTTAGATTAGTATAAATATAGCACTATGCAAAATGATTTTCAAGTAAAAAAATTCAAAAAAATATTCGTTGATTTATGCAAAATTATGTTATATAATCACAAAAAAGGGGTTCGATTGTATGATAATAATGTCGGTTGACCTTGGGGATGCAAGAACAGGCGTGGCGGTAAGCGACCAGAGCGAGAGTTTTGCATTCCCCAAAGGTGTGATTTTCGAATATAATAAGGATAAACTTTTAGATAAACTTTGTGAAAAAGCAAAGGAACTAAAAGCCGAAATGCTTGTTGTGGGCTTCCCGAAAAATATGGACGGCTCGGTCGGTTTCAAAGCGCAAGAGTGTGAAGCGTTTGCAAATAAACTTAAAGATAGGACAGGTTTGCCGCTTGTAATGTGGGATGAGAGATGTACTACAATTTCTGCCCATACCGCACTTAATTTTACCGATACGCGTGGAAAAAAGCGCAAAAACATTGTTGACGCCGTTGCGGCAGTCATAATTTTGGAAGATTATCTTAAATACAGAAAAAAGTAAAAGCAGGGGAGTCCCTGCTTTTGTTTTTTATAAAATCGTTCCGCCTCCGAGTACGGTATCGCCATCATACAAAACTACAATTTGTCCTTTAGCAATAGCCCTCTGTGGTTCATCAAATATAATTTTAACCCGTCCGTCTTCTAAAGGAGTTACAGTAGCGGGTTGCTCTTTGTGACGGTAACGCACACGCGCAAGGCACCGTATACTGCCTGTCGGCGAAACCGCAATCCAGTTGAAATCATTTGCATAAAACTCACTCGAAAACAGTTCTTCGTCCTTGCATAAAACAACATTGTTATCCGCAACATTTTTTTCGCAAACATACATCGGATAGGGCAGAGCAAGACCTAACCCTTTCCGTTGACCGATGGTGTATCTTATGATGCCTTTGTGTGTTCCAAGAACTTTTCCGCTTTTGTCAACGAAATCGCCGCAGGGATAATTTTTGCCTGTGTTTTCCTCAATAAAAGCGGCATAATCACCATCGGGTACAAAACAGATGTCCTGACTGTCGCTTTTTTTTGCGGTAACAAAGCCGTTTTCACTTGCAATTTCGCGTATTTCGTCTTTACTGTAGTCGCCAAGCGGAAACATTATGTGCGAGAGTTGCTCTTGTGTAAGCGAGTATAAAAAGTAGGATTGGTCTTTGGCTTCATCCTTGGCTTTTTTAAGAAGATAACGCCCGTTTTCAAACTCAACCTTGGCATAATGTCCGGTTACAATTCTATCAAACCCCAGTTCTTTCATTTTGTTTAGCAACTGTCCAAATTTAATATATCGGTTACAGTAAGCACAAGGATTGGGTGTTGCACCATCCTGATAATCCGAAATAAATCGTGTAATTATTTCAGCCTTGAACTCATCACAAAAATCAAAAACAATGTGAGGGATAGAGAGTCGGTCGCAAACCGCCTTGGCATCTTCAATGTCGCTATCATTGCCGCAAGGACGACTAAAACTTTTATTATCATAAAGTTTCATAGTCGCACCCTGACATTCATAACCGTCTTTAATTGTCAGCAGTGCCGCAACGGAAGAATCAACCCCGCCGCTCATCGCAATAAGTGCTTTATATTTCATAATTTAATCATACCTTGTGTACCGATTCTGTTCTGTATTGACGCGGTGTTTTGTGTTTGTATAATTTGAAGGTTTTTGAAAAATAACTCAAGTCATTAAACCCGCAATCCATAGCAATATCGGTAATATTTTTTTTGGTGTAAATCAGCATTTCTGCCGCACATTCAATTTTATATTCGTTAATGTAATCAAAAGGCGATTTACCGGTGATTTTCTTAAAATATTCGCTGAAATATTTGGGGCTAACGCCCGATACTTTTGCTAATTCCTCAATTGAAATGTGGTTTTTGTAGTTGTTTTCAATATATGCAACAGCGTTGTTAAAGGGCGAAAGTTTAATATGTGAAAACCTGTCCTTGCTTTCTTTTATACATCCGGTTTTAATAAGCGCGTATAAAAGTGAAAACATAGCCGAAACAATCTGCAGTTCAAATCCTTCATCCTGCTTTCGCATTATCTCAACGATTTTCTTCATTTCCTTTTCGGGCAACCCCTGCGGAAATCTGTAAATTTCCTGTACGGATAGTTTGTGGGTTGTAAGTCCGTTAAGGTATTTATCACTGAGTTTCCAACCGCCCACCAAAGCGTCAAGGTCAAAAACCAAACAGTCATAACGGCAGTCATACGGTACGGCGCTGTGTACAGTGCCGGGAGATATGAGCGCAAATTGCCCCTCCGATAAATCGTAAACCGTGCGGTCAAGAGTAAGTTTTAGTTTTCCGCTTTCAATGTGAATTATTTCAAATTCACGGTGCCAGTGGTGGCGCATAACATATCTCGGATGTGCGCCGTCAACGCGGTAATATGCAAGTGGAAATTTATTGGTTTTATGTGTGATATTTTCTTTTTGATTATAGTAACTCAAAAACAATTCACCGCCTCTGCAACCGATAATATTTCAATTTTTATTTGAAAAAGGGAATGTTGTATGGTAAAACACCAAAAATAATTATATTTTTTCTAATTATAACACAAGAAAAAACTTTTAACAAGATATATAATGAAATTAACAAAATAAAAGGAGGAAGTTTCTTATGGCAGAAAATAGATATATTGGTGATTATCCCGCAATAGGCATTCGTCCCTGTGTTGACGGACGCAGAGGTCCGCTCAAACTGCGTGAAAGCCTTGAACCGCAGGTAATGGCTCTGGCAAATGCAGTTAAAAAATTATTTGAAGAAAATCTTTGCTATTCAAACGGTGAACCCGTAAGAGTAGTAATGGCAGATACTTCAATCGGTCGTGTGCCCGAAGCAGCCGCTTGTGCTGACAAATTCAAAAAAGAAAATGTTGCGGTAACACTGTCCGTAACACCTTGTTGGTGCTATGGCTCTGAAACAATGGATATGGACCCCCATACCATAAAGGGTGTTTGGGGATTTAACGGAACAGAGCGTCCCGGTGCGGTTTATCTTGCTGCGGTTTTGGCAGGACACGCACAAAAAGGTTTACCCGCTTTTGGTATCTACGGACACGAAGTACAAGATACCGATATGGTTAACACCATTCCCGAGGATGTAAAAGAAAAACTTCTTCGTTTCGGCCGTGCCGCAGTTGCCGTTGCAACAATGCGTGGTAAATCCTATTTGCAGATTGGTTCACAGTGTATGGGTATCGCCGGTTCAATCATCGACCAGGAAATGATAGAATCATATTTTGGTATGCGTGTTGAATCGGTTGACGAGGTAGAAATCCTTCGCCGAATGGAAGAGGGAATTTATAACGAGGAAGAGTATAAAAAGGCTCTCGCTTGGACCAAAGAACATTGCAAAATGGGCAGAGATGATAACCCCGATTCTGTTAGATTCAGCGATGAAGAAAAGGAAAAACAGTGGGAATTCACCGTTAAAATGTACTGCATAATCAAGGATTTGATGGCAGGAAACAAAACTCTTCCTGATGAGTTTGAGGAAGAAAAGGTTGGACACAATGCACTTCTCGGCGGTTTCCAGGGACAGCGTCAATGGACTGACCATTGGCCCAACTGTGACTATCCCGAAGCGCTTCTCAGTTCAACATTCGATTATCAAGGTGCGCGTGAACCGTATACTCTCGCAACCGAAAACGATGTGCTCAACGGCTACGGAATGCTCTTTATGCGACTTTTAACACATAGAGCGCAGATTTTCGCCGATGTTCGTACATATTGGTCACCCGAGGCTACAAAGCGCGTAACAGGTTACGATTTTGAAGGCAAAGCCAAAGAAAACGGCGGTATTATACATCTGCTTAATTCGGGCGCAGCCTGTCTTGATGCCTGTGGCGAATGTGTTGATGAAAACGGCAACGCCACAATGAAGAAGTGGTGGGATGTAACAGAGGAAGACATCAAAAAGATGACCGATGCAACCGTTTGGTGCGAGGCAGGGTTTGATAACTTCCGCGGCGGCGGTTTCTCGAGCCACTTTACAACACGCGCAGAAATGCCTGTTACTATGATAAGACTTAACCTTGTTAAAGGTCTTGGCCCCACATTGCAGATTGCAGAGGGTTGGACAGTCCGTCTACCTGACGATGTTTCGGATAAACTTATGGAGCGTACTAACCCCACATGGCCGTGCACTTGGTTTGCGCCGCGCTGTGACGGTAAAGAGGGAAGCCCCTTCAAAACCGCTTATGATGTAATGAATAACTGGGGCGCTAACCACGGCGCAATAAGTTACGGACATATCGGTGCCGACCTTATTACAATGTGCTCAATGCTCAGAATTCCTGTTTGTATGCACAATGTGCCGACAGAAGATATCTTCCGTCCGGCTTGTTGGAATGCGTTCGGTATGGACAAAGAGGGACAGGATTATCGCGCCTGTGCCGCTTACGGTCCGCTTTACAAGAAATAAAATTAAAATGCCAATCGCAAGATTGGCATTTTTTTGTTGAAAAAACAAAAATTTTATAGTAAAATAATGGTATAAATACTTGGGAGGTAATTAAAATGGCAAATAAATATGCAGGTACAAAAACCGAAAAGAATCTGTGGGAAGCCTTTGCGGGTGAATCACAGGCAAGAAACAAGTATACATATTTTGCATCGGTTGCAAAGAAACAGGGATACGAGCAGATAGCCGCACTTTTCTTGCAGACCGCAGAAAATGAAAAAGAACACGCAAAACTTTGGTTCAAGGCTTTGGGAGAACTCGGTGATACCGCAGAAAACCTTCTCCACGCAGCAGAAGGTGAAAATGCAGAATGGACCGATATGTACGCCCGTATGGCAGACGAAGCCGATGAGGAAGGTTTCCACGAACTCGCCGCACAGTTCCGCGGTGTTGCTGCAATCGAAAAGGCACACGAAGAGCGTTATCGCGCACTTCTTAACAATGTTGAAACCAAAACCGTATTTGAAAAGAGCGAAGTTCAGGTTTGGGAATGCCGCAACTGTGGACATATGGTTGTTGGAATGAAAGCACCTCAGGTTTGCCCCGTATGTAACCATCCACAAAGTTATTTCGAAATCAAAAAAGTTAATTATTAAATAAAAAAGCCTTGGTGAAAACCAAGGCTTTTTAACTTTATTCAGTAAATTTGAATGAGCCCGACATAAAGATTGTTGAGTCGGATTTAACCGTCAGCAGACCGCCGTCTGTAGTGGCGGTTTTTTTGCTGTCGTCAGAAAACCATAAGGTACAAACACAGGGCACAACCGATGTTACAAAAGGAATGTGACCGGCCATAACGGCAAGTTCACCCAATGTACCGCGCACATCAAATTTCGTAACATCACCCTCAAAAATATTTCCGTCAGGCGATGCTACAATCAACTTAAAGGTGTTCATTATTGCACCCTCTTTGCTTTCTCAACCGCCTCATCAATAGTGCCGACAAACAAGAAAGCCGATTCGGGCAGGTCATCGTGTTTACCTTCAATAATTTCCTTAAATCCTCTTACGGTTTCAGAGAGGGGAACATAGGTGCCTTTAATACCCGTAAACTTTTCGGAAACATCAAACGGCTGGGATAAGAAACGCTGGATTTTACGCGCTCTGCCAACAAGTAACTTATCCTCGTCTGACAGTTCGTCCATACCCATAATGGCAATAATATCCATAAGTTCGTTGTAACGCTGTAAAATTCTCTGTACCTCTTTGGCAACATCATAATGCTCTTGACCTACAACATCGGGCGAGAGAATTCGGCTCGAAGATTCAAGCGGGTCAACAGCGGGATAAATACCTTGAGACGCAATGTTTCGTGCCAAAACAGTTGTAGCGTCAAGGTGCGCAAAAGTTGTGGCAGGTGCGGGGTCCGTAAGGTCGTCCGCGGGAACATAAACCGCCTGAATAGATGTAATAGAGCCTTTTTTGGTCGAGGTAATACGCTCTTGTAATGCGCCCATTTCATTGGCAAGTGTCGGCTGATATCCAACCGCAGAAGGCATTCTTCCCAAAAGGGCAGAAACCTCACTACCCGCCTGTGTGAAACGGAAAATATTATCAATAAACAAAAGAACATCCTGTCCCTCGGTATCGCGGAAATACTCCGCCATTGTAAGTCCCGAAAGAGCAACACGCATACGCGCTCCGGGCGGTTCATTCATCTGTCCGTAAACGAGTGCTGTGTTACTGATAACGCCCGACTGTTTCATTTCGTTGTAAAGGTCGTTACCCTCACGGGTGCGTTCACCAACACCCGAGAAAACCGAGATACCACCGTGTTCTTTAGCAATGTTATTGATAAGTTCCATAATAAGAACGGTTTTACCAACACCGGCACCGCCGAAAAGACCGATTTTACCGCCCTTTGAATAGGGGCAGATAAGGTCGATAACCTTAATACCTGTTTCAAAAATTTCGGCACTTGTGGCAAGTTCTTCGTATTTCGGTGCGCCTCGATGAATGTTCCAACGCTCTTCGGTTTCGGGGGTGGGAATATTATCAACCGCCTCACCCAAAACATTGAAAATTCGTCCGAGCGTTTCGCGTCCTACGGGAACGCTTATCGGTGCGCCTGTATCGGTTACGGCAACACCTCTTTGAAGTCCGTCTGTTGAAGACATAGCAATACATCTTGCAACATTATCACCAATGTGTTGCGCTACTTCAACCGTTAATTTGCGTTCGCCAACAGGCATAGTAAGCGCATTGAGAATAGAGGGTAGTTCGCCCTCCCTAAAACGAACATCAACAACAGGTCCCATAACCTGTATAACTTTTCCTATATGTGAATTTTCCAAAATATTCACTCCTTTTAAGAATTGCCACCAGCGACAATTTCAGTAATTTCCTGTGTAATCGCACCCTGTCGTGCGCGGTTATATTCAAGATGCAAATCATCAATCATCTGTTTTGCATTCTTTCCAGCAGAATCCATAGCCATACGCCTTGCGGCAACCTCACTTGCAAAACTCTCTCTTACAAGTGCAGTGAGTACGCCCGAAACATATTCGCGTACCGCCATATTAAGAACTGTGATAGCATCGGGCTCAAAGATAATACCGGTATCTTTAGTGTTTTCGCTGCGTTTTAGCGGTAATATCCATTTAAGAGTAGCCTCTTGCGACATAACTGAATTATACTTTGTGTATATAATTCCAAGTCGGTCAAATTCGCCGTTTTCGAATTCTGTGCAAAGCATATCAGCGAGGGAAGCCGCCTCATTGAAAGAATAATGTTCAGATGAGTTTATTTCCTTGGAAAAGCGTTCACAGGCGCGTTTTCCAATTGTTATAAACTCTGCATCAAGAGTGGCGCAAAGTCTGAAGACATTGGCGTTATAGCCACCTGCAAGACCTCTGTCACCCGCAATAACTATTATCTTAGTGCGAGTGGTATCTCGTTCTTGCATATAGGGACTTTTAAGACATTCGCTCGATGCGGTAAGAAGTGCTACCGAATCTTCCATAGCCTTAATGTATTGCCTGGCTTTCAGCATAGCATCATTTGCCTTGCGTATTTTAGACGAGGCAACAAGCCCCATGGCTTTAGTAAGTTGCAGGGTGGAGGTTACACTTTTAATGCGTACACGCAGTGCTTTTGTGTTACCTGCCATATATTACACCTGCATTTCCGAAAGAATGTTTTTAAGTGCGATTTCGTCTTCTTCATCATAAAAACCGCTTTCAATTCGCGAAAGCCACGCACTATGCTCGTTTACAAGTTTAGCAAAAAGCCTTGCCTCATATTCCTTAACTTCGTTTACCTCAATGTTGTTAAGATAGCCCTTGATAACGGCATAAACAATAGCAACCTGGCAACCAACGCGAACAGGTGCGTTTCTGCCTTGTTTAAGCACCTCAACAATGCGCTCGCCAAGTGCCAAACGAGCCTTGGTGTCGGCGTCAAGGTCACTACCGAACTGTGCAAACGACTGCAGTTCGCGGTATTGCGAATAGAGAAGTTTAAGTTCACCCGCAACCTTTTTCATAGCCTTTAACTGTGCAGAGCCACCAACACGGCTAACCGATATACCGGGGTTAATAGCGGGCATAATACCTGAATGGAAAAGTTCGGTTTCAAGGAATATCTGACCGTCTGTAATAGAAATAACATTGGTCGGAATATAAGCCGAAACATCACCTGCCTGTGTTTCGATAATCGGTAAAGCGGTGATAGAACCGCCGCCGTATTCTTTAGCAACACAAGCCGCGCGCTCAAGCAAACGCGAATGGAGATAGAAAACATCACCGGGATATGCTTCGCGTCCTGGTGGACGGCGGATAAGCAGGGAAAGTGCGCGGTATGCAACCGCGTGTTTACTAAGGTCATCATAAATTATGAGAACATCTTTGCCTTGCTCACGGAAATATTCAGCCATAGCACAACCGCTGTACGGTGCAATATACTGAAGCGGAGCACTCTCGGCGGCAGAAGCCGAAACGATTATGGTGTAATCCATAGCACCGTTACGCGTAAGTTCGTTTGCAAGTTGTGCAACCGATGTGCTCTTTTGACCTATGGCAACATATATACAAATAACATCTGTATTTTTCTGGTTAATAATGGTGTCAATTGCAATTTTGGTTTTACCTGTCTGACGGTCACCGATAATAAGTTCGCGTTGTCCGCGGCCAATAGGAATCATACTGTCAATGGCCTTGATACCGGTCTGCAGCGGTACGCTAACACTCTCGCGTTCAATAATTCCGGGCGCCTCTGCTTCAATGGGCTTGGTACCTGCATATTCAATAGGACCTTTGCCGTCAATCGGCTCACCAAGAGCATTAACAACTCTACCGAGCAACTTTTCACCAACAGGAACAGATAAAACTTTGCCCGTTCTGCTAACGGTTGCACCCTCTCTTATATCGTTTTTATCCGACAGTATAGCAACCGAAACAGTATCTTCTTCAAGGTTTTGTGCCATACCGAAAGAACCGCCTTCAAATTCAAGAAGTTCGTTAGCCATACAGCCCTGAAGACCGTAAACGCGGGCAATTCCGTCACCTACAAGAATAACCTTGCCGGTTTCTTCCATGTTAACGCGGGATTTATAGTTTTTTATTTGAGTTTTGATAATATTACTTATTTCACTTGGATTATTCATCTGATATCACTCCCTTAGCCAAAGCGTTCAAACTTGAATCAGGTTTTGAAACAAATATTTTTCGCTATGACTTTGTTAAAATACTCGTAAATCCGACAGGATTTACTGCGTTTTTGCCTCGTACACAAAAAAATCCTTTGTTCACAAAACTCTGTGACCTTAAAAGTGCGGTTTTTTGTGTGGATTTCTACGAAACAAAGCGCATAAGGCTAACGCCTATGGGCGCGGGTGAGCCGAAAGCCACCTAAAAACCGCCTTTTAAGGCTGGTTCAAGCTTGAATGCTTTGGCTAATATCATTAAGGCGTTTTTTAGTACTGCCGTCTAAGGTCATACCTTCCATTTCAACCTTTATACCGCCTAAAACCGATTCATCAACAACATAATCAGCGTTAATATTTTTGCCTGTTTTCTTTTCTAAATTTTGGCAAAGTGCGGTTTTCTGTTCGTCAGTTAGCGGTATAGCAGAAATAACTTTTGCGCTAATACGATTTTCGCGTTGCATTTTAAGGAGAGAAAATTCCTCTATACATTCAAGAATTCCTATAATCCGTCCGTGTTCACACAAAAGTTTCATAAAGGAAACAATATCTTCCTCTAAGGTTTGCGAAAACGCCTCATCGATAGCCGAAAGCCTTTCTGAGAGCGGAATAGCGGGGGAGGAGAGATACTCTACATATTCAGGGTTTTCCTCAAAAACATCGCGAATTTGCGAAAGCATTTCGGAAAAAACTTCAATTTTTTCGTTTTCTTCCGCGATAATAAATAACGCTTCGGAATATTCTTTAATTGTTTCAGTCATATCAGTCACCTATTTCGTCAATGAAAGAATCAATTAATTTTTTGTGGTCTTCTTCTTTTACCTCACGCTCAAGCATCTTTTCAGCCAAACGGGTTGAAACCTCAATAATTTCTGATTTAATGCTTTCTTCAGCCTTTTTAATCTCAAGGGCAGCATCGTCTTCGGCTCTGCGAATAATACCGTCAGCGCGTTCTTTTGCATCGGCAATAATCTCGTTTTCACGCGCGTGTGCAATGCTTACGGCAGATTTAATAATACCGTCAGCCTCAGCCTTGGCGCCTGACAGTCTTTCTTCGTATGCCAATTTATCACGCAACGCAGCAGCCGTTGCCTCTTCGGCCTTGTTATATTCGCCGTCAATGGTGTTTTGGCGGTTTGCGAGCATCTTTTTAACAGGTCCGTAAAGAATTTTCTTTACGATTATAAAAAGAATTACAAGGTTTGCAAGAGAAACGAGCATCTGCCAGAGATTAACCGAAATAACATCTAATGATTGCATAAATCTACTCCGACAATAAAAGTATTACAGTGATTTAAGGGTGTCAACAAGAATGTTTACAAGCATTCTGGGTGCAACAAATATGAGAAGAATTGCGATAACAAGTGCATAAAGACCTGTTGTTTCAGCAATAGCACAACCCATAAGCATTGTTGTGGTAACAGAGCCCTTACATTCGGGCTGACGACCGATAGCCTCACAAGCCTTTGCAACAGCGTTACCTTCACCGATACCAGGGCCGATACCTGCAATCATAGCAGTACCCGCACCTAAAGCACAACAACCTAAAATGATACCAATTGCGATTTCCATTATTATTTCCTCCAGTTTTATTTTTGTTTATTTTTAAGCGCTTTACGCGCTTTTCTTTTTTCATACTCTTCAGCAGGGAAGGCACCCGCAATGTTCATCATAGTCAGCATTGCAAATATAAATGCCTGTAAACAACCGCTGAAAACATCAAAATAAATTGAAAGTACAGCGGGTATGCCGATTTGAAACAGCGGGATATCGGCAAGGAATCCGGGCAAAGCCCCTAAAACTATATTCGAAAGTCCCGCAAGTGCGCTGCCTAAAAGCACCGATATAACAGTTCCCGAAAGAATGTTTCCGTAATGACGGAAAGACATTGATATAGGTGTTGCAAATTCGCTTATGAAGTTGATTGGTGCTAAAAGTGCAACAGGCTCTGTAAATCCTTTGAGATAATATAGCGGTCCGCATTTCATTTTATAATAGGTAATCAGTATAAATACTAAAATTGCCCAACCGCCGACAATGTTGATGTCCGATGTTGGCGGAAAAAGTCCTAAAAGCGAACACAGACTTGAAAGAGCAGAAAGCGCCAACACAGCAATAATAAACGAGGAGTATCCCGAGAAATACGGTCCCATATTTTCGTTTACAAGCGAGTCAACCTTTTCAACAATCATTTCGGCAAAGTGCTGCCTTTTGAGTTTTATGCGTTCTTTAAGTCCGTGTGTGAGATAAAGACATAAAAACAGTATGGTAATCATAACGAGCAGAGAATTAACCTGAGCCTCGGTAACAGGGAAATCCTGTATCGGCATTGGAATTGTAAAGAAAATTCTCGCACCTGTAATGGATATGCCGTCTGCTAATGGTTCTGTCAGAAGATTAAGTATCATACCAAAAGCAAGAGGCAAAATCATCATAATAATATAAAATATATCGGTTATGATAAAGCGGCGACTTTTAATAGCCAAGCGAACACCTCCCAAAAGAGTAAAGAGTAATTATTCCTTTATTATCATAGGTCTAAGAAAAATTGCAATTCTTGGAAAAAGCAGGGGAATTGCAAAAGCGATAATGTTAAACACGGGAATTAAATATGCTATGAGCGCTACAAAGAGTAAACCAAACAAGCGTAGCGACTGTGATAGTTTTACAAGTTTTTTCGCCTCGTCAGGTTCTTTAAGCACAGCCGACTGTACCGTAAGTCCCATTAAAAAGAAGTTGCCCACCGCTGCTATTATTCCCAAAATATTTCCTAAAAGAACGGTGTAATCCCATTTTGAAATAATTAAAAATACAGATTGAATAAAAAGACTTAAAATAACGGTAACGGTAGCAATATAATAAGTTTCGCGCAAAACAGTTGCATCAACTTTTTTCACAAACAGTCATTCCTTTTTAGCAGAAATTTCATAAAAGATATTTTAACATAAAACAAATATATATACAATACTAAATATTGTAAATTTTTTGAAAATACATAACTGCATAAAAATGTCTGAAGTGGAATGACAGGATACTCTGCGTCAGCATTGTTTTGACCGCTCCGAGCGGTGCCCAAAACAATTACTTTACTCGAGACTTTGGCACAGCGTAAAACCTATCGCGGTTTTACGCATGCGTCGGCGAACCTACGGTTCTCATCCTGCCAAGTTCAAAGAAAAAACAAGCCGCCCAAAAGGACGGCTTGTTTTTTTGTATAACGAAAACCACGCGATAGTCGCGTGGTTCAAAAAAGGTTAACCGATGAACAAAAACCTCCGTTTGTGTTAAAATAGCAAAGACCTGCCAGTCAAAGCGAAACACAAACGGAGGATTTATAAATGAAAAAAG
>JAZSRO010000114.1:0-40188 GCA_045538515.1 Acutalibacteraceae bacterium | reverse complement strand
GGTATGTTCCTCACGGACATGGCCACCAGCGATAATCTCACCCAATATCGCGGCTACATCACCATGAGATAAATAATGATTTTTGGAGGAAATAGAAAATGAAAATTCTTGGCATTTCTCTGGGCACCAAAAACGGCAACAATGACACCATGTGCCGTGTTGCTCTTGAAGCTGCGAAGGAAAAGGGCGCTGAAATTGAATTCATCCACCTGATGGATTGGAACATTGAATATTGCTCCGGCTGCGTTGCCTGCTCCCGCGGTCTTGTTATGGGCAAGGGCATGATCTGCACCCGCAAGGATGATTTCAATGCTCTGTACGAAAAGATTATTGATGCAGACGGTGTTCTGATTGTTGACCCCATTTTCGAATCCGGCGGCACCGGCCTGTTCCACTCGATCACCGACCGTATGGGGCCCGGACACGACACCGGCATGCTGCTCATGCTGGACGGTAAGCTCAAAGAGCAGGGCAAGGAAGGCCTTAATCCCCGCCTGTTCCGGCAGAAGGCAATCTCTTTCGTAGGCATCGGCGGCTCTGACTGGGCGCTTCGCACGGAGACTGACCACGCCATGTTTGCCATGTCCCCCGGCTGGAAGGTTGTCAACAACGAGTATTTCTCTTGGTGCAAGGACGTCATCATGCAGGATGACAAGATTGCCCGCATGAGAGAAATCGCCTGCAACCTCGTTGACGCTGCGCAGTATATCATTGACAACAACATTATGATCCCCGGCTCCGAAGATGTTGATCTTTGGAAGGGCAACGAGGGCGGCTGCCCCCACTGCCATGGCAACAACTTCTACATCTTCCCCGGCACCAATCACGCTGTTTGTGAGCTTTGCGGTCTGGAAGGCCATCTTGAGCTTATTGGCGGCGCTATGAAGCTTGTGAATGACGAGAACCTGGGCCCCGTAGGCCAAATCTGGCACTGCCATGATCTGATCTCCGGCAAAGCTGCGCACGGTCAGGACATCTTCGAGAACGAAGGCCGCCTGATGAATCTCTACAAAGATCCCGAATTCCAGGCACGCAAGGCGCACTACACCGCAGTGTGCGAGCCCACCCCTCCCCCCAGCAAGGGTTAAGCAGAAAGGATATCGCTATGGCCATTCCCTTCTACGCAAAAAGCGAGAACAACAAAGGCTATATAAAGAACATGGAAGTGGTCGGTTTCTCCGACCTTAACGGCATCAACGCCTTCCAGATGGCGCTTTATAAGGTCGATGAAAAGTATTATATGTACTGCGGATCCTTCAAGGGCGCAGGCGTAAATGTTCTTGATGTGACCGATCCCGCCAACCCCACCGTCCTTAACTATATTGAGGTCAGCGATCCCAAGATTTATTTTGCGCAGTCCACCCCCAAAATTCAGGTGGCTGACGGTCTTCTGATCGTAGCTCTGGGCGGAGGTGTTCCCTTCCTCCACGGCATCAACCCCGGCGACCCTGCTCTCGACGGTCTCCAGATCTATGACCTGAAGGAAGACCCCATCCATCCCAAGCTCCTGAGCACCTGGAGAACCGGTGTTCCCAACGGCATGGGCGTCCATCGCTTTGCCTATAACGGCGGCAAGTATGTCTATATGCCCGCTGAGTGCCCCGGCTATGTGGGCTTCATCGTCCGCATTCTGGATATTTCCGACCCCAGCAATCCCTTTGAGTGCGGCCGCTGGTTCATGCCCCAGCAGTTCAAGGACGGCATGATTGAGGGCACCTATCCCGTAGGGCACGCAGCCGAAAAGGACTGGGCGATGTGCCACGCCTGCACCATTTCTGCCGACAGACCCAACGAGCTGTATCTCGGCTACTTTGGCGGCGGCGGAATCATTCTTGACATCTCCGAGCCCACCCGTCCCAGGCTCATCTCCCAGCTGATGATGCAGCCGCCCTTTGCGGGCAAGCTCTGCGGCGCGCGCTGCCACACCTATCTTCCCCTCACCGGAAGGAACTTCGCCGTTCTCACCAACGAGGGCGAGCGCTTCCCCTTCTTCACCAAGGAAAAGGTGGAGGCCTCCGGCGCACAGCCCATGAACAATCTGCACATGATCGATGTCAGCAATCCTGCAGACCCCACGCTTGTTGCAGAGTTCCCCTATCCCGAAGTTCCCGCCGACTTCCCGTATCCCAACTTCAATGATTGCGGCATCGGCGCCCCCGGCCCCTTCGGCCCTCACAATGTCCATGAGCCCATGGGCAAGGACTGGCTTGAGGATAATCCCAAGCGTGTTTACTGCTGCTATTTCCACGCAGGATTGCGGGTTTATGATGTATCCGACCCCTATTACATCAAGGAGCTGGCATACTTCATCCCCCCCAACCCCGAAAAGCTGCTCTTCAACGTCCCCGTGCCCGGCCCCATGATCGCCACCACCGAAGACGTTGTTGTTGACGATCGCGGCTATATTTATATCGACACCTGGCACGACGGAATGTATATCCTCCGCCTGAAAGAAAACTAAAGGAATTCAGCAAAAAGAGCTAACTGACTTTGATTCGTCAGTTAGCTCTTTTTTGTTGAATCATGAAGTTTTGTTGCCATCGTGTTGCCATGAATGGCGGGGATCCTTAAAAAGTCCGGTGAAGACTGGGCTTTTTAGACCTGTGGGATCACTCCCACTCGCCGGATTATATCCATTTCTAATCTCTTTCGTTTAGAGAATATAATACGTGGTGGTTTTATTTGATACCCATTATACTTATCCTATAAACTCTACGGGTTTTTGCTATCAAAAGTCTATCAAACCAAAATATCGAAGGTCATTCTTGAGCCTATGATACCGGTGGCTTGGATATATGGCAGCATATTTTGTGCGGCATTTAGCCATAAAACCTTGTAGGCGCTGTTAGACAAGGAAGGTATCACTAAACATATAAAAGCGCAGGATACACATTTGTTTTTTCATTAAAATCGGTGCATACACCGGTTATAACAAATAAATGTGCCTTACTGGCCGAAACCTGCCTTGACCTCGTTGAAGATCGCGTCAGCCATAGCGCAGTACTTGTCCATCATGGCGTTTGCCTTTGCGTTCATCTGCTCCGCGACTCCCCGGTTCTTCAGGCTCTTTGTGTTGATGAAAACGTTCAGGGATGCAGCCTGCAGAGCAGCCTTGCAGCACACAGCGCCGCAGCCGG
The DNA here is from genome assembly GCA_045538515.1 of Acutalibacteraceae bacterium. Taxonomy (GTDB): domain Bacteria; phylum Bacillota; class Clostridia; order Oscillospirales; family Acutalibacteraceae; genus SIG589. The sequence continues at coordinate 37,051 of JAZSRO010000114.1, read as the reverse complement.
CATCGGAAACAGCCAGACGGCTGCCCTTTTCGGCAAACACAGCAATGTACTCGATGGCCTGGCAGCACAGCTCCATGATCTTCATAGGCACAGAGCAAGCGATAATGATTGCCTCTTCCATGATCTGATCACGGTTGGGGTCATCCTTGGGAATGCCATAGGCCTTTGCCAGAGGCAGGAAGTTTACTTCGTCAGCTTCCACCTGATCCAGAAGTTCCTTCTGCAGTGCGTCGCACTTTGCCTTCAGATCGATGATCTCAGCTTCCACATCTGCATACTTCTTCTTACCAACGGTAAGCGAACCTACCATGTTGCCCAGAGCGGTACCAATGGCACCAACCAGAGCCGCAGCACCACCGCCGCCGGGAGCGGGTGCATCAGATGCCAGAACTTCCACAAACTTGCGGCTGGTTTCCATAGTCATATCCATGGGGAATATCTCCTTTTTAAGAAAATGGGGTATGATTCACGGCCAAGGCGTGCCGTGCGCCTTGGCTATTACTATACCATTTTTTGTATATTTTTGCAATGGGTATATTGAAAAAAGCGCAGGCGGGAAACCGCCTGCGCTCTTCATAAGTAACCATTTCCATATTTTCAGAGGCAAACTCCGAAAATATGTTGTCTGATGATCAGCGAGGGATTTTGATGCAGAGCAAGTAAGGAAGCCGAAGGAATACTTTGTGTATTTCGCGGCTAACTTATGAAGCTATGCGGCAAAAGAGCCGCTGAGCGCAGACATAAATGTTTTTGGAGTTTACCAAAAACGATTAGAACAGGCCGGAGATCTTGCCGTTCTCGTCAACGCTGATACGCTCAGCTGCGGGAACCTTGGGCAGACCAGGCATGGTCATGATTTCACCGGTCAGTGCAACCAGGAAGCCGGCACCAGCGGAAACCTTGACGTTACGAACGGTGATGGTGAAGCCAGTGGGAGCGCCCAGCTTGGTCTGGTCGTCAGTGAAGGAGTACTGAGTCTTAGCCATGCAGATGGGCATCTTGTCGTAGCCCAGCTCGGTCAGAGTCTGGATCTGCTTCTCAGCGTTAGCAGTGAAGGTCACGCCGTCAGCACGGTAGATCTTCTTAGCAATCGCTTCGATCTTCTCCTTGATGGTGCCGTCCAGCTCGTAGGAGTAGTGGAAGTCGTTGGGCTCTTCGCACAGACGAACAACTTCCTTAGCCAGCTCGATAGCGCCTTCGCCGCCCTTTGCCCAAACTTCGGACAGAGCAACGTTAACACCCAGCTCCTTGCACTTGGTCTCGATCAGCTTCAGTTCAGCCTCGGTGTCAGTGGGGAAGCGGTTGATGGCGACCACGCAGGGCAGCTTGTAAACCTTGGTAATGTTCTCAACATGGCGCAGCAGGTTGGGCAGACCCTTCTCCAGAGCCTCCAGGTTCTCATTGCCGGTCTCGGCCTTGGGAACGCCACCGTTGTACTTCAGTGCACGAGCAGTTGCAACCACAACAACACAGCTGGGCTGCAGGCCAGCCATACGGCACTTGATGTCCAGGAACTTTTCAGCACCCAGGTCAGCACCGAAGCCTGCCTCGGTAACAGCGTAGTCAGCCAGCTTCAGAGCGATCTTGGTAGCGGTAACAGAGTTGCAGCCGTGAGCAATATTGGCGAAAGGACCACCGTGCACGAACGCGGGGGTGTGCTCCAGAGTCTGAACCAGGTTGGGCTTCAGAGCGTCCTTCAGCAGAGCAGCCATTGCGCCCTGAGCATTCAGATCGCCAGCGGTAACGGGCTTGCCATCACGGGTGTAAGCAACAACCAGACGAGCCAGACGAGCCTTCAGGTCGTTGATGTCGGACGCCAGGCACAGAACTGCCATAACTTCGGAAGCAACAGTGATGTCGTAGCCGTCTTCACGGGGAACACCATTGGTCTTGCCGCCCAGGCCATCGGTGACAAAACGCAGCTGACGATCGTTCATATCGACGCAACGGCGCCATACGATCTGACGAACGTCGATATTCAGAGCGTTGCCCTGATAAATGTGGTTATCCAGCAGAGCCGCCAGCAGGTTGTTTGCAGCGCCGATAGCGTGGAAGTCACCGGTGAAGTGCAGGTTGATATCTTCCATAGGAACGACCTGAGCGTAACCGCCGCCTGCAGCACCGCCCTTAACGCCGAAAACGGGGCCCAGGGAGGGCTCACGCAGAGCAACGATAGCGTTCTTGCCGATCTTGCGCATACCGTCAGCCAGACCAACGTTGGTAGTGGTCTTGCCTTCGCCAGCGGGCGTGGGGTTGATCGCGGTAACCAGAATCAGCTTGCCGTTGGGCTTGTCAGCCAGATCCTTCAAAATGTTGTAGTCAACCTTTGCCTTGTAGTTGCCGTACTGCTCCAGATACTTGGGGTCAATACCGGCAGTCTTGGCGACTTCGGTGATGTGCTGCATCTGAGTTTCCTGTGCGATTTCGATGTCAGTCTTAAATGCCATAGTTGTTTCTCTCCTTAATTTTGATGCCTTCCGGCATAATGTTGATGAATGGATACTTTACCACAACATCCACTGCTTACGCAACTTCTCCGAAAAACTTCACAGAAGTTGACAGAATAGATGTTTGCGGCCGCCTGTAAGGCGTTTTTGCTACAGGATAATAATACAGTATCCCTGCGCGTTTGTCAATGAAAACCATCGTTTTAATCGATACTTCTTTACTGATTGTAGTCATAGTCAAGGTCTCTCTTGCGACAAAAAAGAAGACCTTGGTCACCGCCAGCGATGACACAAGGTCTTCAAAATTACTATGTTGCTTGATTCACCCATTGCGAAAGGATAAAAGAAATTGCCCCGAAGAGGATAAATCAAATTTGCTGAAACAATTTTTCTTATTCCCACTCTTTTTTGAAATTCTTCTTTGGCTTATTTGTGCCCTAAATATTATCCCAAACGGCCAGTTTGAACCCACTTTTCCATCCATTATTTCATTTCTCAAAAATTTTGTTGCAGAAAATGTTGCAAAATCGTCTGTGGGATAGTGTCGGGTGGCTGTGGAGGGGATACCTCGCGAACAATTAAACATTCACTCTTTCTAACCCTATCGGTTAATAGTCCTTTTTGATTTTACAAACAGGACACTTCGAGCCAAATAATCCCTTTTTGAACTCTCTGCCACAATGCTGACAGAGGCCCTCAGTTTTCCATTGGATATTTCTTCCGCCATTCAAAGCACCCCTAACAATCATAAAAATCGCACCAGAGGTAGTATATACCCTTTGGAATAACTCCATATAAACTCTAAGGTCTTGTTCGGAATTATTTACAACAATAGGTCTAAGTTTATCCAAGTCTTCGTGGTTTCCTAATTCACGGAAGTGTTTAATATATGCAATGTGGTCGCACAAAATATGCGCACATTTAACTTTGTGATTCTGAGACCATCCCTTCAAGCCTTCAAAATCCATACCAAATTGACCATAAAGAGAGAGCCCGGAAATTAACTCATTTCTGCAAGCAACGTTATATTCATTAAGCCGTCCTGTTAGTATATTCTTGATATTTCCGCCCAGTTGGTCAGACTTTCCCAACAGTTCGTTTGCTGTTGAAAAAACATATTTATTTAAGTTGCGTTCATCTTCGCTCGTAAAATCTTGAATGTACTCGTGAAGAGCGGCAGAAAAGACAGCACAAGGATACAGAGCGATCTCAATTACCGGATATAGCGACCGCATTGGATTACTGTCGTTAATATCTACTCGTATTGCATTTCCACCATAATTTATTACTCCTAATTTTGATAAGATGGGAGTAAGTTCTTGGGACATGTTTTGCTGGTACGAAATACACATATCTTGTAAGTCTTTCCAGAAATACTCGTCCCTTTTAGTCTTCGCGTTAATCACGAGTTTGTCAATGTTTGAAATATGTGCAAGCTCGCTATCCAGAGCATCAGTTATGTTTTTCGATTCATCTTCGTGGATTGCTGTTGTACGAGAAGATACTGTTAAAGTAAACACTATCCTCTCGCGTGAAAAGTAGTCGAATACAACTTTATCCAAATGGGCATTGCTAATTCCAGCCTCTTTGATAGACTCTTGGTAAAGTTCAGAAAAATGACCTTTTATGATTTCTCTATACAAGCCATCCCCATGTATTTCTTCATTTACTTCAACAGGCGTTTTTCCTTTCGGAAAAAGCTTGTTTTCATATGAATCGCGGAAAAATTCTTGAATGTAAGCAGAGTAATTAGAAAGTGCTTTATTGTACTTTTCACCCTCAAATGAAACTTTTAATCTATATGTTATATCGTTGAGTTTTTCTTTATTTAATAGCATTAGTTAAATGCTCCTTCCTTACTATACAGCCACATGCAACTATTCCTTTTCACGTTTTTTACATAACGTGTTGCAAAAGTGTTGCAGTTGTATTTTTATAAAAGCACAAAGTGCCCGAAAGCCCTTTATTTCCAAGGGTTTTCGGGCATTTGTTAGCCAGTAGATATTATTCCCACTCAATCGTGCCGATGGGCTTGGGTGTGAGGTCGTAGAGGACGCGGTTGATGCCCTCAACCTCGTGCGTGATGCGGTCTGTGATGTGATGCAAAAGCGCATAGGGGATTTCTTCAATTGTAGCACTCATAGCATCCTCGGTGTTAACCGCGCGGATGATTGCCGGCCAACCTTCATAGCGTTTGCCATCGCGGACGCCGACACTCTTCATATCGGGCACAGCGATGAAATACTGCCAAACCTTACCCGCAAGACCGTTCTTTTCAAACTCTTCTCGCAAAATTGCATCTGCCTCGCGCAGAGCGTGTAATCTGTCGCGGGTGATAGCGCCAAGGCAACGAACACCAAGACCGGGGCCGGGGAAGGGCTGACGGTAAACCATATTAGCGGGAAGACCTAAAGCGTCACCGACAACGCGAACCTCGTCTTTATAAAGCAGTTTTACAGGCTCAACAAGTTGGAATTGCATATCCTCGGGCAGACCGCCAACATTGTGGTGTGCCTTTACACCGTCACTTTCCAAAATGTCGGGGTAAATTGTGCCTTGTGCAAGGAACGAAATTCCCTCGAGTTTACCTGCTTCTTCGTCAAAAACCTTAATAAATTCACCGCCGATTATTTTGCGCTTCTGCTCGGGCGCTTCTACGCCTTTAAGCAAATCAAGAAAACGGTCGGTTGCATCAATATATATAAGGTTGGCATCAAGTTCTTTTCCAAAAACTTCAATAACCTGTTCGCTTTCGCCTTTGCGCATAAGTCCGTGGTTTACATGGACACAGACGAGTTGTTTGCCGATTGCTTTAATAAGCAGCGCGGCAACAACAGACGAGTCTACACCGCCCGAAAGCGCGAGTAAAACTTTTTTATCGCCGACCTGCGCTCTGATTTCTGCAATCTGCTGTTCAATAAATGCATCGGCAAGAGCCTTGGTTGTTATACGGGTCATATTTTCCGGTCTTTTGTTGCTCATAAGCACATCTCCCAAATGAAATTTATCACCGTAGTATTATAACACAAATCTGCCGTTCTTGCAATATTTCTGTAATGCATTTTTGAAAAAATTTTTACAATAAAAATGTTCCCTTTTTGCTGTGCTTGTGTTATAATGTATCTGTATAATTATGTGAAAAAGGCGGTGGGACTCTTGAAACTGATTAAAACGGCGCTAACGCTTTTACTTGTGGCGTTTATTATTACGCTTTCGGGCTGCAAACTTTTTTCAGCACAGGAAGATTTGTTAAGTCCGCCGCGACCGCAGGGTGAACTTTTTGAGATTGAAAAGGCTCTCCGTTCGCTATCGACAGGGGAAATTACATTAAAGTATCCAACGGCGGGTGAATATCGCTCTGCCATTGTGCAGTATGATATTACATCAAACGGCGTGAAGGATGCGGTTGCGTTTTACAGCACCGAAAAAGAAAACATCTCGCTTATGCACATTGCGGTTATAACCAAGCGTGACGGCGAGTGGGTTGCCGTGCGGGATGCTTCTGTTCTGGCATCTGGCGTTGAACGGGTAGAGTTTGACGACCTTGACGGAGACGGAAAGAGCGAAATAATAGTCGGTTGGAGCGTTTACGGAACGGTTGATAAAGAAATCGGAATATACGGGTTTGACGGCGAAACGCTTTCTCCCTATGCCCACGAAAAATACACACATTTCTTGCGCACCGACCTTAACACCGACCAGAAGAAAGAACTTTTCGTGCTCTATAATAACACGGCGGAAAAAACCGCAACGGCGCGTCTGCTAACGCTTGAAAACAAGGCGGTGACCGAAATCACGAGCGCCCAGAGTGACGGCGCGGTTTCGGATTATTTACAGGTGGCAAACAGCAAACTGCTTAACGGCAAGGCGGCAGTTTTTGTGGATGCGCAAAAGGGTGTCAGCGCGATAACCGAGGTGTTTTATCTTGAGGGCGACCGTCTTGTCAACCCGTTTTATGACCGCGAAACCAAAACCACCCTCACAACCGAGCGTAAAAACAATGTACCGTCAAGGGACATAAACGGAGACGGCGCTTTTGATGTGCCGATGTTACAGGTTATGCCGGGGTTTGAAAATGCGGCGGAAGCCGACCGTGTCTATGTTACAAAATGGTGCGGGTTTGACGGCGCACGACTTGCCGTTACACTTTCGGCGGTTATGAATTATACTGACGGATATTATTTTACATATCCAAAAGAATACGAGGGTAAACTCTCGGTTGACCGAATTCTCTCCTCGCGCACGAGGGTTATAAATTTTGTAAGCGATGCAGAGAAGGGTGAAAAACACGAACTTTTCCGCATAAAGACGGTGAGTCTCAACAGTTGGGAAACCACCGAAAATGACGGTTGGGAAAAGATTTTAGAGGATAAAACAACGGTGTATGCCGCGCGTATAAGCGATTTTGCAAAACAAAACGGCATTACACTGAAAGCAATACAAAACGAATTCAAACTTATTGGATAGGGGCGATAATATGAAAAGAATTTTGATAGTAGAAGACGAGGCGGCAATCCGCGGTTTTGAAGCGATAAACTTAGGCCGCGCGGGATATCAGACCGTTGAGGCAGGCTCTGCTGAGGAAGCAATTGAAATCTTTGAAAACGACGGTCCGTTTGATATAGCACTTTTAGATATTTCTTTGCCCGGTATGGATGGATTTGATTTGTGTAAACATCTGCGCGGACGCTCGGGAGCGCTCGGTATAATAATGCTGACGGCGCGCACACAGGAGATGGATAAAATCAGCGGACTTATGCTCGGTGCAGACGATTACATCACAAAACCGTTTAGTCCGAGCGAACTTTTGGCGCGTGTTGATTCGCTCTATCGCCGCGTTGAATTGCAGACGGGCAAATCAGCACCGCAGTCCACAGACGAGATTAAACTTGGCGATTTTGCGCTTAATATTCGCAGAAGAACTCTGCAAAAGGGCGAAAAGAACATTGAACTCACCCAGGTTGAGTTTCAGATTATTGAATACTTTTTCTTGAATCCCGATACCGCGCTTTCAAGAAGCGATATTTTGCTTAAGGTTTGGGGCGAGGCATATTACGGCGAAGAAAAGATTGTTGATGTTAACATTCGCCGTCTGCGTATGAAGATAGAGGATGACCCCTCTGCTCCGCAAAACCTTGTCACTGTTTGGGGTATGGGTTATAAGTGGAACACAGCAAACTAAAAAAACAAACTTTTGAAACGGAGGTGTAGTAATGGAACTGGAAATCAGGGTGTCGAAAAAGAGTATCGCTAAACAGTGGTTTTTCAATGTTTTTCTTGTAATGACGGCTGTTGTTTCGGTGCTTTTAATCCTTGTTTGTGTCGTAATACAAAACCGTTACTACAACTCGGTATATGAAGCGGCTTCGGGCTATTGCAAGGGATTGTCGCTTCTTGCAACGAGCGATGCGGCATCTTATCCCGCCGTTGCAAAACAGTATGTTGAACAGTTTGAGCACAAAGACAAAATAGAAATTCAGATTATCGACCGCGAGGGAAAGGTGATTATAACATCAAACGGATTTTCCCCCGTTACAGAACAGATGCCCGATTATGAACAGGCGCTTGTTACGGGTACGGCACAGAGTTACCGCGGCAAAAACGCGAACGGCGAGTGGATTATGGCAGAAACCACAATCCTTACCGACTTTGGCGAGGGTTCTAACGGCGCGGTACGCTGGGTTGTATCACTCGCACAGGCAAACCGCAGAATATTTATTGTTTGCGCAATCTGCGTTCTTGTCGGCGTAGGATTTTTGTTGCTTTCGTGGCTTTCGGGCGGATATTTCATTCGCTCCATCGTCCGTCCCGTGCAGGAACTTTCAAAAATGGCACGAAAGATAGCAATGGGCGATTTTGATTCGCGTATTGAGATTGAAAGCGGCACCGAAATCGGCGAACTTTGCGATTCTATCAACTATATGGCGAGTGAACTTAAAGCCGCCGAACAGATGAAAAACGAGTTTATTTCGTCCGTTTCACACGAATTGCGCACCCCGCTTACCGCTATACGAGGTTGGGGCGAAACGGCAAAAATGTCGGTCGGCGCAGATGACGAAATAGTAGTAAAAGGGCTTGATGTAGTATTAGCCGAAGGCGAAAGACTTTCGGGCCTTGTTGAAGAACTGCTCGATTTTTCACGCATACAGTCGGGCAGACTCTCGATTGAGATGGTGCCAATCAGTGTGCGCGATGTTTTGTCTGATGCCGTTGATATGTATGTTGAACTTGCAAAACAGCAGGAAATCGAACTGACATATCTATCGCTACCAAACGAACTTTTTGTTATGGGCGACCGCGACCGACTGAAACAGGTATATATAAACGTAATAGACAACGCCATAAAATACACCGAAAAGGGCGGACATGTTATTGTTTCGCAGTATGAAGAAGAGGGCGCTGTCGTCACAAAAATTAACGATACAGGTGTGGGCATTCCCGCACAGGACCTTGACAGAGTTAAAGAAAAGTTTTTCAAGTCCAACAAAAAGGTGCGCGGTTCGGGCATCGGTCTTGCCGTTGCGGATGAGATTGTTAAACAACATAACGGCCTTTTGTTTCTAGAAAGTAAAGAGGGAGTTGGCACCACCGTTACTGTGGCGCTTCCCATAAAGGAAATAGAACCCGAAATCAAGGAAGAAATCATCCCGCCTGTAAGTCGGGCAGAATCCGAGCAAGAGGAGAAAAGTGATGAGTAAATGTAAATATGTATCAATCGGCGGACAAGCGCTGATTGAAGGTATTATGATGAAAAGTCCTGAAAAAACAGCAATTGCCGTGCGCACAAAAGACGGCGGAATTGATGTTTCTTTTGTGGAGGAAAAGCATCTTCGGGATAAATATAAAATTTTCGGCATACCCGTTTTGCGCGGTGTTGTTAATTTTGTTGAAACAATGATAACAGGTTATAAAGCGCTGATGTTTTCGGCAGAAAAATCGGGCTTTACCGAACTTGAAGAGGAAGACGGCAAAGAGCCAACAAAACTCTCAGAAAAAGTTATGAACATCATAATGATGATAGCGGGAGTTTTAGGTGTGGCACTTGCTGTGGTGCTGTTTATGCTTTTGCCGCGCCTTGCGGTTGACGGACTGCGCTTTCTTTTCAAAACCGACTTTTCGCCCGTTGTCCGTTCGGGAATAGAACAGGCAATTAAATTGCTCGTTTTTGTCTTATACATTTGGGCGGTTTCATTTATGAAGGATATTCGCCGCGTGTTTATGTACCACGGGGCAGAGCATAAAACGATTTTCTGCTTTGAAAACGGACTGCCTTTAACGGTTGAAAACATAAGAAAACAAAGTCGTTTGCATCCGCGTTGCGGCACATCGTTTATGATTCTTATGATTTTAATAAGCGTGGTATTTTCCACCATTGTCCAGATTATTTTCCCAAGCGTTTATAATCTTGCGTGGGCGTGGGTGCTCATAAAAATATTGCTTGTTCCGCTTTGTTGCGGCGCGGGGTACGAGGTGCTTAAATACTGTGGCAAACACGATAATTTGTTTACAAAAATTGTGTCTGCGCCGGGCAAATGGCTACAAAAAATCACAACGGGCGAACCCGATGACGATATGATAGAGGTTGCGGCTGCCGCATTCCAGGCGGTGCTTCCTAGCCAAAGCAATTAAACCCGAACCAGCCTTAAAGGGCTTACTTTTGGCGTCTTTTGGCTCATTGGCGCACATAGGCTGACGGATTTGCGAGTATTTTAACAATGCCACAGCGTAAAATCCTTGTTTCAAAATCTGATTCGGGGTTAAATGCTTTGGCTAAAGAAAAGGAAGAATAAAATGGTTGCACTGAATGTGCAAAAATGTGCACAGAAAAAATTGGCTGACGCGGGAATAGAATCGGCATCCTTTGAAGCGCGGCAGATTGCGGCGTTTCTCGGAAACACAACCGAAGAAGAGTTAAACGCCGTGCTCAAAAGGCGCATAGACGGCGAACCGTTGCAGTATATTCTCGGCGAATGGGAATTTTACGATTTACCGTTTTTTGTGGGCGAGGGTGTGCTGATTCCCCGTCCCGACACCGAAACACTGGCAGAATTTGCTATTGACAGGGCGGGTACGGAAGAAATCACCTGTATGGATTTGTGTTCTGGCAGCGGATGTCTTGCAATAACGGTGGACAAGCATTGTCCTAACGCGACCGTATACGCTATGGAAAAGTCGGATGCGGCTTACTCCTATCTTGAAAAGAACATAGAAAGAAACGAGTCTTCGGTACGCGCTATCAAGGGCGATGTTTTAGAAGACGATTTTGGCGAGTACGATTTGATTATAAGCAACCCGCCGTACATAAAAAGCGCAGACCTTGAAACATTGCAAAAAGAGGTTAAACGCGAACCTAAGATGGCGCTTGACGGCGGAGAAGACGGACTTATGTTCTATAGAAAAATCGCAGAAAAATGGGTGCCGCACCTAAAACGCGGCGGCACGCTCGCTGCCGAAATCGGCATCGGACTGGGTGACGATGTTAAGGCGATTTTCAAGGCGGCAGGGCTTAATAATATCGGGAGCAGAAACGACCTTTCGGGAATCGAGAGGGTGGTTTTTGGGACTCTCGATTAGATATAATATTACCGTAATAAAATATGTAAGGAGAATTTGTTATGGCAGACGATAAAACCAAAGCATTAGAAACCGCGCTTTCCCAGATTGAAAAGCAGTTCGGCAAGGGCGCTGTTATGCGCCTTGGCGAAAACATGGGAATGGAGGTTGCTCATGTTTCAACGGGTTCCACATCGCTTGATATGGCGCTTGGAATCGGCGGCTTCCCCAAGGGGAGAATTGTGGAAATTTACGGACCTGAATCTTCAGGTAAAACAACACTTGCGCTTCACGCTATTGCCGAAACACAAAAGGCGGGTGGCACAGCGGCGTTTATTGATGTTGAACACGCGCTTGACCCTGTTTATTCTAAAAACCTCGGCGTTGATATTGATTCTTTGCTTGTGTCCCAGCCCGACACAGGCGAACAGGCGCTTGAAATTACCGAGGCACTTGTGCGCTCGGGTGCCATTGATATGGTTGTAATCGACTCGGTTGCGGCGCTCGTTCCCCGCGCAGAAATTGAGGGTGAAATGGGCGATTCCCACGTAGGTCTTCATGCAAGACTTATGTCACAGGCGCTTAGAAAACTGGCGGGTGCAATTTCTAAATCCAACTGCATTGCCATCTTCATTAACCAGTTGCGCGAAAAGGTTGGCGTTATGTACGGTCCTACCGAAACAACAACCGGCGGACGCGCACTCAAGTTTTATGCATCGGTCAGAATTGATGTTCGCAGGGTTGAAACCATCAAGGTAAACGGCGAAATGATAGGTTCTCGCACAAGGGCAAAGATTGTTAAGAATAAGGTTGCACCCCCGTTCCGCGAGGCAACATTTGATATTATGTATGGCACAGGTATCAGCCGCGAGGGCGAAATTGTCGACCTCGGTGTTGAATATGAGGTTATTAAGCGTTCGGGTGCTTGGTTCTATTACGGTGAAACCCGCTTAGGTCAGGGCCGCGATAATGTTAAGATTATCCTTGCCGACAACCCTGACCTTGCAAACGAGATTGAGGCAAAGATTTTTGCCGCCGCAAATGTAAACGGAGCAGAAACGGTAGCAGAAGAGGCAGCCCCCGCACCCGCACCCGTAGCGGAAGCACCTAAAAGCCGCAGAAAAATCAACATTGATGTTGCGGTTGACGAATAATGAGAATAACCGAACTAAGTCCCTGCCGCAAAAGTGAGACTAAGGTTGTGGCGGACGGAGAAGAGTTTTTGCTTGATAGCGAAACAGTGGCATTAGCCGCGCTTAAAGAGGGAATGGATATTGACCGTTCGGCTTTACAAAAGTTAAAAGCCGAATCGGACTTTTCCCGCGCAAAAAGCCGCGCCTTGTGGTATTTGTCCCGCGCAGCCTATTCTAAGAGCGCACTTTATAAAAAACTTTGTCGCGCGTATCCTGAGTCTGCGGCAGAAAAGGCGGTTGCACGAATGGTCGAGATGGGACTCATAGACGACTATTCTTATGCGCAAAATCTGGCTTCGGCACTGCGCGATGCCAATGTTTCGGATAGAGAGATTTTGCGAAAACTTTTTGTTAAAGGCGTTCCGTCCGATATATCAAAACAGGTTGTGGAAGAACTGGATTCTAATCCGCAAGAGCAAATATCCGCGTTATTAAGCAAAAAATATGTGCGCAAACTCGGCACAGAGGACGGTGTGCAAAAGGTGTATGCCGCACTAATGCGCAAAGGCTTTTCATATAGTGATGTAAAGGCGGCGTTACGCGAATATTCCGAAAATTTAGATAGTTGCGAGGAAATATAAATGTCTATTAAGGTTGCAATGGTGTCTCTTGGTTGCCCTAAAAATCAGGTCGATGCCGAGCAGATGCTCTATACGCTCAAACAAGACGGATATACGCTTGTGTCCGAGGAGGCGGAAGCCGAGGTTATAATAATTAACACCTGCGGATTTATAGAAGATGCCAAAAGCGAAGCGATTGAAAATATTATAGAGGCAGCAAAGTACAAGCAAGAGGGTAAACTTAAACTGCTTGTGGTAACGGGCTGCCTTGCCGAACGCTACCGCGATGACATAACCGAGGAAATACCCGAGGTTGATTTGGTTGTCGGCATTGGCAGCAACGGTAAAATCGGAGAACTTATAAAAGCCGCGCTTAAAGGCAACAAACAAAATTCGTATGGCGAAAAATTTTCGTTAGACCTTGACGCCAAACGCGTTTTAGGTGGTATGCCCTATACGGCATACATAAAAATTGCAGACGGTTGCGATAACTGTTGCACCTATTGCGCTATTCCGCAGATTCGCGGAAGATTCCGTTCTCGCACAGAGGAGAGCATAGTAGACGAGGCAAAATATTTAGCCAAAAACGGCGTTAGCGAACTTATAGTTGTGGCACAGGACACCACCGCCTACGGTATAGATATTTACGGCGAATACAGATTGCCGTCACTGCTCAAAAAACTTTGTAAGATTGACGGTATTCATTGGATAAGAACGCTTTATACTTATCCGGAGAAAATCACAGATGAACTGCTTTTTGCAATTCGTGATGAAGAAAAGTTAGTGCCGTATCTTGATATTCCGATTCAGCATTGTAATGATGAAATTCTTAAAAAAATGAATCGAAAGGGAACAAAGGCGGATTTAGAAAAAACTCTTGCAAGAATCAGAGAAGTTGTGCCGAACATTACTCTCCGAACGACCTTTATAACAGGTTTCCCCGGGGAAACGAACGAGCAGTACGAAGAACTGTGCGAGTTTATTGCTAAGTGGCAGTTTGACAGACTTGGTTGTTTTGCTTATTCCGAAGAGGAAGATACAATAGCCGCCGAGATGGAAAACCAGGTTCCCAAACAGACAAGAATCGACCGCGCAGAACATATAATGGAAGAACAATTAGAAGTTGTGCGCCGCAAAAACGCAGAGAAGATTGACACCGATGCAGAGGTGCTTATCGAGGGCTACGATGATTTCATCCGTTGTTACTACGGCAGAAGTGTAGCAGACGCACCCGATGTCGATGGTAAAATTTTCTTTTTGGTTGATGCTCCCCAGCACATAGGAGAATATGTGATGGTGCATATAAACGACAGTATTGAATACGATTTGTTAGGAGAAATGATTTATGAATCTGCCGAATAAACTCACCGTTGCAAGAATAATTGCAACCCCTATTTTTATGTTTGCAATGATAACAAGTTTTAAGGGACACTACATAGTGGCGCTTGTAATTTTCGCACTTGCGTCTTATACAGATTACCTTGATGGAAAAATCGCAAGACGCGATGGACTTGTAACCGATTTCGGCAAATTTTTAGACCCCCTTGCCGATAAGATGCTCACAACCGCCGCATACTTAGGTCTCTTGGCGGCAAACGCTTGTCCCGGTATTACCTGGATTGTTTTCATTGTGCTTTTCCGCGAGTTTATGATAACCTCGCTTCGCCTTGTTGCCGTTCAGAACGGAACGGTTATTGCGGCGAATATGTGGGGCAAGGCAAAAACCGTTTGCCAGATGGTTTCTATTATTGTAACTTTGGCTATTGCGGCGTTTGCAAACATTGTTCCAACCTCAAACACTGTAGCGGCAATATTTATGGTGATTATCACACTACTTTTGTGGACATCCGCCGTTCTTACGGTTATTTCGGGCGTTGTTTATATGGTGCAGAATAAGGAAGCGTTTCTTTCTTCTAAATAAACAGTAGACAAAACGCGCAAAATATAATATAATGTATTGACAATAGTTTTAGATACGCTTATCGGGGAAAGTAACCGCGTATGCTGAATGAGAGAGGGACTCGGTTGGTGAAAGAGTCTTTTGGCTGCGAGGCGAAAATTGCACCCCGACAGTACGCCGTAGGAAATGACGGCGCGGCAGACTCCGTTATCGGTCGCACGAGATATAAATTGGAGTGGAACCGTGGTATAATACCGCCTCCGTTGCGAAAGCAGCGGAGGTTTATTTTTTTCAAAAAGTGGTGATTTTATGTTCAGCAGATTAAGAGAGGATATAAGGGCATACCGCGACCGCGACCCCGCGGCGCGTAGTGCTCTCGAGATATATTTTTTGTATCCTGGATTTCGCGCGGTAAGAATGCACAGAAAGGCGAACTGGTGTTATCGGCACAGACTTTTCTTTTTGGCGCGGTATATTTCGCAACGCGCGGTGCGTAAAACGGGTATAGAAATTCACCCCGCCGCCACTATTGGCCGCCGTCTTGTGATTGACCACGGTACAGGTGTGGTAATAGGCGAAACCGCCGAAATAGGTGACGATGTTTTGATTTATCAGGGCGTAACACTTGGCGGTACGGGTAAAGATAAGGGAAAACGCCACCCAACAATAGGCAATAATGTTATGATAAGCAGCGGCGCAAAAGTTTTAGGACCTTTTAAGGTCGGCGATAATTCGCGCATAGCGGCGGGAGCCGTTGTGCTTGACGAGGTACCGCCCGATTGCACCGTTGTCGGAGTACCCGCGAGGGTTGTAAAACGCAGCGGAATACGCGTGACACCTATGGACCAGGTGCATATACCCGACCCGGTGTCGCAAGAACTATGTAGGCTTGAACAGCGAATTAAAGAATTGGAAGGAAGACTAAACGCAAATGAAAATCTTTAATACATTAACCCGCACCCGTGAAGAACTTGTCCCCATCAAAGAGGGCGAATATAAAATCTATGCCTGCGGACCGACCGTTTATAACTTTATACACATCGGCAACGCGCGTCCTTTGTGCGTTTTTGATGTTTTGCGCCGTTATCTTGAATGGCGCGGCAACAAGGTAACTTTTGTCCAGAACTTTACCGATATTGATGATAAACTCATCCGCAAAGCAAACGAAAACGGCACAACCGTAGCCGAGGTTGCAAAACAGTTTATTGAGGAATATTGGACTGATGCGGACGGTCTTAATATCCGCCGCGCAACAGTTCACCCAAAAGCAACCGAGAATATTGATGCCATACAGGGTATTATTTCTGCGCTTATTGAAAAAGGCTACGCCTATGAATCGAAGGGTGATGTTTATTTCCGCGCCCGTAAATTCCAGGAATATGGCAAACTTTCGCACCAACCGCTTGACGACCTTGAAGCAGGTGCCAGAATTGATGTCACCGATATAAAGGAAGATGCGATGGATTTCTGCCTTTGGAAAGCCGCAAAAGAGGGTGAGCCTTATTGGGAATCCCCCTGGGGCAAGGGCAGACCGGGTTGGCATATTGAATGTTCGGCTATGGCGGGAAAATATCTCGGCAATACAATAGATATCCACTGCGGCGGACAGGACCTTGTTTTCCCGCACCAC
Source organism: Acutalibacteraceae bacterium (assembly GCA_045538515.1). Lineage (GTDB taxonomy): Bacteria > Bacillota > Clostridia > Oscillospirales > Acutalibacteraceae > SIG589. The sequence continues at coordinate 20,768 of JAZSRO010000114.1, read as the reverse complement.
GAAAACGAGATAGCACAGAGCGAGTGCGCCAACGGATGTGAGTTTGCACACTATTGGATGCACAACGGTTATATAAATGTTGATAATCGCAAAATGTCAAAATCTCTCGGCAACTTCTTTACCGTGCGAGAGGTAGCACAGGTTTACGGATACGAGCCGATTAGATATATTATGATTTCTTCGCACTACCGCAGCCCAATTAACTATTCGACCGAAATCATTGAACAGAGCAAAAACGCGCTTGAGCGCCTTTATAAATGTCGCGAGGGACTCAAGTTTGCTATAGACCATGCAGAAGATGGCGGGGAAGCGCCCGATTTTCTCTCAAAACATAAAGCAGAGTTTATTAAGGCAATGGACGATGACCTCAATACTGCCGATGCGCTCGGAACAGTGTTCAACCTGGTAAAAGATATCAATCTTTTGATAGCCGATGGCGGCAAAAAGGATGCGCTCACGGCAGCACTTGCAACTTATGATGAACTTTGCGGCGTTTTAGGACTTGTTTATAATGTAAACGAAGATTCGCTTGACGCTGAAATAGAAGAACTCATCGCAAAGCGCACACAGGCGAGAAAAGAAAAGAACTGGGGAGAAGCCGATGCCATCCGCGACAAACTAAACGAAATGGGCATCGTGCTTGAGGATACACCGCAGGGTGTTAAGTGGAGCAGAAAATGATAAAACTTGAACCGCTTGGCAATGGCGTAGAGATTTTTGTATCAGAAAACCATACTTTTGGCACAGATGCAATTCTTTTGTCCCACTTTGCCGCGCCAAGAAAAAAAGACATAGCGTGTGACCTTGGCACCGGATGCGGAATAATACCGCTTTTGTGGTGCCGTTCGGGCGTTACGGAAAAGTGTTTCGGCGTGGAAATAATGGAAGAAGGCTGTGTCCTTGCGGCGCGGTCTGCCGCCCATTGCGGTTTTAGCGAAAAATTTTCGGTAATACATTCCGATTTATTAGAACTAAAAGGGAAACTACCTTTTGGCAGTTTTCAGGTTGTAACCTGTAATCCGCCGTATAAAGCGGACGGCGCAGGAATCAAAAGCAAAAGCGATACAGATATTGTTGCGCGGCACGAAACCGCCTGTAGTCTTTCGGATATTATTGCGGTTTCGGCAAAACTTTTGCAAACGGGCGGAAGACTTTGTATGTGCAACCGCCCTGAGCGTCTTGCCGATATGATGTGCATAATGCGTCAGAATAAAATAGAGCCCAAGCGTATGCGTCTTGTGTGTCAGCGCGTGGGAGAAGAGCCGTGGCTTGTGCTTTTAGAGGGCAGAAGATGCGGCAACAGCGGTATGCGTATTATGCCGACATTATATGTTGAAGATGGCGAAAACTTTTCGCAAGAGATGCTTGAAATTTATGGCAGTTATAAGGAGAATTACTTATGAGTTCTAAACTTTATGTTGTGGGAACACCGATTGGCAATCTTTCGGATATGTCGCCCCGCGCAATTGAAACATTGCGTTCTGTGGATTTCATCGCCGTAGAGGACACGCGTGTTACAATGAAACTGCTTAATCACTTTGATATACAGAAACCCCTTGTCAGTTATTTTGAGCATAATAAGGCGGAAAAAACCGCAAAAATGCTTTCGAGGTTGCAAAACGGCGAAAAATGTGCTATAGTGACAGATGCGGGAATGCCCTGTATTTCCGACCCGGGCGAAGACCTTGTCCGCGCTTGTCGCGATAACGGGATAGAGGTTGAGTCGGTGCCGGGACCAAGCGCGGTCATAACCGCACTTGCCGTTTCAGGACTCAAAACGGGCAGGTTTTGTTTTGAGGGCTTTTTGTCGGTCAACAAACAAAGCCGCCGTATACATTTGGAAGAACTTAAAAACGAATCACGCACGATGGTGTTTTATGAGGCACCCCATAAACTTCTTGCTACCTTAAAAGATATGGAGGCTGCTTTCGGCAATAGGGAGATTGCCCTGTGTCGCGAACTCACCAAACTGCACGAAGAGGTTATAAGGACAACCCTTAAAGATGCGCAAAAACTTTATGAGGAAACCGTACCGCGCGGAGAATTTGTGCTTATAATTTCGGGCAAGGAAAAGGATACAGAAACCTATACAATAGAAGATGCGGCAAAAATCGCCACAAGACTTATAGAGGGCGGTGAAAGCGCATCGGCTGCGGCGAAAGAGGCGGCAGCAGTTACAGGACTTAAAAAAGGCGAGATATACAAGTTTTTGATTGAAAGGGATAAATAATATGGGTAAGCACGATATGAGAGATGATACTCAATCGGTTGACATTTACAGCAGCGCAAAACGCGAAAAGAAAGCCGCCAAAAAAGGCAAAAAGAGCAAAAAAAGCAAAACGCAAAAAATAATAATTACCATTCTGTCGGTTCTTGTTGGTTTTTGCATTTTGGTATCGGGACTGCTTATTTTTGCGCTTAACTATTTTGATTATAACAAAACCGATTTGGATGAAGATTTGTTAGGTGCGCAACTTGACGATTCGAAAGACCATGTTAAAAATATTGCTCTTTTCGGCATAGATACACGCAATCAGGAATCGATGACAGGTCTTTCGGATTCCATAATGATTATGAGTGTTGACAGCAAAAACAAAACTATAAAACTTGTATCGGTAATGCGTGACAGCGTTGTGCGAGTAAACGGAAAGGTCAATAAAATCAATTCGGCTTACAGCACAGGCGGCCACGAACGCGCCATAAAGACGCTTAACGAAAACTTCGGTCTGGACATTACCGACTATGCAACGGTAAACTTCAGCGGAATGATAGGTCTTATAGATATGGTTGGCGGCGTTGAGGCAGAGGTTACTAAAAACGAGTTTTACAGAGCAACAGCATACGGCAGTCTTAACGATTTAATAAAAGAACAAGCCGCGCTTATGAAACTTAAAAACCCCGAACTTGTAAAGGGCCCCGGCAAACAGATGTTAACGGGCATACAGGCTGTGGCTTGGTCGCGTATCAGGATGCAGGCAACCGCCGAGGGAGAGCGTGACGATTACGGCAGAACCGCCCGTCAGCGCCATGTACTTAAAGAACTGTTTTCTCGTGCCGCGAATATGAGCGTTACGAAGTATCCCAAATTCATAAAGAAGTTGCTTCCGTACGTCGAAACCTCGCTTTCGTACAAGGAGATTATAAAACTTGCCCCCGCAATAAAGGGTGGAACGCTTGAATCAGAGCGTATCCCTTATGAAAACTCTTTAATAGGCGGCGGCAGCGGCGTACCTGCGGGACTTTATTATAACCTTGATTACGCGTCCGAACTTATAAAAGGCTTTTTCTATGACGGCAAAACATTTGAAGAATATGTAGCCGAAAACCCCATCGACAAAACGCCTTGGATTGATTAAGTAAATAAAATCGGTCATTACCTAAACACGATTTTGTGGCAGAAGGTAATGGCCGATTTTTTGTCTGTGATTTTTTAATATCCGTTGACAAAAAGTAAAAATTGGTTTACACTAAAGGGGAAGAAATCAATTGAAAGGATGCGATTATTTTGACAGCATACGAACTTGCAAAAGAAAAATATGCAAAATATGGGGTTGATGTTGAGGCGGCTATAAACACGCTCAAAAACGCACCCGTATCTCTCCACTGTTGGCAGGGTGATGATGTAATCGGTTTTGACCACGAAGGCCCCCTCACAGGCGGTATTCAGACAACGGGAAACTATCCCGGAAAGGCAACCACACCTGAGCAGTTACTTGCCGATATGGATAAAGCGATGTCACTTTGCCCGGGCAAAAAGAAACTTAATGTTCACGCTTGTTATGCCATTTTTGAAAACGGCGAGTTTGCCGACCGCGACAAGTTAGAACCCAAACATTTCAAAAAATGGGTTGACTTTGCAAAGGAAAGAGGAATGGGTATTGACTTTAACCCCACATTCTTCTCACACCCCAAGGTAAAAGACGGCCTTACACTTTCCAGCCCCGATAAAGAAACAAGTGATTTCTGGATTGAGCACGGCAAGGCATGTATCAGAATTTCTGAATATTTTGCAAAAGAAACAGGTATCCCCTGTGTAATGAACATCTGGACAGGTGACGGATATAAAGATATCCCCGCCGACAGAATGGGACCGCGCTTGAGATACAAGGAATCAATCGAGGCAATACTTTCAGAGCCGTTTGATAAAAACCTTGTTAAACCCTGTGTTGAATCCAAGGTTTTTGGTATCGGTGTTGAATCCTTCACAGCGGGCTCGGCAGAGTTTACACTCTCTTTCGCCGCAACACACGAGGGTTGTCTGCCGCTTATGGATAACGGCCACTATCATCCCACAGAGGTTGTGTCGGATAAAATCCCCGCATTGCTTTGCTTCTACCCCGAAATTGCGTTACATATCACTCGCGGCGTTCGTTGGGATAGCGACCATGTGTTGCTTTTAGATGACGAAACCAAGGAAATCGCAAAAGAAATCGTAAGAAACGATGCGCTAAACAGAGTTTATATGGCACTTGACTATTTTGATGCATCAATCAACCGTATTTCTGCCTGGGTTGTTGGTTTCAGAAGTTGGCAAAAGGCGCTGTTACAGGCGCTTTGCACACCCAACGCAATGCTCAAAGACCTGCAAGATAAGGGCGAATTTTCCAAACTTATGGTTGTAAGCGAAGAGGTTAAGATGTTGCCGTTTGGCGATATCTGGGAGCACTACTGTGAAACAGAGGGCGTAGTTGCAGGAGCCGAGTGGTTCGATGAAATCGTTAAATACGAAACGGAAGTTCTTGCAAAAAGATAAAATTAAAAGAAGGGTGATAGTCACCCTTCTTTTTTTGTTTTGTTATTAACATATTCTTGTAATTCGTTTAGTTTTTCTTGTGAAAGCGCCGTTTTTTCGGCAAACGGATTTTTTATTCCGAGATTTTCATACTTGAAAAATCCCATAGTATGAAAAGGTAATAACTCATATTTTTTTACAGGGGAAAATCTCCGCACGATATCTAAATACAAATCCATATGTTTTTCTGTGTCATTGACATCGGGAATAATAACCGTTCGCAAAACGGTGCTTTTGCCTGTCTTTTCGAGAAAGCGAAGCAAGGCGAGTGTTTTGTTAAGCGAACCGCCTGTAAATTTATGGTAAGAGTCTTCGTCCCAGAATTTAAGGTCAAGCAAAACCTCTTCTGCGTTTTGCAAAAGGTACCGAACATCGTCAGTTAAGTCCACCTGTCCCGATGTGTCGAGAACATAGCGGATACCCAAATCTTCTAAGAGCGGCACCGTCTCACATAGAAATTTTGCCTGTAAAAGCGGCTCTCCGCCCGAAAAGGTAACCCCGCCGTTTTCGCCAAAATAGACTTTATATCGTCCGAGTTTTTTGGCTAAATCTTCGGGTGATATTTTTTTGCCCACCATTTCCCAGGTGTCAGGGTTGTGGCAGTAAGCACATCTGAGAGGGCACCCCGCAAGGAATACGCAGTAGCGCAGTCCCTCGCCGTCCACCGCCGCAAGACTTTCAAAAGAATGAACAATTCCGTCCATCACATTGCCTCGTGGAAGGTACGGGCGATAACCTCAAGTTGCTTGTCGCGGGAGAGTTTGTTAAAGTTAACGGCATATCCGCTGACACGAATGGTGAGAGAAGGATAAAGCGCAGGATTTTCCATAGCGTCAATCAACTTTTGACGGTTGAGCACATTTACATTAAGGTGGTGCGCCGATTGAGCGAAATATCCGTCTAAAACGCGGACAAGGTTAGAAACTCTGCCGTCATCATCGGGACCAAGCGCGGTAGGCGTTATGGAGAATGTGTTGGAAATACCATCCATACAGCAGTCGTAAGAAATTTTTGCAACCGAATTCAAGGATGCAAGTCCGCCCTCTTTATCTCTGCCGTGCATTGGGTTGGCGCCCGGAGCAAACGGCTCACCTTTCTTTCTTCCGTCAGGGGTAGAGCCTGTTTTTGCACCGTAAACAACATTTGATGTAATTGTAAGCAACGAAAGTGTGTGCTTAGCACCGCGGTAGCAAGGTGTCTTGCAAAGTTCGTTATAAAAGAATTCCGCAACCCAAGAGGCAATCTCGTCAACGCGGTCGTCATCATTGCCGTATTTGGGGAAGTCACCCTCGGTTTTGAAATCGGTAATTAAACCGCGCTCGTCTTTTATGGGTGTAACCTTGGCATATTTAATCGCGCTAAGACTGTCGGCAAGAACGGAAAAACCGCTGATACCGAAAGCCATCAAACGCTCAGGCTCCGGGTCGTGAAGCGACATCATAAGACGCTCATAAGCATAACTGTCGTGCATATAGTGAATGACATTCATAGTGTTAACATAAAGTTTTGCCATCCACGAAGCATAGGTCTTAAACGCTTCTAAAACCTTTTGGTAATCCAAAACTTCTTCGGGGAAAACTTCGCCCTCGGGAGCGATTTGTTCGCCGTGAAGTTCGTCTTTACCGCCGTTGAGAGCCATAAGCAGAACTTTTGCAAGGTTGCATCTTGCACCGAAAAACTGCATTTGTTTGCCCGTTTTCATAGCCGATACGCAACAGGCAATGGAATAGTCATCGCTGAAATCCTTGCGCATAACATCATCATTTTCATACTGAATAGAATCGGTGTCGATCGAAACCTTTGCACAATAGTTCTTAAAAGCCGTTGGCAGATTTTGCGACCACAAAACCGTAATGTTCGGCTCGGCGCTGGGGCCTAAATTATAAAGTGTGTTAAGGAAGCGGTAACAGGTTTTGGTGACAAGCGTTCTGCCGTCTTCGCCCATACCCGCAAGGGATAAAGTTACCCACACAGGGTCTCCCGCAAAAAGTTCGTTGTATTCGGGGGTGCGAAGATGGCGCACAAGGCGCATCTTAAGCACGAGGTCATCTATGAGTTCTTGTGCACCTGTTTCTGTGAGTGTGCCCTCTTTAATGTCGCGTTCAAAATATATATCAAGGAATGTGGAAATTCTTCCAATACTGTTGGCGGCACCGTTTTGTTCCTTAACCGCGCCAAGATAACCGAAATAAAGCCACTGAACAGCCTCTTTCGCATTTGTAGCGGGGCGTGAAATGTCACAGCCGTATGCCGCAGCCATAGTAATAAGTTGCGCCATAAATTCAAGTTGGCGCTCGATATCTTCTAAAAGATGAATGGTTTCTTCGGTCATCGCGCGTTCTGAGATACGCTTTTTGTCTTCGCGCCTTTTTTCCATCAAAAAGTTCATTCCGTAAAGCGCAATTCGGCGGTAATCGCCTATGATTCGGCCTCGGGCGTAGGAATCGGGAAGACCGGTTAAAACACCTGCGTGACGCGCCTTTTTCATCGTGTCGGTATATACGCGGTAAACACCTGTGTTGTGTGTTGTGCGGTAGCGGAATTCGTTTTGAATGTTCTCGCCAATCTCATATCCATAAGCCTTACAAGCCTGAATAGCGTTGCGAATTCCTGCAAAGGGGTTAACGGCCCTTTTAAGAGGCTCATCGGTCTGCAGACCAACAATAATTTCGTCCTCTTTCAGTACATATCCCGGCTCGAAACTCAAAATAGAGGAAGCGGTGTGGGTGTCAACATCCAAAACGCCGCCCTTTTCGTTTTCAAGCACCAAAAGACGCTCAACCTCGGCGCGTACTCTGTCGGTACGCGGGGTTGTGCCCATAAGAAAAGATTCATCGCCCAGATAAGCGGTGTAGTTCTTGGTTATAAAATCGCGCACATCAATATCATCCTGCCATGCGCCTTTAATAAATCCTCTCCAAAAATCCATACTCTACCTCCAAAAATACAAAAAGGGCACCCTTAAACAAGGATGCCCAGACGGTCGGCTTTTTCATATCCTTGTTCCCTCATAGTTATCTATGTTCCGTCAGTCGCAAGGACAATTGTATTATACACAAGAAATTAAGTTTTGTCAATCGCATTTGCTAAAATTAAAGCAACTTTTCAACCATAACGCCGCGCGGTTCCTGCGGGGTGGAAAAAGCAATCTGTGTTTCGGTGTTGCCGAATTTTTGCAGATTACCAATAAACAAATCAAGGTTTTCGGTTGAATCAAAGGCAACCTTTATGTGCATGGAAAAATGTCCCGTTACACAACTACATTCCAAAACATTGGGATGCGAACAAATAAAAGGATAAAATTCGGGCTTTTGGGCGGGTTGCAATTCAAGGTTTATAAACGCGATAATCGGGAATCCGAGTTTTTTAAGATTAACTTCGGCGCGGTAGGAAGAAATAACACCCTCTTTTTCAAGCCGTTCAATACGGGCAGCGGTGGCGGGAGAGGAGAGAAAAACGCTTTCTGCAATCTGTTTTAGAGGCATTCGCGCATTTTTCTGCAAAAGTGATAAAATTTTGATATCAATACTGTCCATTACGGTCACCTCTTAATAATAATAAGCAAAAACCGCCATAAAGTCAAGAGTCCCGCGTGACATACATAAAAAAATAAGGTGCCGTTGGTTGACATTGGTGTGCGAATATAATAAAATATCTATGTAAAAAGAGGTGATAAGCGTGAAAGGCTGTTGTTTTACGGGCTACCGCCCCGAAAAAACTCCGTTCCCGTATGACGAGGGGAATGCGGATTATCTGCGGTTTGAAAACAACTTAACAAAGGTACTTGCCCGTGCACTTTCAGACGGATTTGATACCTTTTATTGCGGTGGCGCGAGAGGTTTTGATATCTTAGCAGCAGAACTTTTACTGCTTATGCGGAAAAATGATAATTTCCGTCTTGTGATGGTATTGCCGTTTCGCGCACAAGCGGCAAACTTCCCGCCGGAGTGGAAAGAAAGGTATAACGCACTACTGAAATCGGCAGACGAAATAGTTTGCCTGTCGGACGAGTATCATAAACGCTGTTACGCCGAGCGTAATGAGTATATGGTCGATAAAAGTCAGCGCGTTATAGCGTTTTGTGATGGCAAAAGCGGCGGAACGCTCAACACGCTTCGCTATGCGCGGAAAAAGGGAATAGAGATTATAAATGTTGCAGAGGAAGTAAAAAGACCACTGAACTATACATTTTTTGAAGTGATTGAGGGCGAAGAAGATGATTAGTAAAAATGCAAAATGGATTTGGATAAACGATAATCCGCAGAAAAATGAATATGCATATTTTGAAGAAAAGTTTGAGTTTTCGGGAAACAAAGCGGTATTTTATGTTGCGGCTGAAACCGATTATATTTTGTATGTAAATGGAGAACAGGCGGCGTTTTCGCAGTTTGCGGGATATCCGTTTGAGAAATATTACGATACGATTGATATAACGAAATATTGCAAAACGGGCGAAAACACCCTGTCACTCACCGTAAGATACGAGGGACTTAACAGTTCAACCCATATTGATGACGGTGCGGGTGTAATTTATACCCTTAAAGTAGACGGCGAAACCGCACTGTACAGCAGCGAAGAAACCAAAGGCGGATACGACAACCGATATGTTCAGCACGGCGATAGAAAAATCACAGGGCAACTCGGCTTTGCTTCGGATATGTGTTGCGGCGAAGCGGTGGCAGATACACCTTGCGTAGTCGTGCAAAAAACCGATAATATAAAGCCCCGTCCCGTTAAAAAGACCGAACTTTATCCGCTTTCCCGCGGGGAGAAAATCGGAGAAAATCTTTACGATGTCGGAAGAGAAACCGCAGGATACTTGTATGTTAAAATAAAAGCGGAAGATGCGTGTTCTATAAAGGTGTCCTACGGACAGCACATTGTTGATGGCGGTGTGCGCGAAGAAATCGACGGAAGAAAATTTTATCTTTTCTTCAATACCGAAAAAGGCGTTCACGAATTTACACAGTTTTTTGTTCGCATATCGGGCAGATATCTACAGACTACATTGCCAAACGGTGCAGAGATTTTGGAAATTGGCATAATCCCCGCGCTTTATCCGCAAATTGAAAAACCCTATAAATTGCCGACCGAAATTGATAATAAAATTTATGAGGTCTGTATTCGCACACTTCGTCTTTGTATGAATCTGCATTACGAAGATACACCTTGGCGCGAACAGGCGCTTTATGTGCTTGATTCAAGAAACCAGATGCTTTGCGGATATTACGCATTTGAAGAAACCGAATACCAACGCGCAAACATAGAGTTTATAGCAAAGGGCAGACGCGAAGACGGCTTTTTGGAGTTAACCTATCCCGCCGTAAACACCCCGGCAATTCCGTTCTTCTCGGTTATGTATCCCGTTGCGGTGTATGAATATGTAAAGCACACAGGCGACCAAACAATTCTTGACAGCACAATGGATACAATGCTTAACATAATGAACAATTTCAAGGCGAAAGTAGAGGAAAACGGACTCATAAAATCCTTCCCCGCGCCGTATTGGAATTTTTATGAGTGGACAGACGGCAGTGCCGACCTTATTCCTAACTCACAAACAATCGTTCCGTGGGAGTATTATCACCTTATATTAAACTGCGCGTTTATCTATTCGGGCGAGATGTTCAAAAAACTCTGTAAAATGGCAGACATAGAGTGGGATGCCGATTTCGGTAAAATGAAAACCGCAATTGATAATACATTCCTTGAGAAAGAAACAGGAATTTATCATCTGCGCACCGATGACACCTCGCTTTGCTCACAACTCGGCAACGCCTTTGCATTGCTTATAGGACTTGGCGATGAGCGAACAGTCGCGGCGGTTAAAGAGGATAAAACATTGATTCCCGTAAGCCTTTCAATGTTAACCTATGTGTACGATGCGTTGCTGAAAGCAGATGAAAATAACAAAGAATATGTGTTAAATGATATAAGAAGACAGTATGGTTATATGCTGGAAAACGGCGCAACATCTTTCTGGGAAACAATTTTGGGCGATGCCGACTTTGATAATGCGGGAAGCCTTTGCCACGGTTGGAGCGCGTTGCCGATATATTATTATAACAAGTTTTCAATGGTAGAATAAAATTAAAGCCCCGACTTTTGTCGGGGCTTCTTTTATTCATCTCTGAACTGTAGTGAATAAAGGTCTTTATAAATTCCGCCTTTTTCAATAAGTTCATCGTGCGTACCGCTTTCGGCGACCACACCGGCGTCAATAACGGCAATGCGGTTAGCGTTTTTAACGGTAGACAGTCGGTGGGCAACAACAAGTGTTGTTCTGCCTTTGCAAAGTTCCTGCAGTGACTGTTGGATTAAAATCTCTGTAGTGTTGTCGAGTGCGCTTGTCGCCTCGTCTAAAATTAAAATCGGTGGGTCTTTTAGGAACACACGCGCTATCGACAGGCGCTGTTTTTGACCGCCCGAAAGACGAACACCGCGTTCGCCGATTTGTGTGTCATACCCGTCTGGCAAAGACATAATATAGTCGTGAATGTTGGCGCGTTTTGCCGCCAATATAATGTCTTCTTCCGAAGCATCGGGATTGCCGTAAAGAATGTTATCGCGCATACTTGCGTTAAATAGGTAAACATCCTGTTGAACAATGCCTATGTTCTTGCGGAGAGATTCCATAGTGATGTCGTTTATATTGACTCCGTCAATTAAAATCTCGCCCTGTTCCAGAGAATAAAAGCGGGGAATCAAGTGGCAAATGGTGGTCTTGCCGCCGCCGCTGTGTCCGACAAGGGCAAAGGTCTCCCCCTTTTTGATGTCAAGACTTATACCGTGCAAAACATCTCCCTTTTCGCCGTAACTGTAAACCACATCTTTGAGCGTGATGTTGCCCTGTGGGTTTTTAAGGGGTTTTGCCGTCTCTTTATCCTTTTCGGGCTCGGTATCCATAATTTCGCAAAAACGCGAAAATCCTGTTGCGCCCTCTTGAAACTGCTCAACAAAACCAATAAGTGTACGAACGGGGGTAAGAAATAAGCCAATAGATACGATAAACGCCGAATAGTCGGCAAAGTTGATGCGTCCCGCGTACATAAAAAGTCCACCCGCAATCAGCACAACAACATTAAAAACATCGGTAACAAAGGATGAGGTTGCGTGAAATTTGCCCATAGCATCATAGGCTTCGCGCCGCGCATCTACAAATTCCAAATTTCCGCCCTCAAACTTTTCTTCTTCGGTTTTAGAATTGGTAAAAGCCTTGGTGACGCGAATGCCCGAAATGCTGTTTTCGAGCGATGCGTTTATACGCGCGGTTGATTCGCGGCTTTTCATAAATGCATCGCGCATTTTTTTGCGGAGAACAGAAGAAATAAGAACAAGAAACGGAACGCAGAAAAAGATAATAAGTGTCAGCCACCAGTCAATAGTGGTTAAGTAAATGAACGAAGCCACAATGGTGATTGAGGATATAATAACATTTTCGGGGCCGTGGTGTGCAAGTTCGCTCACCTGCATTAAGTCGTGTGTAAGGCGCGACATAATCTTGCCCGTTTCGTGATTATCATAAAACTTATATGGCAGTTTTTGCAGATGGCGGAACATCTCTCTGCGCATTTCGGCCTGCATTAAAACGCCCATTATGTGACCTTTGTACTGAATGAAATAGTTAAGCAACATTCGCACAAAATAGAGCGCCAAAAGCGCAAGACCAAAAGCCACAATCATAGTGTATTTGCGGTTGGGTATAAGGTCGTTTAGCATCTGCCGTGTAACAATGGGGTAAACAATACCAATCATTGAAACGGCAAAGGAAGCAAGCAAGTCGAGCGTTAATATAAGTTTGTGCGGTTTGTAATAACTTAAAAACCGTTTAAGCATTGAATATACCCCCTTGTTTGATAAGAAAATTTTAACATAATAATTGAACTGTGTCAATAAATGTGGTAAAATAAGAGTAGCAAAAACGAAAGGAAAAACCAATGAAAAAGGATTACTCAGCGATAACGCCTTATATTGAAAAAATGGCACAAAAATCTTGTAAAAATAATAATATCAAGCCACAGATGTACGAAGAACACTCGGTTAATCGCGGTCTGCGAGATATGAACGGAAATGGTGTGGTTACGGGACTTACAGAAATTTCAATTGTAAAAGCCAAGGAAGCAAGGGCGGATGGCACGATGGTACCCTGTCACGGAAAACTGTGTTACAGGGGTATTGATGTGCGGGATATAACAAAAGGATTCCTTTCTGATAACCGCTTCGGTTTTGAAGAAACGGTCTATCTTTTGCTGTTTGGCGCATTACCAAATAAGCAGCAACTTTCGGAATTTTGCCGCGAACTGTCGGAATACCGCACATTACCTACCTCCTTTACCCGTGATATGATTTTGAAAGCGCCTGGCAAGGATATGATGAACGTTTTGTCGCGCTGTGTTTTGGCGCTTTATGCTTATGATGATAACCCCGATGACACATCGGTTGCAAATGTGTTGCGCCAGAGTATGCAACTTATATCCCTTTTCCCAATGCTATCGGTTTACAGTTATCAGTCTTTTCAGCATTACCATCAGGGAAAAAGCCTGTTTATCCATCTGCCAAAAGAGAATATGAGTACGGCAGAAACCTTTCTTTACATTTTAAGGGAAAACGGGGATTTTTCGCCGCTTGAGGCAAAAATTCTTGACCTTGCGCTTGTCCTTCACGCAGAGCATGGCGGCGGCAACAACTCCACCTTCACCACCCATGTTGTAACCTCGTCAGGAACCGATACTTATTCATCGGTTGCGGCGGCTCTCGGCTCATTAAAAGGACCCCGTCACGGCGGTGCAAATATAAAGGTTGTGCGTATGTTTGAGGATATGCAAAAAAGTATCAACACAAAGGATGAGGGACAAATAAAGGATTATCTTGTCCGTCTGCTCGAAAAACGCGCCTTTGATAATGCGGGGCTCATTTACGGAATAGGTCACGCAATATATTCACTTTCCGACCCACGTGCTGATATGTTAAGGGAATATGCCGAAAAACTGTCGCACGAAAAAGGCTGTGAAGAGGAATTTGCTCTTTATGAAACAGTTGCAAAACTCGCACCTGAAATAATCGGCGAAAAACGCAAAATGTATAAAGGTGTCAGCCCGAATGTCGATTTTTATTCGGGCCTCATTTACAAAATGCTCGGTCTGCCGACCGAACTGTTTACACCGCTTTTTGCCGTTTCGCGTATAGCAGGATGGAGTGCCCACCGCATAGAAGAAATACAAAACGCGGGTAAAATTATCCGCCCTGCATATATAAATGTAAAAGAAGAGGAAAAATTCATACCCCTCTGTAAAAGATAAAAACACAAATGCCGCACAAAAACTTGTGCGGCATTTGCTGCCTTAGGGGAAAGGCTATATGGGGATGAATATGGGTGGGTTAAATTAGTTTGAGTTGCTTGGACTGCTTGTCTATTCTTACGGTATATTCAATAAAACTGTCGGTTTCGTTTTTCTTGGTGTTTGCGGTGTATCCCGCTTTTACCATAGTGTCCACAATCTTTTGTAAACTGTTGGCAAAAAGTCTGACATCGCCTAAACCCATTCGTCTGCAGGGCTCTTTTCTTTCGGGTTTTGGGGATAGCATTTCTTCTGTAAGTTTTTCCGCCTCTGCTACCGTCATTTCTCCCGCTATTATGATGTCAAGCGCTTCGTCACGCTTTTCTTCGGGCAGACGCAGTACTGCACGGGCGTGGCGTTCGGTAAGACGAGCCGCTTCTATGCGTATGCGCTGGTTTTCCGAAAGCCTTAAAAGCCTTAGTTTGTTAGAAAGGGTAGATGGCGCGAGAGAAAGCCTTGCCGCCGCATCGCACTGAGAAAGACCGTAAACCGTTATGAGCCGCTTTATTCCTTCTGCCTCATCAAAGGGCGAAAGGTCGGCGCGTTGCAGATTTTCTATAAGAGTGTATATAGCCGCCGATTCGTCAGACACATCATATACAATAGCGGGAATGGTTTTAAGTCCGGCAAGGGAAGCCGCGCGTAGTCGGCGCTCACCCGCGATTAGTTCATATCCGTTATTCAGGCGGCGCACCGTCACAGGTTGCAGCAGACCGTTTTGTTTTATGCTGTCCGAAAGCAGTGATAGTTCATATTCGTCAAAGGTTGTCCGCGTCTGCGAGGGACTTTTACTTATCAGTGTCAGCGGCAATTCCTGTAATCGCCGTGTGGGTTTTGCTTGTCTTTTTGGCAGTTGCATCGGCGTCACCTCTTTCCAAACTCATTGTAACAAAGGAGGACAAACTTTTCCACATTTTTACATCGCAAAAACCGACCTGTTATAACAAAAAAGCAACCGCCTATAACGGTTGCTTTGTAATTTTGCCGGAATTTCTTGGATATTTTGTCGGCGTTTGCGATATCTTTTTTATCTTTATGAAACTTCTTCCCGATTCATCGGGCAGTTTTTCTTTCAAGAGCGCACTTTTTTCGCCGCCCAATACCGAAATTGCCTTTATAGCCTCGGATAATTCTTCCTCTGCGGCGGGGCCTTTCATAGATATAAACTGTCCCGAAACTTTAACATACGGCAAACAATATTCGGATAAAACAGAAAGCCGCGCAACAGCACGCGCACAGGCAATATCATACTGCTCTCTGTAATCGGGCTTTCTTGCAAGTTCTTCCGCCCTGCCGTGCACGGCGTTTGCCGAGAGACCGATTTTCTCCAGAACAGCACTTAAAAATGTTATTCGCTTATTAAGCCCATCAAGCAATGTAAGGTCGATGTCGGGACGCGCAATTTTAAGCACAACACCGGGGAATCCCGCCCCTGTGCCAACATCAATCACCTTGGCGTTTTCGGGAATTTCAACGTTTTTGAGGAACAAAAGGCAATCATAAAAATGTTTTATCAGAATCTCATCGGGCGTGACAATAGCGGTGAGGTTCATTTTTTTGTTCCACTCTATAAGCATCTCGCCGTAGACAGAAAGTTTTTCACACATTTCATCCGTCAGGGTGAAAAACGGCGCACAGAGGGACTTTAGTTTAGAAAAATCAAACATGGTGTTCGCCCCCAGTGTAGATTATAAGCACCGAAATATCGGCAGGGCTTACGCCCGATATGCGCGAAGCCTGACCTATACTGCGCGGACGAATTTTCTTTAATTTTTCACACGCCTCAAGCCGCAGCCCCGTTATTTTATCATAATCAATATCTTCGGGCAACAATCGGCTTTCAAGCCGCTTGGCCTCGCGCACTTTTGCGCGTTGTTTTTCGATATATCCCTCATACTTTATTTCAATTTCAACCTTTTCGGTCACTTCGTAAGGTAAAAAGGGACGGTTTTTGTCAAACGGCGCTAACATTTTATAAGTAATTTGCGGACGGCGCAAAAGGTCACACAGTTTACAGCCGTTTGTAAGCGGTGCGGTACCCGCCGATGTCAACATCGCGTTGAGTTCTTCACTCGGTGCGATACCAACATCAGACAGTCTTTCAATTTCCTTCTCTTTTTGCGCCTTGCGGGTTAAAAATTCTTCGTATGTCTGGTCATCAATAAGACCGATTTCTCTGCCTGTCGGCATAAGTCGCTCATCGGCGTTGTCCTGACGGAGAAGCAGTCGGTATTCTGAGCGCGAAGTCATCATTCTATACGGGTCAGAGCATCCCTTTGTTACAAGGTCATCTATAAGTGTGCCGATGTAGGAACCCGCGCGGTCGAGCGTCAGCGGCGTCCTGCCAAGCACATAATGTGCCGCGTTGATACCCGCTATAAGTCCCTGTGCCGCAGCCTCTTCGTATCCTGATGAGCCATTAAACTGTCCCGCACCAAAAAGTCCCCCTAAATCCTTAAACTCTAAGGTGTGAGAAAGGGCAAGCGGATCGGCACAGTCATATTCAATGGCGTAGGCGCTGCGCATTATCTTAACATTTTCAAGTCCCTTGATTGAACGGTATATCTTAATCTGTACCTCTTCGGGTAGCGAAGAAGACATTCCTTGCAGATACATTTCTTCGGTGTTCATACCGCAAGGCTCAACAAAAAGTTGGTGACGCTGTTTGTCGGCAAAACGGACAATTTTATCTTCAATGCTCGGACAGTAGCGGGGACCAACACCCTCAATATCGCCCGAATAAAGCGGCGAACGGTGTAGATTATCAAGTGTTATCTGTTTGGTCTCATCGTTCGTATAAGCAATGTGACAGCAAACGCGGTTTTCCCCAGCATCCTTTGTTTTGTAACTAAAGGGTACAATTGTGTCGTCGCCCTCTTGTACTTCCATTTTGGAAAAATCAATACTGTCGCGAAGCACTCGCGCGGGGGTGCCCGTTTTGAAACGGCGAAGCGGAATGTTTAATTTGTAAAGTGCTTTCGAGAGTTGGGTTGCGGCAAAGGTGCCGTCAGGTCCGCCCTCGTAGTTTACTTCGCCAACAAAAATTCTGCCGCCGAGGAAAGTGCCCGTTGCCAAGATTACGGTTTTGGCAACATATTCTGCACCAAGCATTGTAACAAGGTGCCAACCGTCATCTTCTTTGTAAAGGTCTATAACCTCTGCCTGTTTTACATCAAGCCCTTTTTGTTTTTCAACGGCGTGTTTCATATATTCGCTGTAACGGCGGCGGTCTATCTGTGCGCGAAGCGAATGAACGGCGGGGCCTTTGCCTAAATTGTGCATACGGCTTTGCAACATATTTGCATCAGCCGCCTTGCCCATCTCTCCGCCGAGCGCGTCAATTTCACGCACAAGGTGTCCCTTTGCGGTGCCGCCAATGGACGGGTTGCAGGGCATATTGCCTACCCAGTCCAGATTTATTGTAAACATTATGGTCTCGACACCCAGTCGCGCCGCAGCCAAAGCCGCCTCAATTCCTGCGTGACCTGCGCCGATTACCGCAACATCAACTTGTCCTGCGCTGTATTTTTTCATAAAACCCTACTTTCCTACACAGAATCGGCTAAACACTTCATTGGTGACAGCCTCTGTCACGCGTTCGCCCGAAAGTTCTAAAAGTGCCGATAGTGCATCATCTGCACAGATGCCCGTAGCATCTAAAGTAAATCCGTTTTCCATAGCGGATAGCGCCTCGCAAACCGCAGAGTACGCCCTGTTTGCACAGTCGCGTTGGCGTTCGGTTGTAAGCACCGCAACATCGCCTTTAAGATTGTAAACGCCTGTCGCTTCCAAAATCGCATTTTTGAGTTGCGATTCACCAACACCCTCTTTTGCCGAGATTAAAACGGGGGAGAGGGGACTAAACTCTGTCAAATCTACCATTAGCGGCAAATCGGTTTTATTAACAACCGCAACCGCGTTTTTGTCCTTTATAAGTTCTAAAATTCGTCTGTCGTCTAAAGATAGCGCCCTCGTACCGTCAAATACCGCAAGGATGAGTTGCGCTTCCTTTGCCGCTTTACAGGCAAGGTCTACGCCGATAGACTCAACTTCGTCATCTGTTTCGTGCACACCCGCCGTATCGGCAAGGCGAAGACGGATATCGCCAACGCGAACCGATTCTTCAACAATATCACGCGTTGTACCCGCAACCGCCGTAACAATAGAGCGTGTATCACCCGAAAGCATATTCATAAGGGTGGATTTGCCAACATTGGGAGCGCCTATGATAGCGGTGCTGATACCCTCGCGAACGATTTTACCCGCATCAAAATTGCTAAGCAATGCACTCAGTGCGTTTTTACAGTTTATAAGGTTTGCTTTTACGGTGTCGGAGTCGGCTTCGGGCAGGTCTTCATCGGGATAGTCGGCATAGACCGCCATTGCCGCCGTGACCGCGAGTAAATCGGTTTTAATTTTTTCTATTTCTTTATGCACTCTGCCCGTTTTAGAGGCAAGAGCAATTTTAAGTTCTTGTTCACCCTGTGCCGAAATAAGAGCCATTACACTTTCGGCTGCCGATAGGTCCATTTTGCCGTTTTCATAAGCGCGGCGAGTAAATTCACCTGCCGCCGCCGGAGTTGCCCCCGCCGCAATAGTAGCGCGTAAAAGGGAACGCGTTATATAAACGCCACCGTGTGTGGATAGTTCTATTACATCTTCACCGGTGTAACTTTTGGGCGCAGCGAACACGAGTGCCACCGCTTCGTCAAGCATACACCCGTTTTCATAAACAGCGCCGAAAAGAGCAGTGTAACCTTTCGCATCTTTTATTTTTTTTCCGCTTTTTGATTTGAAGACTTTATCGGCAATTTGTCTTGCGTTTTCGCCCGATATTCTAACAGTGCCGATTCCGCCCTCGCCAAGCGGCGTAGAAATTGCGGCTATTGTGGTACTCATATTCTCACCTCGATTTTATATGATAACATATTATTTTATTTAATTCAATAAATTTGGAATAAAGTAGATATTTTTTATTGACTTTTGCGGTTTAGCGTGTTAAACTGTCAATATAATTTTTTTCAAAAGAGGGAATAAAGATGAAATTAAAAAATGAGTATTTGATTAAGGTTTACGAAACCGTTGCCAAGAGAAACGAGGGCGAACCCGAGTTTTTACAGGCAGTTTTAGAGGTTTTGGAATCGCTTGAGCCTGTTGTAGAGCAGGACCCGCGCCTTGAAAAATGGGGCGTTATGGAAAGAATAGTAGAACCCGAGCGTATGATTACATTCCGCGTTTCGTGGATGGATGACGCGGGTAATGTACAGGTTAACCGCGGTTATCGCGTACAGTTTAACTCGGCTATCGGACCGTACAAGGGCGGCATTCGTCTGCACCCCTCGGTTAACGCATCGGTTATTAAGTTCCTTGGATTTGAACAGACCTTCAAAAACAGTTTAACCGGTCTTCCTATGGGCGGCGGTAAGGGCGGCTCTGACTTCGACCCGCGCGGCAAGTCCGATGCTGAAATTATGCGTTTCTGCCAGAGTTTTATGACAGAACTCTCGAAGCATATCGGCCCTGATACAGATGTTCCTGCAGGTGACATCGGCGTAGGCGCACGCGAGGTTGGCTATCTTTACGGACAGTATAAGCGCCTTCGTAACGAGTTTACAGGCGTTCTCACAGGTAAAGGCCGTTCTTTCGGCGGCTCTCTCATTCGTCCCGAGGCTACAGGTTTCGGCGCCGTTTATTACACAGTAGAAATGCTCAAAACATTCGGCGAGGACATAAAGGGCAAGACTTTTGCTGTTTCGGGCTTTGGTAATGTTGCTTGGGGTACTGTTAAGAAGATTACAGAACTCGGCGGTAAGGTTGTTACCATTTCGGGCCCTGACGGATACATTTACGACCCGGACGGCGTTTCGACCGAAGAAAAGATAAACTTTATGCTTGAGATGCGCGCATCCGGTCGTGACAAGGTAAAAGATTATGCCGATAAATTCGGCGCACAGTATTTTGAGGGCAAGCGTCCGTGGGAGCAGAAGGTTGATGTTATTATGCCTTGTGCAACACAGAATGAAGTTTCCCTTGAAGATGCTAAAAACATCGTTGCAAACGGCGTTAAGTATTATGTTGAGGTTTCCAATATGCCCACAACCGAAGAGGCTGTAGCATACCTCAAAGAAAACAAGGTTGTAATTGCTCCCTCAAAGGCCGTTAACGCAGGCGGCGTTGCCGTTTCAGGCCTTGAAATGAGCCAGAACTCTATGAGAT
This sequence comes from Acutalibacteraceae bacterium, assembly GCA_045538515.1. Classification (GTDB taxonomy): domain Bacteria; phylum Bacillota; class Clostridia; order Oscillospirales; family Acutalibacteraceae; genus SIG589. Next base: position 422 of record JAZSRO010000114.1, on the reverse strand, counting down.
ACAGTTGGACAGCCGAAGAGGTTGATGCTAAACTGCATCAGATTATGAGCGACATCTATAAGAACTCTTACGATGCCGCAAAGAAATTCGGTATGGAAGGCGACCTCGTTGCAGGTGCAAACATTGCAGGATTTATGAAGGTTGCAGATGCTATGATTGCCGAAGGCGTTGCATATTAAAAAACAGGGCTCCCAGAGCCCTGTTTTTTTAGTGAAGAGTGAATAGTTAAGGTGTGCCTTCGGCACAAATTATAAAAAAGGGGCAATTTCTGCCCCTTTTTATTTTTGTATAACGAAAACCACGCGATAGTCGCGTGGTTCAAAAAAGGTTAACCGATGAACAAAAACCTCCGTTTGTGTTAAAATAGCAAAGACCTGCCAGTCAAAGCGAAACACAAACGGAGGATTTATAAATGAAAAAAG
>JAZSRO010000037.1:0-1645 GCA_045538515.1 Acutalibacteraceae bacterium | reverse complement strand
CCCCTATAAATTGCAATTGATTATAGTTCATTCTATCTCTATTATATACTAACCCGCGCGCGTTTTCAAATTGTTTGTGAATTGTTAATTATCTGTGAACAACGCTTGTGAAAGGATAAGGGAGGCAATCTGCCTCCCTCTGTGTTATTTATCATTAATCATATTGTTTAAACATTCGAGCGCATCACAAAGCCCGCCGACTGCGTCTATAAGTCCGTACTCAACCGCCTCGTGTCCGTCAATTACCGAGCCTGTGTCTGTTGCAATCTGGTCGGTTGCGAGCATTAATTCCTTGAATTTTTCCTCACTGATTTTTGAGTGATCGCATACAAATGAAACAATTCTGCCCTGCATCTTTTCAAAATAGTAGTAGGTTTGCGGTGAGCCAACCACCGTGCCGCTGATTCTGACAGGATGCACCGTCATCGTTGCCGACGGCACAATAAAGGAACGCTTTGCCGCTACTGCTAATGGCACGCCAATCGAGTGTCCGCCGCCAAGCACCAAGGAAACCGTCGGCTTTTTCATGCTTGCGATAAGCTCGGAAATCGCAAGCCCTGCCTCAACGTCGCCGCCCATTGTATTTAGTATAATGAGCAGCCCCTCGATCTCCTCGCTTTCCTCAATTTCGCAGAGCAGCGGCACAATATGCTCGTACTTTGTTGACTTTTGTCCGTCGGGCAAGGTGTAGTGTCCCTCAATTTGCCCGATTATGCTGATGGAGTGGATTTTTCCAACTCTTACCGCGCCGTCCTTTTCCTCACCCAATAATTCTGATTTTCTTGCTTCATTTTCGCACATAAAAGCTCCTATATAATAAATAAGTAGAAATTTTTCTTTTAGCGTTACCAAAAAGCGCACTAAATATACCAATAAAACCTTGATTTTTCTACTATATTTAGACCTTGAAAAAATTTTTGAAAAAATTTGAAAAAAGTACTTGACAAAGTGAAAAGTCTTTGATATAATAGCAAAGCACTCTAATGAGGAGCGCCTAAAACAGAACCTTTAAGAGGTTTGATGCTTAGAAAAGCAAACAGAGTTTGCTAAAAGATCCTTGAAAATTGAACAATGAACTAATTAGAAAAAGAGAACTAATGTACAAAAGACGGAACTCTGAAATTCTTTTAGGTTTTTAGAAGAAATACTCGAAACAAGTAATTTAAGTAAAGAGCAAATATTGAGCTACTTTAGAAAATGATTTAATGACCGAAAGGTCTTTAGATACAATTTTTTAGAGAGTTTGATCCTGGCTCAGGATGAACGCTGGCGGCGTGCATAACACATTCAAGTCGAACGGTGACGGGGGCTTCGGCTCCCTGATCAGTGGCGGACGGGTGAGTAACGCGTGAGTAACCTGCCTATCTGAGTGGAATAACACAGGGAAACTTGTGCTAATACCGCATAACATGTATTAATCGCATGTTTGATACATCAAAGAGCAATCGCAGATAGATGGACTCGCGTCTGATTAGATAGTTGGTGGGGTAACGGCCTACCAAGTCGACGATCAGTAGCCGAACTGAGAGGTTGAACGGCCACATTGGAACTGAGAAACGGTCCAGACTCCTACGGGAGGCAGCAGTGGGGAATATTGGGCAATGGACGAAAGTCTGACCCAGCGACGCCGCGTGAGGGAAGAAGG
>JAZSRO010000082.1:0-95442 GCA_045538515.1 Acutalibacteraceae bacterium | reverse complement strand
ATTAAAAGAAAAAATCGCACAACTTGCTCCAAAAGAAAAGGAGCAAAAAATTGTAGGCGACCTGATAGATGCCGGCGATGTAGTGATATTGGTTACGCCTATTGACGCATCTGCTCCCAAAGGAAGACTCATTCTTCCCCAGCAACAGACAATCCGAGATATTTTGGATGCGGATGCAATGGCTATCGTTGCCAAAGAAACAGAACTTGCAAAAACTCTGGAAAGTCTTAAAAAACCACCGAAGATGGTAATCTGCGACAGTCAGGTGTTTAAGTTCGTTGCAGAAATAGTGCCAGAAACAATTCCGCTTACATCGTTTTCAATTCTTATGGCACGATATAAGGGATATTTAGATATCGCACTATCAGGAATTGATGCAATCGACAATTTAAAAGACGGAGATACCGTTCTGATTGCGGAAGGGTGCACTCACCACAGACAATGCGAAGACATTGGCACCGTAAAAATCCCTGCAGGATTAAGGAAACACACAGGCAAACAGATAACTTTTAAAACCGTTTCAGGTACAGAGTTTTATGAGGATTTGTCAGGGGTTTCGCTCATTATCCATTGCGGTGGATGTATGCTCAATGACAAAGAAATAAAAAGCCGTATGGAGCGTGCCGTAGCACAAGGTGTCCCCGTAACAAACTACGGATTGGCATTAGCGCATTTCTCTGGGATTTTAGATAGAAGTTTAGAAATATTAAAATAAAAAAGCACCCATCAGGGTGCTTTTTTCGCCTGCCGTACAAGCCGCAGGCAGAGAGAAAATAGATGCCAAGCAAACGAATGAAACCGAAGGGTTACCCGAAGGTGTACATAGGTACACCGAGAGGTGACATTCGTTTGAGTTCACAACTAAAAGAAAAAGGGAACGATATGCATCGTTCCCTTACATTTTAACAAAATATCATTTTGTTGTGAACGGTGTGGCGCTATTTTCGCCTGCCGTCTCTTATTTCATTGCTTCTTCGATTGCAACAGCAACTGCAACAGTCATACCAACCATTGGGTTGTTACCAGCACCGATTAAGCCCATCATTTCAACGTGAGCAGGAACTGAAGATGAACCTGCAAACTGAGCGTCACTATGCATACGACCCATTGTATCTGTCATACCGTAAGAAGCGGGGCCTGCAGCCATGTTGTCAGGATGGAGTGTACGACCTGTACCGCCACCTGAAGCAACTGAGAAGTATTTTTTGCCCTGTTCGATACATTCTTTCTTATATGTACCTGCAACGGGATGCTGGAAACGTGTGGGGTTGGTTGAGTTACCTGTGATAGATACGTCAACGCCTTCTAAATGCATGATAGCAACGCCTTCACGAACATCGTCTGAACCGTAGCAACGAACTTTTGCTCTTTCTCCGTTTGAGTATGCTGTTTCTTTAACAACTTTAACTTCGCCTGTGTGGTAATCAAACTGTGTCTGAACATATGTAAAGCCGTTGATTCTTGAGATAATCTGTGCTGCGTCTTTACCAAGACCGTTTAAGATAACGCGGAGGTCTTCTTTTCTTGCTTTATTAGCAGAACGAGCAAGACCGATAGCACCTTCAGCAGCAGCGAATGATTCGTGACCTGCTAAGAATGCAAAACATTTTGTTTCTTCACGGAGTAACATAGCGCCTAAGTTACCGTGACCGATACCAACTTTTCTGTCGTCTGCAACAGAACCGGGGATACAGAATGACTGAAGTCCTAAACCGATTTTTTCTGCAGCGTCAGCAGCCTTAGTGCAACCGTCTTTGATAGCGATTGCAGCGCCTACGATGTAAGCCCAACAAGCGTTCTCGAAGCAAATCGGCTGAATTTTCTTAACCTGATTATAGATGTCAAGACCTGCGTCTTTAGTAATCTTTTCAGCCTCTTCAATCGAAGAAATGCCGTATGATGCGAGAACTTCATTAATTTTATCAATTCTTCTCTCGTAAGATTCAAATAAAGCCATCGTAATACCTCCTTATTCTTTACGGGGGTCGATGATTTTTGCAGCATCATCAACGCGTCCGTACTGACCCTGTGCTTTTTCCCAAGCGGTGTTCGGGTCATCGCCTTTTTTGATAAAGTCGGTCATTTTGCCGAGGTTTACGAATTTGTAGCCGATGATAAGACCCTCTTCATCAAGGGCAATACCGGTAACATAGCCCTCTGCCATTTCAAGATAGCGGGGACCTTTAACGCGTGTGCCGTACATAGTACCAACCTGTGAACGAAGGCCTTTACCAAGGTCTTCAAGTCCTGCGCCTACAGCCAGACCGTTTTCAGAAAACGCACTCTGTGTTCTGCCGTAAACAATCTGCAGGAAGAGTTCACGCATAGCGGTATTGATAGCATCACAAACAAGGTCGGTATTAAGTGCTTCAAGCACGGTAAGACCGGGGAGAATTTCGGATGCCATAGCGGCAGAGTGAGTCATACCCGAGCAACCGATGGTTTCAACCAAAGCCTCTTCAATTATACCTTCCTTAACATTAAGGGTAAGTTTGCAAGCGCCCTGTTGGGGAGCACACCAACCAATTCCGTGTGTAAAACCGGAAATATCCTTAACATCCTTTGATTTCACCCAAAGTGCTTCTTCCGGGATGGGAGCAGCGCCGTGGTGAACGCCCTGTGCAACAGGGCACATTTCTTCTACTTCTTTTGAATAAATCATATCATTACTCCTTTCGGTAATAATCCACAGATTATTATACATAAAGTGACCGAAAAACACAAGAGGAATTTGCAAAGATTGTCGGAAAAATAACAAATTTTACCCAACCCTTTCAAAAACTTATTCAATATGATATAATAGCAGGTAGAAATGAGGCGATTATATGCGAATGCGCAAAAAGAAGAATTTAGAAGAAAGATTGGCTTTATGCGAAAATCTTTTTTATATGGAAACGACAGAGCGCGATTACCGAATGACAAATGAGGAAAAAGAGTACATAAACACCAAAGAAATATTTGGAAACGATAACCCGGTGTATCTCGAAATCGGTTGCGGAAAGGGCGGTTTTGCAAAGCGCCTTGCAGAGCAAAATCCGGAAATAAATGTACTTGCGGTTGAAAAAACTGCAAATGTGCTCGTAACCGCGTGTGAGCAGGGTAAGGGACTGAAAAATCTTTATTTTATGCTTGGCGGCGCAGAGTATCTGAAAAAGTTTATAGCCGATGAATCGGTAGACCGAATTTATCTGAATTTTTCCTGTCCGTTCCCGAAAAAAGCATACGCTGCACATCGCCTTACCAACCCGCGTTTTTTGGAAATCTATAAAGACATACTTAAAAAAGGCGCAGAAATACATCAAAAGACCGACAATATGCACTTTTTTGAATATTCGATTGAGTGTTTTTCGGGCAGCGGATTTGCCCTTAAAAATGTTAGTTTGGATTTACACGGCAGCGATTTTGAGGGCAATATTATGACCGAGTATGAAACACAGTTTACATCTCTCGGCAAACCGATTTATAGGCTTGAAGCCTATATTAAATAATATAACAGTATTGTTACTTGATAATATAACAGTATTGTTACTTGAATTTTTGTATGATTGGTAATAAAATAATTAGTACGAGAAAAATTAGGGGTGAAAAAAGTGGAAGGTAATGTTTATATTGTAATCCCGTCACTCGACCCTGATGAGAAACTGCAAAAAACGGTTGAAGGCTTAAAAGCGGTTGGCTTTGACCGTTTCGTGCTTGTCGATGACGGAAGCCAAAGAAAAAACAGAAAATTCTTTCCGCCTGAAACGGAGGGGCTTACTCTTTTGCGCCTTTCTACAAACAGGGGTAAGGGCGCCGCGCTTAAAACGGCGTTCAGACATTTAATACATAATTGTGACGATGTAGCGGGTGTCATAACGGTTGACGGTGACGGACAACATCTGCCTAAAGATGTTCTTGCTTGTAAAGAGGCGTTACTTGCGAATGAGGATACGGCAATTTTGGGTTGCCGTGATTTTTCGCTTCCCGATGTTCCCGCAAGAAGCCGTTTTGGTAATAAGAGCACATCGCTCGTTTTCAAACTTCTGTGCGGCATCAACATTTCGGATACCCAAACGGGACTCCGCGCTTTCCCCGCTTCAATGCTTCCTCTCCTTACAAAAATTGAGGGTGCGCGTTTTGAGTATGAAACCAATATGCTCTTAAAATTCGGTCAAAAGGGCGTAAAGTGGAAAGAAGTCAAAATTGATACGGTATATATTGAGGAAAATAAAACCTCGCACTTCCACCCCATAAAAGATTCAATCAGAATATATAAATTTGTTCTTTCTTATTTTATCAGTTCAATTGTTTCGTTTGTGACAGATATAGCGGCATTTTATATTTTGTGCCGTCTGTTACTTGGCATACTTTCGGGCTTCACAGAGGCGGCATCAACCGCTATTGCCCGTGCCATTTCCTCTTTTGTAAACTATTCCATAAACCGCAAAAAAGTTTTCAAGAGCGATGCGTCAAGCAAACAAACTCTCATAAAATACTATACACTTGCCATTCCGCAGATGCTTTTATCTGCCGGTTTGGTGACATTGCTTTCCGCACTTTTTTCAACCGGTGCGGGTGGCAGTACGCTTATTAAGGTAATTGTTGATACGGTACTTTTCTTCTTGAGTTACCGAATTCAAAGGGTTTGGGTTTTCGCCGATAAAAAGAGCGAAAAGAAACCGAAAAAGCGCACAGAAAAACAGGCAGAAAAACTTACAACCGGCAAGATTGTAAAGCGTTCGCTTTTGTCTGTCGGTACGGCAATCGGTATGGTACTTGTCACCGTAATTGCCGCTTGTGTTGTAATCTGTTACGGCCCCAGCCCGAGTCTTAGGGATATGCTTGTAATCTCGGCAAAACAGGCAAGTGCAACCAAATGGGTGCCGGGACTTTTCCTTTCTAAAGAGACGGTTGACAGTATAATGGACAACAGTCAAAAACTTAACATAGATAGCGTTGACAGCAGCGACTATGCCGATGTAACGGATGAGGACGAATGGGAAGACGCTATTGACGGAATGAAACTTATATTCATAAGAGAACCAAAATATAAGGCATATTTGTTGCTTGTGAAAGACCCTGCGCGTGTTACGGTTGGTGTGTCTTCAGACAACTTCAAATCCGCAACCGAGGGCAAACGCATCTTTGATATGGTTGCAAAGTATAATGCGATTGCCGCCATTAACGGAGGCGAGTTTTTGGATGCCGGCGGTGTTGGCAACGGCGCGAGACCTATGGGACTTACCTATTCGGGCGGAAAAATGGTCTGGAGTGACGGACTTAAGCGCACATTTATCGGATTTGATAAAAACAACCGCCTTATCTGCCGAGAGGGTATGACGCAAAAGGAAGCCGATGCGCTCGGAATTCGTGATGCCGTTTCGTTCCAGAACGGAAATGTGCTCATAACACAAAACGGCGATAAGATTGATTTGCATTACGGCGACCTCAACACAGGTACCGCACAGAGAACGGCTATCGGTCAACGCAAAGACGGTACCGTTATAATGCTTGTAACGGATGGTCGTTGTGCCGACAGTATCGGTGCGAGTCGAAACGATGTTATCGATATAATGTCAAAATACGGCGCGGTCAACGCGGGTATGCTTGACGGCGGTTCGTCTGCAATGCTTTATTACCGCGATTACTTTAATAAGTACACTGTCAACACAGAGGAACTTGACGAGTATCAAAAACGCGGACTTGTAAACCGCTATAAAGCCTTTACAAACCCAAGAAGAATACCGACCTACTTTATAATCACGGGGGAATAAAAATGTCAGGAAAACCACTTTTTTATAAAATATATTTTTCCGTGCTAGGCGTTTTTGCGGTGTTGCTTTTGGTTATGCTTTTCCTCTTGGGCGGTTGGCTTAAAGATTATGAAGCGGGACAACCTTCTACAATTGTTAATGAAATTATAGAAAGCAATCTCAAAACAGGCGAAGTTTATGCGCTTAAAGAAACGGCAAATCTCGCCCTGTCACCCTACGATGCAGAGGATGCGGTAAACACCGCCGTTAAAGCGAAAATAGAGGGCAAAGAACTCTCGGCGTCATCTTCTGCTAAGCGTCCTACAGGATGTGATATGGCTTATGTCATAAAATCGGGTGACGACAGGGTTATGCAGGTTTATCTTCGCCGCGTGGGCAAGGCATCGGCTATCGGCACCTCTAAATATGAGGTTATGGGTTGCGAACTTGATAAATCGTTTTACAATGAAATAAATCTTTCAATGCCCGAAAATTCGGAAATAAAAATCAACGGCGTAACGCTTGATAAAAAGGAAAGAAAAGATATAGAACTTACCGATTCTATTAAAAAAGAATTGAAAAACAAGGAATATAACAGTCGTCAGACCGCAAAACTTAAAAACCTTATAAGTGCCGATGTTACCGTTACGGCAACACAGGACGGCAAAGACCTTGAGGTAGTTAAAAACGGAAATAATATTTCGGTCTTGCAGTATGTAGAAGAGGCGGAGAAAACCGCCATACTGGACTTTGCCACTAACGCGTCCAAAACCTATGCCGCCTATATGCAAGAGGATTCGTCACTCGGCAAGGTAGCCGCATTTTTTGATAAAAAGTGCGAGTTTTATGAAAATGTCAGAACAAGCCTTGTAACCTTCGCGCTTGACCACGAAAGTTACCGTTTTGACGATGTGAAAAACGGTGATGTTTATAAATATTCGGATGATGTTTATTGTTGCCGCGTTGAGTTTACACAGGTGCTTGTAAGGAAAGGCAAGGAGTATAAAGACCATTTTAAGAAAAATATATTCCTTAAAAAATCGGGCAAATCTTATCTTGTTTTTGATATGCAAAGTATAGAGGGTTAATTATGAACTTATTTGAACTTTCCATTTTGGATTTTATAAGAGAAACCTTTACTTGCAAAGCGCTTGACCTTTTTATGCCTTTTGTAACCAAATTTGGCGACCACGGCATTTTTTGGATAGCGCTTTCGGTTTTGTTTATTATTTTCAAAAAAACGCGCAAACTGGGACTTACAATGGGACTTGCACTGCTTATGGGATTTTTAGCGGGTAATATGTTCCTTAAAAATGTTGTGGCGCGAATCCGCCCTTATGACCTTAACGAATCAGTGACACTTTTAGTTTCACGCCTTTCGGATTATTCGTTTCCGTCAGGTCACACTTTAGCATCGTTTGAGGCGGCAACCGCAATAACTCTTTACAGTAAACGCCTTGGTATACCCGCGCTTGTTTTAGCGGCGCTTATAGCGCTTTCAAGACTTTATCTTTATGTCCATTATCCCACCGATGTAATAGCGGGTGCGGCGCTTGGAATAGGGTTTGCTTTTCTTGCTTTTTTCATCATCAAAAAAGTTGAAGAAAAATGGTTTTGTGGGCATAAAAGCCTTGACAAAAACTAAAAAATGGTATAATATCTTTTTATTAAATAATATATGTATTGAAAGGACGGGTAATATTATGTTCAAAAATTATTGCTTTTATTATTGCTTTAACATGGGCTGCCCGTCTGCTTTCGCCGAAAACAAGTAGTTTTCGCATAAAGTTTTACGGACAGTCCGCGGCCGCGTGTGTTTATTTTACATACGCTTGGTTGCGGATTTTTTATTGGGGTGATTTTTTTGGTAACAAAACGGGCATTGGCGCTTGGCAAAAAGCGTTCTACTATACGCGAAATATTTGAATATTCCATAAAAAGAAAACAGGAAATAGGGGCGGAAAAAGTTTTCGATTTCAGCCTTGGCAACCCAAGTATTCCCTCGCCGAAAAAGGTGACCGATTATCTTAAAACCCTTATAGAAAACGAAAACCCTGTGACACTTCACGGCTACACCTCCGCCGCGGGTGATATGTCTGTCAGAACGAAAATAGCACAAAACATATATAACCGTTTTCACTTTCCCGCATCGACAGACCTGATTTATATGACCTGTGGCGCCGCCGCTTCGCTTTCTGTCACACTTTCGGCAATAGCGGGTGAAAAGGATGAAATTCTGGTGCTCTCTCCTTATTTCCCCGAATACCGCGTGTTCATAGAAAATGCGGGGGCAACCGTAAAAGAAGTGCCCACAAAACAGGATACATTTTGTCTTGATATAGAAAAACTTGAAGAGGCTATAACCGAAAAAACCCGCGCCATAATAATAAATTCACCCTGTAATCCTACGGGTGTTGTATTCCCCGAGGACGATATAATTTCTTTAAGTCAGATGCTTAAAGAAAAAAGAGAAAAATTCGGCACACAAATCACCATAATTGCAGATGAACCGTATAGAGAACTTGTCTATGACGATGCCTTTGTGCCGTATATTCCAAACTATTATGATGATACTGTTGTTTGCTATTCCTACAGCAAATCGCTCTCCATACCGGGCGAGAGAATCGGATACATTATGGTATCCCCCAAAATGCAGTACTGTGAAGATGTGTTTTACGCCGTTTGCGGCGCCGCAAGAAGTATGGGTTATGTCTGCGCACCAAGTATATGGCAGAAAGTCGCAGCAGAATGTGACGGCATAAAACCCGACCTTTCGGCGTATTCAGAAAACCGCAATTTAATTTATAATGCATTGACCGAAATCGGATTTACTGTAATAAAACCCGAGGGTGCGTTTTACCTTTTCTTAAAATCGCCCATACCCGATGCTAAAGAATTTTGTGAAAAAGCAAAAAAACACGAAATTTTATTGGTGCCGAGTGATGATTTTGGCTGCGGCGGATATGCGCGACTGGCATATTGCGTGGAAAAAAGCGTCATAGAACACGCAATACCTGCGTTCTATGAGTTGTATAAGGAGATAAAAAATGGCTGACCTGAATAAAGCAAGACAAGATATTAACGCAATCGATAAACAAATGGCAGAACTTTTTTCTAAGCGAATGGATGCCGTGCGCGTGGTTGCAGAGTACAAAAAAGAACACGGCGTACCCGTTACCGATGCCGCCCGTGAGGCAGAGGTTATAAAGCGTGGTGCAGAACTGATAGAAGATGAAGACTACCGTTCGTATTATGTAAGTTTTTTGCAGAACAATATGGAACTTTCAAAAGCATTTCAGCACCGTCTGCTTGACGGAATGAGAGTGGCATATAGCGGCGTTACGGGTGCGTTTGCCAATATCGTTGCAAAACGCGTGTTCCCCGATGGAACGGCTGTGGGATACGGCGATTTCAAAGCGGCGTACGAGGCTGTTGTTTCGGGTGAATGTGATTGTGCGCTACTCCCCCTTGAAAACAGTTTTAACGGCGATGTAAATAAGGTGCTTGACCTTGCGTTTTTTGGCTCTCTCTACATAACGGGAATATACGAAGCCGAGATAGTGCAAAACCTTCTTGCCAATAAAGGCGCAACCCTCTCAAGCATTAAAACGGTAATAAGTCATCCACAGGCGCTCGGTCAATGTGCCGCGTATATTGAAAAATATGGTTTTAACACAGAGGAAGCGGTCAACACCGCCGTTGCTGCAAAATATGTGGCAGAATCGGGAAGAACCGATATTGCCGCAATAGCAAGTGAAGAGGCGGCAGAAGAGTTTTCTCTAACCAAAATTGAAGGTCATATAAATCAAAACAGCAACAACACAACGCGTTTTGCCGTATTTTCACGCGCAGAGCGAGTTGAAAGTGTGACAGATAACCATTTTGTGATGCTTTTCACAGTAAAAAATGCTGCGGGTTCGCTCGGTCGTGCCGTTTCGGTAATCGGTGAACACGGCTTTAACCTACGCGCACTTAAAAGCCGCCCCACCAAAGAACTTATGTGGGACTATTATTTCTATGCCGAGGGCGAGGGTAACCTTGCAACCGAAAAGGGCAAAAAAATGTTAAAAGAACTATCCGAATGTTGCAATAGCGTTAAAGTGCTTGGAAACTTTGAAAAGGAAATTAAAGTTTAGGGTGATATAATGACAATCACAGTAAAAACGGGCAAAGGCTCATATAATATCCGCCTAAAAAGAGGGGCGTTGCAGAAAGCGGCAGAAACATTTAATCTTGACCGCAGTGTGCTTGTAGTAACCGACACAGGCGTACCGAAAGAGTATGCAGAGTGCATAGCCGCACAGTGCAAAACCGCTATAATAAAGACAATTCCCGAGGGTGAAAAATCCAAGCAGATGGATACCTATAAGGATGTTTTAGAAACGCTCGTAGAAAACGGCTTTACAAGAACAGACTGTGTTGTCGCCGTTGGCGGCGGCGTTGTGGGCGACCTTGCAGGATTTGCAGCCGCAACCTATATGCGCGGTATAGATTTTTATAATGTTCCCACAACCGTACTGTCACAGGTGGATAGTTCCATAGGCGGAAAAACGGCAATAGATTTTGGCGGTTATAAAAACATCGTGGGTGCGTTTTATCCGCCCCGCGCAGTGCTTATCGACCCCGACACGCTTCGTTCATTGCCGCAAAGACAGATAAGTAATGGTCTTGCTGAGGCGGTCAAAATGGCGTTGACGAGTGACGAAGAACTGTTTCAGATTTTCGAAAAATCCGATATAGATGCGAGTTTGGATGTCATACTTGAACGAGCGCTTTATATTAAAAAACAGGTGGTAGAACAGGACGAGTTTGAAGCGGGACTCCGCAAAATACTAAACTTCGGTCACACTTTAGCACACGCCATTGAAAGCGCAGAAGGTATGGAAAACTTTTACCACGGCGAATGTGTTGCCCTTGGTATGTTGCCTATGTGTAGTGACGCGGTGCGCGAAAGACTGATTCCCGTTCTTAAAAGATTAAATCTTCCAACAGAACTGGAAATTGATAAGGAAACGCTCATAAACGCTGCAAAACACGATAAAAAACTATCGGGCGACAATATAACGGTTGTCTATGTTAAAACGGCGGGTAGTTTTGAACTTAAAAAGATGTCATTTGCGGAATACGCAGAGATTATAAGGCAGGTGCTTTAATTTGAAAAACACTTTTGGAAACAACATAAGTATTACCCTGTTTGGTGAAAGTCACGGAGCGGCTATCGGCGTAGTGCTTGACGGCATCGCACCTAATATTCCTGTTGATTTTGATAAAATAGATGCGCTTTTATCGCTTCGCCGCCCAAGCGGAGACATCTCAACATCTCGCAAGGAAAAGGACGAATATGTAATCGAAAGCGGAGTGTTTGAAAATAAGACAACAGGCACCCCCATTTGCATACTAATTCCCAACTCTGACACAAAGAGTGCCGACTATGGCGATATGCGTTATAATGTGCGCCCGTCCCACGCCGATTATGCGGCAGATGTTAAATATGGCGGCGCACAAGATTATCGCGGCGGCGGCCACCAAAGCGGAAGACTGACTGCGGCACTCGTTGCGGCGGCAGGAATTTTAATTCCCGCACTTGAAAGAAAGGGAATATACATAGGCACCCATATAAAAAGTATAGCGGGTGTAAAGGATAGAGATTTCGCTGATATAGCGGCAGACATAGCATCTCTTAAAGAAAAATATTTTGCTGTGCTCGATGATTCGGCAGAGGAAAAAATGAAAGAAAAAATCCTAAAGGCGAAAGCGGAGGGTGACAGTGTCGGCGGTGTGCTTTCCACCGCTATAATCGGTCTTCCCGCAGGAGTGGGAGAGCCCTGGTTTGACACGCTTGAGGGCGTACTCGCCCACGCGCTTTTCTCGGTCCCCGCCGTTAAAGGCGTGGAGTTTGGCGCAGGGTTTGCCCTTGCAGAAATGACGGGCAGCGAGGCTAATGACGCGTTCTATATGGAAAATGGCGAAATTAAGACCGAAACAAATAACGCAGGTGGTATAAACGGCGGCATTACTAACGGAATGCCCGTAACATTCAACTGTGTTATCCGCCCCACCCCCACAATAAGTAAAGAACAAAAAACTGTTAATATCAAAACGCGTGAAAATACGGTTCTTGCCGCAAAGGGCAGACACGATGCGTGTATTGTTCACCGTGCCCGTGCGGTAATTGATGCTGTTACGGCTTTGGCGGTGTGTGATGCGTGTGTTACGCGATTTGGTACGGATTGGTTGGCAAAATAATGGAATATGGTTGTATAGGCGAAAAACTGACACACAGTTTTTCAAAAGAAATTCACAATAAACTGTTTGAATATGAATATAGCCTTTTGGAATTACCGCGTGATGCGGTTGGTGACTTTTTAGAAAAACGCGATTTCTCAGCAATAAATGTCACCATTCCCTACAAGGAAACGGTGATCGAGCACCTCGATTTTGTGAGCGATACCGCTAAAAAAATCGGCGCAGTCAACACCATTGTAAACCGTGACGGAAAACTTCACGGCTATAATACGGATTACCTTGGTATGAAAGCGCTTTTGGATTATGAGGGTATAGGCATCAGCGGTAAAAAGGTTTTAATATTGGGCAGCGGCGGCACAAGCAAAACGGCATACGCTCTTGCGTGTGACCTTGGCGCAAAAGAGGTGTTGCGCGTTTCCAGAACAGAAAAGGACGACCTTATAAGTTATGAGAGCGCGGTAAAAGACCATTCCGATGCCGAGATTATAATCAACACTACACCCTGTGGAATGTACCCGAATATAGATACCGCCGCCATAAGTTTAGAGCCTTTTTCTTCGCTTTGCGGCGTTGTAGACGCTGTGTATAATCCGCTTCGTTCGCGATTGGTGCTTGGTGCACACAAACGCGGCATAAAAGCCATAGGCGGACTTTATATGCTTATAGCACAGGCGGCTTTAGCGGCAGAAAAATTTGTCGGCGAGAGTGTGGCACCTGCGAAAATAGAAAAAATCTATAAAGAAATACTGTTTTGCAAGGAAAATATTGTTCTTACGGGAATGCCGAGTTGCGGCAAATCCACCCTCGGCAAAATGGTGGCAGATATGCTTTCTATGGATTTTGTGGACACCGATACGCTAATAGAAGAAAAAGCGGGTAAACGGATATCCGAAATTTTTGAAACCGAGGGCGAAAAGGCTTTTCGTGATTTAGAAAGCGCGGTTATAAAAGAGGTATCGGCACGAGGGCACACCGTAATTGCTACGGGCGGCGGTGCGGTTTTGCGGGATGAAAATATAGAAAATTTACGCAAAAACGGCAAAATTGTTTTCATAGACCGACCGCTTAAATATCTCATAACCACTGCTGACCGTCCGCTTTCAAACAATGCGGATGCGCTAAAAAAAAGATTTGCAGAGCGTTACGGTATTTATAAAAAAACAGCCGACATACATTTTGTACCGATAAGGGATAAAGAGTGTAACGCTAAAAAAATTGTAAAGGAATTTGAGAATGAAATTTTTGGTAATTAACGGACCTAATATAAATATGCTCGGTATTCGCGAACCGCATATTTACGGCAACAAAACCTATAAAGATTTGTGCGATATGCTTTTATCCCACGCGGAAAAAGTCGGTATCACGATAGAACTTTTTCAGTCTAATCACGAGGGTGCAATCGTTGATAAAATACAGGAATCCTACGGCAAAGTAGACGGCATTGTTATCAACCCCGCCGCCTATACCCACACAAGCGTGGCACTTCTTGACGCGTTAAAGGCTGTCGGCATTCCCGCGGTGGAAGTGCATATTTCGGATGTGTCTGCGCGTGAAGATTACAGACAGATAAGTTTTGTGCGCGAATACTGCAAAAAGACCATAACAGGTCACGGCTTTTTGGGATATATAGAGGCTATGGATTATCTTGTTGGGGAGATAAATAAATAATGACTGTTACTGTTAAGAAAAGCAAAGCGGTGGGCACCGTAGTTGCGCCGCCGTCAAAATCCGTAGCACACCGCGCCCTTATTTGCGCGGCACTGTCTCCCTGCAGTACCGTTAAAAATCTTGCATTTTCAAAGGATATAGAAGCCACGCTTAAAAGTTTAGAGGCGCTCGGTGCTAATATTCAGGTGTGTGGGAACGATGTGAAAATCGGCGGACTTTTAATAGAAAATCTTAAAAACGATACCCCCCTCCCCTGTAACGAGAGCGGAAGCACTCTGCGGTTTTTATTACCGCTTTGTATGTGTAACTTTGGTGAAATCACCCTTAGAGGCACAGAAAAACTTTTTACAAGACCGCTTTCTGTATACAGAGAAATCTGTGAAAACAGCGGCATATATTATAAACAAGGAAAAACTAGCGTTACTGTCGGCGGTGTGTTAAAGGCGGGAGAATATTCTGTTCGCGGCGATATTTCAAGCCAGTTTATAACAGGGCTTTTATACGCTCTGCCGTTGCTTTCGGGTGACAGTAAAATAGTAGTAACAGGCGACTTTGAAAGTGAATCGTATGTAGATATAACACTTTCGGTTTTGTCGCAGTTTGGCGTAGAAATAGTAAAAAAAGAGAATGTTTTTTACATAAAGGGCAACCAAACATATAAAAGCACCAAAATTACGGTAGAGGGCGACTGTAGCAACGCCGCCTTTTTGGAAGCGTTTAACCTTCTTGGCGGCGATGTTGAGGTTTTAGGCGTAAACAATGATACATTACAGGGCGACCGCGTGTATAAGGATATGTTTGCGGCACTAAAGAATGGCAAAAGTGAATTTGATTTGTCGGATTGTCCCGATTTAGCACCTGTTATGTTCGCGCTTTCGGCTTATATGGGATGCGCACATTTTGTCGGCACAAAACGCCTCAAAATAAAGGAATCTGACCGCGGTGCTGTGATGGCAGAAGAACTTAAAAAGTTTGGTGCCGATGTAATAATAGGTGAAAATGAAATCACCGTAACGGGTGGCAATTTGCATACACCTGAAGAAATACTTAACGGTCATAACGACCACCGTATTGTAATGTCGCTTTCGCTTTTGTGTAGCGTCTACGGCGGGGAAATAGCGGGTGCCGAGGCGGTAAGCAAAAGTTATCCCGACTTTTTTAATGTAATACAATCTCTCAAGATAGGAATAGAGCAAAATGATACTGAGCAAGGATAAAAAAATACTAATAGTGGGCCTTGGACTTTTGGGCGGTTGCTATGCAATGGCACTAAAAAAACAAGGATTTTCGGTTTCGGCAATAACCCGCTCACAAGAAAGCATTGATTATGCTGTGAATAACGGACTTATTGACAAAGGCACCACAGAAATTGATAAAGATTTTATAGCCGAAGCAGATATAATTGTTTTTGCGCTTTATCCACAGATTTTCAAAAAGTGGATAAAAGATAATGGAAATTTAATAGAAAGCGGTACCATAATAACCGATGTAACGGGCGTTAAAGAGTGTATAGTTTATGATATACAGGCGCACTTACCTCGGGGTGTCGAATTTATATCGGCGCACCCAATGGCAGGACGCGAGGTTTGCGGTGTCGCTAATAGTGATGACAAAATTTTCAAAAACGCAAACTATATAGTGGTACCGACAGAGAGTAACACCGAAAACGCGATAGATGTTTGTAAAGCGTTGGGCGAAACTCTCGGGTTTGCAAAAATTTCGGTCCTCTCGCCCAAAGAACACGACCGGATGATTGCGTTTTTGTCCCAACTTACACACTGTATAGCGGTGTCGCTTATGTGTGCTAATGATAACGAAGACCTTGTAAAATACACAGGCGACTCTTTCCGCGATTTGACAAGAATTGCTAATATAAATGACGAAATGTGGAGCGAACTTTTTCTTCTCAACCGCGAAGCACTGCTGACCGAGATGGACGCATACCGCGAAACATTTGATAAACTGTACGATACTATAAAAAACGGTGACCGTGAAGAAATGCGTGAAATGATGCGCACCTCATCCACCCGCCGCCGCAAATTTGACAAAAAGGATTAGGTGTTATTATGAATTTAGAGTTTTACAAAAAATTACCCGTTCCGAAACAGGTCAAAAGCCATTATCCCATAACGGCGGAGATGGAAAAAGTAAAGACCGAGCGCGATGCGGAGATTAAGAAAATATTTTCGGGCGAGAGCGATAAGTTTATGCTCATTATTGGTCCCTGTTCTGCCGACCACGCCGATTCGGTGCTTGATTATATAAGCCGTTTGCGTCTGGTACAGGAAAAGGTAGAAGACAAAATTTTAATCATTCCGCGCATATACACAAACAAACCGCGCACAACGGGCGAGGGATATAAGGGAATGTTACACCAGCCCAACCCCGATGAAAAGCCCGATATGTTAAAGGGAATTATCGCAATAAGAGATTTACACCTTTCGGCACTTCGCGACTACGGTTTTACCTGTGCCGATGAAATGCTTTATCCCGATAACCACCGTTACCTTTCGGATTTACTCGCTTATGTCGCGGTTGGCGCCCGTTCGGTAGAAAATCAGCAACACCGTCTGACAGCAAGCGGCCTTGCCATTCCTGTCGGTATGAAGAATCCCACAGGCGGCGACCTGTCCATTATGATGAACGGCATAAAAGCCGCACAGGGCAGCCATACATTTATATATCGCGGTTGGGAGGTTAAGAGCGCAGGTAACCCGTACGCTCACGCAATAATGCGCGGCTATGTGGATTACGCGGGTAAAAATGTTTCCAACTACCACTATGAAGATTTGCTCAAACTTCACGATATGTATGCATCATCGGGACTTTTGAATCCTTCTGCCATTGTGGATACCAACCACGCAAACTCGGGCAAAAAATATGAGGAACAGATAAGAATTGCCAAGGATGTTGTGCACAGCCGCAATTGCAGTGCCGATATAAAGCGCCTTGTAAAAGGACTTATGATAGAAAGTTATATAGAGGACGGCGCACAGGGTGTTGGCGAACACATATACGGCAAATCCATAACCGACCCGTGTCTTGGCTGGGAAAAGACCGAAAAACTTATCTTAGACCTTGCCGACCAATTAAAATAAGAAAAGAGAGAGGTTGGCGTGATACTCCAAACGGAGAATGACCCCAGTTCTATTCGCCTGTGGCGAGTTCTATTGCTACGCAGTGTTATTCGGCTTACGCCGAGTGATATTTGCTTCGCAAGTTTATGGCGAATAGAATATAACTGAAGCCGCAAGGCTTCAATATCACTTTCGCAAAGCGAAAATACCACGCTGACGATAGTCAGCATATCACTTTACAGACAAAAAAAGAGAAGAATCGTTAATATACGAATCTTCTCTTTTTTTAATGTATATCTTTCTGATACTTTTTTGGAGATACCCCGAATTTCTTTTTGAACGCACTGCTGAAATACGATGCCGAGGAATAACCCACCGTAGCCCCCACTTCCTCAACCGAAAGCCGTTCTTCTATTAGCATTTCTGCGGCGTGGGAAAGGCGGATATCGTTGCGGTATTCAAGCGGTGTAACACCGGTAATCTGTGAAAACACGCGCAAAAAATGATACTTACTCATATTGCACATAGCGGCAAAATCTTCTAATCCTGTGTTTTCGTTATAATACCTGTTCATATATTGTAAAACCTTTGCTATGCGGTTTTTGTTTTCGGCTTCGGGAGTTTTTTCTTGCATAGCGGAACGCTCAAACTCGGTCAGTAAACCTAAAAGTCGGTAAACGCAAAGTTTTTCATATTGCGGTGCCCGTTTTTGCATCTCGTCAATAATATATTCAAAGGTGTCGCACACCTGACGCTTAAACGGGAGATTATAAACCTTGCGCGTTTTAAGACTGATACCATCAGGAAGATTGTCACATTTGAAATGGATGTAATAAAACTCCGCCGTTTTATCGCCGGTGTATATGTGATGTTGGGGCTCAAAAGGTGCGAAAAGCACAAATCCACCCGCCTTGCAGACGGCTGTGTTTTCAAGGAAAAAGGTTTCTTCTTCCTTAGCAACAAAGAATAAAAGCCAGTCATCTCTGCCGTTTGGCCTTGAAATTTCGCGTCCCGATTTTGCAAAAATATGCCCCGCACTGACAAGCGTTATACCGTTTGCCGAAACCTTTTGTTCGCCGTATGTGTTAAAAATCATACAATCACCGCAATATTTCTAAAGTTTTTCTCAATAAAACCTATTGTATTACGGATATTATAGCATTAAAATTAAAATATGTCTATAGGAGAGTGAACAAAATGCCAATAAAAGAAGAATCGTTCAGAATCGGATGCGGAAGGTATCTGCAAGAACCTAATGTGCTGAGTAAATGCGCCGCAGAGGTTTTACGCCTCGGCCACGCACCGCTTATAGTCGGTGGGCCAACCGCGCTGTCACTTACACGCGAAAAAATTGAAGAAAGTGTAAAGAGCGCAAATCTAAAATATGAAATCGTGGTCCACTCGGGCACCTGTAACGAAGAGGATGCAAAAGCCTTGGCAGAAAAGGCATCTAAAGGTGGATATAATGTTATCGTTGGTGTTGGTGGCGGCGTTTTGATGGATTTTTCAAAGATTATAGGTGACGAGGCAAATCTGCCGGTTATAAACATTCCAACCTCATCTGCTACCTGTGCGGCTTATACACCTTTGAGCGTTCGTTACACCAAAGAGGGCCGAACTGTAGGCAGCCGCCATTACGGATACGAGGTTGCGGCGGTTCTCTGTGATACCGAAATAATAACAAAACAACCGGTCCGACTTTTGCTTTCGGGTGTGTTTGATGCACTTGCAAAATTTGTGGAAATCAAACAGCGCTTTTCAGAAGACACAGCCGAATACCCGCTCGGTCTTGATTGGGCGTATGTGCTTTCTAAAAAATCGTTTTCGGAACTCAATAACAAGGTGGAAAAGTGTATTGAGGATATGCAAAATGGCACCGTTACAGATACCATTGAACAAATGGCGTTTACAACAATCGGTGTTACGGGCGTTATAAGCGGTATAGCGCGTGGCTCTAATCAGTGCGCCCTTGCCCATAAGTTTTACGAGGCAACCCGCACTTTATATTTTGAAGAAAGCCGCGAATATTTACACGGTGAGATTGTCGGTGTGGGACTTTTGCTTCAAAACTTCTTTAACGGCGAAGTGGAGAATAACAAATTTTTACTCTCTTTAATGAATAAATACAATATGCCAAACAGTCTTACGGCTTTAGGTATTGCCGCAACGCGCGAGACACAGGATGCATATTTTCGAAAACTTAAAAACGGCAGCGCGATAAACGAAACAAATGAAGAAGAACTTGTAAGACTTCGTGCAGGACTTGAATATTTGTGGGGGATAAAATAATGCAAAACACGATAGAAAAAATATTAAAAGAAAAGGTTATAGTAATTGTGCGCGGCGTTGCGCGGCAGAATCTTATTCCCTTTGCAGAGGCGGTATACAGGGGCGGAATTCGTCTGCTTGAGTGTACATTTGACGCAACGGGCACCGTAACGGACGAGCAGATAGCCGACAATATTAAAATGTTAATAGACCATTTTGGCGACAAAATGCTAATCGGCGCGGGTACTGTGCTTACCGAAAAACAGGTAGAACTTGTAAAAAAAGTTGGCGGTAAATTCATAATCTCGCCCGATACAAATGCCGATGTTATAAAGAAGACGAAAGAAATGGGACTTGTTTCTATCCCAGGCGCATTCACCCCGTCAGAAGCCGCCGCCGCGCATAGAGCAGGGGCGGATTTTGTAAAACTCTTCCCCGTAGGAAAACTGGGAGCAGGATATATAAAGGATGTCAAAGCACCGCTTTCTCACATTCGTTTTCTCGCGGTTGGCGGTGTGAACTGCGACAATATGGCAGAGTATTATAAAGCCGGTGCTTGTGGATTTGGAATCGGCTCGGATATTGTTAACAAAAAACACATCGCAGAGGGTAATTTTGGGGCAATAGAATCGGCCGCAAGAAAATACACCCAAGTAACAGAAGAAATTGAGGGGAAATAATGTTAGACCACAAGAAACTTTTTGATGCTCTTTCGGCGCTTGAACCCGAATTTATAGAGCATTGGGTAAACATTTGTAATATAGAAAGTCCAACAGAATATAAAGCGGGTGTTGACGCGGTGGGAAAATATTTTTGCGACTATGCAAAAAAGATGGGTTGGGATATAGAAATCTTTCCCCAATCCGCCGCGGGTGACTGCGTTTGTATTACAATGAACAAAGATACTAATAAAAAACCAATAACACTTTCAGGACATATTGACACGGTACATTCTGTTGGCTCTTTCGGCAATCCGCCCGTGAAAATTGAGGGCGATATTATGCATGGTCCCGGTGTTATGGATTGCAAAGGCGGCACAGTTGCCGCGCTAATGGCGATGACTGCGCTTAAAAATGTCGGTTTCAGCGGACGACCTGTTCGCCTTTTACTGCAAACAGACGAAGAGTGCAATAGCAAGTTAAGCGCGAAAGCCACCATAGATTATATCTGTAAAAAGGCGGCTGATTCGGTTGCATTTCTCAACTGTGAAAGCACACGCGATGATACCGCGGTGCTGTGGCGTAAGGGCGTTTGCCGTTATAGAGTAGAGGTTAGCGGCAAGAGTATACACGCCTCGCGTAGTGCAGAGGGCGGCGCAAGTGCTATATTAGAGGCGTCATATAAAATAATAGAACTTGAAAAAATGAAGGATAAAGACGGTATTATCTGCGTTTGCGGAATTATAAACGGCGGACAAAATGAAAACACCGTTTCAGACAAATGTGTTTTCAGCGCCGAAACCCGTTTTGCCACCGTAGCCGAAATGGAAGAAGCCGAAAAACGCGTTATGGAAATTGCGAATAAAACCTATGTTGAGGGCACTGTGACTACAGTAACAAAGGTGGTTTCCCGTCCCGCAATGGAAAAGAGTGAGCGCAATTTTGCGCTGCTCGATACCCTAAACGGAATATATGAAAACTGTGGTATGCCGAAACTCACCGCGAGGGGAAGTCTCGGCGGTTCTGATGCAGCAGAGGTGACAGTCGCGGGAATCCCCTGTGTTGATTCTATCGGCGTAGCGGGTGAATATATTCACACACCAAACGAATTTGCAAGGGTTTCATCTTTAATAGAGTCTGCAAAGCGCATAGCCGCCGCCTGTGCATATATATAATAAAAAAGACCTGTACTGTGTACAGGTCTTTTAGTTTTGGAAAAATTCTTTCATAGATTCTATGTATCTGTCACGCTCAACAAGGTAGCAAAGTCCGTGTGCCGCATCTTTCATGGTGACGAGGCACTTTTTAGATGCACAAGCATCAAAGTTTGTTTTGCTCATATAACAAGGGACAAACGAGTCGGCTTCTCCGTGAAAGAAGATTACGGGAACGGTCGCATTTTTCAGAGCCTCACAGGCGGGTGTTTCCTCTAAATCAAAATGCCCATAAAGTTTGGCGCCGAGTTTTACGAACGGATAGGCGATTTTTGACGGTAGTCCCATCTTTTTTATTACGACAGAGATAATTTCCTTAGCCGAGGAAAAACCGCAATCGGCAAGAACGCCGATAACATTCTGCGGTAAATCTTTTCCCGCCGCCATAAGTACGGTCGATGCACCCATAGAAATTCCCGCAAGGATAATCTTAACATCGGGCCCAAAGTGGTTTATCATAAAATCCACCCACGCAAGACAGTCGCGGTGTTCGTTTACACCAAATGTAATCACATTGCCCTCGCTTTTACCGCTACAGCGTTGCGAAACAATCAGCGCACTGTGGCCGAGAGCCCTACAGCGTTGCATACCGCCGCACAAATCACGCTCGGCACTTCCGCGGTATCCGTGAAACATAAGTTCAATAGGTGCATCGGGTGTGTATTCATAATATCTTCCGTAAAGTTTAAGTCCGTCAAAAGAGGTAATGCTGAATTCTTCATAAGGTGTCGAGCGAGTTTCACGCGCAAGACGCGCCATCTCATCGTGATATATATCGTAAGCCTTGCCTTTTGGAAGGTCGAGTACATCGCTGTTTTCTTCGCCTTTTTTGCGTCTCACATAAAAAGCCATATAAAAACAAATATATGAAATTATAAGAATAACCGCGCACAAAAACGCAAGTGTGCCCAAAATCCAAAAAACCCCACCCATTTTCTTCACCTCTTTAGATGGTATTATATCACGCGATATAAATTTATACAAGAAAAACCGCAGATGTTACTCTGCGGTTTTCGTTTTACCTATTCTCGAATTCTCTTATAAGTTTTCGGCAGTTAAGCACCTTTTCAAGACACATTTGCGGTGTGTAAACATAGTGGTTAGAAGCCTCATAACCAAATTTTGCGTCTGCAAGAGAAATTTCATACATTTTTCTTACAAGAGTTTCTTCTTCGCGCAAAATCGGGAGCATTTCGGCGTATTTGCCTTCTTCTTGCAACTGTACATAACGCGCCTGATTATAACAAGAACGGAAAATAGCGTAACAGGCTTCTGTTACATTATAAAGTTCTGTTCCGCGCATGGATTCCATAGCGTCAAGGCCCTTATTCCACTTGTCCGAGAGCAACTTTAGCTGATTTGTGAAATCATCACGCGAATAGGGACCGCGCCATTTATCAAGGTCGTCATACGGGAAACCGGTCATAGTAGCCTCATTTCCTGTCTTCTCTTTGTAAAGCAGGTTGACAGCGCCTGTAAAGTGTTGCGCAAAGTATATAACATCAATATTGAACGGATACTCGCGGAATGCCGCGTCCAAAAGTGCGACTGCCTTTTCAACAGTATCCGCATTATCGCTGTAAAGCACCGAAATCATATCGGTCTGTTCTGCGTCATCAAAGAAATACTGTGATGCAATCTTAATGTTAGGCGCAGGGGCACCGCCCAGCGTCCAACTAAGCATAAGGTTGTTAACACCTGCGGCGGCTAAGCGCTCAATGTGTCCCTTTACAAGACCGAAAACGGGGATGTATGGCACAACAGAGCACTCCCATGTGTTGTTAATCTGAACCTTTGCCATAACATCGTGTCCTGTATCACGTGATTTTTTCCAGAAGGTTTTTGCCACATCGCTTGGTGCAGGAAGAGACATGGTGTAATCACGCACAACATCATTAACACCGGCGATGGTAAAAGGCATTTCTTCTTCGCTCTTAACCATAAGGGTAATATCTTTGGATATGAGTCCCAGACACTCGTCTTCGCAGTATCCTCCCATACCGGGCCATGACCACGACCAAGCGATAACATGAATGTTTTCATTAACGCTCTTTGCCGCGTTAGATATAATGTTGTTAACCTCTGAGAAAATCTGTGCGGGGGTGCGTTCTTTACAGCGTGGGCAGTTTATGGTCCTGCCAAGCCAGTTTTGTGAATAGCAGTTTGTAAGGTTTTCGGATGCAGTTATAGTGAAGAAGCCGCCAAGTCCCGTTGCCGCCTTACAAAGCGATGAAACTGCATCATAGAGGTATTTTTGCACCTCAGGTGTTGATGTACACATACAGGCTGCGGTTTTTTTGGTTTCACCCTGAAGTTCGGGATAATCCTTGAAAAATTCAATCGGCATACTGCGCGGCTCGTTAAGGTAAAGATAAACCTTAATACCGTAGTCAGCCGCCATATCAATAATCTTTCGCAGATTCTCCTGACGCTTTTCATAACCCTTTGAAATTTCGGGTGCGAACGGGAATTCTACGAGTTTATAAAGCACACCCTGCATCCAAACGGCATTAACACCAAGACGGGCATATTCCAAAAACATCTCTTTGGAGAAGGATGCCTCGGGCTCTGCGTCAAAAACACTGCCGTACAGTCCGTGGTAGGAATATATCATTCGTGTTTCAAAACGGGCGTGGCGTTCTTTCACGCCAACCTTGAGTGAGGGCGCCGAAACCGAACGCATACAGTCACAAAGATACATAAGTCCGCGAAGCAGACCAACTGCCGCACCGGCATAAACCTCTATGCCGTTTTCGGTTATTACAATCTTGTGGGTTTCTTCGTTTTCGCCGAGGTTTTCTGCCTTAAGGGTGATGAATTTTTTATTACCCGAAAGACTAATGCCCCAATCGGTCAAAACCTCATTTTTGAAAATTTCTGCAAAACGGTTAGCGCGTTCATATCCGCTTTCGTCCTTTATGCCCCAGTCTTTTGACAGGAAAACACCCGTAACATCGGGGTTTAGTTTAATTTTCTTTCTCTCGCCACCAAAGAAATCAAAAGCCGGTGCCGTTTTATCGCGCCAAACTTCCTTTACAGTTTCCTTGATTTTGGCTGTTTCCTTAATCTGTTCTTCTGTCAGTTCCTCATATTTGACGGGCGGACAGTCAAACTTGAAATATCCCATTTTGATTGAAAGAAAATCATCTTCTTTAAGAACATAAGCCAAGTGTTCCTCGTCCCAGTCAAGAAGTTCAAGAATCTGGCTGTAGGGAAGAATGTGCCAGTTTTGTTTTATTATTGTGATGTAACCGCGTGTCATCCACTGTGATAAATCGCTCTGAGCGGGTAGTCCCATATCGGATGCAATTTTGCTGACCGTTTCAACATCAACCTTCAATACCTTGGCAATACGCGCTTTATCGACCGTTTCCCAGTTTCTGAAAACGAACGCCTGCATTCGCGTTGGAAAATGCAAAAGTTCCAAACTTGTGCCCTCTCTAACCTCGGGCAGAATATATGTTTTTGCCATAAAAACACCTTCTATTCTTTGTAAAAGACCTCTTCCAAATCATCGTAATAATGTCCTTTATCGTGATGAAGGAAACAGGGTTTTGAAAAGGTCCACCATTTTTGCATAACTGCGCTTTCGTCCATAGTTTTCATATCGGCTTCATAGTCTTCACCTGTGTATTCATAATAGGTAAAAACCTCGGTCCCGCGGACCGAAATGGAATAATGATGAATATGACATTTATCAAGCAGTTCCATAAGTTCGGGCCACGGGTTTCTATGCAGTTTTATGTAATCGTCAACCTTTTCGGGTTTCAAATCGGAGTGTAGTGTAAATCTAATCATAATTATTTAGCACAGTATCCGGTTACATAGTAACCGAGGTTGTGTCTGCGGTCGAGTCTTCCAAAACTTGCGCAAACAGGAATGTCAGAGAGCAGTTCCAAAGAATATTGACCAAAAGGTATTTGATACTGTTCTTCGCAGAATGGCAGGTCTGTGCGGAAGCAAACAACGCGCTCTGCGGGAATGGTAAGGTGTAAACCCTTAACGGGAGCCTTATCCTCAAAATAGAGGTTTACGGTAATTTTTGCATCCTGTTCGTTGCGGTTGGTAATCATAAGTGCCTCGTGACCCGGAAGTGACATATCATCGCCGGTACCGGGAAGGTCGCCGTCAACGAACATATAATGTTTGTATCCAATGTCGTTCATAACAGTTCTCCTTAAAGGTCTTTCATAAAGTAGTCAAAGAGTTTCGGTGAGAGCGGGTCGCAACCTGTTTCGGTAATTACAAAGCCTGTTTCAATGCGTCCGCCGTAAAGTTCGGGATGACCGAAGAAACTTACGTCAACATTTACAATCATACCGGGTGCCAACTCGAAATCGCCGTTAGGACCAAAGAAGGGAGCCTCTGCTTCCATAAGTCCCATAGAATGTGCAAACGGACAAACAATGTACTGTGAGAGTCCGTGCTTTTCATAATAAAGACGTCCGGGAACGTCAATCTCTCTGCCTGTCATACCGGGTTTCAACATATCGTGTGTAAGACGGAATGTCTCGCGCATGTGGTTGAGAAGGTCTTTTTGGCGCTGTGTAAACTCGCCGTTTACGGGAATGGTGTCGCCAAATGTACCGGCATAGCCGTTAATGCGGGGAGCAATACCAATCATAACAAGTTCGCCGTTCTCCATAACCTTGTTGGTTGCGGTAGGAACAACGGCCTTTGCGCGTGCGCCGGAACCAACGATTGTGCTGTATGCAAAACTGTTAGCACCGTTTGCGCGGCAGATAGCCTCACCTGCGGCGGCAACTTCATATTCGTGTGCGCCGGGGCGGATAGCGTTCATCATAGCGTCATAAGCCTGGTCGCAGAGGAGAACGGATTTTGTAGCCTGTTCAACCTCCCAAGGAGATTTGTATGCACGCATGTTTTCATATTCTTCTGTAATATCTACAAGTTCTGCGCCCTTGAAACCTTCCTGTACGTCAAGATAAACCTGATGAGGAATAGTTGTGGTGCCGACAATACCAATGCGGTTAAGAACGGTGCCCTCACCTTTGAGTTCTGCGTTGAGTTGTGCAAAATCGATTATGGTAGCGTTGGGATATTCTTCATCCGGTACCATAAATACGGGGAAGCAACGAACCTTTGTAATAGCAGAGTCCATCTGCGCAAAAGGTTCAGATTCGGGTCCGCCCAAAAGAATCGGTTCGCCCTTAATCGGAACGAGTACCGCGCCCTTTTCGAACTGACCGCACCAACCCGTGAGGTACCAGCCGTTTGCAACATTCAGTTCATCAAAATAAACGAGTGCTGCGTCAAGTCCTTTGTCTGCAAGTATTTTGCGAACACCTGCAAGACGGTTGTCTGTTTCTTGTCTGTTGTAATATGCCATTTTCTATTCCTGCCTTTCACAGAATTTTTTACATAAAATTATCGTCAAGCGGGAACATAGGTCTACGGATTTTTGTAAGCCCCATATCCTGCAAGCGTTCGGTTGATGCGCCGGGGGTGAAAGCGAGTATAGCGCGTTCTGCCTCGGCGGCGAGTTCGGGGAATAAATACCCGAGTTTCACAACAACTGTGTGGAATTTTTTATAATCAAGGTTTATAGATTCAAATATGTCAGGTCGGCAAAGTGATGCGCGGTTTTTGGTTATAACAACCGTTATGTCACCACAATCAAGCGTTGCGCTCTCACCCGCGTTGTTATATTGATAGGATAAAATATCGCCGCGGTGAATGAGTTTGCCGGTTATGGTCGCTTTTTCACTCTTATCCGATAAACTTCCGCCAACGGTAAGTGTAAGCGTGTCACCAATTTCGGCTTTGTAACACTTATCACACGCGTCCGAGTCCATAATTCCCGCAAGTAGCGCGTTTTTTATTCCCAGTTTTTGCATAAGATTCAGCATATAGGCATTGTCACCTGCCGCACCTGCCGTTGTGTTGTCGCCCGAATCGGATACGAAAACGGTGTGTTCGGTTGCACTGTCTGCGCGTAATAACGCTTCCTTCGGTTCTAGCGCCTCAACCAAAAACTCAAATTCGTGGCGCACATCATAAAACATACGGGCAAGTTTTTCGGCGCACTCTTTTGCAAGAGCCTCATCGCTTTCGTGTGTTACCACAAAGTTAGGCCCTGTGTATTCTTCGTCAATCCATGGCTGTCCGTTAAACACCTGAACAGATAGCATACCAGGCAGTTTTTCAAGTTCTGCCGCCGCCTCCATAATATCTTTCATAGGCGAGAGCGCCGTTTGCACCGCATCACCGCAGATAATAACATTAGCACGGGCAATCTGCGGACGGGGCAGAATTTTTTTGTCTATCATATAAAATAAAAGTTCCATCGCGCGTCTTTCGGTTTCCTCGCGGTCACAGTGAGGAGCCGTGCGGTAACCCGTTACACAGTTGGCAAGACGGGGAATTTCATCACTGTTGTCGGCGTGGAAATCCATCGCGACCGATATGGGAATATCGTAACCGATTTTATCGCGCACCATTTTGAGAAGCGCCTCTTCAGCAGAGCCTAACTCTTCAACACACATAGCACCGTGCAGATAAAGCCATACGCCGTCAAGGTCGGGTGTCAGTTTGTCGGTTATCGCCTTTGCAAGACGCAAAAAATCACTCTTTATAACCGCGCCTCCGGGTAAAGCGTGTGCGTAAATTGTGGGAACAATTTCGCATCCGCGGTTTTTGAGCATATCCGTAACGGCAATTTTTTCGAGCATTGCGTTGCCCTCGGCGTAGTCAAAATCCGCAAACTTTGTCAGTACGGGGGTAAGACTGTTGCCCTCGCACAACATTGCACCAACTGCAATTTTCATAATACCACTCCTTTTGCAAACGTTTGCAATAATAAAAAAATAAGGTTAAATTACCTTTACGGTATCGCCTTTATAAAGCAACGGCTCTAACATAATGTGTTCGCCGCAAGAACTTGTTTTTTTGAGCCGTGAGAGCAATTGGTTGCCCACAAGTCTGCCAATCTCTTCTTCGGGTTGGCGGATTGATGCTATTTTGTGTCCGCCTTTATATCTTTCGTGAACATCGAACCCGATAAGCGAAATATCTTCGGGCACCGAAAGTCCCGCTTCCTTAATAGCGTCAAGTGCGCCGTATGTCATTTTTTCACTTGTCACAAAAACCGCAGTAAACGGAGCGTTTTTACGGTTATCCAAGAGTTTTTTCATAGCCGCATAACCCGATTCGCGCTTGTAGTCACCAAAAGCAATCAGGTTATCATTTTCTGTAATACCAAGAATTTTCAAAGCATCGCGGTAACCTGCAAGGCGCTCGGCACCCGTGGTTTCTTCTTTGCTGCCAATAATGGTGGCAATATTTTTGTGACCATTCTCTTTCAGGTAGTTAACCGCAATAAAACTTGCCTTTTTGTTGTCAATGGTAATCGCATCTATGTTTTCCGCGCTCGGCACATTGTCAATAAACACAACAGGTTTACCGCTGTTTCTGAAACGGGCAGAGGATGTACCGTCAATGTCAACTGTGGCTAAAACCAAAGCATCAACCTGTCTTTTATAAAGCATATCAAGATATTTATCTTCCTTGTCGGCGCGTTCGTGCGTATCGGCAAGCAAAAGCATATATCCTTCTTTAGAAACGGCACTGTCAATACCCTTTACAATGGTGCCGAAAAAGTTTTCAGAAATATCGGGGAGAACAACCGCAATCGTTTCGGTTGAGCATTTTTGCAAAGAACGCGCAACCTCATTGGGTGTGTAGGAATATTTCTGTGCCAGTTCCAGAACGCGCTTCTTAGTATCGCTGTTTACAACGCTTTTGCCGTTAATGGCGCGTGAAACGGTCGAAACCGAGAGCGAAAGTTCTTTTGCTATCTGTTTCAATGTGCTGTTCGGCATATTCCTACCCTCCTTTGCAAACGTTTGCATCGTTTAATTTTAGGATACACATTTTTAACCATTTTGTCAAGCAAAAAGAAATATCTTTTTGTAGAAAAATACTCTTTACTTTTGTATAGTGTGGTGCTATAATTTCTCTTGTTTGAAATTATATATAATATGTAAGGTGATATTGTGAGTACGCTTTTATCGGTGTCGGTCGCGCTCTTGGCGGGACTTATTATGACACGGCTTTTCAAACCGCTGAAATTACCATCTGTAACGGCATATCTTATAGCGGGTGTTTTAATCGGCCCATACTGTGTGGGCAGACTCGGCATTGACGGCTTCGGCTTTGTAGATGCAGAACATGTCAGCAATCTGTCACTTGTGGCAGAGGTTGCGCTTGGTTTTATAGCGTTTTCAATCGGAAACGAATTCCGTTTAGACGAACTAAAAAAAACCGGCAGACAAGCGCTCGTCATCGGCGTGTTACAGGCACTTGCCGCAACACTGTTTGTTGACCTTGCTCTTCTTTTAGTACATATCATTATGCCAAACGCCTTGTCGGTTGCACAACTTATAACTCTCGGAGCAATCGCAACGGCAACAGCCCCCGCCGCAACCCTTATGGTTGTCCGTCAGTATAAAGCGCACGGACCGCTGACAAAACTTCTTTTGCCGATTGTTGCACTTGATGATGCTGTTGGTCTTGTTGTCTTCGCTGTTTCGTTTGGAATTGCCAAAACGCTGACCAGCGGTTCGGTTGACATAATATCTATTTTGGTCAACCCACTTATAGAAATTATTTTGTCTTTAGCGCTTGGTGCTTTGATGGGCGTGTTGCTAACATATCTTGAAAAATTTTTCAATTCCAATACAAACCGCCTGAATCTTACAATAGGTATGGTGTTTTTAACGGCGAGTCTTTCAATGCTTGATTTTCATATAGGCGCCGTTCACATAAGTTTTTCTTCGCTTCTTGTGTGTATGATGCTCGGAACGGTTTTCTGCAACATATGCCCACTCTCGCATGACCTTATGATAGCGTCTGACAAATGGACTTCGCCCCTTTTTGCGCTTTTCTTTGTTATAAGCGGTGCGGAACTTGAACTCGGCGTTTTCACAAACGGCGCAATTGTAATCATCGGATTGGTTTACATAATATCGCGTTCGGCGGGTAAATATTTCGGTTCGTTCGGGAGCGCAAAACTTACGAAATGCACGCCGAATATATGCAAATATCTTGGAATAACGCTCTTGCCGCAGGCTGGTGTCGCACTTGGAATGTGCACAACAGCAATGCAACTGGGTGATGAGGGAAGACTCATAAGAAATATCACCCTTTTCGCCGTTTTGGTATATGAACTTATAGGACCGCTTCTTACCCGTCAAGCACTACAAGCGGCGGGTGAAATACATCCCATTCCTCACGAGGTTAAAAACCGCAGAGAGCAGAAACTCATAGAGGCAAAAGGAAAAAACAGTTGATTTTTCTAAAAAAAGATATATAATTGTATTGTAATAAGAGGGAGTAGTTTGCACCTTTGGTGTTACCTGTTCGTCATCTCGTTTATAACCGGACTGTGTATTAAAAAACAAGACTTTTATTGTGCTCGTCACAATAAAAGTCTTTTTATTTTTAGGAGGTAATCATGGAGGTACTTTACAAGTATTTGTTGGAAATCACCTGGCAACAGGTGGTAATGTGGGGCATTGGCGGAATTTTGATTTTTCTTGCCATTGCCAAAAAGATGGAGCCGTCACTCTTGCTCCCGATGGGCTTTGGCGCAATACTCGTCAACCTGCCGTTTTCGGGTGCGGTAACACAGGGCGATACACACGGACCGCTTGATGTGCTTTTCAGCGCGGGAATAGACAACGGTGAAATTTTCTTGCTGCTTTTGTTTATAGGCATTGGCGCAATGATAGATTTCGGACCGCTTCTTTCCAATCCGAAACTAATGATTTTCGGTGCGGCAGCACAGTTTGGCATATTCTTTACATTAGGTCTTGCATCTTTCCTCGGGTTTGACATTAAGGATGCTGCCTCAATTTCCATAATCGGTGCGGCAGACGGACCGACAGCCATATTTGTCGCCAACCATTTTGGCACAAAATACATAGGCGCAATAATGGTTGCGGCTTATTCGTATATGGCGCTTGTGCCGATGATACAACCGCCGGTTATCAAATTGCTCACCACCAAAAAAGAACGCAGAATAAGAATGGTTTACGCACCGGGACATGTTTCAAAACTTACAAAAATCCTCTTCCCGATTATCATAACGGTAGTTGCGGGAATCGTTTCGCCATCAAGCGTTGCGCTCATAGGATTTTTGATGTTCGGTAACCTGCTTCGTGAGTGCGGGGTGCTAAACAGCCTTTCGGAAACGGCACAGAATGTTCTTGCTAATCTCGTTACAATTATTTTAGGTATTACAATTTCTTCGCAGATGCGCGCCGAAGATTTTCTAACACTTGAAACTATTATAATAATCCTTTTAGGCCTTGTGGCATTTATATTTGATACGGTCGGCGGAGTGCTGATTGCAAAACTTTTCAACCTCTTCCGCAAGGAGAAAATCAATCCGATGATTGGTGCGGCAGGAATTTCGGCGTTCCCGATGTCTGCGCGTGTTATCAATAAAATGGGACTTGAGGAAGACAATCAAAACTTCCTTTTAATGCACGCGGTCGGCGTAAACGTTTCGGGACAGATTGCATCAGTTATAGCGGGCGGTCTTATAATAAGTCTGTTAGATAAGGTGGTATAATATGAAAATAAATATTGATATAGAAAACCTTTTAAGCACTCTTCCCACAATCGGCAAGGGGATGCTCGGCATCTTCGCTGTTACAATAATTATAATCGCGATAACGATGATAATTAACAAGGTAACAGAGAACAGGGAATAACAAAAAAGCACCGCAGTTGCGGTGCTTTTTTGTTATCTTAGAAATGAATCGATAGCATAAACTGTCTGTCCGTTAAATTCAAGCCTTGCCCAACCGCTTTTACTGATAGCGGTTTTGGTAACATATTCACCGTTCGGCAGTTCGTGAACAACGGTAGAGCCATCGGTTGTTGGCTTGTCGCGTAAATTGGTTTTTTCCTTGGCGGTGACATTTATGGGCGATATTTCCGTAAACACCATTCCGTGTTCAGTGATTTCTGCGTTTCCCGTCTGTGTATTAGAATTTATTTCGGGCGCGTTGGTTGTGAGATAACTTGTAACGGCGTAAACCGTCTGTCCGTTAAAGACTAAGCGCGACCAGCCTTTGTCGCTTACGGCGGTGCGTTCTATGAAAGTTCCGCTAACTAATTTTCCAACCGATTCGCTGTCGGTCGAGGGTGATTTGCGTAAATTGACCTCAATTTTTGCGGTAACGCGGTCGGTTTGCGGTGTAAACACCATACCGCCTACGCTGTCAACCTGCTCTTTCTCTATAACCTTGTCTGTTAAATAACTCGTAATGGCGTAAACTGTCTGTCCGTTATATAAAAGACGCGACCAACCGTTAGCCCCAATCGCAGTGCGGGTTAAAAAAGTACCGTTTTTAATGGTGGCAATCTTTTCGCCATTTGTGTTTGGGCGCGAACGAAGATTAACCGTGTCTTTCGGGGTGACCGAGTCGTTTGCGGGGGTAAACTTAACGCCGTCTACAATGTCTTCCTTTTCTTTTTCTATAACCTTATCGGTAAGATAACTTGTAATAGCGTAAACCGTCTGCCCGTTCCAGTTAAGACGCGACCATCCGTTTTTGCCGATTCCCGTTCTTGTAACAAAGGTGCCGTTTTTTACTGTTGCTACAACATCATATTTAGTGCTGGGGCCTTTGCGCAAATTGACAGTGTCTTTAGGTGTGACCGAATCGTTTGCATCGGTGTATAAAAGTTCTTCCTGTGTTTTTGGCGGTTTGGCATCCTTGTTAACGGCAGAACTGTCTATCGGCTTGGTTTCCTTATATTCACTATAAGACAAAACCATATCGCAGTTGCCCTCAACGCCTGATACAATACCGCGGTTGGTGTATTGCCACATATCATATTTACCGCTATAATCGGGAGTTTCCTTTTGCGGATATGTGGGAGATGAATAGTGTGCTACCCAAATTTTATATTGTTTTTCAATGAGTTTTACATTCCATATATTTGTGTCGGAAAGGTCGTTTTTAGAGCCATAGAACATACCCTTATAACCGCACTTTTCAACGCAAGACAGAAACGCAAGAGCGTTTTGTGTGCGCTCATCGCTTGACAGAGAAAACATACGGCTATCAGGATTTTTATAACCTTCGCAGTCATAAACTACAGGAAAAGAAATTTTATACCCCTTTATCTTTTCTGCCGTAAAAGTGGCTTCCTCCTTGGCTTCCACAGCGGTTTTAGCGGTAGAAAAGAAATAAACACCTACCAAAATACCGTGCTTTTGTGCTTGTTGAATGTTGTAATCGGCATTTTCATCGGGATAAATTTTTCCGTCTTCACCGCGGTAACCTACGCGTATTATGGCAAAATCTATACCGCTGTTTTTAACTTTTTCCCAGTCAATTTTGCCCTGCCACTTGGAAACATCGATTCCGTGCGCTACGCCTTTTTTGGATTTGAGGGTTTCGGCTTCAACACGGTTTCCGAGTTCGGATTCTTTCGTTTCGGTGTTTTCGGGGTCTTTTTCGTCATCAGGCAAAACGCTTATATCGGCATTTGTCAGCGTGTCGGCGGTGCTATGGCTTGGCTCTTGCTCCTTACACGCACAAAGCATTAAAATTAAAAGTGTCAGAATAAGACAGAGTGCTTTTTTCATAAAATCACCTCGCAGGCATTATACTATCTCAACTGCCAATTTTCAACAAATGTTACATTTTTGTTGTTAAATTTTAATATTTATGATAAGATTACAAAGTAATATTTTTTTAGTAGGTAATGCGTTTTGAAAGAGTTTTTGCTATCCAAAAAAGGTATAATAATAACTTCGTGCAGTGCTGTGGTTGTGGCTGTTTTAACCGCGGTACTGCTTTTGTGCGTCCCCAAAAAACAACCTCCCGCAACCGTAACGATGGCACCGTCATCCGAAACCTCGTCACAGGCGGAAGAAATTATGCTTAACATAACCTCGCACGAGAAGGAAGACACAACAACCACAGTAGACACCACCTGTTTTGTGGGCACCTGTGACCCTGAGTTTCCCCTGACTCTTAACGGTGAGACGGTCGAATGTGATAATGAAGGCGTGTTTACGGTTGAAAAGCAACTGAAAATCGGTGCCAACACCTTCATTTTTTCACATAAAGGCGTAGAAAAAACATATACTGTGCGTTACCGTTTTGTCGTTATACAGTCCTATTCCCCAAGCGGAAAGCAAACCTATGACAGCGGTTCTGCATTTTCTGTTACGGTCTGTGCAAGAAAGGGGAGCGCCGTCTATGCGACCTTCGGCGGCAAGAAGATAGCCCTTAAGGAAACAATGTCGGACGAAGAAAATAAAAACGAAGATTTTACATATTTTGGTGGCAGTTTCTCGCTGCCGAGCGGCAACACCCAGAACAAAAATCTTGGCAAGGTTACATTTTTTGCTCAGTATAAAGAGTACAGTGAAACCTATCAGTCGGGGGATATAATCTGCAAAAAAGCCAATATACCCGTAGTGGCAGAGGTTGTAGCATTCGCGGCAGAAACCTTTGACGGTGACGGAACAAACAATCTGTCGCGCCCTGTGAATAACTATCTTCCGGAGGGTACGGTGGATTATATAACCGGCACAGCATACAAGGGTGATGTTAAGTATTATAAACTGCGCTACGGAAAAAGTGTTGCGGCAAATAAAAAAATATCGCCGGGTAATAAAAATGTTGTGGTTACGCGTGAATATGCGGGTTCTCTGCCCGATGGAAACAATCTATCGGTATCAAAGGTTGAAGAGTCAAAACGCTTCACTGTAATAACGCTTGATACCGATTGGAAGGCGCCGTTTACCTTTAGCCTTTTGCCACAGGCATATAACAACGCCGCCGCGCGTGATTATACCGTAACGGCGGTCACCTGTGAATATGTAGAGATAAGGTTTTGCTACTCTAAGTCTTTAAGCGGCGAGATTGCTTTTAGTAACAACCCATTATTTAAGAGTGCAAAAACAATAAAGAGCGGAAACGAATATGTTTTAAGACTTTATTTGCGCCGAAAAGGACAGTTTTACGGTTGGGATGCTTCGTATAATAAACAAGGTCAACTTGTATTTACTTTCCTGCACCCCGCCGAAACGAAGAAGGCAAATAACTCTTACGGTATAGACCTGACCGGCGTTAAAATAATGCTTGATATCGGCCACGGCGGTGTGGATAGCGGCGCTACGGGAATAAACGGTCTGCTTGAAAAAGAACGAAATCTGTTTTTAGCCAACAAACTGCGTATAGAACTTGAAAGCATCGGTGCTACGGTTTCTATGAACCGCACAACCGATAAAACTCTTGATGCGGACGAACGCTGCAGACTTCTTAAAAAAGCCAAACCCGATTTGTGCATAGCAATTCACCACGATTCAAGCACATCCACAAGACCTAACGGATTTGCTGCGCTGCACTTTACGCTGTTTTCAAGTTTGCCTACCAAATGCGTTTACAATGCCACAATGCAGACGGGTATTTACAATATCCCCGCATCACAAAACCGCAACCGTTTCCAGTGGCATTATTACTATGTTGCGCGTATGACCGATTGTCCTGTTGTGCTTACTGAAAACGGATTTAT
Organism: Acutalibacteraceae bacterium; assembly: GCA_045538515.1. GTDB lineage: Bacteria > Bacillota > Clostridia > Oscillospirales > Acutalibacteraceae > SIG589. The sequence continues at coordinate 60,010 of JAZSRO010000082.1, read as the reverse complement.
AACGGGAAACATTGACCGCACAGGAATAGCGAGCGCAAGTGTGAATACACAAAAAGCCAAGGCAATTACGCGCGGTGTTGCAGAGTATTTTAAGCAGATATATATTGAAATGCCCAAAGAGCCCGAACCGCCCGTGTCTTCGACTCCGCCTGTATCTTCGTCACAGCCACCCGTATCGTCATCGGAACCGCCTGTATCATCACAGCAACCCGCCGAGAGCGAGCCTGAGCCAACTGAAAGTGAGCCTCAAGAGCCAAGTGACGACGACACAGTATCGTCAGAACCCTCTACCTCATCACAAGAACAAACCCCGTAACTTACGGGGTTTTATTTTTGATTGCTTTATTCATTATAGTATGATATACTATAATGGATTTAGTATGTAATTGAAAGAAGGTTTTTACTTGTCAGAACAGTCAAACGGTTTGAAGAAAAAGGCGTTCGGCGGATTTTTATGGACATTTGGTGAGCGAATTGGCGCACAACTCGTCTCGCTCGTGGTTTCGATAATCCTGGCGCGTCTTCTGTTGCCGAGCGATTATGCGATTGTCGGCATAGTTACAATATTTTTTAATTTTGCAAATGTTATAGTAGCGGGAGGACTTAATACTGCACTCATACAGAAAAAAGACAGCACTCAAGCGGATTATTCTACCGTGCTTTACACAAGTTTGGCGCTTTCGGTTTTGATTTATATCATTCTCTTCTTTACAGCACCGCTTATTGCTAAAGTATACGAAATGCCGATTATAGTGCCGGTTATACGCATAATGTCACTAACGGTTATAATAAACGCGGCAAAATCAATACTGACAGCGTATATTGCAAACACATTGCAGTTCAAAAAAATGTTTATTTCCACGATGACGGCAACGCTCGTTTCGGCCGTGGTAGGAATTTCTATGGCACTTATGGGATTCGGTGTGTGGGCGCTTGTGGCGCAGCAGATGTTTAATGCAATTGCATCTACGGCGGCACTGTTTATAACTACAAAATGGAAACCGCTTGCCGTTTTTTCTGTAAAGAGTTTCAAAGAACTTTTCGGATATGGTTGGAAGATATTTGCAACCTCGGTTATAAGCACAATTTATGATGAAATTAACCCCATAATTGTGGGACTTAAGTTTTCGGCAGTTGACCTTTCTTTCTACACCAAAGGTAAAAGTTTCCCAAGTTTATTAAACGGCACCATAAACCAAACGCTTTCCACGGTTCTTTTTCCTGTTATGTCAAAAGTGCAGGATGATATGTCGGCGGTACTTTCAATTACGCGCCGATATATCCGTGTAGCAACCTATGTGATTTTCCCGCTTATGTGCGGATTTTTGGCGGTGTCAGAAAGTTTTGTTCTTTTGTTGCTAACAGAAAAATGGCTTGGCGCTGTGCCGTATATTCAGATTTTCTGTATTTCATATATGTTTGATATGATACAAGTCGGCAATCTGCAAACAATAAAAGCAATCGGTAGAAGCGATATAAGTTTAATCCTTGAAATAATCAAAAAATCGTCTTATTTTATTATAATACTTATATTCGTTCTCACAAGCAACAGTCCTGTTATGTTGGCGGTTTCGGCAATTTGCTGTAGCGTTATTGCAACGATTATAAATACATTCCCCAACCGCAAACTTATAGGATATAAATACCGTTATCAAATAGCGGATATCGCGCCGAACTTGATAATCTCACTCATAATGGGTGCGGTTGTGCTGTTTATGAATAAGTTGCCGTTAGCACCAATTTTGCTTTTGCCGCTTCAGGTTGTAACAGGCGCCGTAATTTATATTGGTTTGAGTTTGTTAACACGTAACGAAAATTTTAAATATTTGCTAAAAACAGGCAAACAGTTTTTGAAAAGGGGTTAAAACAAATGGCTGGCATAAAGAAAGTTATAAAAGGAATTATAAAGAAACTTGTTATTTTAATTTTACCGGTAAAAAACATCGGCTTTTTCGAAAGCGTGCCCGATTTATCGGATAATACAAAACCCGTTTTTGACGAAATGATTAAGAGGGGAATGAACGAAAAGTATAAATTCGTTTGGCTTGTTAAGGCAAAATCGAGCGACCTGCCAAAAATTAAAAACGTTTCATACCTCGCAAGGAATGACCGATTTTTTGCAAAAAAAGAGTTATATTATCACTACTACTCGCGTTTCAAGGTGTGCTGCAATGCCTTTCTTTGCACAGCAAGGAAAGGACAAACGTCCTTCTTTATATCGCACGGTTCTTGCATAAAGAGCGTTAGAAGTTATTATAATGTGCCTAACGAAATAGACTATACCCTTGTTGACGGCGAGCCGACGAGAGAAGTTATGGCATATGAATTAAACTACGCCCTTGACAGAACGGTAGCGCTCGGTTATCCGCGCAATGACATACTTGTTTCTTCAAATTATAAATCGATAGACTTATTCCCCGAAAACAAGGGCGAAAAAATTGTTGTTTGGTATCCCACATTCCGTCAACACAAATCTGGACATCTTTCGGCTGCCACTAAAGCGCTCCCCATTTTACATGATGAAAAACAGGCAGAAAAGTTAAACGAGATTGCAAAAGCAAACAAAGTTCTTTTGGTGTTAAAACCCCATTTTGCACAGGATGTAAGCAAAATCAAGGCTTGTGAACTCAGCAACATTAAATTCATTGATGATGAGTTTTTTGTAAAAAACAATGTCACATCGTACGAATTTATAGCGGGTTGCGATGCGCTTCTTTCGGACTATTCTTCAGTATATTACGATTATCTTCTTTGCGATAAGCCAATAGGTCTTGTCTGGGAAGATTATGAGGAATATAAAAACACAACAAATTTTGCGGTTGATATGGATTATTATATGAAGGCCGGCGAAAAGATTTATAATATAGAAGACTTTGAAAAGTTCATTGTAAATCTTGCCACAGGTAATGATACCTTAAAAGCCGAACGCGCCGAAATCAGCGCTTGGGCAAACTATGCTCGCGACGGTAAAAGCGCCGAACGCGTAACCGATTTTATTATAGAGAAAGCGGGACTTTAACAGGGGGTGCTACATTGCTCTTACTATTGTTAATTTATTTTGCAGTTTGCGTATACGGCGTTAAATTCAGGTTTAACGGCAACGCGGACTATATGTCTATAGAAAATACACAAGCAATAAAAGGCGTTTTTATTATGATGGTGTTCTTCAGCCATATAAGAGGTTATATAGTGTTGGATACGGGATTGTTCGATAGGATTTTTATTAAATTTTTCTTAATAATCGGGCAAGCGATGGTTACACTCTTTATGTTCTATTCGGGCTATGGCGTAATGGAATCAATAAAGAAAAAGGGTGCGCCATACGTAAGCAAAATTCCTAAAAACCGAATTTTAGCAACCCTCTTCAAATTTGACCTTGCGGTGCTTCTTTTCCTCATTTTAACTTTAGCGCTCGGAGAAAAGATAACATTAAAGCGCGTTTTACTGTCGCTAATCGGATGGGATTCGTTTGGCAATTCAAACTGGTATATTTTTGTAATACTTGTGCTTTATTTGCTAACATACATTGTTTTTACAATCTTCAAAAATAAACCGTATATACTTCCTGTTGCGGTTTTGAGCGCGGTTTTATGCGTGCTTGTTTTTTTAACGTATTATTTCGGAATCAGACCGGAGCATTGGTACGACACGGCGCTTTGCTATGCTTTCGGAATGATTTATTCGTTTATTAAACCAAAAGCAGAACAAATTTTTTCAAAAAACGCCATTGTTTGGGGCGCCGCAATTTTGGTTCTTTTAGGTGCGTTTTACATCTTAAAGTGGGACCATCCGCTGTTGGACTGTGTAGCAAACCTGCTTTTCACCTCGGCTGTTGTGCTTTTCACAATGCACGTAACCTTCAAAAACAAAATTCTTGTATGGTGCGGTGAAAACCTTTTTGAACTTTATATTTTGCAAAGAATACCGATGATAGTTTTAAGCCGTTTGGGCGTTAGTGAAATAAGTGCAATTTTATATACGGTTTTGAGTGCGACAATTACTGTTTTACTTGCGATAATTTTCAAAATTATAAGCAACAAGATGTGGAAGATAATATCAGTGCCTAAAATAAAAGAAAACGGATAGGGGAGTTTTGAATGAAAACAGTAATTACATACGGAACCTTTGATTTAATACATTATGGACATTTGAATTTACTCAAAAGGGCGAGTGCTCTCGGAGATAAATTGATTGTCGGTGTATCAACGGACGCTTGTGTTGAAGCGAAGGGTAAAAATCTGTTTTTTCGTGTGAAAAAAGAATGGAATACATTTCGGATTTAAAATATGTCAGCTTGGTAATTCCCGAACATAATATGGAACAAAAGGTTGAAGATATCAAAAAATACGGTGTTGATATTTTCTTGCTTGGCGACGACTATGCCGAAACGTTTTTAAAAATGCCTGAATACGAACAAATCAAGGGTTTGTGTGAGGTTGTTTTTTTGCCGCGTACTCCTAACATTTCTTCTACTATGTTAAAAAGCAAACTCTAATATTTACCAATGCAAAAGGGACTGTTTTCAGTCCCCTTTATTTTTTTGCAAAAAACCTTGACAAACGGTATATATAATAGTATAATAACGGCTGTAAAGTAAAACGCTTTACAGGGAAGGTGAAGTAATGCCTAAGGATTTAACGCTGTCACAACTGCTTGATGTTTACGGTTCGTTGTTGCCCCCAAAACAGCGCCTTTTGTGCGAACTTTATTATGACGAGGATTTGTCGCTTTCGGAAATCGCAGAGAACGAGGGTATAACCCGCCAAGGTGTGCGTGACGCGCTTAAAAAGGCAGAACAGCAACTGCGTGATTTTGAAGAAAAACTTTCTCTGTTTTCAAAAACCCGTACACTTAGAAAACGGGCAGACGCCGTAAAAAACGGCGAAGATATAAAAGAACTTCTTGATTTTATTGATGAATTTTAAGGCGGTGATTCGGTGGCTTTTAACAATCTGTCCGATAAGCTTTCGGCGGCTTTCAAGCGTCTGCGCTCTAAGGGTAAATTGACCGAGGCAGATGTAAAAGAAGCAATGCGCGAAGTGCGTCTTGCATTATTGGAAGCCGATGTTAACTATGCCGTTGCCAAAAACTTCACAAACACCGTAACCGAGAAATGCATTGGCGAAAAGGTAATGGAAAGTCTTACCGCGCCGCAGATGGTTGTAAAAATTGTTCGTGATGAACTGACCGCGCTTATGGGCGGAGAACACGCCCGACTTAAGATATCTGATAAACTTCCTACCGTAATTATGATGTGCGGTTTACAGGGTTCCGGTAAAACAACACATTCGGCAAAACTTGCGCGTTATCTTAAAACACAAGGCCACAGGCCAATGCTTGTCGCCTGTGATATTTACCGTCCCGCTGCAATCGAACAGTTAAAGGTTGTAGGTAAACAGGTTGAGGTTCCCGTTTTTGAGATGGGTACTGAAAAACCCGAAAAAATTGCCGCGGCGGCCATAAAACACGCGCGGGATTACGGACACGATTTTGTGATTTTAGATACCGCCGGTCGACTTCATATTGACGAGGAACTTATGGATGAACTCGTCCGCGTAACTAAAGCGGTCGATGTTCATAATATACTGCTCGTTGTCGATTCAATGATTGGTCAGGACGCCGTAAATGTTGCCAAGGCGTTTGATGAGCAGATGGCGATTGACGGCGTAATTTTAACAAAACTTGACGGTGATACACGCGGCGGTGCTGCGCTTTCGGTACGCGCCGTTACGGGCAAACCGATTATGTTTTCGGGTGTTGGCGAAAAGTTAGACCAGTTTGAAGAATTCCACCCGGAGCGTATGACTTCCCGCATACTCGGTATGGGCGATATGCTCTCGCTTATCGAAAAAGTTGAGACCGAGATTGACGAGAAAAAAGCACTTGAAACGGCTCAAAAACTTCAAGAAAATAAGTTTGATATGAACGACCTGCTTGAACAGTTTGAAAGCCTTAAAAAAATGGGACCGCTTAAAAATGTCCTCTCGATGATTCCGGGAATGGAAAGGCAACTTCGTGATGTAGATATTGATGACCGAATGATGCTGAGAACAGAGGCTATCATTAAATCAATGACTAAAAAAGAGCGCCAGAAACCCGAAATTCTCAATGCCTCACGCCGAAAGAGAATAGCCGCAGGTTGCGGACAAACGGTTGAAGAGGTTAATAAACTCATAAAACAGTACGAACAGATGAAAAAGATGTTCAAACAAATGTCGGGCAAAAAGGGCAAAAAAGCCCTGGGCAGAGGAATGGGACTGCCGCCCAACTTCCCAACAGGATTCGGTTTATAATGATTGTAGTTCGCCGAAATGTAAAAACCGTTATAAAGAGAAATCTTTTTAATAAATTATTTTAAGTGCAGGAGGTGCAAGAAAATGGCAGTTAAAATCAGACTTCGCCGCATGGGCGCAAAGAAGGCTCCTTTCTACCGTGTAGTTGTTGCAGATTCTCGTTTCCCCAGAGACGGTCGTTTCATTGAGGAAATCGGATATTTCGACCCCACAAAAGAGCCGGCAGTAGTAAACATTGACGGCGAGAAGGCAAAACAGTGGATTGCAAACGGCGCACAGCCGACCGACACTGTAAAGGCTCTTCTCAAGAAGAACAACATTGTCTAAAAACTCCGAAAGGAAAGCAAATATGCAAGAATTATTGGTTTCAATTGCTTCCGGCCTTGTAGAAAAACCGGAGGCTGTCAATGTAACCGTAGACGAACCCAACGAGGAAGGCGTAGTAGTTTACCACCTTCATGTTGACGAGGCTGATATGGGCCGCGTTATCGGCAAACAGGGCAGAATTGCAAAAGCAATCCGTACAGTAGTACGCGCCGCCGCTAACCGCAACAATCAGCAGGTTGCAGTGGAAATTGACTAAAATCCAAACAATTACCCCCAGCAAAATGGGGGTAATTGCATTTTACTTTTTGCATAGGTAAATGTTATGAAAAAGTATCTCGAATCGGGACAAATTGTGGGAACACACGGTGTGCGCGGAATGGTGCGTATACAACCTTGGTGTGATACACCCGCATTTTTGTGCGGTTTTAAGAAAATATATAGTGATGAGGGCAATACTGTGTGGAAGGTTGTAAAATCGCAACCGCACGGTAATGTTGTCATTGCACAGTTACAGGGTGTTGACAGTATAGAATCGGCAGAAGCCTTGCGTGGTAAACGCGTATATATTGACAGAGCCGATGTTAAACTCGAAAAAGGACAGTATTTTGTTGAGGACATTATCGGGTGTGAGGTTTTTTCGGTCGACACCGGCGAAAAATTAGGCGACATTACCGATGTCAGTCCAACAGGCGCTAACGATGTTTGGCATATAAAGCGTGACGGAAAAGAATATTTAATACCCAAAATTGATAGCATTGTAAAAACTGTGGATGTCGAAAACAGCCGCGTTGAAATCAGCGTTATGAAAGGGCTTTTTGATGATGAGGATTGATATTTTAACCCTTTTTCCCGAAATGTGTGAAGCGGTGCTCGGTGATAGTATTATAGGCCGCGCACGCACATCGGGCGCTGTGGAAATACACTGTCATAATATTCGTGATTATACAACCGATAAACACGGCAGAGTTGACGATGCTCCCTATGGCGGCGGAATGGGAATGATAATGGGCGTTCAGCCGATTTATGATTGCTATGATGCACTTTTTGGAAAACAGGAGAAAAAACCTCATGTAATATATATGTCGCCAAAAGGCAGGACATTTAACCAAAAACGCGCCTGTGAACTCGCGCAAAAAGAACATATTGTTTTGCTTTGCGGACATTACGAGGGTGTTGACGAACGCGTTTTGGAAGAAATCGTAGACGAAGAAATTTCAATCGGCGACTATGTACTTACAGGCGGCGAGATGGCGGCGGTTGTCGTAACAGATGCCGTGTCGCGAATGTTGCCGGGTGTGCTTTCGGATGATATCTGTTTTCAGGATGAAAGTCACTTTGCGGGACTTCTTGAATACCCGCAATATACCCGCCCTGCCGAGTGGCGCGGCAAAAAAGTGCCCGATGTTTTGCTTTCGGGGCACCACGCGAATATAGAAAAATGGCGGCGCGAACAGGCAATTTATACAACATATAAAAAGCGCCCCGAAATGTTAAAAGATGCCACTCTTACGCAAAAAGAAAAAGAGTATATCGAAAGCCTTGACAAAAATAACTAATCTTGTGCAAAAACAGTGGGCTTTTTGCACAAAAAAGTTTGGCTAAAAATGTTGAGATTTTGGATAAAAAAGAAAAAGTTAAAATAAACCGTATCAATTATGTTGACTGTTTGATATATTGTGGTATAATAATTGAGTAGAAAAAATATCTATTCTATTTAAGGAGAATGAAGCATGTGTGTTAAAGATGTAGTAGTTCAGAATCAGGTTGGCTTACACGCAAGACCTGCCACTTTCTTCATCCAGAAGGCAAACGAGTTCAAGTCTTCAATCTGGGTAGAAAAAGAAGAGCGCCGCGTTAACGCAAAAAGTCTTTTAGGCGTGCTTTCTCTTGGAATTGTCGGCGGAACACAGATTCGCATAATTGCGGACGGTTCGGACGAGGCAGCCGCAGCAGAAGAGCTTGTAAGACTTGTAGAGACAGGCTTTGTTGACTAATTAAATCAAACCCACCCTAACAGGTGGGTACATATTTCCGGGTGTGGCGCAGTTTTGGTAGCGCGCTTGAATGGGGTTCAAGAGGCCGCAGGTTCAACTCCTGTCACTCGGACCAAAAATGACCCGCGACCTTTTGGTCGCAGGTCATTTTTTGTATATTCATATTTTCATATTTTTCCTATATTTAGTCGGTGAGGCACCGTAACATTTTGAAAAGCAACGCGAAAAATAAAATTGGTCACAAAAACCTAAATAATCGCTGATGTCCTTTACAGAAAGTTCGTTCAGATGCAACATGCGTTCGGCCTCAATCATAATGCGGTCATTTACATATCGACCTATGGGCACACCGACCTCTTTGCGAAAGAGTTTTTGAAGCGAACTTGCTGAAACAAAAATACTTTCCGCAATCTTTTCTGCGGTGAGTGTTGAATGAAGATTATCCTCAATAAAATCTATCGTACGCTGGGTTTGAGCGCTGTAACTTTTGGTTTTTGAAAGTTGAATATTTTCCTGCTTTATGGCCTCAAAAACAATATGGTAAAGAATTTCTTTGGTCGCAATTGCTCCTTGTGTGTTATTGTTTTCAAAGTATTGCGCTACATTTGAAATGTCAGCATTTCGATTTCTGAGTATAATACATTTTTTGCAATCAGAAAAAATATCCTGCCCGTTGTGTTGCGAAAACCCTATGTGAACGAAAAGTTTTTCAAGCGTTCCTTCGCAACGCATATCAAAAGTGAGCCCCGATGGAACAATGTAAATATTACCCGGCAAGAGTTTTATTTTTGTGTCGCCAACGCCGAGAAAGCCCTCACCTTTCTGCACAAAATACACTCTTGTGAAAGGGGAACACACATTTGAATAGTTCCATTCGGTGCCGAGAACGGCGTGGCCGAAGGTTAAAATATTCATATTTATTCTGTTGATTTCTGTGGCGAATAAAGGGTTTTCGGTAATAATCATTCCAAAATCTCCATATTTCGTGTTAATTTTTTCATTGTGTTTTTTATGATTATATGCTACCATTCACATAAAGTCAATAAGGAGTGATTATTATGTCAAGTTATGTAACACGCAAAACCCCAGGCGACCTTGGTTGGTTCACACACGACCGTTTTGGTATGTTTATCCACTTCGGCCTTTATTCGTTACCCGCCCGTCACGAGTGGATAAAAAATTACGAACTCATAAGCGAGGAAAAATATCAAAAGTATTTCGACCACTTCGACCCCGATTTGCTTGATGCTAAAGATTGGGCAAGACGCGCTAAAGAAGCAGGAATGAAGTACGCTATAATCACCACAAAGCATCACGAGGGATTCTGTCTTTTTGATTCAAAGTATACCGAGTATAAATCAACAAATACACCCTACGGCAAGGATATTGTACGCGAGTTTGTTGATGCTTTCCGTGCAGAAGGAATACGCATAGGATTTTATTATTCTCTTCTCGACTGGCATCATCCGCAGTTCCCTATCGACCGTCTGCATCCGCGTCACGCCGATGCCAACGCAGAGGAACTTGATAAAGGACGCGATATGAAAAAGTACGCACAGTATATGCGCGACCAGGTAACTGAACTTCTTACAAATTACGGTGATATTGATATCATTTGGTTTGACTATTCATACAATGACGAGTTAACACGCCGATTGCTTCCGAACGAGGTCAGAGATTGGATGTATAACGAGGGACTTAAGGGCAAAGAAAGTTGGGAATCCGAAAAACTTATTGAAACCTGTCGCAAACTCCGTCCAAATATAATTATAAATAACCGTACCGAAATCCCACAGGATATCTGGACACCCGAACAGGTTCAACCGACCGAATGGCACAAGGATAAGGAAACGGGTGAACTACTTAACTGGGAGGTTTGTCAAACCTTCTCGGGCTCTTGGGGTTATCATCGCGATGAAATGACCTGGAAGACGCCCAAAATGCTTATAGATATGCTTGTAAACACCGTTGCATACGGCGGAAATCTTATTATGAATGTCGGCCCCACATCGCGCGGTTATCTTGACGAACGCGCCTGTGACGCCCTCTCGGAATACGCAAAATGGATGCGTGTATGCTCTCGTTCAATCTACGGATGCACTATGGCAGAACCCGAGTTTACCGCACCATACGGCACAAGACTTACGCAGACAGAAGACGGAAAGCGTCTTTATATTCACCTGCAAGAATATCCTTTCGGAGCCTTCAAATTTGAGGGACTTGCGGGTAAAATCGAGTATGCACAGTTCCTGTCAGACGGTAGTGAGGTGCTATATGACGAGGCAGAAGACGGCACAGTAAAATTCAAAGTTCCCGCCGTTGCTCCGCGTGGAATCTCGCCCGTAATAGAAGTTTTTCTTAAAGTCTAAAACCAAAAATATTTATACTTTACAAAAAACGCTTAGAGTTTTGCTCTAAGCGTTTTTTTGATTGTCTTTATTATATTCGGTTCGGTATTGTCTTGGAGTTTTGCCCTTTTGGATACGGAAAGTTTTTGAAAAATAACTAAGGTCATTAAACCCACACGACATAGCAATTTCTGTTATGGGCTTTTTGGTGTATAGAAGCATTTCGGCTGCGTGGTTTATGCGGTATTTGTTTATGTAATCAAAGGGAGTCATATTAGCGATGTTCTTAAAATATTCACTGAAATAGGTCGAACTTATACCGCAGTGTGCCGCTAATTCTTCAAGGGTTATGTGCTGATTGAAATTTTGTTCAATGTAGGTTGTCGCCTTGTAAAAAGGTTTGAGTTTTGAGGGTGAATATGTTGTCTCCGTTTCGGCTAGGCAATCGCATTTTATAAGCGCTTTTATGATGCTTAGAATCGCAGCGACCGATTCGATTTCAAAACCGCTGTCCTGTTCACGCAAAATTTCTATCAAACGGCGCATAGATTGTTCGGGCAACCCGTCTGGCAGACGGTAAATTTGCGGTGCAGTTAAACTGTGGGCAAGAAGTCCGCCCATATACTTGTCGTACGCCTTCCAGGGACCAAAAATCTCCTCAAGATTAAAAAGCACACATTCATATATGCAGTCATAGGGTGTCGCGCTGTGCGTGACACCGGGAAACACAAAGGCAAAATCGCCTTCTTTCAGGTCGTGGTAGACGCCGTCAAGACATAGTTTGAGTGTGCCACTGCAAATGTAAATAATCTCATGTTCGGGGTGCCAGTGGCGCATCATGTTATACCCCGAATTCTCTCTGTCAACAGGATAATAAACAAGTGGGAAATTCTTTATCTTATGAACGGCACTTTCCTTGGTGGTGTAGTATTTCATAAAAAACCTCATTCCGCATAAGTTTTTGATTTATATGGGTATTTTTGCCAAAATGGTGCAACAAACCCAAAATATTTACATTTTTTCTTTATTATACCACAAGTAATTTTTAACTGCAAGTGTTATAATTATCTCGTAGATTGGATTGTTACACTCTTTACATAATATTTACCGCATTTTCAACAAAGGTTTTTAAGGCTTTTAGAGGGCGGTTGTCAAATATAGACAGTAAACAATCGGTTTTGGCAAAAACCTAATTTTGTCACAAAGTTTTATTATGGCGGTGTCTTATGAACAACAGATTTGAAAGTTTCTCAGCAAATAACAAATTCGGAATGTTTGTCCACTGGGGACTTTATGCAATTAGCGGAATACACGAGCAGGTAATTGCCCGTGACAACATTGAAAACAGCGAGTACGAAAAACTGATAAACGAATTCAACCCTGTTAATTACGACCCTGAGCAGTGGGTGCTTATGGCGAAACGCGCAGGTATGGATTATATCTGCTTCACCACTAAGCATCACGATGGCTTCTGTATGTGGGATACGAAATATACAGACTACAATGTTATGAACACGCCCTATGGCAAGGATGTTGTGCGTATGCTTGCCGATGCCTGTCATAAACACAATATGAAACTTTCGTTTTATTACTCTAATCCCGATTGGCATCACGAGTACGGTTTCAACCCCAAATCCACACACCAGTGGAAATCGGTGCAGCGCGATAACATCAATACCGAAAAATACCGTGAGTATCAGAGAAATCAGATAAGAGAACTTCTGACCAATTACGGACCGATATACACTTTCTTCTGGGATATCCCGCCTTGCTACGAGGACAGAAGTATGAATGAGTTTGTTCGTTCGCTTCAGCCGGGGATACTTATTAACGACCGCGGATATGACCGAGGCGACTTCTCAACCCCCGAACGCGAGGTGCCCGATGGCAACCGCTTCAAAACGATGACAGAGGCGTGTCAGTCGGTTGGCGTACAGGCTTGGAGTTACCGCTCTAACGAGGACTACTATTCTTCCCGTTTTCTTATGTCGTCAGTTGATAAAATAATGTCGATGGGCGGAAGTTATTTGCTCAATGTGGGGCCGATGGCAGACGGAACAGTGTGCGAAGAAGCCAAGCGCATATTTGAAAAGGTTGGCGAGTGGTACACCCGTATGGGCGGACTGCTAAAGGATACCGAGCAAGACAAGTTTGAATACAAACTTGATTCGATGGCACCTGCTGACCCATATATAGCCGTCAAAAAAGGCGGAAAAACTTATCTGCACTTTTATAACGGAATAAGCGTTACCGCCGTAACATTTGAAGAGTGTCCCGGCGCAATCAAAAGTGCGCGTTGTGTTAACGATAATAAAGTGCTTGAAATCCGCCACCAGTGTTTACCCGCACACTTTGGCGAGGACGGCTTTGCAGAAGGCCCATTCTGGCAGGCGGCAGGAATAGATGCAGAGAAACTCACAGGTGAGCCTGTGGTAATTGAAATTGAGTGGGAAACAAAATAAAAGTCTGGAGGCTGTGTTATGAAAATAGACAATCGTGATTTAATGCCGAAAAGGCTACCCGATAGCGAGGTTATTCTTGAAAATGATATGCCCGATTGGATAAAGGATATCATAATGGCGGAAATACATCTTCGCACATTCACAGAGGAAAAGACTCTTGCCGCCGCGACAGAAAAACTCGACCATTTTGTTGAGATGGGCGTTAACTGCCTTTGGATTACTCCTGTTAACGACCGCGGAATAGACGGCAACGGTTATGGAAATCTCGGCCCCGGAACAATAGACCCCCGTCTTACAGGCGTTATAGGCTATGACGAGCCGTGGCGCAAGACCGACTATGACGAGGGCTGGAAAATCTTCAAGGGATTTGTTGATGAAGCGCACAAGCGCAACATCCGCATATATTTGGACATAGTCACTTGGGGACTTGAATATGACAGTCCGCTTATAGAGGAAAAACCCGAGTGGTTTGTCCCCGGCATACGCGGAATGTGCTCACAGCAGAGCCGACTCTTCAACTGGACCAATGTTGAACTGCGCGAGTGGTTTACAGGCCATGTTGTTGATGTTGCACTTAAAACAGGCATTGACGGTATTCGTTTTGATATGGAGCCTATGTATGCATCATACCTCGTAATAAAAGAAATCCGCCGCCGCATATTTAATGCGGGTAAAAAGATTTCGCTGATAAGCGAGGCGCCGAACGAGCGTCTTGAAACCTTTGACTTTGAGCAGTTCGGCGTTGCTGACCGCCGCACAAAGTGCAATGTAAATCAGCGCCTGTTCGTAGCAGACGATATTGTTGACAGTTACAATAACGGTTGTGTGCCCAATAACATTGTCGATTGCATAAAAGCGGGACACGGCGTTGGCTATCCTCATTTGCAGTGGGCTCATAAGGGCGGTATGTTCCGTTATTACACCTCTCAACTGAGTTGTCACGACTATCCTGCATATAATGTGTGCGGCAGTCGCCTGTTTGCAGGTTATCAGGGAATATTTGCACCGTTCATTCCGCTTTGGATGGCGGGTGAGGAATGGGATAACCCCAAAACACATCCAAGTCTTATTTATCACAACCCGCTTGACTGGGACGCACTCGAGAAAGAACCGCATAATAGTTTTTATGAGGATTTCAAAAAGATGATAAGAATCCGCAGAACATATACGGATATATTCACATATTTTGCGGAACAAAACCGCAACAGTAACATTTGCGCTGTCGAGGCAGACGGACCGGAAAATCTTCAGTCTTATGCTCGTTATAGCGCAGACCGTGCAATCCTTGTAATCCCCAACCGCGTAAAAGAAGAAAAAGAGACCGAGTTTACGGTTCATATTCCGTTCGAGGAAATGGGACTTTGCAAGGAGAATTATAAAGTAACAGATTTGTGGACCGACAAGGTTTTGATGTCGGGCACACGCGAAGAGGTGGAAAGTTTCAAAGCCACCGTTCCGTACGACAGTATTGGAATTTATCTTGTAGATTAGTTTGATTTTAAGGCAGGAGGTATTTGTCTGATGAATGGCAGGTCGGTAAAAAAGGGTATAGCAGTATTGCTTTCGGTGATAACGCTCTTTTCGGCATTTGGCGGATTATCGGCGTCAGCCGAGTCTGTGCCGCAAGACTCAGCCGCTCTTGAGGGTGAAACCGCTTCCGATTACGAAGCATATATTGAGAAATACGAAACACAGTCCACTGCATCAAACGCGGTTAAATTGGCTGCGGCAGATTATCTTCCCGAAAGCAGTGTTTCGGGTGCCTTTCGCAACGATTTTGAGGGACAAAGCGGACCTTCGCTTGAAAACAGTGCAGAGGATACGCTTACTTTTGGCGTTTCTATAGAGGTTTCGGCTTTATATACGCTGACCGTTCGCTATTATCCGCTTGACGGTGACGGCAGTACCATCCGCCGTAATGTGTATATAGACGGAGTTCTGCCGTATAAAGAGGCAGAAGGACTTACATTTGAACGCATTTGGGATAACGAAAGTGATGAGCCTGTTTACGATGCTATCGGCAACCAGATAATGCCATTTCAGTCAGAGGCTCCGCAATGGACCGAGAAAACTCTCTGTGACGATAGCGGACTTTTAGGTAACGAACTGTATTTTTACCTGTCGGAAGGCACACATAAGATAACCGTAAACGGCGGCAGAGGAAAAATGCTTATAAACAGCATTACCCTCGCACCCAAGAGCGATGTGCCAACCTATGAACAGGTTAAGGCGGACTACGCAGAAAAAGGTTACGAGAAATTGAGCGAAGACGATGTCCTGTTGCTTGAGGGCGAGGATGCTGCACGAAAGTCCGACCAGACAATGTATCCGCAGGCCGACCGCTCATCCCCCACAACACAACCCTATGACCACGCCTTTATTGTTTATAACACAATAGGCTCAACCCAATGGAAATCGTTCGGACAATGGATTGAGTGGGATTTTGAGGTTGAAAAAGGCGGAATTGCAAACATAGCATTACACTATAAACAGTCGCTAAAATCGGGCGATGTAAGTGTGCGCGAATTGACAATAGACGGAAATTTACCGTTTGCAGAAGCCGCAGACCTTGCGTTTGCGTATGATAGCGCCTGGCAACTTTCATATTTGTCTGATAAAGACGGCAACCCGTATGACTTTTATCTGTCGCCCGGCAAACATACCATCCGTCTGCGCGTAGTTTTCGGCAGCAATACAGAAATTCTCTCTCTTGCGCGTGAGTGCCTTGCCGAACTTAACTCCATATACAGAAAAATCGTTGTCGTAACGGGCGCAAGTCCCGATATGTACCGCGACTATAAACTTGATATGCTGATTCCTGACGCAATAGAGCAAATGGGAGAAGTTGCGAAACAACTTAAAGAACTTGAAAAACTCATACATAAGCGCAACGAAAACGGCAGTCAGAATACATCCGACATCAAGCGCCTTTATAACCAACTTGAACAGATGCTTGATGATACCGATACAATCTCGAAACGCCTCAAAAACTATAAAGATAATGTTTCGTCCTTCGGTACCTGGATAAACAACGCAATGCAACAACCGCTTGAGGTTGACTATATCCGCATTGACAAACCGGGCTCTACCCTCGGAAAAGGCGAGGCGGGAATGTTCTCGATGCTTGCTCACTACTTTAAGCAATTCCTGGCATCCTTCAGCACAAACTATTCTTCTATCGGTCAGGTTGATAATAAAGGAAATGAGCAAATCACCGTTTGGATGACCTCGGGCAGAGACCAGGCGCAGATACTCAAACAACTTGTAAACAGTAAGTTCACGCCTGAAAACAAAATATCGGTGGATTTACAACTCGTAACCGAGGGAACACTTCTTCCCGCACTGCTTGCAGGAATTGGCCCCGATGTTTCTTTGGGTATTGCACAAACAGAACCCGTAAATATGGCTCTGCGCGGTGCGCTTTATGACCTTTCGAAATTTGAGGATATAGACGAATATTCAAAGAACTTCTATCCGTCATCGATTGAGCCGTTTTACTTCAACGGCGGTCTTTGGGCATTGCCTGAAACACTGACATATCCGATGCTCTTCTACCGCACCGATGTGCTTGAAGAACTTGGTATAACGGTGGACGACCTCGCAACCTGGGACAGTGTGCTTGGCAAGGTGTTGCCGGAACTTCAGAACAGTTCGCTTTCTTTCGGCATTTTACCGGCGCTTAATAACTATTTACTGTTCTTGTATCAGCGTGGCGGCACACTTTATGACGAAAACAATATATTCACCAAACTGAATACAACAGAGGCTATATCGGCAATGAAGGATTACAGTATGCTTTATACCCAGTACGGACTGAATCTTTCTTATGACTTTGCTAACCGTTTCCGTTCGGGCGAACTTCCTGTTGCCATAGCCGATTTCACATCATATAACCAACTTTCAATATTTGCACCCGAAATTAAAAACCTGTGGGGAATGTTGCCCGTACCCGGTACAAAACGCGCCGATGGAACAGTAGACCATACTGCAATCGGTATAGTAACGGGCTCGATAATTCTGTCATCAACAGAAAAGCCCGATGCTTGTTGGACATTCCTAAAGTGGTGGCTGTCATCACAGGTACAGTCGGCATATGGCAGTCTGCTTGAAAGCGTTGTCGGCTCTGCCGCGCGTTATAATACGGCAAACCGCGTTTCAATGGGCAGCGTTGCCTGGGATGCGGATATAAAGGATAACCTTGAAAAACAGGCGGGTTATCTCAAGGCAAGAGTGGAGGTTCCGGGTGGATACTATACTACCCGTCTTTATGACTTTGCTTTCCGTAGCATTGTCTATGACAGTGAGGATGTCCGCGAAACAATGAACGATACAACAATAGATATAAACCGCGAAATAGAAAACAGGCGTGTAGAGTATAATTTGCCGCTTGAATAGAAAGGGGAGGTAACTTTGAAACAAAAGAAAACGCTAGGTAAAATCGCTTTTGTAAAATACAGGGAAGACTACCTGTTTATGTTGCCATACCTGCTTATATTCTGTGCTTTTACGGTGCTCCCTGTTTTGATTTCAATGGTTCTTAGTTTCACCCGTTTCGATGTGGTGCAACTTCCGCATTTTGTGGGAATACGCAATTATATGCGACTTATAATGGACGATAGTCTTTTCCCACTTGCACTTAAAAACACTATGATTTTAGCCGTAATCACAGGCCCTGTAGGTTTTCTTTTGAGTCTGATGATGGCCTGGCTTGTAAACGAGTTCGGCGACCGTTTGCGCGCTGTACTAACCCTTCTTTTATACGCCCCGGTGCTTAGCGGCGGCGCGTATATGATTTGGCAGATTATCTACAGCGGAGACACCTACGGCTTTCTAAACGGAATCTTGCTCAGTATGGGCGTGATTTATGAGCCGATTCAGTGGCTTACCGACTCCACATATATGATGGGCTCGGCAATCGTTGTAATTTTGTGGCTCAGTTTCGGTACAGGATTTTTGTCCTTCATAGCGGGTTTCAAGAATGTTGACAAAACACTTTATGAGGCTGCCGCTGTTGACGGAATAAAAAATCGTTGGCAGGAACTTTGGTATATCACCCTGCCGAGTATGAAATCACAACTTATGTTCGGTGCCGTAATGGCAATCACCAACTCTTTTGGTATAGGCGATGTAATAAACGCAATTTACGGCTTCCCGAGTACGAACTATGCGCTTTATACCCTTGTGCATATGCTACAGGACTACGGTAATACCCGTTTTGAAATGGGCTATGCCTCGGCCATTGC
This sequence comes from Acutalibacteraceae bacterium, assembly GCA_045538515.1. Classification (GTDB taxonomy): domain Bacteria; phylum Bacillota; class Clostridia; order Oscillospirales; family Acutalibacteraceae; genus SIG589. The sequence goes on along the minus strand of JAZSRO010000082.1, from coordinate 41,343 downwards.
AACAATTTTGTTCGTTATAATGATGGTATCTAACGAGCTTGTTCAAAAGCTTTTGTCTAAGATGGGAGAATGAAAATGAAAACATTTCAGAGCGTCAATCGGAGTTCGCGTGTTAATCGCTCACGGCTCGGAACCGCAGGCTTGTTTTTGTTTATGATAGTGTTTGGCATAATAATGGCTATGCCACTTGCACTGATTATTTCAAACGCCTTCAAGCCACAGGATGAGTTGTGGGTTTTCCCGCCCCGTCTTATTCCAAACAATCCCACGCTTGAAAACTTCCGTAATATGTTTAATGTTATGTCGTCTTCGTGGGTGCCGTTCTTCCGTTATCTTTTCAATACGGTGTTTATCACCATAACAGGTTCTGTAGGCCATGTTGTCATCTCTTCAATGTGCGCATTCCCACTTGCTAAAAAGAAGTTTCCGGGAAGACGCGTTATATTCAAGATAATCGTTCTGTCACTTATGTTCAACGCAACCGTAACGGCAATTCCAAACTATCTTGTAATGTCGGGACTTAAGTGGATAGATACATATTTTGCACTCATTGTTCCCGCGTTCGGCGCATCGATAGGACTTTATCTTATGAAACAGTTTATGGAACAATTGCCCGATGCGTTGCTTGAAGCCGCCAGAATAGACGGTGCAAACCAGTGGTACACATTTTGGAATATTGTAATGCCCAATGTAAAATCTGCGTGGCTTACACTCTTCCTTTTGTCGTTCCAAAGTCTTTGGGGAATAGGCACCACCAGGTTTATATATAAGGAAGAACTGAAAACCCTGCCCTATGCGCTTAGTCAGATTTTGGCAGGCGGTATAGCGCGTGCGGGTGTCGGTGCGGCAGTTTCGGTGCTTATGATGTCCGTACCTATTATTATATTCGTAGTTTGTCAAAGCCGAATAATTGAATCAATGGCAACCTCAGGTATGAAGGATTAGGAAGGTGAGTATAGCATGAAAAAATCTATAAGGCTGCTTTGTGCCGTGTTAATGTTAGTTTTGTGCTTCACCGTTTCGGCACACGCAGCAACCGATAATCCTGTTGATATGCCCTACGAGTCATACATATATAATTACGATAACGAACCGCTTAATGTTCCGTCTCCCTATATAATAGAGAAAACAGTAACGGCGGCTAATATGGGCGTTGCCGCGTTTTCCGATTTATCCGATGTGTTTTATGACCACGCCGACCGTCTGTATTTTACAGACACAGGCACAAATAGGGTTGTAGTAACCGACCTGTCCTATAAAACAATAGGCACAATAAGCGTGTTTGATAACAACGGCACAGAGGATAGTCTTTATATGCCGAAAAGCGTGTTTGCAAACAGTAAATATATATATGTAGCCGATACCGAAAACAGCCGAATTGCCGTTTTCGACAGAGAGAGTTTTGCTTTCCTTTATTCTCTCGGCAGACCTGATATTGCAATCTTGGAAGAGAATTTTGTATATAAACCCACATCTTTGACGGTTGATAACGCAGGTAGAATATATGTCATAGCAGACGGCATCAACCAAGGACTCATCTGTCTTGATGAAAAGGGTGCTTTCCAAAACTTCCTTGGCGCCCCATCGGTTGAGTATAACTTTTTGGATTTGATGTGGCGAAAATTCCAAACCAAAGAACAACAAAAACAGACACAACAGTTTGTTCCCACAGAATATACAAAAATGCTTATTGATGAGCGCGGCTTTATATATGCCGTTGCCGCATCATCAACAACAGCCCCTGTTGCAAAACTTAACAGTCAGGGTAACAATGTCCTTTCCGATTTGAATAACGAGTCGGAATACGGTGATATAACCTATACAACATTGCTTGGCAGTCAGGTTTATCCCGATTTTTGCGATTTAGCACTCGATGACACAGAAACTTATTATCTGCTTGACGCGCAAAAAGGCAGAGTGTATGCCTACAGTAATGACGGATATTTGCTCTTTGTTTTCGGTGCGTCAGGCTCACAGTCGGGCACATTTTTAAGCGCCAGTGCCATAGAGATAGTGGGCGACCGTCTTCTCGTTACAGACCGCGTTAAGAACGCAGTTTTCACCTTCAAACTTACCGAGTTTGGAGACGATGTACTGACAGCGCTTACACTTTATGATGAAGGTGATTATGAAGGCGCCACAAAAATGTGGCAAAAGGTTTATAACACATCTTCAAACTATACCCTTTCAATCATAGGCCTTGCGAAAATAGACATTCAGAACGGCAATTATAAAGCCGCAATGGAGCGCGTAAAACCCATCCGCGAATATAAGGTCTATTCAAAGGCTTTTGCCGATTGGCGAGACGAGTGGATAAGGGATAATTTCTTTTTACTGATAGTTGCAGTAATTGCGCTTATAGTTTTAGCGGTTTTTGCTGTCAAATTTGTTCGCCGCAAAAAGTTACTAAGCGCAGTAACAGAGAGTCCGTTATACCGCGAATTCCGTTACGGCAACCATGTAATGTTCCACCCGTTTGACGGATTTTGGGATATCAAACGCGAAAAACGCGGAAGCGCCCGTGCCGCAACGGTAATACTTGTACTCTTTACCTTATTGTACGCTATACGCGCACAGTTTACGGGTTATATGGTAACCCAAACCGCTACAGAAGAGAAAAATGCCATTTATGATGTAATAATGGTACTTTTACCGCTTCTTCTGTGGATAGTTTCCAACTGGTGCTTTACCGCACTTATGGACGGTGAAGGCAATATGAAGGATATCTATATTGCCACCTGTTATTCGCTTAAGCCGTATCTGTTTTTCAGTATACCGCTTTTACTGCTTTCGCAGGTTACAACCGCAGACGAGGTAATTATATACACCGTGCTCGACACAGTTTGTTGGGTTTGGGTGTTGGGCCTTGTCTTTTTCGGAATGATGGTCACACACGACTATTCGCTTTCAAAATCGGTGCTTACAGTCATACTGACAATAGTGGGCATCTGTCTGATAATTTTCATTTTGTTGCTGTTTGTCAGCATCGTACAGGAGGTTTATACCTTCTTCTACAACGCCTACCAGGAATTGATATTCCGCACCTATTAAAAAGGAGTTCTGTCTATGAAAAACCTTCGCGTTCTTGCCCTTTTAACAGCACTTTCGCTGTGTGCTTGTCTTTTTACAGGCTGTGGGCAGACTACTGCCGACCATAGCAAATATCCGTCTGCACAAACCGAAAGTTCGGACGATTGGTCGGAACCGACAGATGAATCCGTAGTTTTGGAAAAGGGAAACATACGCCTTGAGTTTGATACTGCAACAACCCATTTCACAGTAACCGACCTATTAAAGAATGTAAACTATCCTTCGGTTCCTGCGGGTGATGTTACGGGATTTTCAGAGGAACTTAAAGAGCGTATGAACTCTGAAATTACTGTCACTTATTATGAGGAACAGAGCAACGCAATGTATATGTTCTCAAACTCAAACAGTGTAGAGTTTGGTAATTTTGAAATCAAGTGCAGCGGTGATGCAATCAGAGTATATTATCATATGTCCCTGTCGGCAGAGGTGTTGTTTGTTCCGCAGGTGTTGGATACAAAAACCTATAAAGATACGATTTTAGGTTCGATTGATAATCCAAACATAGCGCGCCGTCTGGAGAGATACTATACGCTTTATGATAAAAAGGATAAGGCAGACGATTGGGCAGAACAGGCAAAACTTTTCCCAACACTTGAAAAAATGCCGCTTTATATTCTCAATTCCAGCGTCAACGATGTTGAAAAGGATGAAATAAGCGAGTATATGGCTGAGGCGGGCTACACCGCAGAAAAATATGCAAAACTGCTTGAAGACCTTAAAATTGAGGGCGTAGAAAACGATGTTCCTGTTGGTTTTACCGTTCCTGTTGAATATAAGGTAACAGAGGACGGGTTCACAGCCAAGGTTCTTTCTGACGAGATAACGGAAAACAGCGAAACACACAAACTCCAGACCGTAACAATGCTTGAATACTTTGCCGCCACCGACCAAACGGTCAACGGTTATTATGTCGTTCCCGATGGTTCCGGCGCTGTTGTAAATCTGGGTACCGCGGGTACGAGTGATTTCAGACAGGCGTTTTACGGAGCCGATGAGTCGATAAAAATATCGGAAAAAACCCAACTTACCAAGAATCTCACGCTGCCGATTTTTGGCATATCACACGAAAATTCTGGTGTACTTGCAATAGTTGAAAACGCGGCAGAGGTCGGAACACTCAATATCGGAACTATTCATAACTTTAGTCCCCGCAATCATATATATGTAGATTTCACATATCGCCATATGGATGCCACCGATGTTGGCGAACTGATGCAAATCCCTGTATACAATCTTTTCTCAAAGCATCTGCTTCGTATTGCTCCCACCATCAGATATGTCTTGCTCGGCAGTGATGAGTGTGACTATGGTGCTATGGCAAACTATTACCGTAATTATCTTCTCGGTAACGAGGGCATAAAACAGAACAAAACCGATAATTCCCCTGTATATCTCAATTTCCTTTGCAGTATAAAAAAGGACGCCACATTTATCGGTATACCTTATAAAAAAGAAATAGTTTTATCAACAATTAAAGATATCATAAATACGGTTGAAGAACTTAAGGAAAAGGGCATAGGTCCCATAAATGTCCGTTTGTTCGGTTACACAGATAACGGACTTGCACACGGTGCTTATAACAAATTTACGATAAACCGCAGTGTCGGAACTAAGAAAGAACTCTTAGCACTTTCAAAACTTTTAGAAGACAACGGCGGTACGCTTTACCTTGATGCCGACTTCCAGTATGTGTATGTCGATAGTAAATCAAGCGACTTTTCTGTAGCAGACGATAGCGCACATTACCTAAACCGCGCACTCGTCCGCAACGGTAACCACGATACCGTAACACGCGGTATGGAAACGGCAACACTTAAGAAGTATTTTGTTTCTGCCTCGCGGTATGAGGATTATTCGGCAGCATACATAAAATCAGCAAACAAGAAATTAGGTTCTGTCCCCGCACTTTCCTATGCAACGGCTGGACAGTATCTGGGCGGTGACTATACCTCCAAAAAAGATATAGACCGCGCAATGAGCCTTTACCATCTGGAAAATGCCTTAAAGGCGGCAGAAAAGCAGACAAAACTGTTATTTGAAAACGGAAACGCTTATGTTTTACCCTATGCAAGTAATATTTTGAATGTACCGCTTTTCTCGTCCCGTTTTGACCTTGAGGAATATGACATACCATTATATCAGATGGTAACACACGGACTTGTATCCTATTCGGGAACACCGCAAAACCTGTCGGTTAACCCTGTTGAAAACTATCTGCGTTCGGTTGAATACGGCGCGTCACTCAGTTACACGCTGATAACCGGTCAGAACGATTTGCTTGTAAATACCGAATATGAAACAAAACTATACTCTGTATCGACAAAAGGTGTGCTCGATACAATATTCAAGCATCATAGCGAGGCGGGCGAGTACTTAAACTCGGTTGCGAACGCCCGTATGACAAAAAATATTGCCGTGGCAGACGGAGTACAGCATACGGTCTATGATAACGGCCACGGTGTGTATGTTAACTACACAAGTCAGGATATAAACATTGACGGAACTTTGGTAAAAGCCTCGTCATTTACAGCATATTAAGCGATGGGAAAGAGGTGTGTTATGCGCAAAAAATTCAGAATACCCCTTGAGACCAGAAGGTCTTATATGGGATATATATTCATAATTCCGCTTATTCTCGGCGCGGTGTTTGTGCTTGTGCCAAACATTGTGCAAACCCTTCGCTTTTCACTTAATGAAATGGTAATAACGGGTAAGGGATATGACCTTAACTGGTTGGGAATAAAGGCGTATAAAGATGCGCTTTTGGATGACCCCAAATTTACCCGTTTTGCAGTTTCATCAATAAGGTCACTTGCGTTTAATGTACCGGTGATTCTGATTTTCAGTTTATTTATTTCCACACTTCTTAATCAGAAATTCCACGGTCGTGTACTTGCAAGAATAATTTTCTTTATTCCCGTCATTTTGTCCACAGGCGTTGTAGCCTCAATGGACTATTCCGTAACAAATATGGTCGCCAATTCCGCTGTAGAGGGAACGGCGTCAGGCGATGTTTCAAGTTTTGCAGAATTCAGCACCCTTTTATATTCGCTCAATTTTAATGAGGGGCTGATAGATATAGTAGTCGGCGCGGTATCAAGCATTCATACCATTATAAAGTCAAGCGGAATGCAGATTTTCGTCTTCCTTGCAGGTCTTCAGGAAATTCCGTCCTCACTTTACGAAGCGGCAAGTGTTGAGGGCTGCAGCAAATGGGAACTTTTCTGGAAAATTACATTCCCGATGATAACACCGCAGATACTTATAAATATGGTATACACAATAGCCGATACCTGCTCTAAGGATAGCGACCTTTTCAGGTACATAAATGAAATAGCCTTCTCCCACAACAACTACGCACTTGCAACCGCAATGAGTATGATGTATCTCGTTGCACTCAGCGTGATAATATCCGTTGTCTTCTGGGTGCTTTCAAGGCTGCTTCGCAACCAAACTTAGAGGAGGGGGATAAATGGACAAAAAACTGCTTGTGGCAAAGGCAAAAAGAAAAACCGCCCAGGGTGCATACAGCCTGTTGCGATTTGTGCTTATATTCGGCCTTGCCTTTATAATCCTTCGCCCGATAATATACCGATTCCTACTCGCGTTTATGAGTCCGTCTGATTTGCTCGACAGTACGGTAAGTATGATACCTAAAAACTGGAGTACATACTATTGGGATGTAGCGATAGAAGGACTCGAACTTTCAAAGTCGGTGCCAAACACACTGTTTTTGAGCGGCGGCGTTGCAATATTACAGGTAATATCCTGTTTGCTTGTAGGATACGGTCTTGGAAGATTCAAGTTCCCGGGCAGCAACCTCGCATTCATTCTGGTTATAGTAATAATGTTAATACCAAACCAGGTAATAGGAACGGCGCAGTATCTTGGATTTGTATATTTTGATATTGGTCCGTGGACACTCAATCTGGCAGACAGTTTCTGGCCGATGTTTATATTAGCCTTTACGGGACTCGGCATCAAAGAGGGACTTTATATCTATCTTTTCAAAGAACAGTTTGCCGCAATGCCCAAAAACCTTGAAGAAGCGGCGTATATAGACGGTGCGGGTGTTTTCCAAACATTTTTAACCGTTATGCTCCCCAATGTGCGCACCACAATTGCCACAGTATTTCTGTTTTCGTTCTGTTGGCAATGGACCGACCAAACCTATTCGGGACTTTATCTTGCGGGTACAGAGGTACTTGCAACGCAGATAAGCCACGTAACGGTAAAGGTTGGACTCACAGTTGACCAGTATGGAATGATTATATCGCGTGGCGCTGCAACGCTCATAATTATGCTACCGCTACTTTTACTTTTTGTGTTCTGTCAAAAATTCCTTGTTCAAAGCATTGCGCGAACAGGACTTTCAGATAGTTAATAAATAGAAAGGGGAATAATATGAAAAAAACAATGACACATTGGAAAAGACTAATTGCATTTTTTCTTTCAGCAGTTCTCATTTGCACAATGCTTCAATGCACATTTTTGACAGCGTTTGCCGATGATGCAACACTTAACAGTCTTATATCAACTGTTAACGCTGACGGAAAGGTAACCCTTTCCGACGCCACCTCTATTAACAGAATAAGCGTGCTTTATGACTCCCTTGACGATACAAACAAGGCGGGATATACGGCTACCGTGAATTCACTCAAAACCTCGCTTTATACTCTTTTAAGTGAAGGTCTTACAAGAAAAACCACCGAAATTGCAAACTTCAACAAAGATTATTGGTCTGTTATTTCGGCAGCGGATAACGCCGTGCGTGTTAAATACACAGGCGGCACCAATCCGACAGTAACCGTAGGTCCTAATTCATTTGGTAAAACAGCAGTTTCTGCTGCAGAAACTGCGCTTGACGGATTAGAAGTAATGATAAATAACTATTATCAGTTCCAATCTGCACCAAGAGCGGGCTTTTCCATTTCGTTTACAAAATGGGACTATCAAAACACACAGAACAATCAAAGTAGATTGGATAATACAAGCGTAACAGGACTGCTCTTGTATTTTGACCTTGTAAATGGTCAGATAATCATTAACAGCCGCCTGACTTCCGGCGAAGCGATTAAAGTAGGCACACTTGCGCTTGATGAAGATGAAGTATCAAGGCTTACGCTTTCCAATTTCTCGCACAAGGCAATTGCCATCGGTATGCGTACAACAGGCGATGCTCTGAATCCTTATCAGGTTGTTATTAAACTTTCGGACGATTCAACACCTATAGTTGCTAACATCCCCGCCGAGCACTATTCCGATGCCGGAGTTACAAATAACGGCAAGGTAAATATTGGCTTCCCTGCAGGTTATTGGGTAACCCCAACAGCCGGTCCTACAGGCGATGTTGCCACCGTATTTGATGTGCTTGGTTACAGAAATGCCACAGCGGCAGATGCGGCTGTTAACATTATCAATGCTACGACCGCATTAGACCCCGAAACTATCACTGAATCCGATGCAAAGACTATAAACGAGGCACTTATCGGCTATGAAAAACTTGGCGCATTTGATAAAGGCCAGGTAGCCGACCCCGCTAAACTTGAAACCCTTAAATCCAAGTTACTTACACTCTTAAAGGATGGCTACACCACCTTTAGCGGCACCTCTGATTTTGCAGTTCAGGGCAGTTGGGGAATTATGTCCTATGCTGACAGCGCAGCGCGTTATAAATTCGGCTCTGCAGGAAGTATAGCACTCCGCCACGGACCGAGAAATTCGGTGGAACTTGACGGATTAGAACTTAAATTCCACCGTCTGCATCAGACAGAAACCGCAACTAATGCCGGATTCGGAATACAATTTATTCCGGGCAACTCAACCTTAGCGGGTAATGCCTACTCAACAGAACTTTCCGGCAGCAAAGGACTTTTGCTTTATTTAGATTTGGCAAACGGAAAACTAATCTTAAACTATAAGAAAACAACTGCGGCGGCATCTTCGTCAAATGTTGTATATAGAGAACTTACAACAAACAATAAACTCAAACTTTCAAATTTGCAGAACAAGGCGTTTACCATTGGTTTTGCAAAAACAACCGATGCCGCTAATCCTTATAAAGTAATAATAACTGTGGCAGACGGCACAGAGCCGCTTACGGTAAATATCCCGTCAGATTGTATTGATCAAAGCGTTGTAACCTCAGGCGGAAAGGTGTATCTTGCATTTAACCGCGGTTACTATACATCATCTATAGGCAGTCCGTCAGGTTCGGTTAATACCTCTTTCGATTTTATCGGCTACCGCGATATGTCTAATTCGGCTGCTAATATCGAATACATAAAAACAAACCTTGCTACACTTGATGCCTCCACACTCACAGAGGCAAGTGCAAAGGTTGTCAATAAAATGGCTACCCTCTATGACACCCTCATTCCTATAGAAAAGGCACAGATAGACGGTGCAAAATTAGAGGCTGTAACCGCAAAAATGGCAACCCTCGTAAAACAGGGAATAACCATTTTTGAAAACTACACAACAGACTATTGGACCAGCGCAAACTGGTTTACAAAAACCGCAGATTATGCACGCATCACCCTTTCACAGACCTCGCTGAATCCTCAAATGCGTATAGGTCCTACGGGGGCGCTTGAGTTTGACGGACTTGAACTTAAGTTCAATAATCTGCAACAACTCAACGATAGCGGCACTGTCGCCGGCTTCGGTATAATCTACGCACTCTCTGCGGGTTATGAATTCAAACCCACATCGTCCGGATTGCTTCTGTATATCGATGCTAAAAACGGCGATTTGATTTTGAACCTTAACGGTAATTCAAAGTACAAAAAACTCATAAGCGGCAGCGATGTTTTGAAACTTTCATCACTTGAATACAATGCATTTACGGTTAAAACCTCTGCAACAAACGACAGCGCTAATCCATATAAGGTTACCGTCACCACAGCCGATGGTCAAACCGTGTCTGCCAACATCCCCGCAGATTGCTTTGACGCCTCCAAGATACTATCAGGCGGCAAGACCTATGTTTCAATAAGCCGTGGCCGTTATGATGAAACGGGCGGCGCAACAGGCTCCGTTTATAACCGTTTTGATTTGATAGGTTATAAGAATGTAGCCGCTATTGATAAGGTTAATAACCTTATTTTGAGTATCCCCGCGACCGTAACACTTAAGGATGCAGGTCTTGTAAACCGCACAAAGCAGTATTATGAGAACCTCACCGATGCACAGAAAGCACTTGTTACAGGCGTTAATAAACTGAATGCAGCGGTAACACGCTGTGAAGCACTTTATGCTGAAAGTCTTAAAGACAGCGATTATAAAATTATCACAGGAAATGCAGAACTTGTTTCTAAAATCGAGGATATGAACTCTTGGTGGAATACCGAGTTCACAGCGCTCGAAAATGGCGGACTGCGTATTGATTGGCAGAACGCTACGCTTGACATTCGTGCAAGTGTTAAGGAAGCCGTTAATATGAACGGTCTTCGTCTAAAGTTCAATCGTCTGCTCCAGAAGGGCGCAGGAAGCGAATTTGCAATCTACTTTGCAGACAACGCAGCAAATGAATACGACCGCTATGGTAACGGCGATTTCGCCCTCGTTCTTAATGCGAGTGAAGGTACCTTAAAGGCTGCAACAGGCTGGAATGTTGTAGGCGGTGCACAGCCCGTTTATGTTGATGTTATAACCGATGCCCTGCTCAAGTATGATAGCATTGGCGGCGGCGAGTTCACAGTAGGACTCGATAAGCAGCAGGATGGCACCTATAAGGTTACTGTAACGGTTGGCAATGAAAGCGTAAGCGGAGTAATCCCCACCGCAGTATTTGAAGCGGTCGGCGGTAAACTTTCTTCGCTTGGCAGCTGTTATATATGCGTATCCGCTTGGAACGCTGTTTCACAGTCGCTTGATTTTATCGGCTATAAAACAGTTCCCGATGTTTACGCACCAGATGTAATCGCTTGGATAGATGCCCTGCCCGAAAACATTACCCTTGCAGACTGCGAAACGCTTGACAAAATATACACAAAGATGTTAATAGCAAATGACGAGCAACTTGCAGCCATTACAAACAAGGATAAGTTCTATACTGCTATGAAAGCATATAGAAAAATGCTTTCCACCGAAACAGACCCCTTCGCAGAGGCTTATGTGGGATTAAAAGATGCTCCTAAATGGTGGCCGAGTAGCTTTAAGTGCACAGGCATTGAAAACGACGGCGGTATCCGTATTAGCTGGATAAACGGCGGCAGAGATGTTCGCCAAGGCTATAGCAAGAGAATACGCCTTGACGGCTTAAAACTTCAGTTTAACGCACTTCACAAAACCAAAGCAACAATAGATGCTCCGTCACTTGCGGTTATGCTGAGTAACGATGTGGGTGCGGCGTGGACCTACAATAGTACTGTAACCACTCGTCCGTTGGCAATCGTTCTTAACACAAAGGACGGCACACTTACAGCAGAACCGTCAGGCAGCCTCCTTGTACAGAGCGACAAACTTAAATATGAAAACCTTGAATACGGCCTGTTCTATATCGAGTTTAACCAGAATGACGATAAACTCTGGCAGGTAGATGTAATCACACCAACAGGCACCGTAAGCGGCGTAATGTCGGTATCCGATTTCATCGCGGGCGAGCGCTTTACAAACCCTGATAACGGTTGCTTTGTTACACTCACCGCATGGAACCCCACCTACACAACGATTGAATGGACGGGTATCGGACAGAGTACAAAACACCAAAAGGTTGCAGCCCTTATTGATAAACTCCGCGTTATAGATGCGAACAGCGAGTCCATGATAAAAGAGGCACGCAGAGAATACGATGCTTTACCTGAATATGTTCAGAACAGGGTTGCTAACTATCAGGTCCTCACCGATGCAGAAGCAGCATTTGCAGGTATTGATAAAAACTATGACCCCGTTCCGTATGTTGATGAGAGAATTGCGGCTCTCGGTAAGATTGATATAACCTCTAAAAAGAGCATAGATGAAGTTCTCGAGTTTTATTACACACTTTCTACCGCGCAGCAGAACAAACTCAAAAACAAAGATGTGCTTGAAAAGGCAATAAAGGCCTATCATAAACTTTACGCAGAGCATATGGATTGGGATTCTTGTGTATACGCACCCCTTGCGGCAGATGCTTATTTCTCACAGGAGGAACTTGACAGCTGGTGGAACGGAACTCTTAAGTTCTACGATATTGAAAGCGGCGGAGTTCATATTGATATGAATAATGCCAGCCGTGACCACCGTTTCAGTTTCGGCTCGTACGAACTTGACGGACTTAATATCCAACTTTCCAACTTTAAGGTAACGGGAGAAGGTACAGGAAGCGGAGTACTTGCAATCTCGGTTGGCCCGTTTGGACCATATGATTACGGAAAGGGACTTTCCACCACGGCAAAGCGCACCTTCGTGTTCGTTCTTGACACAAATGAGGGAACACTCACCCTTAATACAGCAGGTAATAAATATTTCACAAAGAATATTGAACTGTTCAAGAGTGATAAACTTAAATACAGCAATATTGAGGGTAAAAACTTCAGTCTTATGTTTGAAGAAATTGATAACTTCAACTACACCGTCCGCTTTATGATAAGCGATGGAACACTCTTCTCATACGACATTCCTTCCAGCGTTATGCTTCCGCTTATGGATGAAGGAAAATTGACAAACATCTATATGTCAATAGGCGCTTGGGCCAGCAATAGTTACCAGTCGGTCGAACTCATAAGTGTTTTTGATAACAATAATGAAAACGCTGTTTCACAGGTTATGCCGGTAATCAAGGCTATATACACCCTGCCGACAACCATAACCCTCGATTCTGAAGAACAAATCAGAACCATACGCGAGCAATACCGCACACTGCTTAAGAAGGGCTTAAAGGAGCAGGTAAGCAACTATGCAATGCTTGACGCCGCACTTCTGGAACTTTCAAAACTCTGGGATGCAAACGGTATCGACCCGAACGAGTATGAACTTGTTGTGGAAGAGGAGGAAGAATTTGCAACATACGCCGCCCACGGTGCTGCTGCAACAGAATTACCTCTTACACAAAAAGATGGTTCTGCTACTAAGGGTACAGCCATTATATTCACGAGTATACTTTCCCTCGGCGGACTTGTGTTGCTCGGGAAAAAGAAAATATCTAAAAAGGAGGAAACAAAATAATGACTAAAAAAATTCGCTCAATTTTTGCGGTTATCCTTGCCTTGATGCTGCTTTTTACAGGCACATTCATTTCGGCAGATGCCGCACAGAGTAATGTTATTGACAATTCCTCTTTAATGCCAAAGTGGAAGCCGTATGATGAGGTCACAGTTGACGAAAACGGCACTCCCGATTGGCTCAATTCACTCACAATGATGGGTTGCCGTATTGCTACGGCAACCCCCGAGGGTACCTTCCAGGCGGCAGTCAAGGTTTTGGACCACTGCGCCGAGATGGGTATTAACGGTCTTTGGATAACCCCCGTACACGATTATCATAAATCAAGCCACGGCTATTACTGCCTTGGCCCCCACACGATAGACCCGCGTGTTACAGGTATTATCGGTTATGATGAACAGTGGCGTGAAACCGATTACGATAAAGGTTTTGAGGTTTACAAAAACTTCGTAGACGAGGCACACAAGCGTAACATCCGCATAATTATGGACATTGTTTCTTGGGGTATTATTGAATGTGATTTGATAGATTGGGACCTTACAAAAGTCCACCCCGAGTGGTTCCAAAACGGTAACGGTCTCGGCGGCGAGGGCTCAAAAAACTGGATTTACGACAACGAAGAAGCAAGAGAATGGTTTGTTAATGAGGTTGTAAAGGTTGTCGAAAAAACAGGCGTTGACGGTATCCGTTGGGATATGGAGCCTAATAAATTCGGCTACCCCGCTGCATCGGCAGTCCGTGAAAAACTACTCGCAAAGGGTATAAAGATTGCCAGTATATCAGAAGGTCCGAACGAGCGCGGTGTTGCCGCATACGACCTTGAACAGTGGGGTATAGAAGGCATTGTAGGCAGCCCGTCAACTTTCCCCAACAACGCGTTCGTAGACGGCTATAATATGGTGGAATGTGTTAAAACGGGTAAACTCATAGGCAGCACATATTCACAGGGTATGAACGCAGGCGGCGAGTATCAGTATTACACCAATATGATTAGCTGTCACGACTTTTGGGAATATGATGTAAATCTTAATAAAATTAAAATCGGATATCAGGCAATATATGCCCCCTTCATTCCGCTTTGGTTTATAGGTGAGCATTGGAACAACCCGAAGGTTACGTTCTACGAAGCAACGGGAGACGCAAGCCGTGGAACCAGTTCGCTTCTGTTCGGTACTATGATAGATTGGGATGCTTTAGAAAAGCCTGAAAATAAAGCCTTTTATGAAGAGGTAAAAAGAATGCTTCGCATTCGCCTTACGTATCCTGAAATATTTACATATTTCCCCGAAAACCATCGTGATTCCAACATCTGTGACGTCGAGGTAATCGGACAGGATAACCTTTATTCCTATGCACGCTATTCAGGCAACAAAGGATTGCTTATAGTTCCTAATGATAACGCACATAAAAAGGATGCGGAATACAAGGTCTACATTCCCCTTGCTGATATGGAACTTGACTATTATCAGAGTTATACAGTTAAGAATGTAAAAACAGGTAAGATAATTGCAGAAGGAACAGCCGCACAAATTCGTTCTTTCAAGACAAAAGTAGAATTTGGCGATGTTGATGTGTATGAAGTCACAGCAAACGGCGAAAGAAATGTTCCGATAGAGGATGACGGTGAATACGGTGATGCAGAAATCGCCGATGACGAGGCAGAAGACGGCGAGGATGAAGACGAAGTTCAAAAGGTTGTTGTCACCAAACGCCGCCGTAGAAAGAAAAAATCAGACAGTTTCCCGTGGGGATGGGCAATAGGCGGCGGTGCCGCAGGTCTTTTACTCATCGCGGGTGCTATACTCTGGCTGATTCTTTATAAAAAACGCAAAGAGAAAAACCAACCGGAAACGCCCACAGACGTAACACCGGAACAACAGTAAAAGGAGAACGACAATGACAAAGCAGAATTTAAGACGCATAATATCTCTTTTAATGGTCGCAGTTCTTTGTCTTGGCCTTACCGCTTGTTCAAATTCTTCAAGTGAAGAGTCTGAATGGTCGGTTTGGGAGGATGTGTCCTATGTAACCGTTTCAAACGAAAAGGATAGCGATACAGAAAACGAAGATACCGCATCGAAGAACACAGACAAAACCAGTTCTAAAAACGATCAGACCACAACAGTATCCAAAAAGGATTTGAAGGGTTATACATTTACACTTATGTCGCCCTACCTTCCTTCCAAACTCACAAGCACCTGCACAGGCTTTGAAAAAGTTTTGTTCCAGAGAATAGCAGAGGTTGAAAAGGAATATGGCTGTAAGATTAAACTTCTCACAGGCAGTGAAACAGGCGTAGAAAACCTCCAGCCCCTCATCTCCGCAGGTAAAAAGGTTGCCGATGTTGTTGAGGTTATCGCAGATAATGTTCTGCCCCTCGCACGAGCAAACTACATAATCCCGTGGGATAATGTAAAGGGAATAGATGTAAACGCAGACAAGTGGGTTAAGGGCTATACAAGCCTCGCCACTATTGACGGTAAGCACTACGGTCTGCAGTTTATGAAACCGCCTGAGGCTCGAATGGTTGTTGTATTCAACAAAGACCTCCTCAAAGAAAAGGGCGTTGACGCAAACACACTTTACGACCTCGCAAAGAACAAGAAGTGGACCTTTGATAAACTCGAAGAGTATGCTAAAAAGGCAACAACCGTTGTAAACGGAGCAACAACCACATACGGTGTTGGCGGTGTTCCGCTTCGTGTTGCAATGGCGCTCATTATGGGTAACGACGGTCGTCTCGTAACATATTCGGGCGGCAAGGCAAAAGCCACATTCTCTAACGCAGCAGTTACAAACGCAGTAGATTATTACAACAGACTTGTAAATACTCATAAGGTGTTTGAAATTCCTGCAGAACTTAAGACACAGTCACTCTATGGCAAACTTTCCTTCACATTCTGGGATGACGCATTCTTAAAAGGCAAAACCGCATTCTTAATTCAGGAAAGTTATGTTGTAAACCAGGATATAAAACCGGCTGCCGACTTTGATTACGGCATCCTGCCCGTTCCGATTGGTCCTGACAATAAGACAGGCAACTACATTTCTTCCGCAGGTAATGCGCGTGTATTCGCAATGACATCAACCAACGCCAACAACAAGGACTATGAGAAGAGCATTGCAATCTTCAATGCACTCTCAACACCCTCCAAGGGCTATGAAGGTAACGATTGGTGGGAGTTTGATGTTAAATCGGAATACTTCCAGAAGGCAAGTGCAGATGTCGACTTTGAAATGTATATGACCTCTATCAACACCTCAAATGTTGACCCGGGCTGGAGACTTTTAACACTTAAAGAGTCCTTCCTCAGCAACGGCGTGTTAGGTCCGATATTTTGGAAGAATGGTCAGACCGTACAGTCGGGTATAAACAGTATTGCAGGTACATTTGATAAGACCATTGATTCTGTTTTTAATAAGTAATTTTCGGTTTCTTTGCGGCGGGAACCTCCCGCCGCATAAAAGAGGTGCTTTTTAATGATAAAAAACAAACCTAAACTTTACCTTTTTGGCATTGACGGCGGCGTACGCGACTATGTTCGCAAACACGCAGAAGCAGGCGACTATCCCAACTTTAAGCGCGTTATGGATAACGGCTGTTTCTTCACCGATTGTATGACGACGTACCCCAGCATCACGCCTACTTGCTGGGCTTCAATTGCAACAGGAACAACACCTAACCGTCACGGTGCAGTTGACCAGGATATGAGAAAACCGGGCGGCGACCCGTGCGATTTCTGGACAGCGTACGACTCTGCCAAATGTACGGCAGAACGCTTTTGGGAAACAATCGTAAAACAGGGCGGTAGAGCACTTGTTATGGACTACGTAACATCGGGCCCTGCACGAATGGATAATGTTTGGCAGGTTGCATCATTCCCCGAAGCGAAGGGACCTGTTATGCGCGCAATGGACAGAATGGTGGGCGGCCACTTAAGTGAATATGGCGGCTGCTATGTTATCGGTGCACAAACTTATGAAATTTCTTTTGATAAAATCGAAGATGAAGACGTAAGCGGAGATATCCGTTTCCAAACACCGTCTGGTCCGTGGCAACCCCTCGCACGGGAGGATGCCTTTACAAACCAGTCGGTAAGCGAAACAAACCATTACGTTCTTCCCGTTATAAACCGCGGCAGACTTGCCGAATGGTCTAAAATGCAGCCATTTGAATGGTACGCGACGGTATGTGACGAAGGCGTGCTCTTCTCTTATGACGGTTGCGAAAAACCGCAATTCATTCGTGAGGGCGAGTGGACCGAATATATTGAGCGCGAAATCCCCACAACCGACGGTCAGACCTTCCGTTACACCTTCCGCGCAAAACTCACCCACTTTGATTTTGAAAAACGCGAGTTTGGTATATTTATGCCGCTTGCAGTTCCGAAACGCCTTTACGTTTCACCACAGGAATTTTCAGATGAATTTGAAAAATTGTCGGTAATTCCCGACCATTCATCAGGTTCACGTGTTGTTCGTGAAGTGCCCGATATCGATACGTATATTGAACTCCAGTATATGAGTGCCGAGTGTCATAAAAAAGCACTTGAGTGTGCATTCGGATTACGTGATTTTGACGTCGTAGCCGATACACTCGGTTTTACCGACACTATGAACCACGCATTTAAGAGTTTCCTTGAGGGTGTTCAACCCACAGACGACTTTATGATGCAAAAAACCGAGGAACTTTTCTTCCGCGGCTACAAGGTACTTGACGATTATCTTGGTTGGTTGCTTGATAATATGATAGACGAAGACACAACCTTTGCTATTATAGGCGACCACGGCGCAGTCGGATTTGATACCGTTATCCATCCGCACGATATTTTGGAAAAAGCAGGTCTTATGAAGTGGCTTCCCGGTGGTGAGCGTGAGCAAAACCGCACCTTAGTAGATTGGTCACAAACCAAAGCATATCCCGTAATGAGTGGACACATCTTCCTCAACCTTAAAGGCCGCGACCCCCACGGCATTGTCGAGCCTGAGGATTACGATAAGGTAGTAAACGAGGTTATAATCGCACTTCAAGAAGGACTTCGTGATAACGGCACAATTGCCCTTGCCTTTGCGGTTGAAAACTCACAAGCGGGCTTTGTAGGACAGGGCGGCGAACGCGCGGGTGATGTTGTCTATGGTCTTACAGGTAGTCGCATCGGCGGTTCAATCGGCGGTGTTCACGCCTGTCAGATTCCGTCAGCACGAACCAAGGACGGCGACATTCGTTCAATCTGTATGATGATGGGACCGATGTTCAAAAAAGGCGAGATAATCGATAGACCGATGGACCTCACCGACGTTGCTCCCACTATTATGTATGCAGCAGGTTATCCAATGCCCAAAGATGCAACAGGCGGCGTAGTCTTCCAGGCATTCGGCGATAAGGACAATGTGTTCAATAAAAGGTGAGTGCCATGGGAAATGAAAAAATAGTAAAACTCGGCGTTGTAGGTCTCGGAAGAGGCCTTGATGTCGTTAAAGAGGTTGTCGGCGCAGAGGGGGTTAAGATTACTGCCATTTGTGACAGAAACCCCGAAAAACTTGAAAACGCAAGAAAAGTTTTTTCTGACCTCGGCGTTACAGAACTTCAGTCTTTCGATAATTTTGAAGACTTTATAGCAGCCGATGTTGACGCGGTGTTCATAGCAACCGATGCGATTTACCATGTGCCCTATGTAATAAAAGCAATGGATGCAGGTAAACATGTCATAAGCGAAATTCCTGCGGTTAATTCGCTGGAGGAAGCAAAGGCACTCAAAGCCGCGGTCAAGGCACACCCCGAACTTAAATATATGTCGGCGGAGAACTGCTGCTATTGGGAATTTATCGAAACCTGGAAAAAAATGTACGATGATGGTAAATTCGGTCAGGCAGTCTATGCAGAGAGTGAGTATATCCACTGTGCAGACTACCGCGATTTCAAAGCAGAGGACTACCCCGAGGGCCACTGGCGCACCTTCAATCCTGCAATAAAGTATCTGACTCACAATTTGGGACCGCTACTTTATATAATGGATGATAAATGCGTCAGCGTCACCTGTTTCGAGCCCGACATAATGTATAATCCCTATAAGAAGACACCTGCCGCACAGAACGGCGTGGCACTCTTCAAAACCGCAAAAGGCGCCGTCATTCGCATACTTATCTGTTTTGGCGCATATGCAGGCTTCACACACGAATTTCAACTTTACGGTACACGCGGAAACATCTCGACCGATAGGACAAAACCGATGGACGATGCCCATTCGTTCGGCACCTTCTCGGATATACCGATGGACCGCGACAAGAAGATTGAAATTCCCGTGGCGTTATCCGCAAAGGCAACCGCAGGTGGCCACGGCGGAGCCGACCGCAAGATGATGCTTGCATTTATTAAATGTATATTAGAGGACACACCTCCTCCAATAGATGTTGATTTAGGAATAAGAATGGCATTGCCAGGAATCCTCGCTCACGAGTCGGCAGAGCAGGGCGGCGCGCCAATCGCAATTCCCGACATTGAATAAACATACGAAAGGATTGATAGCATGAAAAACAAAGCAACCCCTAAAAAACTCTTTGCAATGTTCCTTGCAGCCACGATGGTCTGCACCATGCTGCAATGCACATTCCTCACCGCCTTTGCTGAGGCGGCAACCATTGACGAGCTTATAACAGCCGTCAACGCCGACAGTAAAGTAACACCTGATGAAGTAGATGATGTTAACAAAATCAGTATGATGTACGACGAACTCGACGACCAGAGCGCGTATGCAACTACAGTATCATCGCTTAAAACATCGCTTTATACTCTTTTAAGCGAGGGGCTGACAACCAAAACCACTGATATATCAAATTTTAATAGTCAAAGTGATCAGTGGAATAATGTAAAGTCCGCCTCCCCAGATGGAAATGCGGTACGCATTAAATATCTGGGCGGCACAGACCCACAGATAGTTGTCGGACCACACGCATTAGGCAAGACGACGGTTGCTGCGGCAGATACTGCACTAGACGGTCTTGAAATAATGCTCAACAACTATTATCAGTTCCAAACCGCGCCAAGAGCAGGTTTTGCCGTTCAGTTTACACCATGGCAATACCAGAACTCAGGTGTTAACTATATTCAGTTAACATCAACGAGCAGAACAGGTATGCTTCTGTATTTTGACCTTGCAAACGGTAAGATAATCATTAACAGCCGCTTGACTTCGGGTGCAGCGATTAATGTCGGTGAACTTGCGCTTGATGATGCGGCAAAAGCAAAACTTACCGTTGCTAATTTCTCTCATAAGGCAATAACTATCGGTATGCACGCAACAGGAAACGCAGAAAACCCCTATAAAGTCGTTGTAAGACTTTCGGGTGATTCAACGCCCATAGTTGCTAACATCCCTGCCGAGCATTATTCCGACAGCGGAGTTACAAACAGCGGAAAGGTATGTATAGGTTTTACTGCGGGCTATTGGGTAACTCCAACAACCTATCCTACAGGCAATGTTGCTACCGTATTTGATGTTCTCGGTTATCGCAATGCCAAGACTGTCGAGCCGGTAATTTATGCTATAAACAAGTTGAATGTAGATACAGTTACCGAGGCTGACGCCAAGGCTATCTACAATGCCGTAGATAACTATTCAACCTTTACCGAGCTTGATAAAGCACAACTTGACACTACAAAGCTTGATAAGCTTAAATCAAAACTCATTGAAACAGCAACAAAAGGTTATACATTCGGCACCATAAGCGGTTATCATGCTGCCAGTGCTTTAAAGAATAATAGCACATATAAAGATGACGGCTATGCCCACTTCGGTTTTTCCTACTCAAGCGGATATTCAACACCGGGTGTACGCGCACACGATGAAACTGCGGTTGCCGTAGACGGACTAAAAATGAAATTCGGCGGCTATAAAGATACCCTCACAACCGTTAAAAGCAAGGGTATTGCACTTCAGTTCCACAAGGCTGCCGGCGACCAAGATTTATCTGGCGGAAGTGCTAACGGCGTAATGCTGTATATTGATATCCTTAACGGAAAATTAATTTACAACTTAATTGTTTCAGGCACAAGAACAGTTGAAACCTTGGTTACCGATTCAGATGTAATCAAAGGACTTCACGGACAAATTTTCACTCTCGAAATTAACGCAACAACCGAAACAGGCTATGCGTATGAGGTTGAAATTAAAACAGCATCTGGTGATGCAGTAACGGCGAAAATTCCTGCAAGTGATTCTCTTGCAACCGTTATGTTTGATGCAAACGGTAAAACCTATTACGGTTTTGCGCGTGGCGCGTATTCGACCGCTACACAGGGAATCACAGCGCCCGTCAACAATGAGTTTGACTTCTTCGGCTGTGCTAATACCAAAAATACAAAGGGTGTTGATGCGCTCATTGCGGCACTTCCCGAAGTTAATGCCGTAACAACAAACGATGGTAACGCAATCTTTGAGGCAGAAGAGGCTTATGCTACGCTCACAGATGACGAAAAGGCACTTGTTGACAATGCGAAACTTACAGCCGTTCGCGCACAATATGACGCACTCTTCACAGCCGAAACAAAAGATGAGGAATACACAGTAGTAACCGATTCACTTTTGGCCACAGGATGTAAATTGTCAAACGTTAATTCCTGGTGGGGCGCCAGCTTTGCAAAAGAGGTTGAAGATAACGGAATCCGTCTTACATGGGGCAGCGGCAAAAAGCAAAACCGTCTTTCTATTGGTAGCACCGTAAATATGGACGGTCTTAACATCCGTTTCAATAACTTTAAGCGTACAGGCAGCACAAAGGCAGAACTTTCTATTCTGCTTTCAAGAAACTCAAGCAACGAGCATAAGCACAACGGCTCACCTCACTTTGCAGTTGTTCTTGATACTGCTGAAGGTACACTTAAGGTATCAACCAAGTGGTCCGATGATGATGCCTCTAATCGTACCGTCTATGACATAATTGAAGACGACCTGCTTAAGTATGAAAATATCGCAGGTGCCAAGTTTACAGTAGGCTTTGAAGAGGTTGGCGAACTTGAATATAAGGCGACCGTAACTGTTGGAAACAACTCTGTCAGCGGAATTATTCCTGCACAGGCGTTTGCAGATGTTTCTGTGGCAGACGATACTACCGCAAGCATTAACTCGCTCTACAACCCCAAAAACTGCCACTTTGCAGTTGCCGCTTGGTCGGGCAACGCACAAACGGTTGATGTTGTTGGTTTCAAATCGGATGCAACCATTACCTCTACAAAGATTGCAGGTGCAACACTCACTGTATCCGATAGCATCAGTGTTAACTATAAAGTAAGTCAGAGCGTACTTTCGGCTAACCAGTATGTTAACCCCGAAATCAAGTTTGAGATTGCGGGCAGCACAATAACTGTTGTGGGAGAAAAAGAAGAGGGAACAGGTTATTATAATTTCACCTATCCCGACATCGCACCTCACCTGATGAACGAAACAATAACAGCAACACTCTATGCATATCGCGCTGCCGACCTTGAAACACCCATCTTAATGGGCGATACCAAGGAATACAGCATTAAAGAGTATTGCTATAGCATTCTCGATAAGTATTCCAATGATGCCGATGCTAAAGAACTTTGCGACCTCGTTGTTGACCTTCTCCGCTACGGTGCGGCAAGTCAGAACTATGTCGACAAGGATACAGAAAACCTTGTAACTGCCGACCTTACACCCGAACAGAATACATTCGGTACAACATACACAGCACCCGCAGATTCTGTTGCAAGTAAAGTAGCCCTCTCGGGCACACCTGCAACCAAGTCGGTTTCCTGGAAAGCGGTTGCACTCTATCTTGCAGATGTTGTAAATCTCCGCTATAGATTCGCTCTTGCAGAAAATGTTGATGTAACCACACTCACCGTTCAGGCAACCGTAAACGGCAACCCTGTAGCAGTAGAGAGTCCCGAAATCGAATCGGCAGGAACAAATATGTATTATCTCTACTTCAATGCTTTCACAGCCGCAAATCTGCGCGATGTAATAGAGGTTACAATTTGTGACGCAGAGGGTAACGCAGTCAGCAAGACCGCTACCTACAGCGTTGAAAGTTACATCAAGTCACAACTTGGTAGTGAAGATACAAATCTTGTTGAAATGCTCAAAGCGTTACTTTGCTACGGCGATTCTGCTAAGGCATATAAAAACTAAGATAAGGAGGAAGATGTTATTATGAAAAAACTTTATGATAGCCCCGCAATTTCAGTTGTTGCATTTTCTCCTGCGGAAAACATTGCCGAAGTTAGCGGTATTGTAACCCCGGAAACAGGTATAGAAGACGAATAACAAAAACCCCCGCTCGTGAGAGTGGGGGTTTTTACTAATTAAAAATAGTTGCCATTTATGTAAAAATTAGATATAATATTCGTATATTACTCTGGGAGGAAAAGGGATGTTTATATCAAACGATGTTAAATATATCGGCGTAAACGATAGAAAAATTGATTTGTTCGAGGGACAGTATGTTGTCCCCAATGGAATGGCATATAATTCCTATGTTGTTTTGGATGAAAAAACCGCTGTTTTGGATACGGTTGATAAAAGTTTTGGTGACGAGTGGTTGTTAAATCTGAAGAATACGCTCGGCGAAAAAACACCCGACTATTTGATAGTTCAGCATATGGAACCCGACCATTCGGCAAACATTATGCGTTTCGCGGAAAAATATAAAGACGCACTGATTGTCGCATCGGCAAAAGCGTTTAATATGATGCAAAACTTCTTCGGCACCGATTTTCAGGACAGACGAATTGTCGTGAAAGAGGGCGACACTCTGGAACTTGGAACACATACGCTTACCTTTATAACTGCGCCTATGGTGCATTGGCCCGAAGTTATAATGACCTATGATAGTAAAGATAAAGTGCTCTTCTCGGCAGACGGTTTTGGAAAATTCGGTGCAACCGATGCGGACGAAGATTGGGCTTGTGAGGCGCGCAGATATTATATCGGCATAGTAGGTAAATACGGCGCACAGGTACAGTCGGTGCTCAAAAAAGCGGCGGCGCTCGATATACAGACTATTTGTCCTCTCCACGGCCCCGTGCTTTCGGATAATCTCGCATACTATATAAACCTTTACGATATCTGGTCGTCTTATGGGGTTGAGAGCGAGGGTGTGCTGATTGCATACACCTCGATTTACGGTAACACAAAAGCGGCTGTTGAGTTATTAGAAACCGAACTCAAAAAATGCGGCTGTCCCAAGGTTGTTACAAATGACCTTGCGCGTTGTGATATGGCAGAAGCAGTTGAGGATGCTTTCCGTTACGGTAAAATCGTCCTTGCCACTACAACATATAATAATGATGTTTTCCCCTTTATGCGCGAGTTTATAAACCATCTGACCGAACGCGGATATAAAAACCGTACCGTAGCGTTTATGGAAAACGGCTCTTGGGCGCCTAACGCTACTCGTGTTATGAAATCTATGTTAGAAACGATGAAGAACATCACATATGCCGAAAATGAGGTTACGGTGCTTTCGGCACTCAATAATGAAAGTCGCGAAAAAATAGCAGCACTTGCAAAGGAGTTATGTGAATAATATGCGAATTTTCGAGTCGGTTACCGAACTTGTCGGTAACACACCGCTTTTGCATCTTGTAGGTCTTGAAAAAAACTATGACAGCGCGGCGAAGATATATGCCAAACTGGAATATTTTAATCCCGCGGGTAGTGTTAAAGACCGCGTTGCCGTCAGTATGATAGAGGATGCTGAAGAAAAGGGACTCTTAAAGCCCGGCTCGGTAATTATCGAGCCGACAAGCGGTAATACAGGAATAGGACTTGCTTCAGTTGCCGCATCAAGAGGATACAGCGTGATACTTACAATGCCCGATACGATGAGTATAGAGCGCAGAAAATTGCTTTCTGCCTACGGCGCAGAAATTGTGCTTACAGACGGCAAAAAAGGTATGCAAGGCGCAATTGACAAGGCAGAGGAACTATCAAAAGAGATTGATGGTAGTTTCATAGCGGGACAGTTCGAAAACCCCGCCAACCCACAGGCGCATATAAAAACCACAGGGCCTGAAATCTGGCGCGATACCGATGGAAAGGTTGATATATTCGTGGCAGGTGCGGGAACGGGCGGCACTATAAGCGGTGTCGGGAAATATCTTAAAATGCAGAACCCGAATGTCAAAATCGTGGCGGTCGAGCCACAAAACAGCGCCGTTTTATCGGGAAAAGAGGCGGGACCGCACGGACTTCAGGGCATCGGAGCGGGTTTTGTTCCTAAAAACCTTGATATGTCGGTAATAGACGAGATTATAACAGTAGGGGAAGAAGATGCCTATAAAACCGCTCGTTTCCTCGCAGAACACGAGGGTGTTTTGGTAGGCATAACCTCGGGCGCGGCGGCGTTTGCGGCGGCACAGTTGTCCATACGCCCCGAAAATGAAGGAAAGACGGTGGTAGCACTTTTGCCCGACACAGGTGAACGCTATCTCTCCACCCCTGCATTTGAATAACAAAAAGCAGCATTTTTACAAATGCTGCTTTTTATTATTTAAGCAAATCTTTAACTACCTTCGGGAAATCCAGATAATTGTCGATGGTGATATATGGGAAATCCGAAACATAAACCGATTCATCGTTTCCGCCAAGACCGTAGTCATCGCCGATATACACAACCTCATCGTGTGAAAGGCCGTTTTCCTTGCAGTAAAGGTCAAGCGCATAATATTTGTTATACGGCTTGGGCGCCATATCAAAGGAAGACGAACCGCCTACGAATACACAGTAATCGCTAAAGGTGTTCACAACATCGTCATAAATTTTGCGGCGCTTTTTTCTGTCGGGGTCAAAGGAGAGTTTGTCTTCCTGTTTTGCCTTGGTGCCTAAAATTGGGAAAGTTATGCAACCGGAGGGATGGAACTCAACATTTTCACCCGCAAATTCGGTAAAACCGTATTTCTCGCGTAGAAAAGTTACCTTTTTTTCAACACTTTCTCTATCACAGTCAAGTACGATGTCACGCATAATATCAATACCCTTTGTTTTGGAATTGTAAACACCGTATTGCATACCGTAGTTTCCAATAATGTCAATGGGGAACTGCTCTAATTGGTTAAAAATTCGCATAACCTGTCCCGCACCCGCCATTAAAAGTTTATAATTTTTAGAAAGGCGAGTTAAAATATCGCGGTGTTCCGCAGAAAGCGGTGTCTTGTGTTGTGTCAGTGTTCCGTCAAGGTCCATCGCAATGACCTTTATTTTGCTATACATTTTTAATTCCCCCGTAAAAATCATAGTTTATCCAAAGCACAGTGTATCTGTCTTTAAGGTCTTTTGCATAAAGTATGGCATTATCAATTTTTTCTTTGCCGTAAAGTTCATAAAATTCGCTAATGTCGAGTTGTGCGAGTGATAACATCTGCTTAATTTCCTCTGAAGAAGGCATCTCGCTTAAAATTTTTCTTATTTCTCTCTCTTTTTCAAGATAAACAGCCGACCTGTCGTTTTCGTAGTTTCCAACTTTTTTCTGAAGAGCAATGCAACCGTCAGCCACGCCCTTGTAAACCGACTTAATATCATTTTGGAGTTCGCTTTCAGTGGCTCTGTAAATTTTTTGCGGGAAGCCGTTTTTTAAGATTTTTTCGCGGATTTCTGCCGTAATAACGGTGGAATAGACAACATCGATTCCGTGTGGGAAGTACGGTGTGTCGTCAACAATTCCCGTAATCTCAAAAAAGTGTGAAAGGTGGTGCTCACTGCCAGAAGCAGGGCGGGAAGAACCCGCAAAACTCATCAAAATTCCTATGACGACAAGCGCTTCCATAACGGCTTTTACACTTTCTTCGTTACGAGAGAGCAGTCCGTCTGCTAATTTTAAGGTGCGCTCAATCTGTGAATATGTCAAATCGTAAATATACTGGCAGAAATATTCATTATTTATAAGATGACTCAGTTTCCAGTCATTAAGTGCCGAAAACTTACCCAAAATATCGCCGTATCCCGCCTTTAGCATATCTATTGGTGCATTACGCAAAACCTCTGTGTCGGCAACAATGGCAAGCGGAAGACCTGCGGGGTATGTCACCTTCATTCCGCCCGTTATCATAGCCGCACCGTTAGAAGCGTAACCATCCATAGAGGGAGCCGTTGCAACAACAACATACGGTACTTTGGACTCAAAGGATACATATTTGCAAAGGTCCTGTATAACACCCGAACCGATACCGACAATAAGGTCAATGCCCTCAAGGTTTGAAGAAACACGGTGTATAGCATCCTCGTTCGGTACAAGAATACTCGCGCCACTGAAAACAACCTTTCTCGTAACCTTATCTCCAAGCGCACAAATGGTCTTTTCACCCGCCGCACCAAAAGTATTTTCGTCCGCTACAAGCAATATGGAGTGAAACTCATTACAAATTTCAGAAAGCCGCTGTGTTGCGTTACGCTCTATGTATACATACTTAATGTCACAGGTGTGCGTCTTTCCGCATGCACACTTGACGCCCTTTAGCAATTCGTTTATATCCAAATCAAGTCTCTCCTTTTTTTATTGCAATAAAAAGTAAAAAACAACACCGTTTTGATTGTGTTATCCTTTAATTATTATAATACTTCTGGCATAATAAATCAACAGTTATAATAAAAAAACACCGCTTTGCATAGCAAAACGGTGTTAAATTATTTAATGTTTGTAAGATATTCTTCTGCAAAGTGTGCCGCCACCGCACCGTCTGCAACAGCCGTGACAATTTGGCGGAGCGACTTTGTTCGTATGTCACCTGCCGCAAAAACGCCGTCTATAGCCGTTTTTGTTGTTTCATCGGCCATAATGTATCCGTTTTTATCAAGCGCGAGTGCATCGCCTAAAATTTCGGTAGCGGGTTTTCTGCCAATGCTTACAAAAATTCCGCTAACCTCAATTTCGCGCACATCACCACTTTTAACATCCTTGATTTTTGCGCCCGTAACACGCTTTTCGGAGATTATTCCGTCTAATGTGCTGTTCCACAAAAATTCAATGTTTTCCGCGCTTTCAAGTGCCGACATATATATTTTCTCGGCTCTAAGAGTGTCGCGCCTGTGCACAAGCAAAACCTTTTTGCAAAGCCTTGAGAGATAAAGCGCATCAGAAACGGCGCTGTTGCCGCCACCCACGACCATAACGGTCTTGTCCTTATAGAATCTGCCGTCACAGTGTGCGCAGTAGTGAATACCTTTGCCGGTTTGTTCCTCCTCACCCTCGATTCCAAGGGTTTTGGGGTTGGCGCCCATACAAAGTATAACTGTTTTCGCGAAAAAGTCGCCGCTTGTGGTGTGAACGGTCTTGATGTCAGACTTAAAATCAAATCCCGTAACCTCGGTATATTCTGTTTTTGCGCCGAAACGCTCGGCACCCGATTGCATATTCATCGCGAGTGTAAATCCGTCCACGCCCTCAGAGAATCCTGGGTAATTATCGATGTCACCCGTCAGCGTCATCTGACCGCCTACCGTCATTTTTTCTAAAACGAGTGTGGAAAGCCCCGCCCTTGCGGCGTAAAGCGCGGCAGTGTATCCCGCAGGTCCGCCGCCTACAATTATGGTATCAAAACAGTGTTCCATAAAAAATCAACCCTCTAAAAGTGCAAGGATTTGCGCCTTCGGTCTCGCGCCTGAAGTCTGGTTTATAACCTCACCGCCGCGCAAAACCACGAGTGTCGGGATAGTGAAAACTTCAAACTGTTGCGCGAGTTCGGGCTCATCATCGACATTTATTTTGCCAACAACAATGTCGTTGTTTTCCTCGGCAATCTCGTCAACAATGGGGGAAACCATACGGCAAGGGCCGCACCAATCGGCATAAAAATCGAGTAAAACAGGCTTTTCGCTACCCTTGATTTCCTCGAAATTAGATTTAGTTACAGTAATAACAGACATATTAACACATCCTTTCAAGACAATTATAACTTAAAGTATAAAAAATATCCACAGTTTATTTATCATATAAACGAAAAAACTTGCAAACTGCGTTTTCGTAACCGTCTTTATCAACAAGATAACTCATTCCGTGGTCGGCACCCGGGACTATGAGCAGATGTTTTTCTGCCGCACACGCCTTATAATTTTCATATGTCATATTTACAGGAACAAAGTTGTCGTCTGTTCCGTGAATGAAAAGAACAGGTACGCGACACTCCGCCATAGCATCAAGACAGGAATATTCTTTGTGGTCGGCACCGAGTTTTCGTTTGCACATTTCGTTTGTGATACCACTGTAAAGACCGTAAGGGAGATGCAGATTATTTTCAACCACATGGCGCCATATTGCATCGGCAGAGGTAAAACCGCAGTCGGCAACAATTCCGCGTACATTAGAAGGCAAATTCAGTCCCGCCGTCATAAGCACGGTAGATGCACCCATAGAAATACCGCCAAGATATATTGGTAGTTTGCCGCCTGTGCGCGAGTTTACCCATTCTATCCAACGAAAACAGTCGTAACGCTCCAAAAGTCCAAACCCCATATAGTCGCCGCCACTGCTACCTTGACCGCGTTGTTCAGCGTATAAAACAGCACAGTCGTTTTGGTGCCAAAAGGGTGATATCAGTCCAAAATCGCGCGACCAGGAAGAGCGCCATCCGTGCATAGCAACTATAATTCTTTTAGGATTTTTAGGGAAATACCAATGTCCCACAAGTCGCACACCGTCAGCCGCTTCACATTCAACCGTTTCACAGCCCGCATTTTCAAGCACACCTGCCGCATTTACAAGTTTTGCCAAAATGTCAGATAATTCTGAAGAACCCATAAGTTTTTCTTTGCCTTTTTGCATACTTTTAGGCTCCTCGCGGTCAAGTGCAATTTTAATCAGAGTCTTGGCGGTTGCGTGGTAAAGTGTGCCAAGTGCCGCAACTCCCGCCGTCACCGCCGCGCCGATTAAAAATCCTTTTGTGCGTTTTTTCATAAAGGTATCACCTCTTTGTACTATTATATACTGAATTTATTAATAAAAAATAAACATTACAAAAAATTTACGATTTTATGCGTTAGTGTATACACTTTTTATGCTTTTTTATAAACAAGAAAAATATAAAATTGTTAAAGGCGTTTCCAATTATGCAACAATAAAGACGCGTAAAAACGCAGATTTTCTTGCTTAAAACCAAATATAATCATAAAAAATGAGGTAATATTCATATTGAAAAAAATAGAATTATGATATACTAAATTTTAGAATAGGGTGTAACCCAAAAAGGAGGAACCTAAATGTATTACAATTCATTCAAATTTGCACCTGCAGAGTGGTTGCCTTTTCGCGACAAAGCGGTTTTAGATAGCATTGTCAATGAGGATATCACCGCGCGTCAGGGCAAAAACTTTGAAAATCCGGATTTTGAACTCAAGGTTGTATATGATGTTCATAACTATTTTGCAACCGAACTCATGCAGCGTATACGCCTGTCGGACATAAGAGACGAAAAACTTGTGCTCATTCTTCCGAGCCCCGAGAACGCTGTTTTTATCAGTGTTACAGAGGCGCTTAATAAGTTTCAGATTAGTTGCAGAAATGTGCATATATTCTTCCTTTATGAATACGCGAACGAAAAGGGTGAAGTGGCGCCGTGGCAAAGTCCTTACAGCCGTTCGGGCCATTTTATGCGCTATTTTTACAACCGTCTTGAAGAGCATCTTCGTATGCCGATAGAGCAAATCCATTTTTGGACTCGCGATAATATCGATACCTATTCGGATGAAATCGCGGCTCTCGGCGGTGCCGATGTTGCCTTTACAGCAATCAGTTGGTCGGGCGGAATAGGTGCTATTGACCCCGAAGGATTCCCCGCAAAAACGCTTGATGAATTAAAAACTATGGGTTCGCGCCTCGTAACACCGATGGCGGAGATGATTGCACACGATTCGCTTCGCGGAATGTTCGGCTGTGCGGGTGATATAGGAAATGTACCGCCCAAGGCCGTAACGGTTGGACCCAAAGATTTGCTCTCTGCAAAGGAATGGATAGATTTGGAGTACCTCACCGCTTGCGGTGGTTCTCCCGCACATCAAAAATTCCCCTTGCGCCTTGCGCTTTTCGGTCCTATTTGTCCTGAAAATCCGGCAGCACTTATGCGTTTACACGCGGGTGTATGTTATGTTTTCCCCGAAGTTGCAGCAGTACCCAAATCAGACCCTGATTATGATTATTTACCTGCCGCACTTGAAGAAATCCGTAAAAGAGAAGAAGCGTAAGGAGTTGATATTATGAACCGTAATTTATTTGATTTTGCACCAAGCACTTGGCTTCCCACACAGGATAAAGCGGTTTTGGAATATTGCCGTAATATCCGCCGGGAAGAGATGGAAATAACCAACGAAAACGGTTATAGCATCCGCGTTGTTCCGCACCCGTCAAGCGCTGTAACATGTGAACTTTTTGATTGGATTTACCGCTCGGATGTTGAGGATAAAAAGACCGTAATAGTTTTTCCTAACTCTTGGAAAAACATATATACAGCCGCGGTTGAAATGTGCAACCGTTTCAATGTTTCGGGACGCAACATTCACGCTTTTTGTATGGACGAATATGCCGATGAAGACGGAAATGTTGCACCGATTACCTGGTACCGTTCGCTTGGCGGCCACTTTATGTCAGAGTTTTATATGAGTTTTCGCGAAGACCTTCGTCCCCCGCTTAAACAGATGCATTACTATACAAACGAAAATATAAATTACTATTCAGATATGATTGCAGAAGAAGGTAACGGCGGTGCCGACCTTATAGTTTCGGCAACAGGCTGGATAGGCCATACCGCATTTATCGACCCAAACACAAAGGCATTCAAGGCAGATAACCTTGACGATTTTCTAAAAATCAAGGCAGGTTTTGTAGATAACCATCGCCTGACCACACAGCAAAACGCAGGCGGCGCAAGTGCGATTTGGCATACCCCGCGTTATTCTGTTTCTATCGGACCGTGGGATGTCATCAATGCGCGTGACCATCTTGAGCGTCACGACTTGCAAAATACAGGCGGTTACTCCTCGTGGGAGAGAATGATATCCCGTCTGCAACTCTACGGACCTGTATGTATGGAAGTTCCTGCTTCAATATATCAGTTGACAAAAGGTACAATTTATGTTAGCGAGGACATGGCGCGACCAATCGAGCCTATGGACCTTTTGGCTCTGTAAAATCAAAGTAAGAGGTGATTGTTATTAAGGCAATAGTTAACACAAAACTCATACTGGAAGACGGCATCATCTTTGATGGTGCGCTGACCTATGAGGACGGAAAAATTGTGTCTTTAGGACGCAAAGAGGATGTAAACATCCCCGACACAGCAGAAATCTATGACGCAGGTGGACTTTATACCGCTCCGGGACTTGTGGATATTCATAACCACGGTTGTCCTAAGTATTGGTTTTATGAAGAGCCGCTAACGGCTGCGCGTTACTTTATAAAACACGGCGTAACCACCGTGCTTCCCACGTTTTACCACGCAATGACCAAAGAGGAAATGCTCGAAGGTGCCGAAAAAATCAGAGAAGCATCCAAAAACGGCGTGGGCAAAGTAATGGACGGACTTTATATGGAAGGCCCGTTTATGCGCCTGACAGGCAGTTTTCAGGATCTGATTAAATGGTCGGGTGCGATTAAAAAAGAGGACTATGTTGACCTTATAGAAAACTTTGGTGATATGGTTCGCGTCTGGGCAATCGACCCCGAGCGCGAAAATATAGAAGAGTTTATGGCATACGCTAAGGAGCATACACCACAGGCGTTTTTTGCTCACGGCCATTCAAACTCAACCTTTGAAAGTATAGAGGCTCTTAAACACTACGGCGTCAGAATACGCACACATATTACCGATGCAGGTTTGGCAAAAGGACGCGCACAGGGAACCCCCGGCGCGGGTGGCGATCAGTTTGCTCTGTACGACCCCGATATGTATGCCGAACTGATTTGTGACGAAAGCGCAATTCATGTTCCGCCGGGACTTCTTAAAATGATAATTCGCACAAAAGGCGTAGAACGCATCTGTCTTATATCCGACCACACCACCTGTGGTGAAAAAAGGAATAAGAACAACGAGGAAGAGGGTATCTGGTACGGCCCCGACCTTAACTATGATGACCGCGGATGGCTTGCGGGCAGTCTTATGACGCTGGATAACGGCGTCCGCAATGTAATGCGACATACGGGCTACGGACTTTGCCACGCAGTTCGAATGGCAACCTTGACACCCGCACACCTGCTCGGCATTGATGATAAAGTCGGCAGTCTTGCAGTGGGCAAAAAGGCAAACATCATTATAATGGATGACGCAGTCAATATTAAAAAAGTTATATTTGAAGGCGAAGATGCCGTACTGGACGGCGAAGTCCTTATATAAAATAAATATCCCTCGTATAATAACGGGGGATATTTTTTGATTGTTTTTATTCAATAGGAAGTCGTATTATGTTTTTTTGCTGTTTGACAGCGTATTCAAGAGCAATTTTTGTTCCGCTTTTTTTTAATGAGTGATGCAATGTCCTCATCATAATAAAAAACACAAAAATGGCTGTTATTTATCATTTCATAATTACGTTCGATATAGGCAACTCTGCCGGACCCAATTATCTTTTCGGGATAGTATGTGTCCTCATAGCTTTCCAACAAGTAGTTTGTATATTGCTCGTTTATATCAGGATATTCAGCCCGCACATAGACCCGTTTTATGTGCGGG
Organism: Acutalibacteraceae bacterium; assembly: GCA_045538515.1. Taxonomy (GTDB): domain Bacteria; phylum Bacillota; class Clostridia; order Oscillospirales; family Acutalibacteraceae; genus SIG589. The sequence continues at coordinate 7,433 of JAZSRO010000082.1, read as the reverse complement.
TATTTTTCTTTTATTTTGCTCACAAGTTCAAGGCACAAACTATTAAATCGACTCTTACTGCCAAAAAGAAAGGTATCAACTTTTTCTTCCACAATCAGTTTTTCAATGATTTCACATAACTGTGTTTTTAATTGCTCACTCTCAAAAATCGCCCTATGCCCGATAAAACAACAAGTATTAGTTTTCATTACCATTTCACCCAAAGTAAATTATTTATCACTTATTATACATTAACATTGAATTAATGTAAATAATCTTTTACTTCCAGAAAGTTATAATACGCCTTAATTCCCTGTAAACTAATATTACGAGGGAGGCAGAATAATGAAAACAGAATTTGCTGATAAATATATTACTTTAGGCTTGAAAATCGCGTACTATCGCAAAAAGGCTGGTTATACACAAGAAGTATTCGCAGAACTTATCGATAAAAGTGTAAACTTTGTAGGACAGGTAGAAGGCACAGGTACAGTTCGTGGTGTTTCACTTGAAACCTTATTTAAAATCGCACAAGTGTTGAAAGTATCGCCTGCAAAATTGCTCGAAGAAGATTAAACTGTATATAGTCAAAAAGCACTCTGCCATAACAGCAGAGTGCTTTTTTGTTATAAAAAATTAAGCCATTTACACTCGGTTTCAAGTGTAAATGGCTTGTAATTTTTGGAACTTTTACTCTTGCCTTGCCCACTTAAAACCGTCATTTTTTGCACAAAAACATGCATTGGCTTAAGTTTGGCTTATGGCTTACGATTTTGGCGGTCCAAAACCTCGAAAAACACAGTGTTTATGCGGTTTTTCTCAGTCTAAAGGTTTCATTGTGGGGATTAGGCGGGATAGAACTTATATCCTTATTTATCCTGCCTTTTTCTGATTTCGTTAATCCAAAGCGTTTTCATTGTTGGACACAACCTATCATAAACTGGCATAACTTTATTCCATTTGTCGTAAAATCTGTCGTAAAAATATGAATGTGTTTACTATGCACGACAATGAAGTACATATTCTCCAATATGAAGAATTACTGCTTTTTCATCTGCCGCAGGAACAACAATACGGCTAATACGAGCAGAATAACGGCATATCCGAGCACCCACCAAACATGAGGGAAAATCCCTGCAAAATCACCTGCAAGCACAGCCCGTTCCATCTCTACTGCGTGAACAAACGGAAGTGCGTATGCAATCTTCTTAAACACACCGCCCACAAGGTCAAGATCAAACCAAACACCCGACAACCACGCTGAGAGGTTAGTTAGTAACGCACCGCAGATACCACCTACCTGCTTATCGTTCAATACGCTTCCGCAAAGGAGTCCTAAAGCAATGTAGAGGATGGCTATGGGAATAATAAATATAACAGCGTACAAAATATTGACCGTAATTTCTAATCCAAGAATAATAGCGGCAATATAGCAGATGACGCATTGAGCGACAGAAATCGGAATGATCGGCAACGAATAACCGAGAATGAAGTCCAGAGGGGTCAATGGCGTTGTATACAAACGCTGCAATAGCGAACTGCCTCTGTCTTTTGCGATAATGGTTGCCGAAAACAGTGTCATAAAAGCCAGACCGAAAACCGTTATACCCGGAGTTAAATGCTGTATTTCAAACAGTTTTACGGAGATATTTGCTTGTATAGCGCTTAACAACAAAATCAAAACAAGGGGAAAGCCGAGTCCAAAGAAAAGTGTCAATGGATCTCGTAATATTTCTTTTGTATTTTTGTTTGCAAATGTGAGCATTCTCATCTTGCCACCCCCTTAACAATACGAATAAATGCTTGCTCGAAAGTATCCGTTCCTGCCGTTTCCTTAAGCTTGTCAGCAGTATCGCAAATCAGTAGCTTGCCGTCTTTCATAATTGCGATACGGTCAGACAAAGCTTCTGCTTCTTCCATATAGTGCGTTGTCAAAACAATGGTAACCTTCCCTTTCAGAGAATGTATCAACTCCCACAAATCACTTCTGGCAAGCACATCAAGACCAAGTGTAGGTTCATCAAGGAATACTATCTCCGGCTCGCTGATCAGTGCCATTGCAATACTAAGTCTTCGTTGCCAGCCACCGGACAGTTTGCCGGCTTTTTTCTTAAGAATAGTTTCAAATCCAAACAGTTCGGTCAATTCTGCAATTTTCGCATTTTGCTTGTCCTTTGTAAAACCGTGAACACCGCACATCAATTCAAGGTTTTCATGAACTGAAAGACCGACTGCAACCGCAGTTTCCTGCGGAGAAACGGCTATGAGCGATTTCACAGCGGCAGTATCTTTGCAAATGCTTTTTCCATTAATAAAGGCATCTCCGCTTGTAGGTTGTGTAAGGCATGAAAGCATTTTAATTGTTGTTGTTTTGCCGGCACCGTTTACACCTAATAAAGAATACAATTCGCCTTGTTTGACCTGCAAATTTAATTGATCTACTGCAACTGTATCCTTATATTTTTTAGTTAGATTAGCAGTCCTTATGGCATACATACAATCTGTCCTTTCCGTAAATGTGTTTACTGAATTATAACACTTCAATTATGAAAAATCTCGTTTTTCATCTATTCGGTTCTATTTCTTATGTAAGCGGTAATCCTGTTGGTACATTGTTAAGGCTAAGTTTACGACACCACTTTGTCGTAACGCTCAAAGATCGTTCACTAGTCAATTTGTCGTAAATCTGTCGTAAACTGCTTTTTTGCGCTCTGATTTGGATTAACAAAAAGCCGAAAACGCTTAGAAACAAGCGTTTTCGGCTTAGTTTTACTCTGAAAGTGGTTTCATCGTCGGAAACAGGATAACCTCGCGGATGGTATCGGAATTTGTAAGCATCATAACTGCTCTGTCAATACCAATTCCCATGCCACCTGTGGGGGGCATACCATATTCCATAGCCGTAAGAAAATCTTCATCAAGCATCTCTGCCTCGTCATCGCCGCGTTCACGCAGTTCAAGTTGTTTTAAGAAGCGTTCACGCTGAACAATCGGGTCGTTAAGTTCCGAATATGCGTTGGCAAGTTCGCTGTGGCAAACAAAAAGTTCAAAACGCTCTGTAAGACGCGGGTCAGCGGGGGATGCCTTGGTAAGCGGCGAAACCTCAACAGGATACATTGTGATAAATGTTGGCTGTATAAGTTTCTCCTCAACCTTCTGGTCAAAACAGGCGTAAAGTGCGTTGCCCCAGGTCTTATCCGCAGTGTCTGCAAGTTCTACGCCGATTTTCTCTGCCGCGGCAACCGCCTCGGCGTCATCGGTAATGACACCGAAATCAATACCAACATACTCTTTAACGGCGTCAACCATTGTAAGTCTGCGCCAACCGGGTGTGAGGTCAATCTTCTCGCCAAGCCACTCAATCTCGTAAGTACCCAGAATTTCTTTAGCGGCACCCGAGATAATGCCCTCGGCAATATCCATCATATCGTGGAAATCGGCATAAGCCTCATAAAGTTCAACCGTTGTAAATTCGGGATTGTGTTTGGGGTCCATACCTTCGTTACGGAAGATTCTGCCGATTTCGTAAACACGGTCCATTCCGCCAACGATAAGTCTTTTAAGCGGAAGTTCGGTTGCAATACGCATATACATAGGAATGTTAAGCGTGTTGTGGTGTGTAATAAAGGGACGCGCCGCCGCACCGCCAACAATAGTGTTAAGAACGGGGGTTTCAACCTCAATATACTTGCGCTCGTCAAGGTAATTGCGCATAAACTTTATGAACTGTGCGCGAATAAGGAAATTGCGCTTAACATTCGGGTTCATAATAAGGTCAACATATCTTTGACGGAAACGCAAATCATTGTTAGTAAGTCCGTGGAACTTTTCGGGCAGGGGGAGAAGTGATTTCGACAAAAGCACTATGCTGTGTACATGTACAGAAATTTCGCCTGTCTGTGTTTTGAAAACAAAGCCTTCTATACCTACGATGTCGCCGATGTCAAACTTTTTGAAAGCGGCGTACTCATCAAGACCGATGTCATCGCGGCGAACATAAAGTTGAATGGGGCCTGTAGTGTCCTGAACACTTGCAAAACTTGCCTTACCCATAACGCGTTTGCTCATCAGTCTGCCGGCGATTTTAACGGTTTTACCGTCAAATCCCTCAAAATCCGCTTTAATATCAGCGGCATAAGCATCGAAATTAAATTTTGTTATTTCGTACGGGTTTTTGCCCTCTTCAATAAGTGCAGAAAGTTTATCGCGGCGCACCTGTAGAAGTTCGCTTAAGTCCTGTACCGTATTGTTGTTTTCAGCCATCTTTTTCACATCCCTTTTTTAGAAAAAAGGGCAGTAACAAACACTGCCCCGTTTTTTTGATTTAGAAAATTTCAAGAATTTTGAACACGATTTCACCTGACGGTGTTTCGGCAACAACCTCGTCACCGGGCTTATGTCCGAGAAGAGCCTTGCCAACGGGGGACTCGTCAGAAATCCATCCTTTTTTAACATCAGCCTCGGGTGAACCGACAATCTGATATTCACATTCGTCCTCGAATTCAACATCTAAAACCTTTACTTTGCAGCCAAGTTGAACAGTATCGGAAGCCTCTGTGCTTGAAATGAGTTCAACATTTTTAAGCATAGCCTCAAGTTCGACAATACGGGCTTCAATTTTAGCCTGTTCGTTCTTGGCCTCGTCATATTCGCTGTTTTCGGAAAGGTCGCCGTAGCCACGCGCAACCTTAATTTTTTCAGCAATATCCTTGCGGCCTTCGGTTTTAAGAGTTTCGAGTTCGTTTTCAAGTTTTTTAAGACCTTCATCGGTCAGTTTAATTGTTTTAGCCACCTGTAATAATCTCCTTTAGGTTGTAATAGGGTTATATGGGATAATACGCAATGGAAAACCTTTTTATTCGTGGAAAATAATCACAAAACGAATAGCGCAAAAAACAGGCCTTGCCGCAAAGCCGTTCCTAAAACAGAACGATTTGACAAAGCCCGAGAAATGCTAAGCCGATGAAATGTGATTAGGCTTCTACTTTATTAAGACGCTTAACAAGAGCAGATTTCTTTCTTGCAGCGTTGTTTTTGTGAAGAATGCCCTTTGTAGTAGCAGCATCAATGCTCTTAACAGCAGCCTTAACTGCAACATCCTTATCAGCAGCGTTTTCTGCGATAGCAGCATCAGCCTTTTTGATAGCGGTGCGGAGAGCCGAACGAACGCTCTTGTTACGCATAGCATTGTTTTCGTTAACGATAACGCGCTTTTTGGCAGATTTAATATTAGGCATTGTGACACCTCCTTGCAAAATCTCAAGTAAAAGTATTTTACCACTAACCGTGCCAAAATGCAACACTTTTTTTCAAAATATAAAAAGAATAAGAAAAAAGAGTCGGTAAAGACTAAAAAAAGGTGATGTTATGTACGCAAGAACGGACCTTGCAATAGAATCAAATTTACAGCAAAAGGGAAAAGTTGCGGGGGTTGCGGTCAAAGAAAAGACCGAAAACGGAATAAAGATAGTGGCTGTTGATATTAAAACCGAACAAGCGGCAAGAAAACTGAGTAAAAAGATAGGACGCTATGTTACGCTTGATGTGGGTGATATTGCGGCCGGACTTACCGAAACAGACGGCGCGGCAGAGATAATAGCGGCAGAAATTAAAGATATGGTGGGCGATTTTTCCACTGCGCTTGTAATTGGTGTCGGAAATCCAAATTTAACCGCAGATGCGTTGGGACCGAAAACCGCAGACGGTGTGTTGGCAACGCGCCATCTTAAAAAAGATTTTTTAGAAAACATCGGCCTTACGGGGCTGAAAAGCGTTGCCGTTTTATCGCCGGGTGTGCTTGGTAAAACGGGTATGGAAGCGGTCGAGATAATAAAATCGGTATGTGAAACAACAAACCCTGATGTTGTAATTGCGGTGGATGCACTTGCCTCTGCCGACAACGCGCGAATAGGTTGCACCGTTCAACTTTCAAACACAGGTATATCACCGGGTTCGGGTATCGGCAACAAAAGGCGGGAAATAAGCGAAAGTACACTTTCGCGCCCTGTGATAGCGCTCGGCGTTCCGACTGTTGCAGATTTTCATACCGAAAACCGCAGTTTTATTGTAACAATGCGTGAAATCGACCTTTTAACAAGCCGCGCGGCAGAACTTTTGTCCCACGCGCTTAATTTTGCATTACAACCAAATATAGACCGCGAAGTGTTACTTTCGCTCGTATGAAAAGGACTGTCCTTGCATACATTTATATAGGTGATATTTTATGAAGAATTTGAAAGCGGTACTGCTTTTAGTTTTCCTGTGCGGTATATCGGTGCTTACGGTGGGCTACGGCGGCTTTTCGGCCGCAATGTATGTTCTGCCTGTGGAAAATTCTCAGCAAAAAGAAAGTGCGCCGATAGTTTCTGCGCCGCCAAAAGAAACGGTGGTAACAGAGAACAGTAATAGCAGTAGCGCACAGAGCCCATCGTCAACGGTGCAGTCGGTGTCGTCTTCGGTGTCATCTGCGGCGGTGGCGGCGGGTGAAAACCATACCGTAAGCGGAAAAATTATCGAGCGCTACATAACCCCCAAAACCGCGTCAGTGAGTTACAATAATGTGTATATAAAAAATAGCGCGGGTATAGATATAGATATAAAAAAGGCGCTTTCAACCGCTATAAAATTCAAAATAAAGAAAAACTCAGAACCACAGGTTTTGATTGTTCACACCCACACAACCGAATCATATATGCAGGAAAACCGCGACTATTACACCAAAACCGATGTATCGCGAACAACCGATTTGAACAAAAATATGGCGGCAATCGGAGAAAAGGTTGCGGCAGAACTTAAAGCGGTGGGAATAGGAGTTATACACGATAAAACCTTGCACGATTATCCGTCATATACAGGCAGTTACACACAGGCGGCAAAAACCATAAAAGCGCAACTGAAAAAATATCCGTCAATAAAGGTGGTGCTTGATGTCCACCGCGATGCCGTAAGCGGAGACGGAATAGATAAAATAAAACTCGTAAGCGAACAAGGCGGGAAAAAAGCAGCACAGGTAATGTTGGTTATGGGAAGTGAAACGGGAAATGTTACGGGATTTCCCGAATGGAAACAAAATTTCCGTCTTGCCGTTCGCTATCAACAGAAGATGGAAACGATGTATAAAGGACTTGCAAGACCGATGCTTTTTGTGTCACGAAAGTATAACGAAAATCTGACAACGGGCAGTATGCTTTTAGAGGTTGGAACAGAGGCAAACTATATGGAGGAGGCGCTATATAGCGCAACACTTGCGGGTAAAGCCCTCGCCGCAACACTTTTGGAATTGTCATAAAAAAACATCCCCTCGTTACGGGAGATGTGATTAGGGATTAAATGCCTAAAAAAGCAACTTTTTGTGGTCTAATGTGTTAAAACCCCACGATACGCGTCAGCGTTACCGTGGGGTTTTGCCTTTTATTACACTAAAAATTTATCTTTTTTAGGTGCGAAGCAGTTTT
>JAZSRO010000036.1:0-33640 GCA_045538515.1 Acutalibacteraceae bacterium | reverse complement strand
GCTTGAGTTGGAAAGATACCATCTTGACGGACTCATTCCGCCGCTTACACATTTAGTCCAATATGTAACGAGATAGTAAGAATGTGCCTCTAACTTATTAGCCGACAAAACGATGGTTCTGTTTGCGGCGCCATTGGTTGTTACCTTTATGACACCCGAGCCGTCGTTTGTGTGGGAAGCCGCGGTGTCAAGCACTGTGAAACCATTAGCCTTTGCGCTCTTATACATCGCATCGTTATTACTCAAAGAAGCGATTGCAAAGTTAGCATTAGGCGCATTTGTAGCATCGTAATTCTTGTAGGTTGTACCGTCAAATTCCTTAACTGTCGGGTCGTTTACAAGGTTTGCGCCGAGTCTTGAGAAGTCATAATCTGCGGCAATTGTAACATCCTTTGCAACAACGTCGTTAGAAGATGCATAGGTTATATCATCGGGTGAATAAACTCTGCCGTTGTTATAACTTGTTGCAGCAACGGTTTCGGGTAGTTTATAAAGTCCGAAATCGTCGGCATAAACATCACAGTCAGCGTTATCGGTATAAAGCGAGAATGACATTGTTTTATATGCACTGGCATCAAGACCTGCATTACCTGTATAAATAATGTAAGTTACCTGTGTCCATTCTGTTGGAATGCTTGTATTGGCAAAATCTGTAGCGTTGCTGGAATTAAGTTCATTTGAGGACTTAAAGAGTTTTACCCTTGCGCCGCTTGCCTCTGCCTTAACCCACATTGTAAGGGCATAGTATGAATTGTTGTCAAGCGCAGGAAGCGCAACAAGATGGTTATTCCATTTTGTTGCGGGCACAACTAACAAGCCTGAGCCATCGTTTGTGTGTGATGCCGCCGTATCATAAACGGTTGCGCCCCAACTCTTCATACTGTTCCACATAGTATTGCCCGTTATGGAGAAATCGGGATAAGCGTGTTTAGCAAACACAGCATTTGCGTTTTTAACACCGGAGTTTCTAATCGCGCTGGAACTTGTAGCGCCTTCGTCGCCGATGTCTACATTATAATATTTGTCATACTCCTTGCCGCCGTTTCCGTCGTCAACAAACTGATTAACGGTTGGGTCGGGGAAAAGGTTTGTGCCGAGTGCACTCCAGTCAAAATTGCTGTCAACGGTTGCCTTTTTTGCGTTAAAAACGCCCTCTGTGATAGCCGCATTGGTAAGCAAACCAAGAGAACCCACAAGCACCGTAAGTGCCAGCACAACAGACAATATTCTGCCTAATTGTTTTTTTACTATCATAATTGTTACCTCGTATTATCTTACTTTACAGTTTCAAATAGATAAACATCATCTACATACCAATCAATTCTATTGGTATCATCGTTTTGGTTGGCACCGCCCTGCCAACTGTAGAACATCAAGCGTGTATCGGTTATATCACCGCTGTTAAACTGAACTGTGTGGCGTACCCAATCTCCGTGCTTGTTTTTATCAAGAGGACGGATAGTGCCAACAAGGTTGTTAACCTTGCCATTCTTGCTCGGGTCGGCATCTGAGTTTTCAGGATAGCCGGATAGGAAGCCTATTAGTACATTCCAGTAACCTTCGACCTCTTTGAATTTATAATAGAAGGTAAGGGTATAATCGGTATTTGGTTTAAGGGTTACTGCTTGGTGCAGTTTGGTAATCTGATATACAGAGCCTTTACCGGAATGTGCTGCCTCACCGTTCTGATAGTGAGTCATATCATACTTGCTTACAGGCTGGTTGCATATTATCCAACCATCAACACCTTCGGTAATTCTACCTTTATCATTTAACTTAATCGGTCCGTTTTCAAAACCGCCGTTCTTTATTAAGTTATCTTCCTCGCTACAGGTTACAATGTCGGCTGTGATAGAAATTACTTCCGATGGCGCTGTTTTGCCTTCTTCGTCTGCAGCAATCGCGCGGTAATAATAGGTTTCACCCTCTTTAACATTGGGGTCGGTCCATTCGTACATCATAGCGCCATACTCATACTTTGCAACTGCCGCGGGGTCGTCGGGGTTAAAGGATATAACCGTCTTCCAACCTGTTTTGCCATTATCGCTGCGTTGTAAAGTGATGTTGCTTGCGCCGCGCGAGCCAAACCACCTTATTGCCTCACTCGTTGAGTACATAAACGTGGGGGCATCTATTCCCTCATATCCTGTTTTGGCATATCCTGCATCAAGCGACCAAGCGCGAATTGCCCATGCGAACGGGCGCAGACGGTTTTTCTCGTCTATCACACTCTGCGCATTACCTGGATATCCGTAATACCAATAAAATCCCGCCTTAACACCGTTTTGAACAACACTATCAAAATAACTGCCGAAGAACGAAGTCATAAATTCGTCCGAATGTGTTAAAGAATTAACTTCATCACTAACACCATATTCGCCGTATACAAAAGGTTTATTAAGCAAAAGTTCCCTTGTGTCTTGCGGTTCGGCTCCTGCAGTTTTCCAATATTGGTCATATCCGTAGCAATCAAAATCTATATCTTCATAATATTTGAAGGTTACCTGAGCATCACCCGTTGCACCCGGATAGGTTTTTATACGGGGATTAACCTTATGTATGGTATCGTTTACGGTTTTCATAAATCTTGAAAGATTTTTCCAACTTGCACCCGTAGTAATGTCCCAACGTCCGCCGTTTGCCTCAGGCTCAACAAATACGTTTGCCATTATTATGTTTTCGTGCTTTTGGGTGATTTCAAGCATAGGGATAAGCCAGTTATCAACAAAAAGTTGTGTCTGCTTTTCGTTATGCATGAAACGGCAGATTTCTTCGTATCTGTACTTGCCGTTAACGTAATACGAAGATTCGGTATGGTTAATGACAGCAAGGCTTATGTATATTCCGCACTCTTCCGCAATCTGGAACACGCGGTCAAGGTTCTTTTTATACGTAGGCTCCATACCTACAACCTGAAACTCACTGTCAAACAATATGCCGCCGAACTGATATGTCATCCAAAACTGGATAATATCAAAGCCCATTGCCTTTGAGTTTGTGAAAACCTCGTAAAACATTTCGTCAGAATAGTTGGTAGAACCATAGTTTAGCATAATGCTCTTACCAATGTCGTTACCTGACGAGTTGTAGACGAACCAAGGTTGTTGAATTCCGTTAAGGTATCCTTTTTCCTCTACAAGTTCTTCAAAGGTTTTCCACTCTTTTTTGCCCGTTTCCGCTGCGCTTACAGACGTAGCAGGAACAACCAAAAGAGTCATTACCGTGAGTAGGCTCAAAACCACACTCACAATTCGTTGGATGTTTTTCACAAATATCCTTCCTCCTTCAAAAAAAGTTTTTGATAGAATATCACAAATATATTATAACACTACACACCAAAATTGTCTTCTCATTTTATAGTTAAACACTCTCATTTTTCTGCTTTTTTATCTTTTTAGGAACTATATCTTGCTTTATTTTTCACTTATTTCGATGAATATTTCCCCTGTTAAACAAAATCTTAATTGTTTATTTAACAATTGTAAAGGCACTGTCGTTGTTTGTTTTTGTGAATTTGTTGCTTTTTCACTATTGAAAATACTGTTGAAAAGCAACAAGCATTGTGCTATTATTATGTAAATCTTATGTTCAGTGAGTTACAGGAGGTAATACATGCGCATATATGAAAACCAATTAAAAACAAGCGAAAACCGAAAATCACCAAGAAGTTACTATATTCCTACTGGTGTTTCGGAATACAAACTGCTAAACGGTGAATGGAATTTTGCTTACTTTGACAGGGATATTGACGTTCCCGAAAAAATTGAAAACTGGGACAAAATTCCCGTTCCGTCTTGTTGGCAATTACACGGATATGACAACCCCAACTATACCAACATAAACTACCCCTACCCTTGCGACCCGCCCTATGTTCCCGATGACAACCCTTGCGGTGTTTATATGCGTGAATTCGATATAAAAGAAAAATGGGGTAAAATATACTTTGTTTTTGAGGGCGTTTCTTCTTGCGCTTTTTTGTATATTAACGGAAACTATGTTGGATTTACACAAGGGTCCCGTCTGCAAGCAGAGTTTGATATTACCGATTTTGCCGTTGCAGGTAAAAACACCGTAACCGTTAAGGTGCTTAAATGGTGCTGCGGCAGTTATCTCGAAGACCAAGACGCCTTTAGACATAACGGTATATTCAGAGATGTTTACATTCTCCAAAGACCACAAGGCCACATTGAAGATGTTACAATTATTCCCGGTAGCAAGTCAATAAACATTAAACTTGATGGTAAGGCAAATGTTAAGATTTTTGCAAAAGAGAATCTGCTTTGCAATGATTCTTTTGAAAATGAATATACATATACTCCAAAAAATCCTGTTTTATGGAATGCAGAAAAACCGTTTTTATACACCGTTATTGTTGATCGTGATGGCGAATTTTTAGAGTTCAAAGTAGGTCTTAGGGACATTGCTTTTTCTGACAAATACGAACTACTTATAAATGGCGTTTCTGTAAAAATCAAGGGCGTAAACCGCCACGATACAAGTAAATATCGCGGTTGGTGCCAGACAGACGAGGAACTTCGCAAAGATTTAACGCTTATGAAGAGCCTTAACATAAACTGTGTCAGAACTTCGCACTATCCCCCGACACCAAAGTTTATACAAATGTGCGATGAACTTGGTTTATATGTAGTTTGCGAATGTGACTTTGAAACCCACGGAATGTTAAGAAGACTTCCTAATGTACCTTATCGCTACGATGCTGAAGATGCCATCTGGCCCGTTACCGACCCGACCTGGAAAGACGAACTTGTTGAGCGTATGCAGAGAATGGTCGAAACCTTCAAAAACAACACAAGTGTTATTATGTGGTCAACCGGTAACGAAAGCGGTCACGGTCCTAATCATCTTGATATGATTGGCTGGACAAAAAGCCGCGATAACACAAGATTTATACATTGTTGCGAGGCATCACGCGAAAACACTATGCACAACGCTGATGTTTTCTCTAAAATGTACCCCTATTTCCCTCTTGTAGAAGAACTTGCAACAAGTGAAACTTATGATATGCCTGTTTTCTTTTGCGAATATGCACATGCTATGGGTAACGGTCCCGGAGATATTTATGATTATTCGGAAATAATAAACAAATATCCCAAACTCATCGGCGGTTGTATCTGGGAATGGGCAGACCATGTTGTTACTGTTAATGGTGTTGAAAAATACGGCGGAGATTTTGAGGGCGAACTTACCCATGACGGCAATTTCTGCTGTGACGGACTTGTTTTTGCCGACCGTTCGTTTAAGGCGGGTACGCTTGAGGCAAAAGCGGCATTCCAACCGATGTACACTACTTTTGAAAACGGCAAATTAACCGTAACTAACCGCTTTGATTTCACAAATCTCAATGAATGCGAACTCTCCTATAACATTGTAAAAGACAATGAGGTTATTGTCGAGAGAGCGATTGCTCTTGATGTTGAGCCACATGAAAGTTGTGAAATACCCGTTGATTACACCGAAACAGAATGTGAATATGGTGTATATCTCAATGTTTTCCTCCATAAATACGGCTATTGCTACGCGCAGACACAACACGCTCTTCCCTGCAACATCAAAAAGACTATAGATGTTGAAATGGCAGTACTTCGTGAGGATAAATTCAATATTTATGCCGATGGCGATAGATTTTCTTACACATTCTCAAAGCACAGTGGTAACTTTACAAGCATTGTCATTGATGGCGAAGAACAGTTGGCTGAAAAATGCATTCTTTCTTCTTTCAGAGCACCGACCGATAATGACCGAAACATACTTTCTCGTTGGGCAAACGTCAACATCTGGACTGGTGAAAACCTTAACTGCACTTTCTCAAAGGTTTATTCTTGTGAAATAAAGGACGGCAAGATTGCGGTTTGCGGTTCTTTGGCGGGTGTATCAAGATTGCCGTACATGCGCTACACGATGAATGTTGAAATCCAAAAGAACGGCACGATAACTTTTAATCTTAGCGGTAATGTTCGTGAAGACACTTTCTTCCTGCCAAGATTTGGCTTTGAATTCTTCTTGCCCGACACCACAAAGAATTTCGAGTATTTTGCATACGGCCCCACCGAGAGTTATTGTGATATGCATCACGGCTCATTCATGGGACTTTATAAGAGTGATGTTGACAGTGAATATGTAAAATATGTTAATCCGCAGGAACACGGCAACCACTTTGGTGCCAAGATGCTCAAAATCGGAAAAATGTGCTTTACATCAGAAAATGATTTTGAATTTAATGTATCAAAATACAGTACAAATGCACTTTACAAAGCGAAACATACTGACGAACTAAAAACTGATGGCAAAACACATTTGAGGGTTGACTATAAGGTTTCGGGCGTTGGTTCTGCCGCTTGTGGTCCCGCTTTGGCTGAAAAATATCAGTTAAACGAAAAGGAAATTGCTTTCAAATTCTCTATCAGCATCTAAAATAAAAAAAGCAGTGCGATGCACTGCTTTTTTGTTATAATAATGTTTCATCATAAATTGCTCTTGCGCCGCCTATGAATTTCCTGCGTGTTCGCGCCGCTAAGACGGTTGCAAAACCGATTTGATTATTTTCAAGACGAAGTGGTACCGCGACCTTTTTAAGATGCATTCCGATTAGCGTAAAGCCGATATCAAGACCTGCGTCTGCTTTTATTTCCTCTAAAACCACTGGATTATCAAAAGAGTTGTATGCCTGGGTTGCCAAGGAACCACCCGCTTTTTTCTGCGGTACGACATTGACCGTTTCGGCGTTTGGCACCGCCACGTTCTCGATTACTATTGCGCGGTTGAGATGCTCACAACACTGTATAGCAAGATGCACACCCATACTCTTTGCACAATCATATAACGCTGTAAAAATCTCTTTGGCGGTCTCGGGGCTTGAGTTAGTACCTATTTTATCGCCCACAACCTCGCTTGTGGAACATCCGATTACTACAATATTTCCCGCTTTAAGCCCCGCCTTTTCAGAGAGTTCCAAAAATGCGGCTTTTGTTTGCTCATAAATAGATTTATTCATAGTCATCTTCCTCTTTGCTTTGTAGTAGTATTATTTCATCTTGCACAGCCGTTGTCAATATGATATCATTATTTTATAAAAATTTAAGAGGTGCCGATATGGTTAAACACATTATTTTATGGAAACTTAAAAACGAACACAACACCGAAGCGGTTAAAAGCGGCATTAAAAACGAACTTGAAACACTAATCGGTAAAATACCGGGGCTTTTAGAAATCAGCGTACAGTGCGAATCTTTGCCGTCTTCAAACGCAGATGTTATGCTATACTCCGTTTTTGAAAGCGAAGCAGCGCTTAAAAATTATGCCACCCACCCCGCACATGTATATGTTGCCGACACATTTGTGCGTCCGTTTACAGAAACAAGACTTTGTCTTGATTTTGAAATTTAATCATCGATTAATTTTATGGTAGTGCCGCGTATTACGCTGTCACTGCCATATTTTTTTCGAATTTCGAAAATTTTGTCCTCAACCTTGTCCGCTTCTTCCGACTTTGAAAAATCGTTAAAAATATCGGTTTGATACGGGCTTTTGCCATCTGTTAAATTTATGGCGCGTAGACCCACAGAACGCAACGGCGTGATAAAACCAAAGTTTTCTTTTATAATTTCCATACACTTTTTTGCCATTAAAACGCTGCTTTGCGTGGGCATAATTGTGGGTGCTTGAAATTCTTTTACATTCAGGTCAAATGTGCGGATATGCGCTTGAACGGTATTACAGTAAAGCCCGTGTTTTCTTAATGTTTCGGATATTTCTTCCGACAGGGCAAGAATTATGGGCCAAGCCTCATCTGCCGATTTTATATCGTGTTTGGTGGTTGTCGTTCTGCCTACACTCTTGGGTACAGAGGCTTCTGCCACTACAGGCGAACTATCATTTCCACTTGCAAAAACATAAAGTTCTCCGCCCATTTTCCCAAGCCGTTTTGTCAAAACTTCTCTTCCCGCCGCGGCGATGTCGCCAATTGTGAAAACACCGAGTGAAGACAACTGCGACAGGGTGGCTTTACCAACCCCAAGCATTGTATCAGCAGGAAGCGGCCACACAATTTCCCTAAAGTTTTCGCGGCTTATAACCGTGACGGCATCGGGTTTTCTAAGGTCACTACCGAGTTTCGCAAACACCTTATTGAAACTAACACCGACCGAGATTGTAACACCTATTTCTTTTTTGATTTCGCGGCGCAGTCTTTCGGCAATCTCCTCTCCGTTTCCAAAAAGAAGATGACTTCCCGTAACATCCAGCCAACATTCGTCTATTCCAAACGGTTCGACCTTATCGCTATAGCGCAGATAGATTTGTTTTACGGCATCCGACACCTCACGATACCGTTTGTATGAGGGCGCAACGGTGACAAGGTCGGGGCATTTGCGCTTGGCTTCCCAAATTGCCTCTGCCGTTTTAACGCCGTACTTTTTGGCAAGTTCGTTTTTGGCAAGGACTATTCCATGACGCTCCTCTTTACTGCCGCAAACCGCAATAGGACAGTTTTTTATGGTTGGGTTATCCAAAACGGCAACCGATGCAAAAAAATTATTAAGGTCACAATGAAGTATTGTCCTATCCACAAGGCACCGCCTCTCAAACAAATGTTCTTTTTAATATGATACCACCTCTGCCCTGTTTTGTAAAGTAGGTTTTGTTGACATTTTTTAGTTTTTATGGCATCATTATTTTATAACTATTTTTGGCGGTGATTTTATGAACTCGGACATTTGCATAATTGGCGGCGGCGCCGCAGGTTTAATGGCGGCTATTTCTGCAAAAATGGCCTCTCCCCGCTGTCGTGTTATTGTTCTTGAAAAACTTTCCCGCGTGGGCAAAAAGATTTCGGTTACGGGTAACGGACGATGCAATATCACCAACAAACGCGCCGATGTTTCACACTATCACGGCAAAAATCCTAACTTTATTTTATCGGTTTTCGAACAGTTTTCACTTGCCGATACTGAAAAGTTTTTTGAAAATCTTGGCACCCCCATTGTATATGAAGGCGACAAGGGATATCCCGCTTCTTTTCAGGCCGCAAGTGTTACCGATGCTTTGCGTTTTCGTTGCGAAGAATTGGGCGTTATAACCGAGTGCGAACAGACGGTTTGCGATATTAAAAAACAAGGTGACGGATACCTTATTATAACCGACAAATGCCGCGTTAGTGCTAAGGCTCTCATTTGTTCTGCAGGTATGCTTTCGGGCGGTGAAAAGTTTGGCTCTGACGGCTCTGTTTTCGGCATATTAAAAGATTTGGGGATTAAAACTGTTACCCCCTCCCCCGCTATTGTTCAAATTAAAACCGACACCGAGTTTGTGCGCCAACTCAAAGGTATTAAGGTTAATGCGGATGTCACTGTAAAAGGCAAAAACGGCATAATTAAGCGCCGCGATTTTGGCGAGGTTTTATTCTGTGATTACGGTCTTTCGGGTCCTCCGATATTGCAGGTTTCAGGGGACTGTTTGATTGGAGATACTATAACGCTTGACCTTATGCCGAAATTTGATGAAAACGCGCTCTTTAACGCTCTAACACTACGCAGAGAGAGTCTTAAAAACAGGGCGTGTGACGAATTTTTATCGGGTTTTATAAACAAGCGTCTTGGACAAGTTGTGCTCAAAAGGACTAATATTCCACTCAATAAAAATGTTTACACGATTAGCGACAAGGAACTTAAAAATGTCTGCCGCACACTTAAAAACTTTTATTTTGAATGTCGCGGAAACGGCGGTTTTATAAATTCGCAGGTCACAAAGGGTGGTTTGCTCTCTGATGAATTTTATGGCGATACCCTGATGTGCAAAAAACACAAGGGTTTATTCGCGGCAGGCGAAATTTTGGATATTGACGGCGACTGCGGCGGATTTAATCTGCAATGGGCGTGGAGTAGCGGTTTTACTGCGGGACGCGCCGCCACATTCTATACGGAGAGATAATATGCTTATTATAAACGACCTTCATCTGCCGCTCGGGTTTACAGATGAGGATTTATTGAACACAACTGCAAAAACGCTGAAAATAGCGCCTAAAGGCATTAAAAATCTTAAACTGTACAGACGGTCGGTTGATGCCAGACACAAGGATGATGTGCATTTTTGCTGTTCTGTAACGCTCTCTGTATCTGACGAAAGAAAAGTTTTAGCGCGTTGCAAAAAGGCACAGGTTTTTAAGAACGAAAAATTTTTATGGCCGCAAAACACACCCCTTTCTTCGCGCCCTGTGGTTATAGGGTTTGGACCTGCGGGAATGTTTGCCGCACTTACCCTTGCCCGTGCGGGTGCGAAGCCCATTGTTATTGAGCGCGGCGAAGCGGTAGAAGACCGCAAAATAAGCGTTGAAAACTTCCATTCAGGCGGTAAACTTAACACCGAATCCAATGTGCAATTTGGCGAGGGCGGAGCCGGAACTTTTTCTGACGGAAAACTAAACACAGGCATTAAAAATCTGCGTTGCCGCGCGGTTTTAGAGGAATTTGTACGCTTTGGTGCGGACAGCGATATTTTGATAGATGCCAAGCCGCATGTTGGCACCGACAGACTGACAGAGATTGTTAAAAACTTGCGTAAAGAGATTATTTCTCTTGGTGGTGAGGTTTTATTTTCTTGCCGGATGGATGATATTGTTTTTGACGAAAACGGCGTTTGCGAAATTACTGTAAATCATAACGGCGAGGATAAAGAAATCAATTGTAAGGCACTTATTTTAGCAACTGGCCACTCGGCAAGGGACACCTTTTTTATGCTTAAAGATAAGGGTGTTTTGATGGAGAGAAAGCCCTTTTCTGTGGGTGCGAGAATTGAACATTTACGCCAAGACATTGACCGCGCTATGTACGGAAAATTTGCAGGTAGCCCCCATCTTTCTGCCGCCGATTACAGACTCTCCACGCATCTTGAAAACGGCAAAGGTGTTTACACCTTTTGTATGTGCCCCGGCGGTGAGGTTATCAACGCATCAAGCGAAGAAGGCGGTATTGCGGTCAACGGAATGAGTCTACATGCCCGTGACGGCATAAATTCCAACAGCGCTTTACTTGTTGATATCGCACCAAACGAACTTCCGGGTGACGATATTTTGGCGGGAATCTCGCTACAAAGACAGGTTGAAAAACGCGCATATAATATCGGAAAAGGCAAGGTGCCGACACAGACTGTTGGCGAAGTTTTGGGTGTTGAATATGATAAAAATCGAGTCATACCAACCGTTAAACCCAACACCGTTTCCGCCGATATTTATGATTGTTTGCCAAGAGAAATTGCCGATTCTCTCGTTTTGGGAATCAAGGCTTTTGGGCGTAAAATAGAGGGTTTTGACGCGCCACACGCTGTGCTCACATTCCCCGAAACGCGCTCATCATCCCCCGTTCGAATTTTGCGCGGGACCAATGGTCAAAGTTTAAGCCACAAGGGTATTTTTCCCGCCGGTGAGGGTGCGGGATACGCGGGTGGAATTATGTCCGCGGCTGTTGACGGAATTAAATCAGCAGAGAATGTTATAGAATTTTTGAAAGCAGATTTATAACTCCGTTTTTATCTCTTATAAGTTCTATTTCCGATTTGTATTTTTCTATCTTTTCCTCACCTTTAATTACGGGTATAAACACCGCATTTTTGCCCGTTTTTATATCATTTAAGCACACGCCGCCCATCAGGGCGGCTATTCTTTTATAGAAATCTTTTTTAGGTTTTCCGTAAAAAAACACACAAATAAAATGCTCTGAAAAATTTGCTTTTATTAGAATTTCTTCTGCCGAAAATGCGATTGATGATAACAAAAATTCATATAATTTTACATTTATTTTTACCTTTTTTCCTCTGCCCTTTTGTGTCTTAAGATTTATCCCCTTGGCAGAGGCTAACAGATACAATGCGCCAAAAAGTGTATCGGTTATATCTTCTATATTCACCGTTATTTCATACGCACTTTTGCAAAATACCGCCTCATATAAATGCAGTGATAAAATTTGTTTAGCATTTGCTCCTCTTTTTTGTAGGTAATTTCTGAGTGCATTTGCATACTTCATCTCTTTTGTGGGTATAAAATTCATAAAATACCTCGCATTTTACAAAATTTTTTGTGTAATAAAAATAAAATATCGCTTTTCGTTAAAAAAAAGACAAAATTACTTGAAAAATTATTTAATATAGGTTAAAATATGAGAGTAAAAAATTTAGGAGGTTTTTCCAATGGTTAAAGTTGCTATTAATGGTTTTGGACGCATCGGACGCTTGGCTTTCCGTCAGATGTTTGGTGCAGAAGGCTACGAAATCGTGGCTATCAACGATCTTACCAGCCCTGATATGCTTGCTCATCTTCTTAAGTATGACTCTGCACAGGGACGCTATGCTAAGGCTGACACAGTTGTTGCTGGTGAAGACAGCATCACTGTTGACGGTAAGACAATTAAAATCTATGCTGAGAAAAACGCAGCAGATTTGCCCTGGGGCAAAATCGGTGTTGATGTTGTTCTCGAGTGCACAGGTTTCTACACTTCAAAGGCTAAGGCACAGGCTCACATTGATGCCGGTGCTAAGAAGGTTGTTATTTCTGCTCCCGCAGGAAATGACCTTCCCACAATCGTTTTCGGCGTAAACGAAAACACTCTTACAGCAGATGACAACATCATCTCTGCTGCATCCTGCACAACAAACTGCCTCGCTCCTATGGCTAAGGCTCTTAACGACTATGCTCCTGTACAGAGCGGTATCATGACCACTGTTCACGCTTTCACTGGCGACCAGATGGTTCTTGACGGTCCTCACAGAAAGGGTGACCTCCGCCGTGCACGCGCTGCTGCTGTTAACATTGTTCCTAACTCCACAGGTGCTGCTAAGGCTATCGGTCTTGTTATTCCTGAACTCAACGGCAAACTCATCGGTTCTGCACAGCGCGTTCCTGTTCCGACAGGTTCTACCACTTTGCTCGTTGCTGTTGTTAAGGGCAAGGACATCACCAAGGAAGGCATCAATGCTGCTATGAAGGCTGCTGCTTCTGCTTCCTTCGGTTACACTGAAGAGCAACTCGTTTCTTCCGATATCATCGGTATCACCTACGGTTCTCTCTTCGATGCAACTCAGACAATGGTTGCTAAGATTGACGATGACACCTATCAGGTACAGGTTGTTTCTTGGTATGACAACGAAAACTCTTACACAAGCCAGATGGTTCGTACTATTAAGTACTTCGCTGAACTTGCATAAGAATTGTAAAAGCAAAACGCTCTGCTTCGGCAGAGCGTTTTTTCTATATTCTTACTTCCTGCTCTATCATCAAAAGTCGGTTGTATTTTGCGGTGCGTTCGCTTCTTGCGGGGGCGCCTGTTTTAATTCGTGTTGCATTAAGCGCAACGGCTAAATCTGCTATACTTGTATCCTCTGTTTCGCCCGAACGGTGTGACACTACAATTTGATAACCGTGATGTTTTGCAAGTTTTATTACATTGACGGTTTCTGAAAGTGTGCCGATTTGATTGGGTTTTATGAGTATGCTGTTTGCGGCTTTACAGGTTAACCCCTTTTTAAGCCGTTCTTCATTTGTGACAAACAAATCGTCACCAACGAGCGCCACATCATTTGAGAGAACATCGGTCATTCTCTCCCAACCCGCCCAGTCATTTTCGCCGAGTCCGTCTTCTATAGATATTATCGGATATTTTTTGATAAGGTCTTTATACCAAGCAATCATTTCGGCGCTGTCTAATTCTTTTTGTCTTTTGGGCATTTTATATTTACCGTCACCCTGCCACCATTCACTTGCGGCCACATCAAGCGCGAGTTTTATTTCCTTTTCGTATCCCGCTTTTTTTACTGCCTCTAAAATGAGTTCAATTGCGGCTATATCATCGGGCAGGTCGGGGGCATATCCGCCCTCATCCCCTATCCCTGTGGAGAGCGAACGCGAGTTTAGCATTTTACCCAAAATATGATAAACTTCGCTACAGATGCGAACTCCGTCTTGCAGGTTTGACACACCGATTGGAACTATCATAAACTCCTGTATATCAATATTGTTGGCAGCGTGTGCGCCGCCGTTTAATATATTCATCATAGGGGTTGGAACCCAACTGCCCGAAAAGCCGCCAATATAGCGATAAAGCGGCATTCTATGCGACATTGCCGCCGCTTTACAAACGGCAAGTGATACCGCGAGAATTGCATTGGCGCCAAGACGGGATTTATTTTCTGTTCCGTCAAGACGACAGAGTGTTTTATCAATTCTACCCTGTTTTGATGCATCAAACCCGTAAAGCGCCTTATTTATTTCGTTATTTATATTGCCGACCGCTTTTATCACGCCGCGTCCGCCATATCTTGTTTTATCGCCGTCACGCAGTTCGTGGGCTTCATACTCGCCCGTTGAGGCACCGGACGGTGCTAAAGCAAATCCGTACGAACCGTCTTCAAGTTCCACCCTTGCGGCTACTGTCGGGTTGCTTCTTGAATCTAAAAGTTGATAACCTGTGATATTTACAATCTTTGTTTTCATTTTATTCCCTCCGAAATTATTGTGCCTTTTTTTATACGAAATATAAAATAAAAAAATTTTGTTTTATGCTTTTATTTTTATAATATTTATGATATAATATAAATAATTATGGACATTGGGGGATAAAAAGGTGAACGATAGCACACGCGGCAACGATTTAATAGCCGGTCGCAACGCCGTTTTAGAGGCTATTCGTGGCGGTCGCGAAATTGACAGACTACTTATTTGCCACGGAACAGAGGGCGGCTCTTTAACCGCGATTATTGCCAAATGTAAGCAAAGAGGCATTCTTATCAAAGAGGTTTCTACGCAAAAAATGGACTATCTTTGCGGCGGTGCGGTACATCAGGGTGTTGCTGTGATGATTGCGTCACACGAATACTGTGAGGTATCGGATATTTTAGACCTTGCAAAAGAACGAAACGAGGCACCGTTTATCGTTATCTGTGACGAAATTGAGGACCCTCATAATTTAGGCGCTATTATTCGCACGGCTGAGGCGGGTGGCGTTCACGGAATTATCATTCCCGAAAGACGCAGCGCATCACTCAATATGACGGTTGCAAAATCTGCTTCGGGCGCACTCGAATATATGAAGGTTGCGCGTGTTACAAATATTGCAAACACAATTGATTCGCTCAAAGAACAAGGTGTTTGGGTGTTTGGCGCCGATATGGACGGCCGTGACCGCCATTCGTTTGATTTCACATCGCCCTGTGCCATTGTCATTGGCAACGAAGGCAAAGGAATCGGCCGCCTTGTTGCCAAGAAATGTGACGGCATTGTAAGTCTGCCGATGTATGGCAAAATTAACTCCTTGAACGCATCGGTTGCCGCAGGAATTTTAATTTATGAGGTTGCAGACCAGCGACATAAATAATTTTGGGGGAAGGTTAGAATATGGGACTGTTTTCCAGAAAAAACAAAAAATCATATTACGATTATTCTTACATAAATGCTGAGAACGGCGGTTATCCTATGCTTGACGATGAGGGAATTATTCCCATTGGAGAGCGCTCTGACATCAATTTTGCGCCACACGCTTTGACCGCTGACGAGGTTAAGGGTAACGAGCCTGTGGCACCTGTTGCGGACATTCCTATGGAGTCTGCCGGCGAATCGCTTTATAAGCGTATGATGGATGCGCGGCGTGAGGAAGAAAAGGACGAAGCCGACATTAAATCCGAAAAGGTAAAAGAAGAGGCTGAATCTTTACTTTCACGCTGTTCTCAGTTTACAGAGGGACAAACCCCTGCTGAAGACAGTGAGCCGCTTTATATACTTGACAGTATTGAAGACATTATTGCAGAGGCGGAAAAACGCGCTGAACAACGCGTTAACAGTATTTATAACAAAGCGGCAGAAACGCCTACAGAACCCGAGACGGCACCCGTGGCCGAAGAATCTCGCGAGACGGTTTCACATTCTTACGACCTACCCTATAGGGATGAACCTGTGATTGAGTCTGTAGAAGGACTTCGTCTTCCCGATGAAAAGCCCGAAGAAATCGTTACCGAAGATGTTATTTCTGACGATAAGGCACAGGAAGAAGATATTGAAAAGACACAGGTTATAAATCTGTCGCAAGAGCCTGAAACTATTACTATGGTTCATGAAACCGAGGTTAAGAACTATCAATACAGATTCGCAGATGAGGAAATAGAAAAGCCCGAAACGGCAGATGAGAGCACTATGCCATTTACGGCACTTAGTGACGACAACCTACCGTCTTATATGGAAGATATTAAATCTTCTACCGAAGATATTTTTGAAGATGAAGACGAATATGATGACTTCGAAGACGAAGATGAAACCGTTTTTGACGATTATGAAACGGTAGAAGACGCACCGAGAATTCGTAAAAACCTAAAGCAAAAAAACGCCACCCTCGGTTTGCGCACTACCTTTACGGCTATTATTGCGGCTTGTATGCTTATATCGATTCTGCCTTTTATGACCGAACCGAAGGCGCAGTATGCCGATGTATTTGCTATTGCGAATCTCGCATTAACCGTTACTGCGGCAATAATAAATTTTGACATTTTCAAAAGTTTTGCTTCTCTTTTCGGCAAACGCACCGACCCCGATTTATCGCTCTGCCTTTGCACTATTGTATCGGCGGCATACGGCGTTTACTCTGCTTTAAGTGGTAATTATTCTTTAGCACAGTTTGGTATTATTTCGGTTTTAGGTATGCTTTTTGCCTGTATCGGCAAAAAACAAAATGTTACACGCATACTTAAAAACTTTGAATGTATTTCAAATAGCAATGAAAAATACGCGTTGCATCTTATCGATGAAAACAACGGCTCTTTCACCATCGCTTATGACGCGATTGACGGTGAGGCTCTTGTTGCTTCGGGTAAAAAGACAACCAATATTTTAGGATTCCTTAAAAATTCTTACAGTAAAAATCCTTTTGAACACAAGGGTTTTGTTCTATCGGTAATCGGAGCAATTATATGCGCTATTATGGCGGTTTACTGTTTTGTAACGCTTGAAACCGCCGAGGCTTTCGGATACACCGCTTTGATGTTTGCTATAGCCTCACCCTTTAGCGCGATGCTTATATCTTCCCTACCGCTTAAACTCGCATCACGCAGATTATCACAGTACGGTGCGATGATTTCGGGTTACAAGACGGCAGAAAAAATTGAGCCTGTTAACGCTGTTTGTCTTGATGCAGGAAGCATTTTCCCGCGCGGAACAGTTAAGATGTTTGATATGAAAATTCTTGCTGCAAACGACCTTGAACGCACAATATTCAATGCGGCGGCGGTTACAACATCAATCGGAAGTCCGCTCGGACACGTGTTCCGCCGAATTGCCAGAACAAGTGACGACTATGTTCTTCCCACAGCCGATTCTGTTAAATATGAAAAACGCATGGGCGTTTCGGGTTGGGTTGGCGATGAATCCTTACTTATCGGCAACCGCACACTTATGGAAACACATGGTGTTGCCGTACCGTCTGTCGAGGTTGACAAAAAGATTTTACGCAGCGGATATTTCCCTGTTTATGTTGCATCGGGTGGAAATCCTTGCGCTTTACTGATTGTCGGTTACGAAAACGACCGTCAGATTACAAAAGAATTGCACAGGCTTTGTGAGATGGGTGTTACACTCCTTATTAACAACTGTGACCCCAACATTACCGAAGAGATGATTTGCGATTATTTTGACCTGCCGAATGACTTTGTTAAGGTTATGAAAAGCGGCAGTGTTAAAAAATACGAAGAATGTACCGAACCCGAAGAAAGCATTGAAAGTGGTGCCGCATTCTCTGGTGGCACACCCGCTATTGCTTCCATTGTTACGGCGGCAATTAGGATTAAACGTCTTACGTCATATATGACCGTACTCCACACGCTTACTTATATTCTCGGTCTTGTGGGTGCCGCGCTTCTTATAATACTCGGCAATTTCACATATCTTACACCGCTATTTACACTCGGATATCTCGCTTTAAGTCTTATTGTGGTGTATTTGGCACCGTTATTCTATAAACCATAACTCGTTGGAGGAATATAAAATGGAAAAAGAGAAATTTTACATCACTACTGCGATAGCGTACAGTTCTCGCAAACCGCACATTGGAAACGCTTATGACATTGTTCTTGCCGATATGATTGCAAGATACAAGCGAATGATGGGCTTTGATGTATATTTTATGACAGGCTCTGACGAGCACGGACAAAAGATTGAAGAATACGCTAAAGAAAGCGGTAAAACTCCTAAGGAATATGTTGACGAAGTTTCATCTCAAATTAAGGATGTTTGGAATTCGCTCAACACATCTTTCGACAAATTTATCCGCACTACTGACGCCGACCACGAAGACGCTGTGGCAAAGATTTTCAAAAAACTCTACGAGCAGGGCGATATTTACAAGAGTGAATATTCGGGAAAATACTGTGTTCCCTGTGAATCGTTTTTCACTTCTTCACAACTCGTTGACGGCAAATGCCCCGACTGCGGACGCGAAGTTGTTGACGCTAAGGAAGAGGCATATTTCTTGCGCCTTTCCAAATATCAGGATAAACTTCTTAAATATTATGAAGAACATCCCGATTTCATCTCTCCCGAATCGCGCAGAAACGAGATGATTAACAACTTCCTTAAACCAGGCCTTGAGGATTTGTGTGTTTCGCGTTCTTCGTTCAAGTGGGGTGTTCCCGTTCCTTTTGATAATAAACATGTAATTTATGTTTGGATTGACGCACTTTCCAACTACATTACGGGAATTGGCTATAATCCCGATGGCAGCAGCGATATGTACAGCAAATATTGGCCTGCCGATTTACATGTAATTGGTAAAGATATTGTTCGTTTCCACACAATTTACTGGCCGATAATTCTTATGGCGCTTGGTGAGCCGCTACCCAAAAAGGTTTTGGGACATCCGTGGCTTTTGTTTGGTGAGGATAAGATGAGCAAGTCAAAGGGCAACATCATTTACGCTGACGAACTTGCCGCAAGATTCGGTGCCGATGCCGTAAGATATTATCTATTAGCCGAAATGCCCTTTGCACAGGACGGCACAATCACATACGAATCATTTATTGCGCGTTTCAACACCGACCTTGCAAACACGCTCGGAAACCTTGTTAACCGCACCGTTGCGATGACCAACAAATATTTTGACGGCACCGTACAAAAATGTGAGCCCTCTGGCGAGTTTGACGCAGATTTGATTAACTGCGCTGACAAGATGATTGCCGACTATACTCGCCTTATGGAAGATTACAAAAACGCGGACGCTGTAGCCGCTATTATGGATTTTGCGCGTAGACTCAACAAATATATTGACGAGACTACTCCTTGGGCACTTGCTAAAAATGAGGAAGACAAACCCCGCCTTATGACTGTGCTTTACAATCTTTTGGAGGGCATCCGTCTTTTAGCGCGTGTACTCGCCCCCATTATGCCCGACTGCAGCAAGAGCATTTTAGAGCAGATTGGCACTAATGATGATGCCGATGTTTTCGGCAAATGTGACGGTTACAAGGTTGGCACCGCTACTCCCCTTTTTGCGCGTCTTGATACGGAAAAAGTTATTGCCGAACTTATAGAAGAACAACAAAAGAAAATTGCAGAAGCAAAGGCTGAAAATGTTGTTACCTTGCCGCAGATTTCTATTGAGGATTTTGCCAAAATTGAACTTACCACCGCAAAAATCATTGCGTGTGAGCCCGTTAAAAAGGCTAAAAAACTTCTTAAACTCACGCTTGATGACGGCAGCGGCAAAGAGCGAATTGTAGCATCGGGTATTGCAAAATATTACACGCCCGAAGAACTTACAGGCCGCACAGTTATTGTCGTTTCCAACCTCAAACCCGCTGTGCTCTGCGGTGTTGAGAGTAATGGTATGATTTTGGCGGCTGACGATGGTGAAGACAACATTAAGGTTATTTTTGCTGATGATATCAAACCCGGTTGCAAGGTAAGATAATGACAGAAATACAAATTGTTGAAAATCACGCGCCTTTCGGCTCAATATTTGACTCCCACGCGCACTACGATGATGAAAAATTTGACTCGGTTAGAGACGAACTGTTCTCCACACTTGAAAAACTTGGCGTTTGCGGTGTTATCAACAACGCGGTTGACCATATTTCTTCCGTGCGCATTGCGGATATGGCAAAGAAATATTCCATTTGCTATTCGGCTTTTGGTTACCATCCGGGCGACATTTTGGAATGTGAGCCTGACCTATCAAAAATTGAGCCGTTTTTTAACACCGAAAAATGTGTTGCGGTTGGCGAAATCGGACTTGATTATTACTGGACACAGGACAATAAAGATTTACAAAAGCGTTGGTTTGCCTCGCAATGCGATTTTGCAAACAGCCGCAATTTACCCGTTATTGTTCATGACCGTGAGGCGCACGAGGACACACTTAACATACTCAAAGACCTTAAGCCCCGCGGTGTCTTGCACTGCTATTCCCGAAGCGTGGAAACGGCGAGAGAACTCTTAAAACTTGGTATGTATATCGGAATCGGAGGTGTTTCGACCTTCAAAAACGCCGTTCGTATACGCGAGGTTATTTACTCTTTACCTCTTGAGAGAATACTTCTTGAAACCGATGCGCCATATCTCGCGCCCGAGCCATACAGAAGCAAAACCTGTCATTCGGGAATGATTATCCGCGTTGCAGAAAAAATTGCCGAAATTAAAAACACAGATGTTGATACTGTGCTATCGCAGACCAAACAAAACGCTTTCGATTTATTTAATATAAAATAAGTATATTCACCCCGCAATTGTCAATAATAATGGCGAAAGCGGGGTGACTTTTTATGTCAGAAAATCAGAACAAACAGCAGAACCAGCAAAATAAACAGCAGCAGAACAAACAGAACAATCAGCAGAATAAGCAGAACAATCAGCAGTCTACTGATAGAAAAGATGACTAAAACTTAAAGTATTGGGGGACAAATGACTTGTCCCCCTTTTCCTTTTTCCTATAATGAACCGCAAAAACACAAAATATAGTTTGACAAATAGCCATAATATGTATATAATGTATATGTCTTCTAATGATTTTATCGGCAATACTACTTTTGTTAGGGAGTGCCTTTTTTGGATAAGTTTGTAATTACTGGTGGAAACCGTCTTAACGGTTCCGTTAACATAAGCGGTGCAAAAAATGCTGCAGTTGCTATACTGCCGGCAGTTTTATTGTCTGACGGCGTTTGCCGCATTGAGAATTTGCCCAACATATCTGATGTATTTGCTATCATCCGTATCCTGCGTGAGTTGGGTGCGGATGTTCGTATGATTAATAAAAATACGGTTGAGATTGACCCTGCACACATAAATTCTTTCGTTGTTCCTTTTGAGATGACCAAACATATGCGCGCTTCAAGTTATTTTATCGGCGCTATGATTGGTCGATTCAAACGGGCAAAGGTTGCTCCTCCAGGCGGATGCGATTTTGGTGTGCGCCCGATTGACCTGCACATCAAAGGTTTTGAGGCACTTGGTGCCACCGTTACCTTTGAAAACGGAATGGTTGACGCAAGGGCAACACGCCTTATCGGCAGTCCCGTTTATCTTGACAAGGTTTCGGTTGGTGCTACCGTTAACATTATGTTGGCGGCGGTTAAATCACGCGGACTTACGGTTATTGAAAACGCCGCGCGTGAGCCCCACATTGTTGACCTTGCCAACTTCCTTAACTCTATGGGCGCCGACATTATGGGCGCCGGTACGAGCGTTATTAAAATCCGCGGTGTTGAGCGTTTGCACGGCGCAACATACAGCATTATTCCCGACCAAATTGAAGCGGGTACTTATATGACCGCTGTTGTTGCCGCGGGTGGTGATGTGTTTATTAACAACATCACACCGAAACACCTTGAATCTATAACCGCTAAACTTCTTGAAACAGGTGCCTCTATTGAGGAATTTGACGAGGCTATCAGAATCAAGATGGATAAACGCCCAAAAAGATGCAATATTACAACCATGCCCCACCCCGGTTTCCCGACCGATATGCAACCGCAGATTACAACACTTCTTGCCATTGCAGACGGGACAAGCGTTGTTGCTGAAAGCGTTTGGGACAACCGTTTCAAATATGTTGAACAGTTGTCACGAATGGGCGCAAACATTCAGGTTGACGGCAAGGTTGCCATTGTTTCGGGTGTTGATAATCTTAAAAGCGCACCCGTTATTGCGAATGACCTTCGTGCTGGGGCTGCAATGCTTATAGCAGGACTTGTAGCCGATGGAACGACCGAAATTGAAAACATTGAACTGATTGACCGTGGTTATGAAGATGTTGTCCTAAAACTTTCAGGTCTTGGCGCGCAAATCAAGCGCGTTCCCATCACCGCACCGATTGAACAGAAGAAAGCATTATAATTTTCAGGGAATACAGTTTTGTATTCCCTGTTTTTAACCAAAAACGCAAAGGAGGGATTGTTTTGTCAAGGTTTTGTCCGCTTTTTAGCGGTAGTAGCGGAAACAGCACATTTATTGGCACATCACAGTATGGAATTCTTGTTGACATAGGCTGTTCCTACAAATGCACCTGTGCCGCATTGCTTGAGCGTAATATCTCGCCTGAAGATATATGCGCCGTTGCGGTAACCCACACCCACAGCGACCACACGGGAGGGCTGAAAACATTCCTTAAAAAACATCCCGTTCCTGTAATTGCCTCTCGTATTACGCTTGACGCGTTGCTTGAGTCTGGCATTATAACCGAAAATCACCCCACGATTTGCGCTGATGAGGGTGAAGTTACGGTCTGTGACATTAAAATTAAAAAAATTCCAACAAGTCACGACTGTGAAGGCTCTGCGGGTTACATATTCTCTCTGCCCGATGAGCGCCGTTTTGCGCTTTTTACCGACCTTGGTTACATAAGCGACGACATTTTAGATGGCATTACGGGGTGCGACCTTGTTATGCTTGAATCCAACCACGATATAAATATGCTCAAAAAAGGCAATTATCCGTTTTACCTTAAAGAACGGATTTTAAGTGACTGTGGTCATCTTTCCAACGCTTCGTGTGCTTCGGTTCTCCCCACTCTTGTAAAAAGCGGAACTACACGCATTGTTTTAGCACATTTAAGCCGCGAAAACAATCTGCCGACACTTGCATTTGCTACCGCTAAATCTGCGCTTATTGACGCAGGACTCAAAGAAAATGTTGACTATATATTATATGTAGCACCTGTTCGTGACGGAAGGATGTTTATTTTATGATTAAAATTACAATTATTGCGGTTGGAAAATTAAAAGAGAAATATTTTCTCGCTGCCGCTGACGAATACATAAAACGCCTTAGCCGTTTTTGCAAACTTTCGGTAGTTGAGATTGAACCTTGTAAAACGAGCGATAATCCGTCTCCCCGCGAGATTGAAAACGCACTTTCGGTTGAGGGACAAAAAATAATTGCTAAAATCCCAAACGATGCTTATGTGACTGCACTTTGTATCGAAGGACAAACGGAAAGCAGTGAGCAACTCGCATCATCAATAGAAAGGTGTGCCGTAACGGGACGGGGTGAACAAATTTTTATTATCGGCGGCTCTTACGGGCTATCCCCTGAGGTTAAAAAACGCGCCGACAAAAAACTTTCAATGTCGCCAATGACATTTCCGCACAAACTCGCGCGGGTTATGCTTCTTGAACAGATTTACCGCGCCTTTATGATTACCGATGGCGGCACTTATCACAAATAAAACATACATTATATATTATATAAAAAAATGCTTGACTCTTGTGAGGGAATGTGGTATTATAGCATTACCTCTGCAAGAGTCTTTTTTTTTGCATAAGATTCTTTTCATTGTCAGACGGTGTGCATTGCTTCTTCACCCGTTCGGGTGGCATACTTTATGGCTGATTGAGGGAGGCTCAAATTTACTTTCGCTAATGTGAAAGGAAAAAATATTTCCGTAAAACGGGAGGTGCCGTCATGAGAGTTAAAATTACATTAGCTTGCACTGAATGCAAACAGCGCAACTACAACACAATGAAGAACAAGAAGAACGACCCCGACAGACTTGAAATGAACAAGTATTGCAGGTTCTGCAAGAAGCACACCCTTCACAAAGAGACAAAGTAAGGGGGTTGACAAAATGAAAGTTATTAACAAAGTTTGTCAAATCCTCGCACTCGTGCTTTGTGTTGTCGCACTCGGCTTCTTTATCTTCCCTGATTTTGCCTTGCTCGTTACCGAGAAGGAAACCGTTGGCCTTACCGGTATGCAACTCGCATTCGGTGGTTCGGTTGATTACGCCGGTGACACTGTTAAAATGGCAAAATCGGCTGACATCTGGGTTTGCTTGATACTTACAATGTTCACGACACTTTTCAGTGCTCTTACATTTAAGTTCAAGGGTACAAGATATGCTGCTTCGGCTACAACTTTAACCGCCGCAATCTATATGCTTGTTATCACACTGACAGATGCTTCCGGATTCGTTGATACGCGTCCGATTGGTCCCGCAGGCGTTGTCGCACATTACAATACACTTACAGTTGTTGTTATTACGGCTGTTTTGTTTGCTTGTGCCGCTTTCGCGGTTGCTCATCTTCTGATTGCAGACAAGATTGAGGTTGCCGGTACCAAGAAGCTTACCATTCCACAGAGAGTTATCGCATTCTTCAGAGATTATAAGAGCGAAGTCAAGAAAATCGTTTGGCCGAACTTCAAGTTTGTTCTCAAGAACACAATCGTTGTTTTGGTTATCTGCGCTATTTTGGGCGTTTTCATCTGGTTGCTTGACCTTGGTCTTTTAGAGCTGATAGGTCTTATCCTCGGCGTATAATCTCTTTGATTTTTTGGAGGAAAGCTGAATGGCAGATTACAATGATGCAAAATGGTATGTAATTCATACCTATTCGGGTTACGAAAACAAGGTTGCCAAAGACCTTGAAACCATCGTTGAAAATCGTAAACTTCAGGATTACATTATGGATATCAAAATCCCGACCGAAGTTGTTACAGAGGTTAAGGAAGACGGTACCCAAAAGCAATATGAGCGCAAGATTTTCCCCGGATATGTTCTTATTAAGATGATTGTTACCGACGATTCCTGGTTTATCGTGCGTAACACACGCGGTGTTACAGGTTTTGTTGGTCCGGCTTCCAAGCCGGTTCCCCTCTCCGATGCGGAGGTTGAATCTCTCGGTGTTGAGAAGCACTCTGTTGAGGTTGCCTATAAAAACGGTGATAATGTTAAGATTATCAGCGGTCCGCTTGAGGGATTTGTGGGCATCGTACAGAAAGTCGATGTTGCCGCAAATGATGTTACGGTTCTCATTTCCATGTTTGGAAGAGAAACCCCCGCACAGTTTGAACTTGACCAGGTTGCTCTGGCAGACTAACTATGCATTTTATTATGTATTAAACGCGGCTATTTGCCGCCGGTACCTAAATGGTGCCACGGTGGGAGGAACGCAAACGATATTTTGCGCTCCGTCAGGTGTTTTTGACACCGCTACCACGAATTTTGGAGGTGCAAATAATGGCTCAGAAAATAACAGGTTACATTAAATTACAGATACCCGCTGGCAAGGCTACTCCGGCTCCCCCGGTTGGTCCTGCTCTCGGTCAGTATGGTGTAAACATTATGTCTTTCACCAAGGAGTTTAACGAGCGCACAAAGAACGATGCCGGTCTTATCATTCCGGTTGTTATCACTGTTTACGCAGACCGTTCTTTCAGCTTTATTACTAAAACTCCTCCCGCTGCCGTTCTTATCAAGAAGGCTTGCGGAATTGAAAGTGGTTCTGGCGTTCCGAACAAAACTAAGGTTGCCAAGATCACTAGCGAACAGGTCAGAAAAATCGCTGAACAAAAAATGCCCGATTTGAATGCCGCTTCGGTTGAGACTGCTATGAGCATGATAGCAGGTACCGCACGCAGCATGGGAATCGAAGTAGTTGACTAATACTCCCCCGTGGGAGGAAATTTCCGATTTTACCACTTATTGGGAGGTTTACTAAAATGAAACACGGTAAAAAGTATAATGAAGGTGTAAAGCTTATTGAAACAGGTAAGCTTTATGATATTGATGAAGCTTTGGAGATTGCCCTTAAGACCGGCACTGCAAAGTTTGATGAAACTGTTGAAATTCACGTTCGTTTGGGTGTTGACTCTCGTCACGCTGACCAGCAGGTTAGAGGCGCTGTTGTTCTCCCCAACGGTACAGGTAAAAAGGTTCGCACCCTTGTTCTTGCTAAGGGTGACAACGCAAAGGCTGCTGAGGAAGCAGGTTCTGACTTTGTTGGTGCTGAAGAACTCGTTGCCAAAATTCAGAACGAAGGCTGGCTCGACTTTGATGTTGTTATTGCCACACCTGATATGATGGGCGTTGTTGGTCGTCTTGGTAAGGTTTTAGGACCGCGTGGTCTTATGCCTACTCCTAAGGCAGGTACTGTTACACCTGATGTTGCTAAGGCTGTTACCGAGGCTAAAGCAGGTAAGATTGAATACCGTCTTGACAAGACTAACATTATTCACTGCCCCATCGGCAAGGTTTCTTTTGGTGCTGACAAGCTCAAAGAAAACCTCGATACCCTTATGGGCGCAATCGTTAAGGCTAAACCCGCTGCCACTAAAGGTCAGTACATTAAGTCTTGTGCTATTGCTACCACAATGGGTCCCGGCGTTAAACTCAATCCTAACAAGTTTGGCGCTTAAAAATTTTGCTTGACAACCACAGTTCTTTGTGGTATCATATTTGTGTTGCGAATCTAAAGACAGTAGGTGCTTTTTGCGTAAATCCTACCGAGGATGGCATTACAAACCTTATACTTTTGTATGTTTGTGCCCGTCTATGTCTTTAGACGGGCACTTTAATTTTTGGAGGTGAATTTAATTTGCCAAGCGAGAAAGTTTTAGAACAAAAAAAGCAAATCGTCATTGACCTTACAGAAGAATTAAAGGCATCTTGCGTTGGTGTTGTTGTTGATTACAAAGGCACAAACGTTGCTGATGACACTGCACTTCGTAAGGAATTGCGTGAAGCAGGTGTTAAGTACACCGTTGTTAAGAACACTCTCCTCGGTCTTGCCGCTGATAATGCAGGTCTTTCCGAGATGAAAAATGTTCTTGAGGGTACCACCGCTATTGCGATGAGCACTGACGATTACACTGCAGCTGCAAGAATTCTTAAGAAGTTTGCTGACAGCCACGAAAGTTTCAATATCAAATGCGGTTTCCTTGATGGAAAGGTTATTGATGTTGCTACTGTTGAGAGCCTTGCTAAACTTCCGTCAAGAGAAATTCTTCTTGCTACAGTTTTGGGTGCTTTCAATGCACCGATGGCAGCATTTGCGCGTGCCGTACAGGCTATTGTTGATAAGGAGAACGACACTCCTGCCGAATAAGTCGTAAAAACTAATAAAAAATATAAAAATATTTAATTGGAGGAAAATAAAATGGCATCTGAGAAAGTTACAGCTATTGTTGAAGAGCTCAAAGTTCTTACTGTTCTTGAGCTTTCTGAACTTGTTAAAGCAGTTGAAGAGGAGTTTGGCGTATCCGCAGCAGCAGCAGTTGCAGTAGCAGCTGGTCCTGTTGAAGGTGGCGCTGCAGCAGCAGAGGAGAAGACAGAGTTTGATGTTATTCTCGCAGACGCTGGTGCTGAGAAAATTAAGGTTATTAAGGCTGTTCGTGAGGTTACCGGTCTTGGTCTTGCTGATGCAAAGGCTCTCGTTGACGGTGCTCCTAAGGCTCTTAAAGAAGCTGCTTCTAAGGAAGACGCTGAAGCAATCAAAGCTAAACTTGAAGAAGTTGGCGCTAAGGTTGAACTTAAGTAATCTAACTTATGCTAGAAAAAAGCACTTACCTTTCGGTAAGTGCTTTTTATTTTTTAATCTTCATACTTCAGACATTTGTTTTCAAGCAATCGGGTTTTATATCTATTTATATAATATTTTGCCATAGATAAATTTTGTTCTGTGTAATTGCCGCATTGTTCGGGTGCGGCACCAGGAATTTCTCCCTCAAACTCTATTATAAAATCACACATAGAAAGCACAAGCGGTAATATATCTTCACTCTCTAAATTGCCAAACATCAGAAGATAGCAACCGGTGCGACAACCCATCGGACCAAAATACACAATATCCTTTTTATATTCCCCGTTTCGCAAAAAAGTTGCGCCCAGATGCTCAATTGTGTGCAGCGCGGCTACATCCACAGCGGGTTCGTAGTTTGGCTCGGTTAAACGCATATCAAAGGTCGTGACACAAATATCGTTCTTGAAATCGCGGCGAGATACATAAAGCCCAGATTTAAGCGTAAGATGGTTAATCTTAAAACTTTCTATTCTTTCCATATTTGCACCTATTTTCTCTTTTGTTTTCTTTTAGTATAGTTTTGCGGTTTTCCTTGCCCTCTGCTTACATCGGGTTTTATGAGGCAATTTTTGCCCACTCCGATTAAATCATACCTTCCCGCCTTTTTAAGCGCTGCGCGAACTACTGCAGCATTTTCGGGACGGAAGTACTGCAAGAGGGCGCGTTGCTCCGCCTTTTCTTTCGGAGTACGCGGAACATAAACCTCCCCCATCGTATATGGGTCAAGGCCTGTGTAGAACATACAGGTTGAAATTGTTCCGGGTGTGGGATAGAAATCCTGTACCTGTTCGGGATGAAGTCCTTCTTTTTTAAGGAAAAGCGCAAGTTCGATGGCATCATTTATTGTGCTGCCCGGATGGGAGGACATTAAATATGGCACTAAAAACTGTTTTTTGCCGATACTCTGTGTCAATTCATAAAAACGCTTTTTGAATCTATTATAAACCTCAACGGGCGGCTTGCCCATTCGCTTCAGAACATTATTTGAACAGTGTTCAGGCGCGACCTTAAGTTGTCCGCTGACATGGTGGGCAACGAGTTCTTTGAAAAAGGTTTCGTCCTTATCTGCAAGAAGATAATCAAAGCGGATTCCCGAACGGATAAAGACCTTTTTAACCTTCGGTAAAGCACGAAGTTTACGAAGAAGCGAAAGATAATCACTATGGTCCACCTTTACTGCGGGACACATAGACGGTGCTAAGCACTTTTTATCGGCACAGACGCCACGCTTTAGTTGCCCGTCACACGCGGGGGCACGGAAATTAGCGGTAGGACCGCCGACATCGTGAATATAACCCTTGAAATCGGACATTTCGGTTATCTTCTTTGCCTCGTTTATAACAGAATCGTGACTGCGTGACGAGATTTGTCTGCCCTGATGATACGCAAGTGAACAGAAATTACAGGCTCCGAAACAACCACGGTTATGTATGATTGAAAATTTAACCTCTTCTATTCCCGGCACTCCGCCCTGGGCTTTATAAGACGGATGATAATCTCGCATAAACGGCAGTGCGTAAACGGCATCCATTTCCTCTTGAGTCAGGGGCGGCATTGGCGGGTTCTGCACAACGATTTTTGAAGCGTGGCGCTGGGTGACAATCTTTCCGCGAACGGCATCGTGTTCGTTTTGCTGTATGAGACAGGATTTTGCATAGTTTCGTCTTCCCTGCTCTGTATTCGCAGAAACATTCTCAAAACTTGGACATTCTTTTACAGGCATTGGTTTATAATCTTTTGTGTCCACAGCATAACAGGTGCCGCGCACATCGGTTATATCGCGCATTTTAATACCTGCCTGTAATCTGTCAGCGATTTCCACAATATGTTTTTCGCCCATTCCGTACATCAAAAGGTCGGCTTCCGAATCTATGAGAATGGACGGGCGAACGGCATCGTCCCAATAATCGTAATGGGCAAAACGGCGCAACGATGCCTCTATTCCTCCGATTGCGATTTGTGCATCAGGGAACAAACGGCGAATGTTTTTACAGTAGGTTATAACGGCGCGGTCGGGACGGGCACCCGCTTTTCCACCAGGTGTATACGCATCATCACTGCGGCGTTTTTTTGCCGCAGTATAGTGCGCGACCATTGAATCTATATTTCCTCCATTCACAAGGAAAGCAAGACGCGCTTTTCCAAAACGCATATAATCTGCGTCGGTTTTTGGTTGCGGGATTATACACACGCGATAACCCGCAGATTCAAGCACACGCGAAATTATTGCAGTACCAAAAGACGGATGGTCCACATAGGCATCACCCGTTACTATTATAAAATCGGCGCTATCCCAGCCGTATTCTTTCATTTCTTTAACTGTTATGGGCAAAAAGGGCATATTACGCTCTCCTTAAAAGATATATAAATATTATATAACCCATTTATCTTTATGTCAACAAAGCGAGAAACACATTTTATTATATTAACACAAAAAGGCTCCCCTACTTTCGTAAGAGAGCCTTTGTTCTTTTAGCGAGGAATACAAGCGTTGATGAGGTCATCAAGTTTTGCAGTTGCAAGGCACTGAACATAGTCTGCGCCGCCGTAGTAAATCTTAACGGTGCCGTCATCTTCAGGAATTACAGCGCCGGGGAAGATTACATTCGGAACCTGACCAATCATTTCGTACGGTTCTTTTACATACAAAATCGGGTCAGGACAACGGCCGATTACCTTCCAGGGTTTCTCGAGGTCAAGCATCATTACGCCGCAACCATAGTTAATTCCGTTGCAGTTCGGGAACACGCCGTGGTAAACAATAAGCCAACCTTTTTCGGTTTTAATCGGAGGTGCTGCGGGACCGATTTTGGTGTTCTCCCAATACTGTTCGGGTTTAGCAACAACCTTGCAGTTGCCCCAATATTCCCAATCTTTTGTAGATGCAATCCAGATGAAGCCGCCACTTGTTGATGCAGCGTTCTGCGGACGGTGAAGCATCCAATATTCGCCGTTAATCTTCTCGGGGAACAAAACAGCGTTACGGTTGAGTACATGCATGGGGAAACTTACATGTTCTATTGTTTTGAAGTCCTTAGTCTTGCCGATGGCAATACGGCAACCATAGTCACCGCCAACACAATATGTAATATAATACTCGTCTCCAACGGGGTTAATTCTCGGGTCAAACCAAGAACCGATAAGAGAACCCTTGTTGCCGTTCAAGTAAACAATCTCGTTAAACTCTTCTTCCTCTTCGGGTTTGCAAACGATTTTAACCGGCTCTGCATCGGGAATGAAATTTATACCGTCTTTACTGCGAGAAACCCAAATGCACTGGGTTTTGTTTGGCTCTTCAAAACGGCTTGCCATAATATACTCACCTTCAGGTGTTTTAACAACACCTGAGTTATACACAGCACAGCAAGGTGCCGGCATATCATCGGGAGTTAATATCGGGTTATGTTCGTATCTTTTAACAATATCAAAGCTCATAAATATACTCCTTTGCTCTTTTATACACTTTAATGATACCATAGCATAATATACATTTCAAGCACATTGTTATATCAAAAATCGGCATTTATTATGTATTTTTGAGAGTGTTTTTCTGCTTTTGTCGTTTTATAATACCGAATACGGACAAAATGTGCAGACATAGTTTATATTGAGGAGTTGATTTTATGTTTTTATCGCTTATGAGCGAAGTTATTAAAGGGCTTGTTTTTTTAGCGTTACATGTTACAGGGGCGGGTGCTTTTCCTCGCGCTCTTTCCGGCAAGGAGGAGGCAGAACTTGTTAAAAAATGCGAAAACGGCGATAAGAACGCCAAAAACAAACTGATTGAACATAATCTGCGGCTTGTGGCTCACATTGTGAAAAAGTACTACTGCGGTCAGGTGCCGCAGGATGATTTAATTTCAATTGGCACGATTGGACTTATAAAGGCGGTTTCGTCTTTTCGTTCCGACAAAGGAATTCGTCTAGCCACATACGCATCACGCTGCATTGAAAATGAGATTTTGATGTGCTTTAGAAGCCTTAAAAAAAGTGCAAACGATGTATTCATAAGCGACCCCATTGACACCGACCGCGAGGGCAACGCGCTAACGCTTATTGATGTTATTTCCGACAATGAGGATTTTGTTGAAAGCATTGACACAAAAATCAAACTTGAATCACTTAGAAAATTTATAAAAGAACTTCCCATAAGAGAACAGAAAATTTTAGCGCTACGATATGGACTATACGGGTACAATGAGAAGACACAGCACGAGGTAGCAAAAATACTTTCTATCTCGCGCAGTTATGTGTCTCGGCTTGAAAAAAAGGCGCTCACCTCCCTTTATGAAAAATTCTCGCGACAATAAGTTCTTGTAAAACAACACATAATAATGTAAAATATAGGCGAGGATATTATTTGAGGGGAATTTTATGAAGATTAAGACTGTGAAAGCCGATTATGACAAGGTTATAAATATTAAAAAACCGCCGCACAGGCGACCGATAAAACCTCTTTTTATTTTGACACTGGTAATACGGATTTTGGCATTTTTTGAACTCTTAACGGTTAAATTCAAATTCACAAAAACCCGAATGGACGAGGCGGGTGACGGACCGTATCTTATTTTGATGAATCATTCAAGTTTTATTGACCTTAAGATTGCATCTCGCATCTTCTTCCCCAAAAAATATTGTATTGTATGCACATCTGACGGTTTTGTGGGCAAGGAATGGCTTATGCGGTTGCTCGGTTGTATTCCAACACAAAAATTTGTGACCGATGTTTCGCTTATTATGGATATGATTTACGCTATCAAAAAGAAAAACACAAGCGTTTTGATGTATCCTGAGGCAAGTTACAGTTTTGACGGCACTGCTACCGCCCTTCCGCGCAAACTCGGTACCCTCATTAAAAAACTCGGTGTTCCCGTTGTGACGGTTATTACTGACGGTGCTTTCCTTTATGACCCACTATATAACGGCCTACAAAAGCGCAAGGTTAAAGTCTCTGCCGAGGTTAAATGTTTACTAACGGCAGATGAAATTAAAGATAAAAGCGTCACAGAAATTGACGCTTTACTGGATAGTGAATTTTCATTTGACAATTTTGCGCGTCAGCGCGACCAAAAAATTGCTGTAACCGAAAAATTCCGTGCAGACGGACTTGAGCGTATTCTTTATAAATGCCCTGCGTGCAATTCTGAAAACAAGACAGAGGGCAAAGGCGTATTGCTCACCTGTAGCGAATGTGGCAAACAGTATTATATGGACGAATTTGGGCAGATGAACTCAAGACACGGTGATGCTGAATTTTCGCACATACCCGACTGGTACAAGTGGGAACGCGAGTGTGTAAAAAAGGAACTACTCAACGGCAGTTACCTACTTGACTGTGATGTTGAAATTGGTATTCTAACCGACTTCAAGGCGATTTACATGGTTGGTGACGGACACCTTACACACGATGAAAACGGATTTACGCTTACGGGTTGTGACGGACGACTCACATATCGCCAGTCTCCTCTTGCCAATTATGGACTTTATGCCGATTATTTTTGGTATGAAATTGGTGATGTGATTTGCATTGGGGACAAGCAAAGGCTTTATTATTGTTTCCCCAAGGGTAAAGTAAATGTTGCAAAAGCGAGAATTGCGGCGGAAGAACTTTATATTATGAAAAAAGGCGAAAAATAACATATAACAAAAAACTGCACTCGGATGAGTGCAGTTTTTTTATTGTTGTATAACGAAAACCACGCGATAGTCGCGTGGTTCAAAAAAGGTTAACCGATGAACAAAAACCTCCGTTTGTGTTAAAATAGCAAAGACCTGCCAGTCAAAGCGAAACACAAACGGAGGATTTATAAAT
>JAZSRO010000116.1:0-3584 GCA_045538515.1 Acutalibacteraceae bacterium | reverse complement strand
CCCGCGGGACCCATTTATGGGTAGTAAGTAATTATTGCGTGGCTGGCAGGCCAACAAAAAGCGCACTTGTGCGCCGCCAGTATTGGTTAGGGCTATGCCCGAAAATGAAATACCCCCCGTTATACGGGGGGATATTTATTTGCTGTATTTTTTAACTATGTTCTTCATCTCGTCCCACTTTTCTTCCATCTCCTCTACCAGTTTGAACTGTGTACGGCAACGGATGAGGTTGTGCTCGGGATATGCAGTTTTGAAATATGTATCACCATCAATATAATCGGTTAAGAAACGCATTCCACATTCAAGCGTCATCATTTTTGCGCCCTCGGGAAGAAGCATAATTTCGCTTTCCTTTAATCTTCCGCCGCAGCCTTTTAAGAAACCGCGGGTATAGGTTTCAAAAAGGTTTATATCAAAATGGACTTTTGATAAATCCTTTTCATCCTCGGCGGCGGTACTTGCGCCAAAACGAATGGAATCGCCGAAATCATTAACCGAATAACCCGGCATAATTGTATCCAAGTCAACCACACAAGCGGGTTCTCTTGTATCTTTATCAAGCAAAACATTATTGATTTTAGTATCATTATGGGTTACGCGTTTAGGAAGTTCGCCGTTTGCGTGTGCTTCTTCAAGAACAGACATAAAATCTTTTCTTTGCTTTACGAACTCAATTTCAGCCGAAGCTTCATCCGCTCTGCCCGATGCGTTTTTCTCAAGAGAATTGAGGAAATTCTGATAACGCACAGGTGTATTGTGGAAGTCTTTTATGGTTTCAAAAAGGGTTTCAGCCGGATAGTCTTCCAAATCACGCTGGAATGAGCCAAAAGCCACAGCAGACTGATAAAAGTCATTGTCATCTTCAGGAAGGTCGAGCGAAACGGTATCCCCGACATACACAAAAGAACGCCAAAAATCACCGTATCCGTCTACATAATAGCCGCGTCCATCTTTGGTTTTAATGACATTAAGAGTTTCGCGTTCGGGGTCGCCGCCGCGCTCTTTTATTTTTTTGCGAAGACTTGCAGTAACGCCAATTATGTTTGCCATTACCTCTTCGGGATTTTTGAAAACCTCTTTATTTATGCGCTGAAGAATATACTTTCTGATTTTTCCTTCGTGACGAAATCGCACAAGAAAAGTATCGTTTATATGTCCGTTTCCGTAAGGACGAAAATCCACAAGCGCACCCCAATAATCAAAGGAAGCGATTGCATCTGCTACATTAATTGTTCTTTTTTTTGCACCCATTTTAATATCCCCTCTTATATTAAAATTCAATCGCCAAGAGTTCAGTAAAATCGTATATATAATAATCGGTTACCGATTTTATATCTTCTACATATTCTTTAGAAGAATCATCATAAACGCCGCAGGTTTTCATTCCTGCCTGTTTTGCCGTTTTGTTTGCGTTCAGATTATCGTCTAAAAAAAGCACATCTCCTACATTACAGTTAAGGCGGTCTGCCGCCATTTCATAAATTTTCGGGTCGGTTTTAGTTGTATTAAAATCATCACACGACCAGACATTATCAAAAAGACTGAACATATCAAGGCGTTTAAGACACGCATCAAGCGTTATATGCGGACTTGCCGTTAAAATATTTAGCGATGCGCCCCGTTCCTTTAACTTTTTAAGCACCGATATAACATTGTTTTTGGCACCAATATGGTTTTCATAAGCATCAAGCACATATTCTTTCATAAGAAGCATAATTTCTTCTTTTGAATGCGGAACGCCGATTTTCACAAAATATTCCGCTATTCCCTCAAGCCCGAGTGGAGTTATGATTTTGATTATATCCTCTCCGTACTTTATGTTGTTTTCGTCTAAAATTCTGAGCATTGAACGAACGAAAGTTGGCATTGAATCCACAAGCGTTCCGTCAAAATCAAACAAATATGTTTTCAAAATAATATACCTTCTTATTTTACGAAAAGTTTTCGCTATCCTTTATAGAAAACACCGTTTCTGTCACATATAACGGTGGGACAATAGCATTGATACCGCGCTTTTGAAAATTTCGGGCAAAAGTTAGGGCTCGTGATGGGCACATTCACTTGCAGTGGTACAATGTGTATGCATATCGATTTTCATATTATCGCCGCCTTGGCATCAATCTTTTCCAATTATAACACGCTCGAAACATTTTTGCAACAGGACAAAATATATTAAGGCATTATATTTCATAAACTATAATAAAGGCGG
The DNA here is from genome assembly GCA_045538515.1 of Acutalibacteraceae bacterium. Taxonomy (GTDB): domain Bacteria; phylum Bacillota; class Clostridia; order Oscillospirales; family Acutalibacteraceae; genus SIG589. Next base: position 1,375 of record JAZSRO010000116.1, on the reverse strand, counting down.
TGTTTTTATGACAATCAAACTTAAACCATTTATTATTGCTATCTTAATACCTTTAGCAGTTGGCGGTCTTTCGGCACTTATAACGCGTGGCAATATGGACCTTTATTCAACAATTAATGCTCCTGCACTTGCTCCTCCCGCTTGGCTTTTCCCTGTTGTTTGGACAATACTTTATATTCTTATGGGTATAAGTTCTGCGATGATATATACCGACAGGGTGGCAAGTGACAGCGACAAAAAATCGGCTCTTTACACCTACGGTTTAAGCCTTATATTCAATTTCTTTTGGAGTATTATTTTCTTCAATTTAAGGGCGTTTCTTTTCTCTTTTATTTGGCTTTTGGCATTGCTTTTCTTAATAGTAAGAACGATTATAAAATATTTGAAAATAAACAAAACTGCGGCGTATTTGCAAATACCATATCTTTTATGGGTAACATTTGCCGGATATCTTAATCTTGCTATTTATATACTTAATAAATAATAAAAGCCTCATCTTACGATGAGGCTTTCGTTATTATGATTTTGTACTGCCCATTACCGCTGCGGCATCGGCAAAGCCAAGAGGCTCAAAATCCTTTTTCTTTGATGTAGCAACACGCTTCATAAGTTCTTCATAATAAAGTTCGTTATCAAGCGGAAGTGTAACTTCTCTGCCAAGGAATGATGACAGGTGCATTGCGTTGGAAAGCGTGAGACCGTTGATACCCTCTTTACCCTCGGCTATGAGTTTGCCACCGTGTAAAATAGCATCTGCCCAAGCATTGAGAACGCCGATATGCTGCGGATTTTCGCCGTCTGTTTCAACCTCTTTGGTTTCAGCATTGATAATACCGAAAATATCCTTGGTTGTCTTTGAGAATTCCTGTTCGGTCATCTCGTATTCATCCATTATAAGTTTATCGTTTTCAACAATAAATCTTGCTTTATCCATCTGGATTTCAAAGCGGTTGGTACCTCTTGCATCGCCTGTTGAAGTAACAAACACGCCTGTTGCGCCATTAGGATACTCAACATAAGCGGTTACATCGTCTTCGACTTCAATATCATGCCATTTGCCGTAATGCAGATGGGCATGGACTCTTACGGGCATGCCGCACATCCACTGCCACAGGTCCAGCTGATGGGGGCACTGATTCATCAGCACACCGCCGCCTTCACCGGACCAGGTTGCCCGCCATGCGCCGGAATCATAGTAAGCCTGAGGGCGGTACCAGTTGGTGATGAGCCAGTTGGTACGGCGGATATTGCCGTAAACGCCGGAGTCAATGATCTCCTTGAGCTTGCGGTAAATGTGGTTGGTACGCTGATTGAACATCATGCCGAATACCACATCGGGATGCTGATCGGCAACCGCCATCATTTCCCGGACCTG
>JAZSRO010000006.1:0-7498 GCA_045538515.1 Acutalibacteraceae bacterium | reverse complement strand
GATAACAACCGCGTGAACAAGCAGGCTACAAGCTCGACTTATTTAATATACAATGCCACAGTTCCGGCAATTTTGGTTGAGTGCGGTTTTTTAAGCAACAGTGCCGAACTTGAGCTTTTAAAGAATAACGATTATCAAAACAAAATGGCGTTTTGTATTTATTGCGGAATTACGGAATATTTTTCTAAAATAAAGGAGATTTAAAATGGCTGCTAAGCAGAAAAGTGTTTATATTTGCAGTGACTGCGGTTATGAGTCACCGAAATGGTTAGGCAAGTGTCCCGCATGCTATGCCTGGAATACTATGGAAGAAAGTGTGCCTGTTATAAAAGCGACAACAGGTGCAATCAGTCTTTCGGGTAATAAGGCGGTGGCAAAGCCGTTATCAGAAATCAGCTGTTCAGACGAGCCACGTTTTGTGACGGGTATTTCCGAGCTTGACCGTGTGCTTGGCGGCGGCGTGGTAAAAGGCTCGGTTGTATTGCTTAGCGGTGACCCCGGTATCGGTAAATCTACAATTTTGTTGCAAATATGTGGAAGCGTAGATTCAAAACTCAATATTTTATATGTTTCGGGAGAAGAATCTGCAGTACAAATCAAACTGCGCGCAAAACGCCTTGGTATTGCTAATGAAAACCTAAAGATTCTCACTGTAACCGATACACAATCAGTCTGTGAATATATTAAAAATGAAACTCCTGACCTTGTTATGATTGATTCTATTCAAACGATGAATATCGAGGAATTATCGTCTTCTACAGGCAGTATTGTTCAGGTAAGAGAAAGTACAGGTATGCTACTTAGAACGGGTAAGAGCCTTGATATTCCCATAATTTTAGTAGGCCATGTAAATAAAGGCGGAGATATTGCGGGACCGAAAGTATTAGAGCATATTGTTGATACGGTTTTATATTTTGAGGGCGAAAGAAATCAGTCTTACCGAATTTTACGCGCTATAAAAAACCGCTACGGCTCGACAAATGAAATCGGTGTATTTGAAATGCGTGATAACGGTCTTTCCGAGGTGGACAACCCTTCTATGATGCTTTTATCTGGCCGAAGCAAGAATGTATCGGGTTCGGGCATCGCTTGTGTTATTGAGGGCACAAGACCGATACTTGCAGAGGTGCAAGGGCTTGTTACAACAACAGGTTTTGGTAATCCGCGCAGAATGTGTACAGGCTTTGATTACAATAGATTTAATCTACTGTTGGCTGTACTCGAAAAAAGAAACGGGCTGTATTTTTCAAATCTTGATGCTTATCTCAATATAGCAGGTGGTATGCGCTTAGACGAGCCGGCTGCGGATTTACCTGTTGTTATGTCGCTTGTTTCAGCACTGCGCGATGTGCCACTTCCTGATGATACTGTGATTTTTGGCGAAGTGGGACTATCGGGCGAAATTAGAAATGTTTCAAGAGCACTTCTGCGCGTTAACGAAGCCGCACGACTCGGATTCAAAAAATGCGTCCTTCCTAAAGCGTGTTTGAAACAGCTAGACGGATATAATAAAGATATTGAGCTAATCCCTGTTTCTAATGTTCGTGAAGCCATCGAAATTATTAGATGATGGCTTTACAATATACGGACAATCGCCATATATGTTGGTTATTTCGGTTGTACTGTTGAGTGTGCAATATCCTTCTTTTTGATATTCACAATCCGATGTACATGTTATAATGCTCATATAATCACCAAATATAGTTTTAATTAAAAATTGAATATAATACATAAAAAAGAGTTGTTTTAGAAAACAACTCTTTTTAACATTTTATCCTCTGTAACATAGTATGTAATTGAGAAATCAATGAACAGGAGGAAAAAAACAATGGATAATTTTTTTGATTTTTCAAATCCGGCATTTTGCAATGTGAAACCGGGAGAAAAAGCCGTTTCAATTAATAATTGTGATGATATGGTACTTGCGATGGCTTATGTTCCTGTGCAAAAGTTTAACAAAACCTATGACGCCGAAAGTGGTCTATGCGAGGGAACAATTTTTCCTGAACTTAATAAACCATTTGTTGGCTGTAAAAAGAACTGGGTGAATGTTGGATGAATCGTGATAAAGAAATGATGCTTCGCAGACTCTCAAGCATAAAATTCGCAATTGTGGAACTTAATCTCTTCTTGGATACACACCCGAACAATCAAGAAGCGTTAAAAATGTTCAAAACTAACACACAAAAATATACCGTATTGCTTAATGAATATCAGAAGAAATACGGACCGATTATCGCTTCGGGCAATGATAATACCGACTGGGACTGGATAAAAGGACCGTGGCCCTGGGAAAGTAACAAGGAGATGTGTAACTAATGTGGCAATATGAAAAAAAGTTGCAGTATCCCGTAAATATTAAAAACTGCAATCCAAAACTCGCTAAACTAATTATAACACAGTATGGCGGTCCTGATGGTGAATTAAGCGCCAGTTTGCGTTATTTAAGTCAGCGCTATTCGATGCCTTATAACGAACTTAAAGGATTACTGACAGATATAGGTACATATGTATTAAAAAACGCCCTCTGTTCAGGGCGTTTTTCTTATTTTTTTGACCAAGTAGCAGGGGATAGAGCGATTAAAATCGGGAATATTTCAAGCCTTCCAAGCAACATTGCGAAAGAGAGTATAATTTTTGAAAAATCCGAATATTCTGCAAAACTTGCCATTGGACCAACCGCGTCAAATCCGGGGCCTATATTGTTAAAACAGGAAGCCGCGGCGCTGAAATTAGTAATAAAACTAAAATCTTCAAGGCAAAGCAAAAGTAATATGCTGAGGAAAGTGAGAATATAGATAAACAAATAAGTGCTCACGCCGCTAATTGTTGTTGAATCAACTTTTTTTTCTTCAAACTTAACGACATTGACCGAACGGGGATGTAACATTCGTTTGAACTCGTTTTTCAATTGTTTATATAGCATTACAACACGCGACACTTTGATACCACCCGCCGTAGAACCGGCACAACCTCCAATAAACATCAAGAAAAGCAAAATGCACTTTGAAAACTCGGGCCAAAGGTTAAAATCAACAGTAGAATATCCTGTGGTAGTAAGAATTGATGAAATTTGAAAAAATGTGTGACGCAGGGCGTCAGGCACATTGTTATAAAGGTGATAAATATTTGTTCCTATCAGTATTGTTGATACCGCTACAATTCCAATATAAACCCACAATTCTGCGCTTTTTATTGCGGCTTTCAGTTTACCAATCAATATAAGATAATAAAGATTGAAGTTAACGCCAAAAATCAGCATAAATATTCCTATTACCCATTGGTGATAGGGAGAGTATCCTCCGATACTATCTGATTGAACGCCAAAACCGCCTGTTCCTGCTGTACCAAATGAATGTATAACCGAATCAAATAGTGTCATGCCTCCGATTTTTAACAGAACAATCTCAACAGCCGTCATAACGATGTAAATAATGTATAGTACCTTAGCCGTGTCTTTTGCTTTTGGTAAAAGTTTACCAACAATTGGTCCAGGCATTTCCGCGCGTATTATGTGTATCGGTCGGTCGGTTGTTCTTGGCAAAATAGCCATTACAAATACAAGGACGCCCATACCGCCAACCCAGTGTGTGAAACTGCGCCAGAAAAGCATACCGCGACTCATCGCCTCAACATCGGTAAGTATTGAGGCTCCCGTAGTGGTGAAACCGCTAACAGTTTCAAAAAAAGCATTGATATATGTCGGAATCTCTTTGCTGAGATAAAAGGGGAGGGCGCCAATTGCCGACATAAATATCCAGGAAAATGCGACAATAACAAATCCTTCTTTGGCATATATCACACTGTTTTTTGGTTTAGAAAAAATGTGTAATGCACCGCCGACTATTAGAGCGACAAGCACCGCAAACAAAAATGCGAAGGCGCCATATTCTCTGTAATAAAAAGATACTGCCGTTGGTAATAAAAGCAATGCCGCTTCGGATAGTATCATTTTTCCAATAACATTAAAAACAACTCTACGATTCATATAAACACTCCGTTTATAAAACGATTTCGGTTAAATTATCAATTTTGTGTCCCGAAACAACTACAATAACATTGTCGCCCGGTAAAATCATATCATCACCGGAAGGAACAATAGTTTTTTTACCGCGAACAATACCAGCAATCAAGGTGTTATTCTTGGTTTTAAGTTCTTTTAGCGGTATATTTACAATAGGACAGTCGGACGAAACGATAAATTCCATAGCCTCGGCGGAGCCGTCCATAAACCTATACAAAGTTTCCATACTGCTGCCGATTGAATTATTAAGCGCACGAGCATATCTAACAATGACAGCGGCTGTTGAAAGTCGGGGAGAAATTACGCTATCAAGTCCCAACTTATCCGCCATTGTCGTAAATTCGTCACGATTAATTTTTGTAATAACACGCGGCACATTTTGCGATGATGCAAAATAAGAAATAAGAATATTTTGCTCGTCCATTCCCGTTAGAGAAACAAAAGCATCCATAGAGCCTATGCCTTCTTCAAGTAAAAGTTCCTGTTGCGCTCCATCACCGTTTATTATTACTGCAGAAGGCAGTTGCTCTGCAAATTCTTCGCATATTGCGGCATCTTTTTCAATAATTTTTACATTATTGCCACCGGCAAGTAACATTTTCGAAAGATAAAATGCTGTTTTACTGGCGCCAAGAATCATAATATTTCTTGCCTGTTTTTGAAGCATTTCAATGCTCTTCAAAAATTTAATAAGTTCAGAAATGGTAGCGGCAACAGCAATTTTATCACCGCTTTTAAGAATAAAATTACCATCCGGAATATAAACCATCTCATCGCGTTTAACGGCACAAACAAGATAATTATACGGGTACTTTTTCTTGAGTTCTACAAGCGACATACCATCAAGTTTGCTATCAGGCTTAAGACGCAATTCAATCATTTCAAAATTACGCTTTGAAAACATCTCAACCTTAGCGGCAGAAGGAAGTTTAAGCAAATTGTAAAGTTCTTTTGCAACCAAAAGTTCGGGATTGATTGCCAAAGAAAGATTAAGGTTTTGTTTTAAGAAAACTAAACCGTTATCGTTATATTCGGGGTTGCGAATTCGGGCAATGGTTTGGTTAGCACCCATTTTATTGGCGATATAACAACTCAGCATATTAAACTCATCAGAGCCGGTGACCGATACAAAAAGTTCGGCATTTTTAACACCTGCTTCTTCTAAAACATCACAGTCAACACCGTTGCCGCAAACGCCCATAACATCATAAATATTTGTTATATCGGCTATGATTTCAGCGCTATTATCAACCGCAACAACATTGTGTCCCTCGGTTACGAGATTGGATATAATAGTAGAACCAATCTTACCGCAACCTACAACAATTATTTTCATAAAAATACCTCTCAAAAAATAATTTGATAACTTATTATACTACTTAATTCCCAAAATTGCTATATAAAGGTGGTTTTTATCATAAAAAATTTTTATTTTGGCGACAGAAAAATGAAAATTTGTGCTTATTGCCGCGTTTCTACCGATAAAACTGACCAGGCAAATTCACTGGAAAATCAAGTAAAATTTTTTAAGAACATTGGTAAGAACTATGATTTAACAAAACTTTATGTTGACGAAGGTATAAGCGGTACAGGAGTAAAAAATCGAAAAGCATTTTTAGAGATGATTGAGGACGCAAAAATCGGCAAATTTCAATATGTTATCACTAAAGAAATAAGCCGATTTGCAAGAAATACTTTAGATAGCATTTATTATACGCGGTTACTCAAGGATTTAGGCGTTGGAGTTTATTTTATGAACGATAACATAAATACGCTCGATGCAGATGCAGAATTGCGTCTAACAATTATGTCATCTATAGCGCAAGAGGAGAGCAGAAAAACTTCTGAAAGGGTAAAGTGGGGACAAAAAAGGCAGATGGAAAAGGGGATAGTTTTTGGCAGAAGTATGTTAGGTTATGATGTAAAAAACGGTGAGATTTATGTTGAAAATGAAGGCGCAAACATCGTTAAAAAAATTTTTTCGCTTTACTTAAATGAGGATATGAGTACATACAAAATTGCTAATTATCTAAACCAAAACAATATTTTTACAAAAAACAAAAATAAGTGGTCTGCAACTGCGGTTTTAAGAATTCTGAAAAACGAAAAATACTGTGGTGATTTAGTTCAGAAAAAGACTTATACACCAAACTATTTAACACACCAAAAAAGAAAAAACAACGGTCAAGAGGAAATGGTTTATATTAGCAATCATCATAAAGCAATTGTAAGCAAAAGGGTATTTAACGCCGTTCAAAATAAACTTAAAGAGAAGAATAAAAAGCGTTTTTAATACGCTTGTAGGTACAGAAGAATTAGCCCACCTTGAGATGATAGGTGCAATTGTGTATCAACTCACACGCAATTTAAGTGAAAAAGAAATTGCGGAATCGGGATTTGATGCTTATTTTGTCGACCATACAACAGGAATTTATCCCGTTGCCGCTTCTGGTGTGCCTTTTACCGCTTCATATCTACAATCAAAAGGCGATGTCTTAACCGACCTTCACGAAGATTTAGCGGCAGAACAAAAAGCGCGTACAACCTATGACAATATTTTGCGTTTCTGTGACGACCCTGATGTTGCAGACCCAATAAAATTCCTTCGTCAGCGTGAGATAGTACACTATCAGCGCTTCGGCGAAGCGCGGCAAACAAGGTGTAATGACTACGGCGGAGCAGCTGACAAAACCGCTTGAAATAAGGCTTTTTTAGTACATAAAAGGAGGATTTAAAATGAAGCTGTTTAAGTGTATTGTTATGCTGATTTTAATATTAATTACTGTTCGGACAGGCTATCTTGCACTTTTATATAAGGCCTCAACATCAACAGGCGCTTTTCTAATATGTTTAGGTATCACCTTGTTTGTAGCAAGTGATGGCGGACTTAAAATGAAATCAAATTAAATAATTGCTATCCTGATTATAGCATAGTTATATTTAACCTACAAATTTTCAAATTTTTGTTGATTTGTAGGTTAATTTGTGATATACTATTAGTAGTCGGGAGGTAATAGTATGACTGATATTATTTTTGAGTATAAAGAATTGCTTGCATCAAAGCTTGAAATTGAGCAAAAGCTTAGTGTTTTGCCCAAAGGATATATTTCTAAAAAAACGATTGGCGGTAAACAATATTTGTATTTGCAAACCCGTAACGGAGATACCGTTGAAAGCAAATATATTAAGGCAGAAGAAGCAGAACAAATAGCAAAGCAGATTTCTTTAAGAAAAGAATATGAGGCGCAATTGCCTGAGATTTTAATCAGACTTGCAGACATTGAAACCGCCGCCGAGTTGTTAGATAAAGCATTGCTTCGCAAATTAAAAATGTTAAAACTCACAAGCGGTATGGATAGCATATCTGCTGACGAAAAAGAAAAACGAATTTCCTTTTCAGATGCTATGACTTCAATTGAGGGCGTTCCCGTAAGTGATAAGGTAAAACACGACCTTGCTAGTTGGAAAAATGGT
>JAZSRO010000021.1:0-1568 GCA_045538515.1 Acutalibacteraceae bacterium | reverse complement strand
GCCCAAACAAAAGCTGAATCGTGATTAGAAAGACAATTGACGATCCATGACTCTTGTTCTTCAAACCAAGCCCAAAAAGCTCTTGCTGCTTCCTCATTCATAACTTTTTTAGAAAATAATGAAAACATAGCTTTTCTCCTTTTAAGTAAATTATTTTTTCGTTTTATCGCCAGTTTCGTCTTTGTATTACAAAGGTTTCGGGCAAGCCCATACCCCTATTGTTGTGCGTAACCCAAGGCTCCCTCCGGGAGGGAGCTGGCGCCGTAGGCGACTGAGGGAGAGTGCGTTACAATAAAATAAGTTCAAATCTAAAGTCACGCAGGCTCCTTCCACCGCTATCGCGGTTCCCCGGCAAATTGTCAAGCAAGTGCAACGCCAAAAAAAGCTTCAAAAGGCGAACGCCACCCCAAGCATTTTTTGGGTCTCAGGTTAATAGATAAAACAATATTTTGCAAACTTTCATTATCCAAAGAATGAAAATTGTAGCCTTTAGGGAAGAAAAACCTTAAAATATCGTTGGTGTTTTCATTGGTTCCGCGTTGCCAAGGTTTATGTGGTTCCGCAAAATACACCTCGGTATTCAATGCTTTCTCTAACTCTCTAAACTCAGAAAACTCCGAACCATTGTCTAAAGATATACTTTTTACAGGCTTGTCTTTAAGCAATAATTCAATCATTTCTCTTGTTTCTGTAGAAGAACGGCTATGGATAAGTCCTGCACAAAGAAATCGGGTTTTCCTATCTACCAACGTCACAAGCAACCCTTTTCCTACTCCACCGTATACGGTATCTCCTTCCCAATCTCCTATTCTGGAGCGTTGCTTGATCACACCAAGCCATTCGGGAATAATACGATCGGGATGAATTGTATTATAATTAGAGTTCTGATGACATCTGTGTTTATCTCTGCGGCGAAGATTGTTCTTTGCGGTTATTTCCGGCAATCTTTTTGCTTTAATTGCTCTATAAATAGTAGCAACGCAAAGCCTTTTGCGTTCCGGATAAAGTAGCTCCCAACGTCCGCATATTTGTTCTGGCGTCCAATATTGCTTCAAATGCGAAACAATAAAATCCCATTCAAGCGTATTGGGCTGCAAAGCAAAGCGATTCTGCTCACGTCTGCGACGTATATACAGATTTTGAGCACGCCAATGATGATACCAATATTTATTGTCGGGTTTACTATGGGGCTTGTATTTAGCCTTGTTTCGATTTACTTCTCGGCTGATCGTAGAAGGACTTCTTTCAAGAAGATCTGCTATTTTGCGAAAACTTAATCCTTCTGTTAAAAATTGTTGTAGACATTTTCGTTCTTCTGTGGTAAAATGTTTGTAGGACTTCATGCTAACCTCCGTTCAAAATGTTTGTGTGGTAACTACATTTTACACCTTGGAAGGCATGAAGTCTATCAAGTCGGATCGTAGCCATGTCGTTCTGTGAGCCAAGGAGTTGTTATCAGGTCTTGTCTTCCTAAGACCGCTTGGCCTCCGACTTGTAAAATGTAGTTACCACACAAACATTTTGAACGGAGGTTAGCATGAAGCCCTACAAACATTTTACCACAGAAG
>JAZSRO010000027.1:0-3299 GCA_045538515.1 Acutalibacteraceae bacterium | reverse complement strand
ATTTGCTTAATGTTTGCGGAATTGCCGGAAGCCATTGTCCCACGGCAATTCCAATAATGATGCACAAGGCAACCCAGATAGTCAGGTATTTTTCAAAAAATCCAATTCCTTGTTTCTTTTCCATAACAACAACTATTTAGCTTAATTGTGGTCTTAATTCTTTCAGGTAGAAGTCATAGAAACGGGCTTTTATCTCATCCCGTACCCGATGAAATTCACTGTTTATAAACTCCGGTGTTCCGGTTGCTTCCGAGGGGTCGTCAAATCCTATATGCAGCCTGTTCCTTACTTCACCCGTAAACATCGGGCAGCTTTCGTTTGCCCCACCGCAGACCGTAATAACATAGTCCCATTCCTGCCCTATATATAGGTTTACACTTTTAGGGGTATGGTGGGTTAAATCTATACCCATTTCTTCCATAACCTTTACCGCCATCGGATTAACCTTTTCAGCAGGTTTTGTTCCTGCTGAAAAGACATCCAGTTTATTGTCAAATGATTGTAGAAAGCCATGTGCCATTTGGCTACGACAACTATTGCCTGTACATAAAATAAGGATTCTCATAAGATCAAATTAAAAAGATAACCTAACAAAATTATAAACAGCGTAATGGTACCGAAGAAGATACCGATGAGCCGCCATGTCATGACTTTCTTTAGAAGGGTGGCTTCGGGTAACGATAGACCAACAACTGCCATCATAAAAGCTATCGCTGTGCCTAATGCAACTCCCTTTGACACAAAGGCTTCAATCAGAGGAATCACACCCGCGGCGTTGCTGTAAATAGGTACGGCGAGGATTACCGCCAATGGCACGGTCCACCACTGTCCGCCACCCAAATATCCGCTGAAAAAATTCTCGGGTACAAAACCGTGAATGCCGGCTCCGATGGCTATGCCAATTATCACATATACCAAAACTCCTTTTACAATGCGCCAACTCTCTTTGAGAATGGAGGGCAATCGTTTGAAAAATGATACTTTTTCTGTTTGCCATTTTGATTGTTCTAAGTTACTTTGTTTCTGCAATTTGCGTACCCACGGCGTTAACAAAGGTTCAAGGTGCAACAATTCCAAAACTGCGCCGCCAACACTTCCCAGCAATATGCCCGAGGCGACATATATTGCAGTTGCCTTTGCGCCGAATGTTCCGAGAAACATTGCCACCGCCACTTCGTTGACCAATGGCGATGTTATTAAGAATGAGAATGTTACACCCAACGGTATGCCGCCTTTTACAAAGCCGATAAAAAGCGGTATCGACGAGCACGAGCAAAAAGGCGTTACTGCGCCAAAGAGCGACGCCATCAAATACTGAAATCCAAAGAGTTTGTGCCTATTGAGATAATCCCTGAGTCTGTCGGTGGGGAAATACGCATTGATAACGCCCATCACCGCGCTGATTGCAAAAAGCAAAATCACAATTTTTGTGGTGTCGTAGATGAAGAAATTGACCGCCTCACCCAATTTAGTCTGAGAGTCAAAGCCCATTATTCCATATACGACCCAATCTGCAAAATTCTGTATCATAATTTATAATTTTTTTGTTCGTTAATATACGAACATTAGTTACAAAAAATTAATTGTACAATAGTATGCCCCAACCATCGAAAACAACACGCCGACTATTCTGTTGACCCATTTCTGAAATTGTTGGGTTTTCCCGTAGAACTTTCCAACGCTTCCTACGCTGAAAGTCAAGATGATGGCCGCTATCAATACTGGCAGTGCCGTGGCAATGGCATATACTATCGCCAACATCCAACCAGCGGGAACGCTCACCGACAATGGTATCAATCCCCCAAAGTATAATACGGCACTTGTTGGACAGAATGTCAGGGCAAGCAACGAGCCAAGCAACAGCGCACCAAAACCGCCTTTTTTAGATAGTTTTTCGCCCGAAAAACCGAAACCAACTTTTGGCAGTTTAATCAGATGACCAAACAACATAAATAGTCCAATCAGTAACAATGCAGGACCGAGAATTACATCTCCAATTGTTGCCAATTTTTTCTGAATGTGGAAAAGGCTTGAACCTTGATTCAAAATGCCAATTATCACAATGCCTAACAATGTGTAACTCAACATTCTGCCTACTGTGTAAAACATTCCGTTTAAGAATACTCGACGACGGTTTTCTATGTTTTTTGACAGAAATCCTATTGCGGTTATGTTGGTGGCTAACGGGCAGGGACTTATTGCCGTCAACAAACCGAGCAAGAATGCTGTTACGATGGGCAAGTTGCTGTTGTTGAGTAAGTTCTGTAACAATTCTGTCATTTTAGTAATTGTTTGATTTCCGACTTTAATCTTTCTCTGAATCCATCAGGATTGTTTCTTGCCAATGAAAAACCCAATTCAGTGAGATTTAGCACGTTGTCGCCTTTTACCACAATAAGCGACGACCACGCCACTTCGTATTTTTCGACAATGCTTTCGTTCTCTTTTTTTGAGATGTCAATTGTTCTCATTGTCAGTCTGTTGTCGCTGAGTTCTTCTACCGCTTGTTTGGTCTGTTTTTCGATTGCGATGCAGGTGGCGCAACGCTCTTTGCCGTGAAAATACAGTACCTCAATACCATCTGATTCTGCCGTGGGAACGGTTTTGGGGCTATCGGTCTGAGCACAGGCCGAAAGCACGATGCTCATAAAGAGCAATGCAATAGTAATTACTTTCATCGTTGTTAGCCTTTGATATTCAACAATATGGATTTTACTTCGGAGAGCGAGAGGCGGCCTTTGGCTACCACATTCTCGTTTACCACGAGTGCGGGAAGGGTCATTACGTTGTACTCCAAAATCTTAGTCAAGTCCTCTTCCTTGGTTACGGTTGCGTTGAGATTCAACTCCTCGATTGCTTGTTGCACGGTGGCATACAGGGCTTTGCAGCCGGAACATCCTGTTCCTAATACTTTGATTTCCATTTTTTTAAGTTTTAATGTTTAACAATCTGTTTTATATATGGTGTTCGTAATCTTACGAACAATATTTCCAAAAAAAATATTTTTCTATTCGCAACAACCTTTTTTTGAGCATAGACATTTGCCAAAAAACTCAGAAAACAAGTTTTTTGCCTCTTGCCAACTGTCGCGGTTGATACAATACTTCACTTTTGGCGGCATAATCTCGCCCTGAATCAGTCCAGCCTCTTTCAATTCTTTAAGATGCTGTGATGCAGTGGCTTTCGCAATAGGAAGTATTTCGTGTATTTCGCCAAAAAAACACGTGTCCTGTTCCGCCAAAAAGTTCATTATGGCAACCCTTATCGGATGTCCCAATGCCTTGGCGTAACGTGCCAAC
>JAZSRO010000084.1:0-2271 GCA_045538515.1 Acutalibacteraceae bacterium | reverse complement strand
CAGGTCTTGTCTTCCTAAGACCGCTTGGCCTTCCGACTTCTGCACCGTTTGCCTGTGCGGCAACTCTGCCGATATCTACGGTCAAAGTTCTGCCTGCGAGTTCCATAGAAAAACTCTTGAATGCCATAACTAATCTCCTTTTGTAAGTATATTTTCTTTGCGGAGATTGCCGAAACAACTGGAAAACACACCGTAACCGACGTGCTTTTCAGAAGTCTCGGAATATATCTCCGCTAAATATATATGATACCACAAGATGTTGAAAAAGAAAAGCACTTTTTTTGAAATCCGCGTATCCCGTGTATCCGCACTTCGCTATTACATACAAAAGTACTTGCATCTTATCAAATCTATGATATAATAAGAGTAGAAAAAGGCAATCGCCACAGAGTGGTTGACCTTGGATATGAGAAAAAGTCTCCCCTAACCGGTCAAAGTACAGGGGAGGCTTTTTATGTTACTGTTACTGACAAATCAAAAATATGAATGTCAACAATGCCAGAAGGAACATTCCGAAGGACATCAAATCCTTAAAATCAAAACGATTCTTCATCGGCATCACCTCCATTCCGTTCGAAATGAAGGTCACCCACCCTTTACCATACGGTATGTACACGATTGCCGGTAGCCTGTCGGCTACTAATAATAGTATACCACATTTCTCACCAGAACACAGGTTCTATTTATTATTTTTCAATCTTATTTGTCAAAAAAAGAACTTGACAGCTAATAAACATTAGCCTATAATCTTTACAGTAAGCTAACATTTATTAGCCAACTATAAAAACACAGTAAAACGAGGTCTCCATGAACACAAAATTACGAATTTTAGACATTGCACTCACCCTTTTTTCCGAAAAAGGTTATCACTCCGTCTCCGTTGCGGAAATTGCAGACGCCGTCGGCATCAAAGCTCCATCCCTATATAAGCACTACAAAAGCAAACGTGATATTTTCGATGCCATTCTGAAGGAAATGGATATCCGGTACACCCAACAGGCCGCCGGCTTGCAAATGAACGGCAACAATGCAACCGCAGATGCCACTCTCTTTGCTTCCGTATCCGAGGAAATGCTGGTTCAAATGGGCACCGGCCTATTTACTTACTTTCTGCATGATGACTATGTTTGCCGTTTTCGCAAAATGCTCACCATCGAGCAATTCCACGACGAGGAACTGGCAGCCCTTTATACCAAACAATATACCGACGATCCCCTTTCCTATCAAAGCCGGATTCTTTCCATGCTGGGGGCCTGCGGTCTATTCTGCCCGGCAGATGCCGATATTATGGCACTCCACTTCTACGCTCCGCTCTATCTTTTACTGACGCTTTGCGACCGGGCGCCGGAGCGGGAACCGGAAGCCCTCCGGCTTTTGGAACAACACATCAAACAATTTAATCAAATATACAAAAGGGAGGACGCACAATGAACATCGTATTGATCCACGGACAAAACCACAAGGGCAGCTCCTATCACATCGGACGCATGGTTGCCGACAAAATTTCAACCGAAAAAAACATCACGGAATTCTTTCTGCCAAAGGACTTAAACCACTTTTGTGTTGGCTGCTACAAGTGCATTGACGGCGACCAAAACTGTCCTTTTTTCGAAGAAAAACGAGTTATCATGGATGCCGTAGAAGCTGCTGATGTACTGATTTTTACTACTCCGACCTACTGCCTGCGCGCCTCCGCCCCTATGAAATCCTTTATCGACCTGACCTTTACCTACTGGATGTCACACCGTCCTCGCGCCTGCATGTTTTCAAAGAAGGCCGTTGTAGTCTCTACTGCAGCCGGTTCCGGTGCAAAATCCGCTACCAAAGATATTTCCACCGCCTTATTTTACTGGGGTGTTCCTTACATAAAAACTCTCGGTGTCGCTCTGCAGGCTATGAACTGGGATATGGTTTCCGAAAAGAAAAAGTCAAAGCTTGAGAAGCGTACAACAAAATTGGCAAAGCAGCTTGCAAACAAGAAAAAGCCTTCTGTCGGCTTCAAAACCCGTTTTATTTTCTTTATTATGGGAAAGATGCAGGCCGGCGGAATGGGCTCCTCTCCTATAGAAAAAGATTATTGGGAAGAACGTGGATGGCTTAAGAAAAACCGCCCTTGGAACGAATAAAAGCAAATTGCCGTTTCGGTCAAACAAAACCGAATCGGCAATTTTTAATTTCGTTTTTATAATGTCTCAAATTTTCTTCCGCCCCATGTCACCATTACCCTATATAACGCAAATGCAATGACACAGAACAACCAAATCATAAGAT
>JAZSRO010000100.1:0-2014 GCA_045538515.1 Acutalibacteraceae bacterium | reverse complement strand
TTTTTTGCTCCGTCACTTACCGAAGACAAAACATAAAAGTAGGCAAAGAGCAACAATAATATACAATCATTTTTATTGCTCTTTGTGTTCGCTCCTTCTTAATTATGAATGAAGTATAGTCAGTTTAGCATGTGATTTTTTCAGCGTCAATAGATTTGCCCGATGTGTTGTTTGACAAACGATACACCGGAACTTTTACTTGTTAATATTTAAAAAATCCCATATTGAGCAGTTAAAATATGCTGCCATTGCAAACAAAGATATAGTGGACGGATCGATTCTTCGGCTGAGAATGTCGTGAATATATCCCGGCGATTTGCCAAGCTCAATACTTAATTCTCGATAGGACATATCACGTTCGTCCAAAAGTTTATCCAACTTCTTTTGGAAAGCGTACCAATAATTTTCGTACTCTGTTCTGTCTAACATAGAAAAAACCTCTTTTACACAAAAAATTAAGAGCCGCGACCACCGCGACTCTTTGAAAAAATGTAAAAAAGGTTATATTTGAGTTTCAAGAAAACTTAAACGAAGGGCAAAAAACATAAAAATTATCGAAAAATTATATAATCGATACACTTTTTAGAGCGAATATAGAAAAACACAGCTCTTTTTTGATAAAAGAACTGTGTTTTTAGCTTTATTATTATTTATTATTTTCTTTCTTGCTTTGTTCTAGAGCTTGCAGTATCTGTTCGTTAGATAGGATATTTCCTAATCCTGTTGATTCACGCTGTTTCTTCGCACATGCAGCGCAGATTTGACCGCAACCGATCTCATAATTTTCGCGCCAATCCACCGGCATAGAAACGGGCACACAAGTCAATGCGCCGCACATTACACAACGCTCAAATTCTTCTGTATTAGGGGTGTTATTCACGCTCTCAGCCTCCTTTTTAGAACGCTGATAGGGTGTACCCCCCCCCCGAAAAATTGGGAGATTTTGGTAAATATCTTTAGCTTCATTTATTCGCTCGCCTCGGTGGTGGGTGCGCCTGTTGTCTCCGTATTCTCGGTTGTAGGCTGGGTTTCTGTGGTTGATTCGGTGCTTGCCGGCTCAGTCGCCGCAGGCTCCGTTGTTTGAGTTGCAGGTTCTGTAGTTGTGCTGCTTGGCTCGGTTGTATTTGTAGATTCACTTTCTCCCGTAGTTTCGGGCGGTGTAGTTTCTACAGGTGTGCTTGTTTCGGTTGAGGGAGTAGTTGTACTCTCCGGTGTTTGAGTAGAAGAGGATTCCGTACCTGTGGTGGTGTTAGTGGAAGGTGTAGTCCCTTCAGTTCCCTCGTTCTCATCATTGGAGCCTTCGTTAGTGTTATTGTTAACATTTGGTTCGGCATAACCATTAACGATCATCATGATTTCTTCGTCTTGGGTTATATATAGTTCCTCTTGATCGCCCTTATTTTTGTAAGCGTCATAATAAGAGGAAGTGCCCCAGTGAGCGAGAAAATGAACATCGGTTTTATCAGTGACGATTAGCTTGAAAGATATGGTCTTTGTTCCACCCTCACCAATGTTTGTATCTATTCCCAATTGTTGTGTATGATATGTTTTATCACAACCATTCGCAGTAATAGCGACAAAACCAGTTTTTGCTGTACTGTTTTCGGTTGGAGTAATTGTTACCGTATAAATTTTACCTGCATCTAATCCAACCTTATAAGTCTGATAATTACTCGTTATTGGATTTATATCTACGGCTTCTTCATTTTCATCGGTAATTTGTATCGAAACCTTTGTTTCAAAATGTGCCGCTTTAATAATGTTGGAGCCGGAGGTGATATTGTAAGAAAAATAGGCGTAGGCGGTAATGCTCATTGCGGCAAGACACATTATTACAATCGTAACGGTCATTGCAATGCGGGTGAGCATTACTTTTTCACGCACTTTTCCGTGCCTGGGGATGTAGAAAAACTCGTTATAAAGTTTTCTCACACCATCATCCTCCTTTCAAAATTTGCTTTGGGTAGTTAGTTTTTCTTTATTTGGTCTGCCTTGACGGTTATGCCAAGATCGA
>JAZSRO010000072.1:0-153144 GCA_045538515.1 Acutalibacteraceae bacterium | reverse complement strand
TGTGATTAGGGATTAAATGCCTAAAAAAGCAACTTTTTGTGGTCTAATGTGTTAAAACCCCACGATACGCGTCAGCGTTACCGTGGGGTTTTGCCTTTTATTACACTAAAAATTTATCTTTTTTAGGTGCGAAGCAGTTTTGTAAGAATAAATTTGCTACTATTTCGATGATGAGAAAACGCAGTAATACTTTGTGTCTTACAAGTTTTCACAGCGAGAAAGAGTGCAAATTTATCTGAAAAACCAATTTATCCCTAACCACAACTCCCGTAGGTGCTGTTTTTTATTGTTCAACAATAAGTTCTTTAATTGAACGGTATAGATAATCACCATTTTCAAGCAGTTCGGGGCGTTTGATGGCAATGCCCTCTCCCTTTACAACGCTGTGTTCGGGATCGTCTGCCATTATAACATCGGTTCCTATATACTCGGACAGGAGTTTATCAAATCCGCTTATACGAGCGCCGCCGCCTGTTAAATATAGTCCGTCCTCTTTAATATCACCGACAACATCAGGTGCGGTACGCTCAAGCACTGCTCTTACTTCGTTACAAATGGTATTAAGTGTATCGTATGTAGCCTCATAAACTTCGCTTGATGAGATTTCAAAGGTCTGCGGCAGACCTGTTAAAAGGTTTTTCCCCCTTGCGACCATAGAAACCTCAAGCGGTCTATTATATGCAGAGCCGAGTTGTTTTTTAATCTCCTCCGCCGTAAGCGGACCAATTAAAATATTGTATTCTTTTTTGACATAGCGGATAATCTGCTCGTCCAATTCGCGCGATGCGATTTTCAGCGATTCACATTCAACAATACCGCCCATTGAAATGGTAGCAATATCGGTACAACCGGCACCAAAATCCACCACCATACTGCCGTGCGGTTTGGAAAAATCTATTCCCATACCTATTGCGGCGGCAATTGGGCTCTCAATAACCGATATATTTCTTCCTCCCGCTGCCTCTATTGCGTTGGCTACGGTATGGTGTTGTATAGGTGTAACGCCTGTCGGCATTGAAACCATTACTTTTGGTCTTGAAATGCGGTTTCCAAAAGCCATTTTAACATATTCAGTCAGCATTGCCTCGGTTGCATCAAGTGCGGCAATAATACCGTTTTGTATTGGAAAAACGGTTGTCAAACTCTCGGGTGTTCTGCCGTAGGTTTTATAGGCTTTCTCTCCGAAAAGCACAGGCTCCCAAGTTTCTGTATCGACCGTTACAACGCTGGGCAATTCCAAAATTATCTTACCGCCCGAAGCGATTACGGTTTTTGATGTTCCAAGGTCTATTGCAATTTCTGTTGCCATTCATATCACCATTTATATTATAATGATTGTTATTTGTCGAAACTTATTAGTTTCGACCTCCCTTATCCATTATATTAAAATCCGCATATTTTTTCAAGCACTAATAACGGCGGTTGCACAGTAAACATTTTCTGTTCCTGAAAGCATTAAAACGCGCGAACATTCGTCCAAAGTAGCGCCTGTTGTTTTAATATCGTCTATGAGCAAAACATTTGTATAATCATTATCCTCGGCTTTGTATACACCTTTTACATTTTGAAACCGTTCTTTACCTGAAAGCAGATGCTGAACTTTATTGTTTTTATGCTTTACGAGCAGTGGTATATAGGGCACCGAAAGTTCCCGTGCTACGCATTTTGCAAGATGGGCAGAATGGTCAAACCGCCACAGTGTATTATCACTGTCGCGCCTTTTCTTGCGGTTGCGCGGAACGGATGTTACACAGTCAATCACTACATCCGGAAAGTCGTTTATAAAGCGTTCTGCCATTTCTTTTCCAAAAAACTCTGCAGCGTCAGTATTACCGCGGAATTTATAAAAATAGATGGCTTTTTGCGCGTGACCTTCGTTAAGATAGGGTGATGACACACCACGGAAATGATACACATATCTTTTGCAAGAGCATTGTTTTTTAGGGTTTCCGCACTTTCTGCAGGTCTTTACAGTAATCGGTTTTAATTCCTTTTCGCAATCATCACACAGATTAACTGTAGGATGCACAACCTCTCCACATACCATACAGCGCTTAGGATAAAACAGATATAGAAAATCAGTTAAAATACTTTTCATCAAACGCTTCCTCTATCATACTTTTCAGTGCGGTATAGCGTAGTGTCTTGCGGTCGTTTTCCACCATTTTTGCAACCGTTTCTCTGTCCCCCACTATAACAAGCATTCTCTTAGCGCGGGTAACGGCAGTATATAGCAAATTACGATACAAAAGTTGTGACGGTATAGCACAAAGGGGCAAAATTATACAGTTAAACTCGCTTCCCTGACTCTTATGAACAGTTACAGCGTATGCGGGTTCAAGTTGACTCACATCCGCACCATAATACGATGCGGTACGGTCTTCAAACCGTACTGTAACAAGTTCTGAATACAGGTCAATGCTTTCAATAACACCAATATCGCCGTTATAAACGCCCGAGCCGTTTTCGCCTCTATCATCAATCCAAGAAATATCATAGTTGTTTTTAGTTTGCATAACCTTATCATTTTCTCGGAAAGCAAATCCGCCGTACTTTATCTCTTTTGTATTATTAACAGGCGGGTTAAGTTGCTCTTGTATAAGCACATTTAAGTTCTGTGTACCTGTGTCCAGTTTTCTTGATGGGCAAAGCACCTGTATATCCGTCTGTGGAACAAATCCGTAGGCTTGTGGCAGACGGTTTACAACCAGGTCCACAACCGTTTTTGCCGTATCAGTTCCGTTTTGACAGTCAAGCATAAAGAAATCCGCATCCCGCGAATTTAGCATCGGCATTCTGCCGTTTATAATCTCGTGCGCGTTATAGACTATTAAACTCGTGTCCGACTGCCTGTATATTTTACTAAGCGAAATAACGGGTATTTTACCGGAATCTATAATATCGTGCAGAACATTTCCTGCCGAAACACTTGGCAACTGGTCGCTATCGCCCACAAGAATTATGCGAGTGCCAAAGCGTAAAGCGCGTAAAAGGCTTTCAAACAAAAGTGTATCTACCATTGACATTTCGTCAATTATTATTACATCGCACACCAATGGATTACGCTCGTTTCTATCAAAATAGGGCTTGTCCCCCTCGCCCCACTGCACCTCGAGCAGACGGTGGATGGTTTTTGCCTCATACCCAGTAAGTTCCGATATGCGTTGTGCGGCACGGCCTGTAGGCGCGGCAATTAAAACCCTTAAATCTTTTTCTTCAAACAGTTCAATAAGTCCGTTAAGGGTTGTAGTTTTACCTGTGCCGGGGCCGCCTGTTAATACCGTTACACAATTTTGGAATGCGGTTTTTATCACCTTGCGCTGATTTTCGTCATACTTAATATGCAGACGGTTTTCAACATAATCAATCTCAAGTTCGTCAATCGGCATAGGTTTTCCCTCGTCAAGACACAGGCAAAGCCGCGCCGAAATATATTCTTCTGCCGCATAATATTGCGGTAAAAAAATGAACTGTTTGCCGTCCATTTCTTTACTGCGCAGTGTTAGCGTAGAAAGCAAGGTATCAACGGCGTCATCGGCATCATAAGCAGAACAACCGAGCAGTCCCGCTACCACTTCACACAGTTTTTTTCTTGGAAGACAGGTATGACCGTTCATCAGATTATGGCGGAGCACAAACAAAAGCCCCGCATGAATTCTATTAGGATTATCGGGCGGGATATTGAGACTTTCGGCTATTTCGTCTGCGCGGTCAAAGGTAAAACCAATTTCATCACTGCAAAGTATGTATGGGTTTTCGTTAATAACCTCGACCGAGCGTTCACCATACTGTTTATATATTTTTGCCGCATCCTCGGGGGATGCTTTGAATTTTGATAAATAAAACATCAAATCCTGTATGCCGAACTGGCGCATATATTCACTTGATATACGCTCCGCTTTATCGGGTGAAATACCCTTGATTTCGCATAGGCGTTCGGGTTGATTTTTGATGACATCAAGTGCGCCGTTCCCAAACTTTTTAATAATTTTAGCGGCGGTTGCTGGACCGATTCCCTTAATTGCGCCGCAAGAGAGATAACGCAAAATTGCGGCTTCATCGGTTGGCGCTTCTTTTTCGCAAGTATACGCCTTAAACTGCGGTCCGTAGGTGTTATGCACCACATATTCGCCCGTTAGATTTACAACATCGCCCTGCGAAACATAAGGGAAATTGCCCGTTACGACAACCGTTTCCCCCGTTATTGAGAGTTTGAAAACGGTGTAACCTGTTTGTTGATTTTTATATGTAATATGCTCTACCCTGCCGTGCAGAGTTTCATACTCGCCGCCCACCGTTTCACTCTCCTTTTTTGATAATATTTTCTATATCTTTTGCATCGCATAGCACAAAGTCTTGTGTTAGCGATTCTATCTCTTTACAGCGTTTTTTCTCACCGTCAGAGAGTCCCACATCAACGCCTATAAGCATATCGGCATAGTTTTTTCCATACCAACGCATTTCTTCTAATACCGCCGTTACCCTTTCGGTTGCCAAGTCGCAAAGCGGTACAACCAAAAAACACTTAAGGTCTTTAGGTCGCAAAAGGCGCATCCACATTCTATGTAAAAGTTCTCCCACGCCGACAGCCGATAAAAAAAGCATCAACACAATTAAAATTACCTTAAACATATAACTCACCCCATAACATACTATGGTTCTATATATGTTTTTGACAATAAAAGGAATGGCGAGTTACACAATTAAACTGTAACCCGCCAGGCCTTTATTTTATGGTAACAACAACATTATAGGTTCCAATCTGCCAAATATTGTCATAACTTTTTGAATATATTCTGACAGCGACCGTATATTCACCCGCGGTTTTACCCTGTAAATCTGCAACGGCATAAAGGTCGTTCGCCTTAAGATTTCGCACCGCCGCACGCGGTCCGCAAATTTTAACATTCTTAATAGCGGTCGCCGTACAGGTTAGTCCGTTTGTGATATTTTTGAATTCAAAATTGTTAACAGTAAATGTGTTTTCTATAAATCCGTTTGTATTTACAGTAACCGTAACAACCTCTAAATTCTCTGCAAGTTTTACACCGTTTGGAAGCATTGGTGCAACATCAAATTTATTATTTGCAGGGGTTATACTGTCAAAATCAATCGGTGCGAGTGAAATTGAATCCAACTCATCAATCGTTGTGGCAGGTCCCAAAACCGTTACCCTTGTTGCGCTGACATTATACGGAACCTCGTTTTTGGCATAGTAATCAGGTTTATTAGAAAACGCAACTTTAAGCGGAATTACCTTTTGTTTAAGAATAGGAACTGTGATTTTAACCTCTGTAAGCGGCAGTGAGTATACATCACTGGCAAGTTCGTTACCCGCCTCATCATAGAGATGCAGTTTTGCGGCGAACGATTCGGTTGCACTAAGTTTTTCGTTTACCTCGGCAACCGCAACAACACGGGCAATTTTAGAAAGTTCACTTCTCGGTCCCGTTATTGCAATTGTAGCGTCTGCGCTATTGCTTACAGTAGGTGTATCGGCAACCAAACCCGAAACTGCAACGGCGCCTTTTGCCTCAACCTCAACATTAAACTGTTTGGTATCGGTATAGTCAAAAACAGCGGTAACTTTTGCCGGTGTTACACCGACAATATTCACGCCACCCGCCTTGGCAGACGCGGCAGAAAGAGCAATCTCGTACTGTCCCGCTTCGGTAACATCAGAAAGCGGCAAGGCAACCGAAATATCGTTTGATTCAAGGGTTGCCAAGACATAACTCGGTCCGCTTACTCTAACGGTTGCGGTAGAAGAACTAATAGAAACGAGGTCAAGGCCTAACTCACCCGCCGCCGTTCCGTCTGTTACTACCGAGATTGTTATATCGCTGAAAGTGGTATCACGCACAGGGTTTTCAACAATTGTGATGGTAAGCCAAAACACAAATGCCAAACATATGGAGAAAACAAGCACAAATTTATTATTTGAAAACAGTTTACCGAAAAAATCTTTTTTAACTGCCACTTTAATTCTCCTTTCCATTACTTGCGTGTAAAAATATTTTTAACTTTTGAAAACAAACTTTCCTTAGCGTTATTGTTTTCGTCAATAAACAAAAGTTTATTTAATTCCTGACGGAGAGTAACCGTATTAAAGTTACGCTTTATCTCACCGTTTACCGCAACAGAAATTGTGCCCGTTTCTTCAGACACAACCACAACGGCGGCATCCGAGTTTTCGCTAAGTCCAATCGCCGCTCTGTGACGGGTTCCGAGACTTGAATGAATATTATCGTTAGAGGTCAGCGGTAATATGCAACCTGCCGATAAAAGTCTTCCCTCACGCAAAAGCAGTGCGCCATCGTGAAGCGGTGATTTCGGGAAGAAAATATTTGAAATGAGTTGTGTTGAAGCCTCTGCATCCATCAAAGTACCCGTATCGGCAATTTCGCTTAAAAGAGTTGAGCGCTCAAACACTATTAAAGCGCCGATTTTCTGCTCTTGCATTGAGGAACAGGATTTGCAAACAGCGTCAATAGTGCGGGATAGTACCTCGCTCTCATCACTGATTGCTCTGTTTCCACCAAGTTGGCCGCGTCCCACTCTTTCGAGCACACGGCGAAGTTCGGGTTGGAAAATTATTGCGACAACAACGATTGCCGAATCAATGAGTTTATTAAGCAACCATTTTAGTGATACAAGTTCGAGCCACTGTGCTATGAAAAATATGAAAAGCAGCATAAATACGCCCTTCATAAGTTGACCGGCACGGGACTTTTTGAAGAAATCTACGCATTTATAAATAACAAATGCGACAACCAATATATCCACAATATCCAAAACCCTTATATTTTTAAGGGCAAAAAAGATTTGCTCAAAAACGGAGCCTAATGAACTAAAAAAACTTCCCACAAACTCACTTCCTCTGTAAATAACATTATCTCATTATTATTTTATCATATATTAAAATATATTCAATAGTTTTTTTGCAACTTTTTTCGATTATTTTATGCTTTTTACTGCCTCGAAAAGTGCCAAAACATCATTTTTTGTATTATACACCGAGGGACAAACGCGCACCGTACCGATATCTTCCGTTCCGATTGTTTTATGTGCTAGTGGAGCACAGTGTAGTCCCGCGCGTACCGCTATGCCCTTTTGTGATAATTTTTCTGCCACCTGCATACTGTTTTTTCCCTCTAAATTAAACGAGAGCACCGGCGCAAATTTTTCGGCTATAGGACGCTCTGTATAGAATATGACATTTCGCAGAGTTGTAAGTTTATCATACAGAATTTGCAAAAGTGAAATTTCGTGTGAATGTATTTTGTCAAGTCCTTTTCCTTTCAAAAATTCCACACCCGCTTTTACCCCTGCAATCAGCGGCACCGACAGTGTTCCGCTTTCAAGCCGTTCGGGCATATCACTTGGTTGCGCAAACATATTTGAAAAAGTGCCTGTTCCGCCCTCTATAAGCGTATTTTGTGGTTCTTTATTCGTTAGTAAAATCCCCATTCCCATAGGTGCATACAATCCCTTGTGGGCAGCAATACAAAGATAATCTATGCCGTTTTTCATATCAATCGGTACTATTCCCGCCGTTTGTGCGGCA
Organism: Acutalibacteraceae bacterium; assembly: GCA_045538515.1. Lineage (GTDB taxonomy): Bacteria > Bacillota > Clostridia > Oscillospirales > Acutalibacteraceae > SIG589. The sequence goes on along the minus strand of JAZSRO010000072.1, from coordinate 145,577 downwards.
TCAACAACAAACAGTATTCCATTTTCCTTACAAAGTGCTGAAAGCCTTAAAATCGGCAAAATTTCGCCCGTTACATTAGAGGCGTGTGTGCATATTATCATTTTGGTGTTTGGTTTTATAAGGCGCTCAAAAGCATTAAAAGTGGCATCACTATTACCAACCGTCACACTCGCTACATCGAACTCGGCTATTCCGTCTAACGCAAGTTTATATACAGGGCGCAAGACGGCATTATGCTCGTAGGACGAAATTATAATATGGTCGCCCTGTTTTATATTACCTTTAATTGCCATATTAAGCGCAAGTGTACAGTTTCCTGTGAAAATTACATTCTCAGCGTCACAAGAGAAAAAATCTCCCACCTTTTTTCTCGCATCGTAAACGAGCATTGCGGCACTCTCAGACAAAGCGTGTCCGCTTCTGCCGGGATTAGCGGAATATTTTTGCATTGCTATATTTACAGCGTTTATAACCTGCGGCGGTTTTTTGCCCGTTGTTGCCGCATTATCAAGATATATCAATTTGTTTCCCTCCTTATTAAATATTAAAAAACGCCAATGAAATATGGCGTTTTTTATGGTTTATTTTTCTAAAATTTCGAGAATTTTTATACCCGCATCACGCAATAGTTTTTCAATAGTTTCTATATCTCCCGATACCGTAATACTGTAACCGCAACCGTTTTTGAGTCCGCTTTTTGTTTTTTCCATATTTGCACTGTAGCCGTTTCGGCGCAGCAAATCGCGTCCTCTTATGGCGTAGGTTACCGTTCCTGTAACTATCGTATAGTTCATCATTTTCAACTCCAATAAGACGACATTATATCTTGCGACACACTATATAATATGCAATGCGAAAATTTTTGGGCATAAAAAAACTTTGTCGGGCATATACCCGACAAAGTTTTATTTGCCTTGTCTTAATTTTTCTATTCGGTCACGCAGGTATGCGGCGTGTTCAAACTCTAACATCTTAGCGGCAAGTTTCATCTCACGCGTAAGTCGCATAATTAGTTGTTCGCGCTCGGCTCTATTCATATATTTTTCGTGCTTTTCTTTTTGCGGTTTTTCTGCGCCGATTTCTATAATTTCGCGCACACCCTTTTTAATGGTTTGCGGTATTATGCCGTTATCATCGTTATACTTCTTTTGCATTTCACGGCGGCGAAGTGTCTCGCGAATTGCGCGTTCCATTGAATCTGTAACGCTGTCGGCATACATAATAACCTTGCCGTTTGCATTACGCGCGGCGCGGCCGATTGTCTGTATTAGCGAGGTTTCGGAGCGCAAAAATCCCTCTTTATCCGCGTCAAGTATGGCAACAAGCGATACTTCGGGGATATCAAGTCCCTCGCGAAGCAGGTTGATACCAACGAGGACATCAAATTTTCCAAGGCGCAAATCGCGTATAATCTCCATTCGCTCAATCGTGTCGATATCATAGTGCATATAACGGACGGCAATGTTAAGCCCCTCTAAATATTCGGTCAAATCCTCTGCCATTTTTTTGGTAAGGGTTGTGACAAGCACACGCTCTCCCCGTTCGGCACGAATGTTTATTTCGGAAACGAGGTCATCAATCTGTCCTTCGCTCTCTCGCACATCAATTTCAGGGTCCAAAAGTCCTGTAGGACGGATAACCTGTTCGGCTATTACCGCCGCCCTATCCTTTTCAAAATCAGCGGGGGTGGCGGAAACAAACACCGCTTGGTTGACACGACTGTAAAACTCGTCAAAATTAAGCGGACGGTTATCAAAAGCAGACGGTAGACGAAAACCGAATTCAACAAGATTTTCCTTTCGGCTACGGTCACCGCCGTACATTCCGCGCACCTGTGGCAGAGTTACATGCGATTCGTCTACAAACAACAGATAATCATCGGGAAAATAATCAAGCAGAGTAAAAGGTGTACTACCCGCGGGTCTGCCCGACAGTACGCGCGAATAATTTTCGATACCCTTACAAGTACCGATTTCACGCAGCATTTCAACATCATATTCGGTGCGCTGACGGATGCGTTGCGCCTCGATTAGTTTGCCGTTTTCAGTGAAATATTTTACGCGCTCTTCCATTTCATCTTCAATGTTTTTAAGCGCGTCATTCATTTTATCGGGTGGCACAATATAGTGCGATGCGGGATAAATTGCGATGTGTTTGAGGCTGTTTTTTATCTCGCCTGTAAGGGTGTTTATTTCGCAAATTCTATCAATTTCATCGCCAAAAAACTCAACGCGAATAGCTGTATCACCCGAATATGACGGGAAAATCTCTACAACATCGCCGCGTACGCGGAATTTGTTACGCGTGAAGTTAATATCGTTTCTTTCATACTGCAAATCGACAAGTTTCTTTAAGAGTTCATCACGCTTTTTCTCCATTCCTACGCGAAGCGAGATTACCATACTGCGATAGTCAATCGGGTTACCAAGACTGTATATACAAGATACACTGGCAACGATTATGACATCGCGTCTTTCGGAAAGCGCACAGGTGGCACTATGGCGAAGTTTGTCGATTTCATCGTTAATTGAAGAATCCTTTTCAATGTAGGTATCGGTGCCGGGGATATATGCCTCAGGCTGATAATAATCATAATAACTGACAAAGTACTCAACCGCATTCTCAGGGAAGAATTCACGGAACTCAGTACAAAGTTGTGCGGCGAGTGTTTTATTATGAGCGAGAACGAGAGTAGGTCGGTTTACACGCTCGATAATATTAGCCATAGTAAAGGTTTTACCCGAGCCTGTAACTCCTAATAAGACCTGTTCTTTACCGCCCTTGTTTATACTCTCTACAAGCGTATCAATCGCCCCAGGCTGGTCGCCTGTGGGTTTATAATCGCTATGCAAAACGAACTTATCCATTCCCTCACCTCGCTCTTATTTTTTATTATTATACCACAAAAAAGATATAAGTAAAGAAAAAGCAGATGCATTTAGCATCTGCTTTTAATACAAGTTATTTTATAAGGCTTTGGCCGTCCATTTCGGCGGGTTTTGGAAGTCCCATAACCTTGAGCATTGAGGGTGCAATGTCAGCAAGGCGACCGCCTTCTTTTAATTCGCAATCATAACCTACAACGCAGAAAGGAACAGGGTTGGTGGTGTGAGGTGTGAACGGGTTGCCGTCCTCGCCTACCATACAGTCGGCGTTACCGTGGTCGGCGGTTATAAAGAGTACGCCGCCCATTTCGCGAACTGCATCAGTCACCTTGCCAACGCAGGTATCAACTGCCTCAACCGCTTTAACAGCAGCATCGAAAACGCCTGTGTGGCCTACCATATCACAGTTAGCGAAGTTTAGAATTACGGCGTCATATTTACCGCTTCTAATCTGCTCACAAACCGCATCACAAACGGGGTATGCGCTCATTTCGGGTTGCAAGTCAAAAGTAGGAACATCGGGCGACTGAATCAAAATTCTGTCTTCGCCCTCAAAAGTTTTTTCTTCGCCACCGTTGAAGAAGAATGTTACATGTGCATACTTCTGTGTTTCGGCAATACGAAGTTGTGTTTTCCCGTTAGCAGCAAGATACTCGCCGAGTGTCATTTTAAGTTCTTCGGGCGGATATGCAACGGTTACGTTGGGCATTGTTTCGTCATACTGTGTCATACAAACATAGGTAAGCGGGAAGAAACCGTTTTTTCGGTCAAAACCGTCAAATGCCTCGTCAACAAATGTGCGTGTAAACTGTCTTGCGCGGTCGGGACGGAAGTTGAAGGAAACAACGCTGTCCCCTGCCTTAATCATTCCCTCTTCCGCTACAACGGTGGGAACGATGAACTCATCAGTCACGCCCTCTGCATACGACTTATTCATTGTATCAACGGCGCTGTTGTTTTTATTGCCCTCGCCATAGACCATTGCGGCGTATGCTTTTTCAACTCTATCCCAAGCAAAGTCGCGGTCCATTGCGTAGTATCTTCCCATTACGGTTGCGATTTTACCAACGCCTATTTCTGCCATTTTTGCCTCTAAATCAGCAAGAAAACCAGCACCGCTTGTTGTTGAAACATCGCGGCCGTCCATCAAAGCGTGTACAAAAACCTTTCTAAGACCATATTTTTTAGCCATTTTGAGAAGACCGTAAAGATGGTCGATATGGCTATGAACACCGCCGTCTGACACAAGGCCGATTAAATGAAGTGCGGTGCCGTTTTGCTTACAGTTTTCCATTGCGTTTTGCAACACTTTTATATCATAAAACTTGCCGTCTTCAATATCCTTTGAAATCTTAACAAGCATCTGATAAACGACACGACCTGCTCCGATATTGGTGTGTCCAACCTCACTGTTACCCATCTGTCCGTCAGGAAGACCTACATCAAGTCCCGAGGCACCGATGGTGGTGAAAGGATTTTCTGCGAAAAGTTTTGAAAGATTGGGTGTCTTGGCGGTGTGGATTGCGTTGCCGTCACAGCAATCCCTCATTCCAAAACCGTCCATTATACATAAAACTACGGGTTTTTTCATTTGTTTACCTCACAAAATGGGCGGGATTATTTTACCCCGCCCAAATTCATTTTAATTATTTAGATGCAGCCTTTACGATTACGCTGAAATCTTCTGCCTTAAGCGAAGCACCGCCGATAAGACCGCCGTCAACATTAACTTTTGATAAAAGTTCGTCTGCGTTCTTAGCGTTCATAGAGCCGCCGTACTGAACTGTTACGGTTTCTGCAACATCAGCGCCGAACATCTCGGCAACTGCGGCACGAACAAATCCGTTGCCCTCGTCTGCCTGTTCTGCGGTTGCGGTAACACCCGTTCCGATAGCCCAAACAGGCTCATAAGCGATGATAACATTCTTAAGTTGCTCTGCCGTTACATTGGTAAGAGCCATCTTGGTCTGGAATTTGAGAAGTGTCTCGGTATAGCCGAGTTCTCTCTGTTCAAGTGTTTCACCAACGCAAACGATGGCAGTGAGACCTGCATTTACTGCTGCGAGTGTGCGAAGATTTACTGTCTGGTCAGTCTCGCCGAAGTACTGTCTTCTTTCACTATGACCGATTACAACATACTTTACGCCGCACTCTGTTAGCATTTCTGCCGAAACTTCGCCTGTGTAGGCGCCCGATGCTTTGAAATGTACATTCTCTGCGCCGATTTGAATGTTGGAACCTTTTGCTGCCTCTACCGCAGCGGCAATATCAACATAAGGTACGCAAAGTACAACATCACAGTCTGCACCTGCTACGAGCGGTTTCATTTCGTTAATAAGTGCTGTTGTTTCTGCGGGGGTTTTGTTCATCTTCCAGTTACCCGCTATAACAGCCTTTCTTGTAGCCTTGTTCATTATTTTATCCTCCGATTATTTATCGTTAAGTGCAACAATGCCGGGGAGTTCCTTACCCTCGAGGAATTCGAGAGAAGCGCCGCCGCCTGTTGAAATGTGTGTCATCTTATCGCCGTAGCCGAGTGTATTAACAGCAGCAGCCGAGTCACCGCCGCCGATTACTGTAACAGCATCGGTTTCTGCAAGACTCTTAGCAACCGCAATTGTACCGGCAGCAAGAATCGGGTTTTCAAACACACCCATAGGTCCGTTCCAAACAACAGTCTTAGCCGACTTAACTTCGTTTGCATAAAGTTCTGCTGTCTTTGTACCGATGTCAAGACTCATATAATCATCAGGGATGCTATCTGCATCTACAACTTTTATATCAACAGGTGCATCAATCGGGTCGGGGAAATCCTTTGTAATTGTGCAGTCGATGGGAAGAAGAATCTTAACGCCGTTTTCCTCTGCCTTTGCGAGCATTTCGCGGCAATAGTCAATCTTTGTCTCGTCAATAAGCGATGTACCTACGCCGTAACCCTTTGCAGCAAGGAAAGTATAGGACATTCCGCCACCGATGATAAGTGTATCTGCCTTCTTGAGAAGGTTTTCAATAACGGGGAGTTTGCTGTCAACCTTTGCGCCACCCAAGATACAAACGAAGGGACGAGCAGGTGTTTCAACAGCGTTGCCGAGATACTGGAGTTCTTTACCGATAAGGTAACCTGCAACAGCCTCATCAACATACTCTGTTACGCCAACGGTTGAGCAGTGTGCTCTGTGTGCGGTACCAAAAGCATCGTTAACAAAAATGTCTGCGAGTTCGCCGAGTTCTTTGCTGAATGCTTCGCCGTTTTTGGTTTCTTCTGCTCTGTAGCGTGTATTTTCAAGCAAAACAACATCGCCGTCTGCCATTTTCTCTATAGCAGCCTTTGCATTTTCACCAACAACCTCTGCGTCTGCAGCAAATACTACCTCTTTACCGAGAAGTTCGGAAAGGCGTTTTGCAACAGGTGCTAAACTGAGTTCGGGTTTGGGTTCACCCTTCGGTTTGCCAAGGTGTGAGCAGAGGATAACCTTACCACCATCTGCTACGAGTTTCTTAATTGTCGGCAATGCGGCAACTATACGGTTTTCGTCTGTGATTACGCCTGCTTTAAGCGGAACATTAAAATCACAACGAACGAGTACCTTTTTGCCTTTTACATTGATGTCGTCAACTGTTTTTTTGTTTAATGCTGTCATTTCTAAAACACTCCTTATAAAGATTGTTAAAAATACCACAAATTATTTTACCACATTTTCAAAATTTTGCAACTCTTATTATAAATAATATTATAAATATTATTGCCAGGTGTAATTGTGTAAATTACCGAAATTTTGAAGTTCGGGAAAATTCCACTGTCTTAACACCTCGTATGTGGCTATCGCAACTGTATTTGAAAGGTTAAGACTACGCGCATTTTCAATCATTGGCAGACGAACACAGTTCTCCTTATTTTCAAGCAGAAGTTCTTCGGGCAGTCCCTTTGTTTCTTTGCCAAAAAGCAGATAACAGTTATCGGGGTATTCTACATCCGAATAGACATTACGCGCTTTAGTGGTGAAATAATAAAACTGTCCCGAATTTTTAGCAAAAAAATCATCTATACTGTCGTAATAAGTAATATCAAGATATTGCCAATAATCAAGACCTGCGCGTTTTAATTTTTTATCGTCAATCTTAAAGCCCATAGGACCTACAAGATGCAGTCTTGCTCCCGTTGCCGCACAAGTACGGGCAACATTACCCGTGTTTTGCGGAATTTCAGGCTCAACCATTACAATATTTATAACGGGCATATTACACCCTGCTTTCAATAACCTGTGCGTTGCCGACAAGTTTTACTTCACCGTAATACGCGGGGATAAACACACATTCACCCGCTTTAAGTTCTATACCGTCAACCGTTAAAGCACCGTCAACACAGAGGATTGCTGAAAAACTATCCTCGCCGACAGAAATGGTTTTTTCGTCTATAATTTCGTGCCTGATTGTCGTAAAATACTCACAACTTGCCAAGGTATCGTTTTGCGGTTTTCCAAAAGGAATTTTGGGCGCTGTACGCTCGGTTACCTCAAGCGCTTTATCAATATGCAGTTCACGCGGTTTACCGTCAACCCCTAAGCGACCGAAATCATAAACGCGATAGGTACAATTGGAATTTTGCTGAATTTCGGCTATTAAGATACCCTCACCTATTGCGTGGATTGTACCCGCCGTTATAAAGAAGCAATCGCCCTTTTTAACAGGAACTTTATTAAGTACATCGGTGAGTGTATTGTCGTCTATGCGCTTTTTGAATTCTTCGCGGCTTATTTCTTCCTTGAAACCGTAATAAAGACAGGCGCCCTCATCACAATCAACGACATACCACATTTCTGTCTTGCCATACTGATTTTCGTTTTTCAGTGCATATTCATCGGTCGGATGCACCTGAACAGAAAGCGACTGTTTCGCATCTATAAGTTTTATAAGTATCGGAAAAAACTGAAAACGCTGCGCGTTGTTGCCGAGACACTCTTTTCCAAGAATTTTTATAATTTCATTTAAGGTTTTACCCTCGTACTCACCCTCTGCTCCCACGCTTTCACCGTCAGGGTGGCAAGAAAGCACCCACGCCTCTGCGAGTGGTGACTTATCACTCTCCATTTTATAATCGTCACGAAGACGCGTACCGCCCCAAATATAGTCCTTAAAAGCGGGTTTTAGTTTGATTGGCTGCATTTTCATTCCTCCATACAGTTCGTTATCCTATATTATACGCCTATTCGCCGCTTTTCGCAATATTTTGTTGCAAATTTTTCTGCTTTTTGTTACAATTGGTTTGGGTGATTAAATTGAAGAAAAATCCTAACATTTTAGAGAGATTGAGAATTAAAGAAGAAAAGGCAGGAATTACGCGTTTATCGGTTGACAGCGCCCTTGGTAAAACCTGTAAAGTGGTTTACATAATATCTTTTGCTTATGCGATGTTCATTAAACTTATATATATGTTAAGCACATATTTTCAAGCATCGTATGTTATTAAAAACACAGGTTATGAAAACCTTTCTTCGCTTCAACTTTCGCAATATGCAGATGTTAAAAACAGTATTTTGCTTGTAGGAATTGCTACCGTTTTGCTTATTGCATCACTAGTACTTCTATGCAAACGGATTTTCACTGTTTCACTCCCCCTCAACGCCGCTATATGCATTACCCTATGTGTTCACTTTGCTTTCCGTATGAGCGACACACTTGATACATACGGACTTGCATCGAGTTACACCTATTACCACTTGGTACCCTTGGCGTTGCTTCTGATTTTTGGTACTGTTTACTGCGTTATAGGAATCCGTCACAAAGTTCTTGAAGACAAGGCATACACGGCTTTTGTTGACCGACTTTATCAAAATTACAGCAATCAGGTTGAAAACCTATCAGAAGAACAATGGGAAGAATTTTTATCAAATTATGACCCCAGAGATTACAGATAAACAAAACGGCACCTCGGTGCCGTTTTTCTTTTTGCTTATTTTCCATAATACTACACGCGAATATGACAAATTTTACCACTATGCTTGTCCTATAATAATAAGGCACAAAATTTGGTAGGTGGTAAAGTTTGAGCGAAAATGTAAAAGTTAAGGAAAACACTTTAGATGTAAAAGAAATTATAAAGGCGGTTATAACACAGGCTATAACTGCGGTATGCGGTTTTATATCCTCAAGGGCGCCCGTTATGGCGGCTTTTTCTCCGTTTGGAATTGCATTTACTGCGGGTATGCCGAAACCGTACATACTATCTGCGGGAATCGGTGCGGCTATTGGTTATTTTGCGCCCATTCTAGAGGGTAGCGGTTTTAGATATTTCGCGGCACTTTTTGCTGTTTGCACAATAAAACTGCTACTTAGCGGTGTTGGCAAATTAGAGAAAAAGGCGTGGCTTTCTTCGCTTATTGCCTTTTCTGCAACGGCAGTAACGGGATTTGCAATCGTCACAGGCGGAAGTCTTTCCCCTGTTTATGCAATAATAGAATCGGTACTTGCCGCGGCGGGTGCATTTTTTGTTCATAGGACGCAAAAAGCGGTTTTATCGTTCCCGTCACGCCTCGGCAGTGAAGACCTTGCCTGTACCGTAATGACAATTAACATATTATTTATGGGACTATATCCCATCACATTTTTAGGGTTGTCGGCAGGGCGGATTCTCGCCGCCGCGCTTATTATGACGGTGGCTCTTTACGGCAGAGCGTCGGGCGGCGCTATTGCGGGTTGCACTGCGGCATTTTTCATTATGCTTTGCGGTGGAGAGTTTGCCTCTGCGGCAATAATTTTTGCGGTTGGCGGACTGTTAACGGGCGTTTTTTCTCCGCTTGGAAAAATCATTTCCGCAATTACTATGGTTGTTTGGGGCGGTATTTCGGCACTTTTATTCTCAGACAGTGCCTACTCTTATCTAATGTTTAGCGAAACTGCTTTCGGCGCGGTTATATTTATGCTTCTTCCCAAGACCTTTTGTGTGAAGGTCGGCAAACTTTTCACAGCACCTATTAACATTCCTTCTTTACAAGGGTTGCGCCGCGCACTTACCATGCGGCTTTTCTTTGCATCAAAAGCACTTTCCGATGTTTCCGAAACCGTAAAAGAGGTTGCGGGTGAATTATCGCTTATTAACGCGCCTGATTTTGAGTGGGTTGCGGAAAATGTAAAAAACGATGCCTGTCGCGGTTGTTCGCTCTGCAGTTATTGTTGGAGCCGCAAGAAAAAAGCGACAGTTGATGCACTTTTATATATGAGCAAACTAATAAAAGGCGGCGAACGCGAACCGCAACTCGAGGCACCTGTGGAATGGCGTGACAGATGCTTGTGGCCTAATCGCGTTGGCAACGCTACTGTGCGGTATTATGATGAATACTCCTCCAAAATAGCAGCCGAACTGCGCATTGAGGAGGTAAGAGGTGTCGTTTCTGACCAGTTTGATGGCATTTCTAATATGCTCTTTGACCTTGCAACCGAGTTTGAAAAGTGCGAAGAATTTGACAGTGAACTCGCTGCGCGATTCGGGGCTGCACTATGCGATATTGACATCCGCGCGACCGACTGCGCCTGTAAAACCGACAAATACGGACGCCTGAGTATTGAGGCGCGTGTTCCTATTCCTCAAAACGCCACAGTTAACCGAATGGATATTTTGCGTGTGGCAAATGCCGTTTGCGGACGCGAGTTTTGCGCACCGACCATAACACGCGCTAAAAATGAGATGTTTATAAGTCTTAGTGAAAAAGCTAATTTTACGGTGTCAATCGGTGTTTCGCAGCACATTTGTAAAGACGGTGCAGTATGCGGTGATGCATACACCGATTTTGATGACGGCAGAGGCCGAACAGTCCTGATTTTATCTGACGGAATGGGAACTGGCGGACGGGCGGCGGTTGACGGCGCGATGGCATCGGGACTGATGGAACGGCTGCTTAAAGCAGGGTTCGGATACGACTGTGCACTACGAATTGTCAACTCTTCCCTACTTTTCAAATCAACAGACGAATCATTAGCAACGCTTGACATCTCATCAATTGACCTGTTTACAGGTAAGGTTGAACTGTTAAAAGTTGGTGCGGCGCCCACCGTTATCCGAAGAAACGGACGCACCGGTAAGGCACAAAGCACCTCACTTCCCGCGGGAATTTTGCGTGACATTGGGTTTGACAAGGCAACCGTAAATCTACGCGCAGGGGATATTTTGCTTATGATGTCTGACGGGGCTGTAAGCGCGGGTACCGACTGGATTTGTGCCGAACTTGAGGCATTCCGGGACGGAGAGGCACAGGACCTTGCCGATAAAATTGTCCGTCTCGCAAGACAACGCAGAGATGACGGACACGATGACGATATTACGGTTATTGCGGCAATCCTTGAAAAAGCGGTATAGATGTGATATAATGCTGTTGTAATTGAGGTGATAGCATTGACACAGGAAAAAATTGACCGCATAAATTCCCTTGCAAGAAAGCAAAAAAGCGAAGGTCTCACAGAAGAAGAAAAAGCCGAACAAGCCGTTTTGCGCCGCGAATACATTGAAAGTTATAAAAAAAGTCTTATAGGTCAACTTGAAAACACATATATTCTTGAGCCTGACGGAACAAAACGCAAACTTTCTAAAAAAGATTAAGAAAAACAGAATGTGAGATTGCTATGATGACTGTTAGTAAAAATCCTTACGGCGTTATGCCTGACGGTACGCAAATTTACAAAATCACTCTTAAAGGCGCGGGTGGGCTTACCGTTTCGCTTATTAACTACGGCGGTACTATCACCGAAATTTTGTTTGACGGCAAGGATGTTGCGCTCGGCTACGACCGCCTTGAAGATTATATAGACGATAAAATATCTATAGGTGTTACTGTTGGTAGATTTGCCAACCGAATTGCAAAAGGCAAATTCACACTAAACGGAAAAACCTATGATGTAGGTTGCAATGAACCCGGACGCGGACATCTGCACGGTGGTGAAATCGGTTTCCAAAAACGCGTTTTTGATGTATGCGAACTTTCGGAAAACGGTGCTACAATTCATTATCTTTCACCCGATGGTGAGATGGGTTATCCAGCCGCACTCAGCGTTTATGTTACATTTTTTGTAAGTGATGACAACGCACTTGAAATTAAATATAAAGCCACGGCGGACGATGATACCATACTTAACCTCACAAACCACACATTTTTTAACCTTGAAGGTTATGATGGCGGTGATGTACTTGACACCGAACTTTATATAAATTCAAATAGCATTTTACCCGTTGATAATATGCTTATTCCCACAGGTGAAGAAATGAGTGTTGACGGTACGCCGTTTGATTTCCGCACACCGAAAACAATCCGTCAGGACATTGATAAACCGCACGAGCAGTTAAAAGTGTGTGGCGGATATGACCATAACTTCTGCCTTTCAAAATCAGGTGAACTCATCCACGCAATTACGGCATACAGTAATGTAAGCGGTATAAAAATGGATTGTTACACAGACAGACCGGGTGTACAGTTATACACAGGTAATTTTCTGCAATCCGATATTGGTAAAGGCGGCGCTATGAGAAAGTATCAAGGGTTCTGCCTTGAAACACAGTCTTATCCCGACAGTCCTAATAAACCGCACTTCCCCTCTGCCGTTTTGAAACGCGGAGAAACATTTGAAAGCACAACAATATACAAGTTTTCAAAATAAAAAAGACCGATAATATCGGTCTTTTTATTTTTATTCTTCTTCTACGAACACAATATTTTCGTAATCTTTAAGTGTATAAATATCAAAATCCCTTATGTTTTCAACCAATAAATTTATGCCAAGATGTCCGCTTGTATTACTCTTGGGCGGCATAAAATGATATGTAAACTTGAAATCTTCTTTCATTATTTTATTTACAATATCATTTGCTTTATACATATCGTCTATTTCGATATATACAACCTCTCGGTATTTTTTGCTCTTTTCAAATTTACCAAGCAACAGAGTTGAGAACATATAAAGCACTGTTACAATCGCGGCACCTATATAGAAACCACAACCCACAGCAACACCTATAACGCTTGTAGTCCAGACACCTGCGGCGGTCGTAAGACCGGTTATTGTGTTGTTGCTTTTAAGAATTATCATACCGGCGCCTAAAAAACCGACACCCGATATAACCTGTGCCGACAAGCGTAATATATCACCGCTATAGCCAAGGTATTCTGCCGCATAGATACTTATCATTGAAGTAAGAGCAGCGCCGAGTGAAACAAAAATATGTGTGCGTCTTCCCGCGGCTCTGCCGTGACGAGCGCGTTCGCTACCGATAATTACGCCAATCAAAACTGCCGTTATCGCACGAACCGCAATTTTTATCGCAAAATCCATTATCCTTACCCCTTTTCGAAAAATATAACGGTATTCTATCATAATCAAAAAAAAAAAGCAAGTATTTTTCTACCCAATATTTATATATTATTATTTATATTTTGAAATGACAAAGGGGCGTTATGTACGGTTTTTAATCTTTCTTACAAATAGGGTTATCATCATTGAAACAAGCGAAATCACAAGGTATATCGCCGAATATACAAGCGGAAAAGCGGGGTCGAAAATAATCATTGCAAACACCCAGAAAAGCAGTGAAAACACAAGCGGTGCACAAAACAGAAAACGGATATCCGTTCCCGCTATGATGCCGACCGCGGCAGCCGCCAAGGGATTAAAGATGAAAAATGTTAACAGCGCAACCGCCATTCCGTTATCGCCTTTTACAAAATGCACGGCTAAAAGCGGTAATACAAGGGTGGTTACCAGCGTTAAAGCTAAAATTATAATTATTTTTTTAGGTTTTGACATCGGTTTCTCCCTCCTCTTTCGGTTTTGATGGATACGGAAACAGTTTAACATTCAAAAGCCAGGCTATTCCCACCGCCATAACGGTCTGTAATGCGCGGAGAAGACAGTAAATATATCTTCCGTCATCACTGTGGGACACAAGCAAAATTATATAGATTATTGCCGCAATTCCGCAAAAGGTTTTGCAACCCATTTTTTGTGCAACGGCAAATACAATCAACACACCGACCAATATAAACACAAGGTCTATTGCAACAAACGACCATCCGGGTGATAAAAATCCCTTTATAACATCAACAAGTGCCAAAAGCGGCAGACCGACAAGGAACGCACTTAAGGTGGCTTTTAGTCTTCTGCTGCCGAAATCCACCGTTTTTTCTGATGTATCGCGGATTTCTATAAGTCCGTATATGTACATATATATCGGGTGCACCTCAAGGTCGGGAAAGGCAAGTCTTATCAGTTGCCACACCCCAAAAGATATTAAAATTGCAAGCAGACTTTTGCATTTCCGCATACCGATATGCAGATGTGAAATCAACCCTTTTATATTTACTGCCATATTATCACCTCTTTTTTTAATTATACCATATAATAAAAAAAACGCAACAAAAAAACGCCGTTTTTACGGCGTTTTTTTATGTCTTATTCAATTACGAGTTCGGGGTTTTCTGCAAAATGCTTGAGCATAACGATAGGTTCGGTAGCCGAGGTGTTTGTGATTGTTATACCCTCTTTTGCCGCCTTTTCGGTTACAAAGAACTCGTCATTTGTAAGTTCGCCGTAACGGATAAGGGTGGGTGTTTCAATATCCCAAACGCCGAATTTGCCTTTACCCTGCAAGAGAATGAAGCCGTATGCCGCCATATCCTTAACGACAACGGTCTGACCGGGCTCGACAGTAAGGCGCTTTGCCGATACAACAGGACACTTGTAGCAAATCCACTCTTCTTTGGCTTTTTCGTTCTCCCAAATAGTTTTGGGTGCCATAAAGTGTTTCTTTGTGAATTCGGGGTCAATGTTTTCATCCCAATCAATAACGTCCATAAGATAATCTACGTTACCCTTTTCCTCTTCGGGACAGTTCTTCCACAAAAGGTCTTCGGATACGCACTGACCGCCGTAAAGCACCGACTGGTACATAGCGTAAACATCACTTGCAAACTGAGGCTCATAGGTGCAAAGACTTCCGGGTGCGTGAAGCACTCCGGGAGGAACATCCCAACCTGTATCTATGGAAAGTTTATATGCTCTCGAAAGGTCGAGAAGTTTATTATCGCCTTTTGGGAAATCGGTTAAACTCTTTTTAACCTGTTCTTTTGTTACCTCAGGATTAAAGCCGAAAAATGTAAACGGAAACTCGCCGCCGTGGTTGTTACACTGTGCGGGGAAGAAATACATTTCGGGTTTGCCGTCTGCGCCGACACGCTTTGCGTGTTCGTCACGATGATGAATATGGTGCGGAAGCGGACCTGCGTTATCAAAGAATTTTGAGAACATGGGCCATTTGTGGTATTTATTCCAAAGATTATCACCGATTACCGCGGGTCCGAGTTCGTCTACAGCGTCACGAAGCAGCACACGTTCTTTTCCGTCCTTTGACACTATGTAGGAAAGTCCCTCGTCCTCGGGGGTGCCTGGGCCGTTTTCTGCCCAGGTTGTAGAGGCAAACCAACGCTCGTCAATGCCGCCACGCTCGAGTCCCAAAACGTAATAATCGTCCGGGTGTAGTTTAATGCGCTTACCGGGGCGGCAGAATGAACGCGGTACCCAGGTTGGCGCCAGGCGATATACACCTTTTCCCTCTTCTAAAAGTTTTTTTGCAATTGACATAACACACTTTCACCTCTATATTAAAATTCAATTTGATACATTTCCATTATGCGAAGGTCTTGTACTGTAAAGGTTACGGTATTGTCTTCCGCAACAAAATCGATATCCTCTTCGGTTGGCAGATGTTTAACCGATTTAACAGGTGCATCGCAGACTACGGTTACCGTAAACGGCGGAAGCGTGAATAACTGTTCGTGGTCAACCATATTTACAGCGCTGAGGTTAATCTTGTTGCCGTCTTTGAAGGAAACAATCTCAACCATTGAATTAGCGGTGGACGATACTGTATACGGTGTACTGTCAAGACGAGCGAGAATTTTTGCAAACAAATTTCTATAATCGGATGCTTTATGAAATTCCACAGGGCCTGCCGACCAGACAACCTTGCCCTTACCGTAGGTTTTTTCGACAATGGCGGGATATTTTGTGCTGACTCCGGGCGGGTCTGAATGGAAGGAAGCACAGGTTCTTGCATCTCCCCTGTCGGTATATGCGGTTTTTATGTAGGCAAGTATATATTCTTCTGCAACACCCTCGATAAACGGTACTGACGCATCAAGCGGAATCGGATATTTTTGGTTGTATTTCGGCATTAAATCCTCATTGCCTTCCGACGCATACATATATACTTTTTGAGTATCGCTGTATTTGACGAAGTTGCCGCCCACGAGTGTATCGAAAAGGCGTTTTTGGTAGCAACCGCTGAAATAAAGTGCACCGCCGTTTTCAACGTATTTTATAAGTGCATCTTCTACATCTTCTGTAAGTCGGTTGATTTCGGGCGCTACGATTACGCGGTATTTATCCCATTCGTGTTTTTTGCCTTTGGTTGTAATTCCAAACGGAATATGTTTGGCTATAAGGTGTTTTGTCGCCTGCAATGATGAAGTGCGGTTTTCACAATTGAACAGTGACTTTCCGAAATGCAAAAATTGAACTCCATTTTGTTTGCCCTGCAGATTTATCGCAGAATCAAGGTTGTAAAAAACACCTACGTCCTCAATTAACTCACCCTTAAGATACGGTTCGTACTTGGATTCTTTTTCATAAAGATTTCCAAGCAGTTGATAAAACCTTTCGTCCATTGTGCCTACGGGGTCAATTGCATCAATGGCAAGGAAAGCACCGTGGTGTGCGCAGGTAATCATAACGTGCTGTTCAAGTTCGTCCTCTGTTTTGGTAACGGTGTGCGCTAACAGGTTGGGTGTGCAGCGGCCTGTCATATACTCAAACGGTTGATTTTTTGACAGGTTGCGATATGTACTGCAGACAAATGATTGCTCGAGCGGACCGCCGTAGAGGTCGCCGCCGACATACTCACTCGCATAAGCAACGCCGTCACGGCAGCAAGCGTTGAATCCGCCCGTTGCGGCAGAGAAGTTGTGTTCAACCGGGAAGTCGGGTTTTACACTATGCACATAGTCTGTTACAACCTGTGCCCATTCGCTTATCCAACGCGCACGAGCATCCATAAACTCTATCCACTCTTCTGTTGAACAGTCTTTTTTAATAGGTAAATCCTTGCCGTGTTCGAGTTTATATTTCTCACGGCAAGACGGACAATAGCAGACATGCGGCCAGAAAAGCATATCGAAGAATATTCCGTCCATATCAAAAAATTCAAGCATTTCGTCTATCTGGCGGAAGACAAACTCGCGGTAATCCTCATTGTTGGGACAGCAAAGTCCGCAACGGTTGGCTTTATCGTTTTCGCGGCAGGACTTTCCGTTTTCTTCGAGCATATGCCATTCGGGATGCGTATCGTGTGCCCACTGGTTAAAGTCAAGACTATAATAACCAACAACATTTATTCCGTCAGCACGGCACAAATCCATAAGTTTTTTAATGTCCTCTGGTTTCTTCTTAAAGTGGTTATGCGTTTTACCCGTTTTAGTTGGCCAATTGCAAAGACCGACATGTGACTGCATATATATCATTGCCACTTGCACCTTTGCTTTTTTTAACATCGCGTGATAGTTTTCGGGTGAAAACTCCGACAAAAAGTCATCATTCCAGTCATCAATATGCATATCAAGAAGATGACGCCTGTATTTATCACTGTACCACTTCATAAAAAAGACCTCCGTTTTTTACTATCTTAATTATACACCAGATTCAAAAATTTAATAGATACAATAATCTAAAAAAATAGCACTTTCGATTATTTTTGTTGACAAGCGCTTTTAAGTTTATTATCCTATAATCAAGAGGTGATATTTTTTGCTTATTCATGCCGACCGCGATAAATTATTAGAACTTGCCAAAAGTTTTTACGACGTCTCGCACACAATGATATCAATATATGATGCTAACAAAAAGTTAATATGTTCTTACCCCGCTAAAATGTGCCAATTTTGCAATGAACTACGAAAAAGTTCAACACTTAACGCCCGTTGCATAAAATGCGATGACACCGCACTTGAAAAATGCGATGAAACACGCACCGTTTACAGTTATAAATGCCACATGGGGCTAATGGAAGTTGCCGTACCGATTATTCAGTACGATATGATTATCGGTTATATACTTTTCGGACAAATCACCGACAAAAAGGATAAAAGCGATTTGCTTGTGGGACTCGATACAATTGCGCATGACCACGGTCTCGACCTTGCCGTTTTAGAAGAGGGCGTTCAAAAAATTAAATACCGTTCGCCACAATACATTACCTCTATTTCGCACATAACAGAAATGTGTGCAAACTATATCTGGCAGAACAGTTTTATAAGCATTAAAAACGGTACGACCGCACATGCACTCGACCTTTACATACGCGGAAACTTGAATAAAGACCTTTCTGTTCCCACGCTTTGCAAACAATTCAGCACCTGCCGCAGTACGCTTTATTCCATTTCTAAAGAGCATTTTGGATGCGGCATTACCGACTATGTTACGCATTGCCGTATCTCTCTTGCCAAAAAACTTTTGCGTGAAAAACACGCAGTTTACGAAGTTGCCGAAATGGTTGGAATTCCTGATACGAATTATTTTATAAGACTTTTCAAAAAGCATACGGGCACTACGCCGAAAAAATATTAAAAAAACACGCAAGTCTTACGACTTGCGTGTTTTTATGTTTATTACCCTTGTAAATGTTGTTGCAACGATAATTCCAAGCGCTAGTGCTGCGGCAAGAGACAGCGTATATATTCCCTTTGCGGTGAATTTTTCTATGTTGCTTTGGAAAGCGTATGCCATTGTGTAATAAAGTGAGCCACCCGGAATTAGCGGTATAAGTGAAATGGTTATAAAACAAGTTGTTGGGGATTTTAGTTTTCTCGCCATAATTTCGGCGTAGACCGACATTAAAAGTGCGACTATAAAATAATTAAGCGGTTCGTTATGAATAAAGACGCTCAAAACGAGGAAAAGACTCCACGAAACAAGACCGCCGAGCGATGCCATTAAAAGTTTTCTGCCCCTTACATTAAAAAGTATACCAAATCCGACAGAGCCGACAAAACCCGCTAATATTTGAGTTATTGCATTTATCATAACACAATACCCCCTAGCACCGAAACGATAAAGTAACCCGCGGCTATTGCAAGGGCGGTAAGCACCGCTTCCACAACGCGCAAAATTCCCGCAATACTATCCCCTGTGAACAAATCTCTCAGAGCGTTTGTAAGACCAATGCCGGGGATAAGACTCATTATATTACCGATAATGATTTTATCAACACTTGGCACCATTGAAAGTTTAACAGCCACAAATGCGATAAGGGTTGCGACTATTGCCGATATAAACTTTTGAAAAATCTTGTTTGCGATTACCATATTGCAAAGCATAATTGCTACCCTTACAAGCGCACCCGTAAAGAAAGACACCAGCATTTCAGAAAGTCCGCCACCGAAAAACAATGTGAAGGCCCCCGCAATTGCGGCATAGGACAAACATTCAAGCCAAAATGGATATGTTTTACATTGTTTGGCTTCGACAAGGCGTGTTCGGATTTCACTTTCATCTAATTTCTGTTCGCAGATTTCTCTTGATAACTGATTCAGGTGGTGCAGTCTTTCAAAATCCATCGTAGAACTTGTAATGCGGCGGGTTTGGGTATGGGTTTTACCATCAACAGTATGAACTGTGACAACCATACTGCTTGTTATTATAAAAACATCTGTGCGCATAGCACCAAGCGCCGTACACATTCGCACAACGCTATCCTCTACCCTATGCACCTCGGCGCCCGAAAAAAGCATTTCCTCGCCTATATCCATTACGCAATCAAGCAATTTTTTCATAAATTACTCCAAACTAAGCATTTACCGTTTCGGTTACATTTGCGGCTTCTATTTCTTTTCTTGCTTTATGTGCGGCAGAAATTACAAACTGAAGAGCGATTATAACCAAAAACATTGCGATAGCACAGATTATAAAACCCGGGTTATAACTACCGAAAACATCAAAAATAGTATTCATCATTACGCTGCCAAGCGCGTAACCTGCGGTATTTGCCGAAACGAAAATACCCATTATTTTGTTAAATGATTTTTCACCAAAGAGGTCACCCGCGTAAATGGGAAGCATTATTGTTTCAAGCGGAAGCGCAAGTGAAGAGATAACGGCGTATATTACCGCCATTATTTTACCCGTTACTGTCGGCGCCATAAGCGCGAGAGAAAGCATTGTTACAAGCGATGCGGCAGAACAGGTTGAAATTGTAACACGAAGTCCGAACTTATCATAGATAACACCCGTCAAGAACTTGAATCCTGTTAGGGCTATAGAGTGAAGACTCATAATTGTTGCGATATACGCGGCGTCAAGTCCTACGTCACGCATGTGTGCACCCGCAACGCCGTTTACACCCTGTAAAATGAATCCTGTTAAGAAAATACATATAAGTGCACTGTAGAAAAAGTGCTTTTTAAGGGCGGCAGAAAAGTCCATTCCCACCCAAGACTGACCGCGAGATTTTTTCTTGGGGACCTCTATTTTACTACCATCGTGATTCTTTGGATTTTCTCTGAAAAATACCAAAATGAAAACGGCAACAATTGCGAGAATTATCGCTACAAGGCGGTATGCCGTTCTGTAACCGAAAGCATTGCTATCATCGTATATTATGGGTGTCACAATCTGTGCCGCAAACGCACCGCCAAGGCCGTTTGCCGCCAAAATTACGCCCATTATCGTACCCTTGTTTTCTTTACTCCACTTTGTTACAACGCATCCAACCATTGTGGTTGTTGTCCACGAAAGGCCAAGTCCCAACAGTGCGCCGCCTATGCAAAAAACAGGAACACTGGTTGCAAAAGAATATATAAGCATCGAGGCTATAAGGCAGAGAAATCCTGCGCATATTAATTTCTTTGTACCAAAACGGGATACGAGTGTACCGAAAAAGAGGTTTATCACCGCGGTTGTGATAAAACGCACACTATCGTTAAGGGCAAAAGCGCCGCGCTTTATTCCGAGCGCATCTGTAATGGCCCCGATGTACAAACTTTTGTTAGAACTGCAAAATCCGAGACAGGTGAACACCATTAAAAAGCATAACCCTATTATTACCCATTTGTAATCAAATTTAATTTCCTTTTTCAAGATAGCACACCTCATTATATATTCTTTTTGAAACGTTTCCAAAGCGGATACGCTATAAGACACAAAAGGGCAGCAAAAACAACAATACCGACAAATATAATTGTTACGGTTTTCCAACTGAAACTATCTGCAATACGGGCAATTCCGTAACTTTGTACCACTATACCAAAAGATGCCGCGGAGTTCATAATTCCCGCTGCTGTACCGTTTTTACCGTATTTTGTAAACTGCGTACTAACCATTGTAGTAAGATAGGTTACCGCGGTTAAAACACAGGCTATTAAGCACATCATAAATACAGAAACCGCTATATTCACTTTGCCGATATAAATCAAAACGATGCAAGGCACAAGCGATATAACAAAGAATAAAAGCATTGCCGCAACTTCGTCTTTTATTATTTTGGGATAAATTACAGTTCTGACAAGCAGAGTACCAAGAACACCCGCGCACAAAACGAGAATATTAAGTAAATTACCCACACTTGCCGAAACACCGTCATAACTTTCCATAAGCATCGTTGGAGAAAGCGTTTTAACGGCATTTGCAACAACTATACGGCAGAAACCGATTATAACTATAAACGCAAATCCGCTCTTAACAAACAGCGAGAATGTAGAAGGTTGTCCCGCATCTTTTTCTGTCTTTTTTTCTTTTTTATTAAAGGTTACATCGGGTATCATATAGTCGCCAACGTTTTCACAAACGATATGGAACGATAACGCAAGAGTAAATAATATAACGGCGGATACCAAAAAATTATACTGCCACTTTGTTATAAGCGCGGCAACGAGATATGCGAAAATAAGTCCTGCACTGGATGCAAAAGATATATAAAAAACAGCGCTTTTTCTATCTTTATAATAAAGTTGTGAAGAAATGATTTTGAAAATACTCGGCCACAGCGGAAACTGTGCCAATGCACAAAACGCCCACGCTATTAACATCACGTAATAGTTCTGGTTGAAGAAAATTACTGTGTTTGCAACTGCGGCACCCAAAAGACTTATCTTAACAAGTTTTTCGGGGTCGTATTTATCTGCGAAAACACCACCCAAAATCTGTAGCGGTGCATAAATTATGTAAAAAACCGAAGTTATAAGTCCGGTTTGTGATTTTGTAAGTGCACCTTCTGCAACAATGGAAGACATTGCGGCGCCAAAGCAACTTTTGGTCATATATACGAGCGTATATATAAGCCATAAAAACCAGAAAAAACGGCGGCTGACCTTTGAATATTCAAAGTGAACGTTTTTCATATTCACCACCCCACAAGTTAATATTCTAACACACATTTAATAGTGAAAACAATATCTTTTTTAACTATTTTATTATAATATTTATCTTGCTATATTGTATAATAAAAATAAAAGCGGCGAAAAACGCCGCTTTTATTATTTTATTTCGAAGAGTTTTGCTGAGTTTTCATAGAAAATTTTATTTACTTCGTCCTTGCCGAGACCGAGTTTTTCGCAGGCGCTTTTGCACGACATAATCTCCTCATAAATAAAGAAAGTGATTTTTTCGGCTTCGGGATAGTCGATTTCACGCATATGAGAATCAGTCGACACATCACCGAGTGAACCTTTAGGAATCTCGTTTATGTAGAAACCATTCTCAACCGTACGGCGCGCCTTCATTCTGAAAATCGGGAAATCGGTACCATATATAAAGCGGTCGGGACCAAACTGCTCAAGAACCTTTTCCATAACATAAGAATTGGTATTGGCAGTAAAATCCCAAATGGTTTTTTCAGAACTTTTGAGAAAATCTAGTGCGTCACCAAGGTCTTCATTTGCATAGGCACGGCCCAGATGTGCGATTATAAATTTAATATTGGGATACTTCTGCTCTATTTCCAAAATCTGATGATAGTTTACAGGGTCGGCAAGGCGCTTTGGACGGGCGATATGAAGTTGTACTACCCAGCCGTGTTTATCAGCGAGTGCCAGATGCTCGTGCGGGAGAAAATCGTATATTCTGATTTCGTCATTTGGAATATACTTGGGCGCATACTGCAAATAAACCTTGAGTCCCTTAAAACAGGGGTTTGAAAGCACCGCTTGTTCTACCTCTTCTGCCGACTGTGAGGGGTGGCTTAAATACAGCGCGGGGAAATTATATTTGTTTGCACTTTCTATAACATAATCGTTATTTTTCTTAACATCCATCGTTATTCGCGGCATTGCATAAAGCACCGAAACAACCTTTTTATCGGGGAAAAGCAGCGCATTGGTTTCGTTAAGGTCTTCAACCGAATTATCGGGCGCAACCATTCTTGGCCAAGCGCAACCTCGCTTCACTGTGTCAACACCCGTTTCAAATTTATCAAGCCAAATATGCGTATGACAATCTATAAATGTATTGGGAAGAAAATCTTTAAGATTTTCTTCATAAAACTGCTTGTCGTATGCGTTAACATCGAATAATGCCATATTTATTTCTCCTTAAAATTTTTTTCATCTGATTAAATTATACCTATGTTGCACGAAATGTAAATAGGATATTTTGCGATAAATATGGATTTTTTGTGATTTGAAACTAAAAAAGAGTTTTGAACTTAATGTTCAAAACTCTTTTTTTCTTTATACCTGAAAAGTCCGATTACGGCAGATATAATCGCTATTGATTCATACATAATTCCGCCTACCGACATTACAAAGCAATTATAAATGAGTGCCATCGGGCAGGAGATTAAAATGCTTTTGCGAAGGTTTTGAGGATTCTTGAATGACATACAGTACGAATTTATCAAAAGTCCTGCGATAATGAATACTGAATACCAACTCTCCCACGAAAGCGCACCCACAACACCCATTATAATAGCAAATGCGGCGGCAACGCGTCTATTCAGTTTTTCGTTGTTTCCGGTAAAGAAATAAACAACATTACGCACAATACCAATTGCGTTAAGTGCCATACCCGAATATGCGCCAATCAGCATATAGTGAAGGCTCAGGCAAACGGTTGTTGCAATGTGGACATACAAAACCTGTTTCCGAGTTTTGACCTGATAGTTGATAAATCCTAAAATAACCGCAACTATACCAAGTGCTTGTCCTATTATTTCTGCCATTAAATCACCTCGCAAATAATTATGACACTAAACGCTTATAGATAATCGGAAAGTTTTAAGAAAGCAGTTGGGGTGTGGAATCTCGGGCGCATTGTAGGGTTAAGGGCAAAAAGATGTCCCTCCTCCAGTTTTCCGCCGTCTGTATCTATTCGGTAGGCATTAAAATACATTTCGCCGTCCCCCGTCATAACCTTTTCTTTTGGGAAACAGAATTCCGCTATATAACCGTCTTCTGTCTTAGTAACGGTACTTTCTACAAAACTCTCATCTAGAAATTCGGTTTCAAGAATGGGAACATTTTCTTCATCCTCGCCGCAATACTTAATTTTGGCAAGAAACTGCTTGTTTTCGGGCGTTATTTCAAACTCAATATACTCGGTCTTATCCTTATGACTGCCTATAAATACTTCGCACACATCGCCGAGATAGTGCTGTTCATTATACTCTGAAAACGGGCAGTAATACTTAGAATTTTTGGCAACAAAACGAAAACTTAAAACGCCATTTTCTTCTTTTATTTCAAGCGTGGTATCATAAACCGCTTTTTTGCCTGTTACACATTCCTTAAGGTTATATATCATTCTTTTCGCCACCTTTATAGAAAAATTTTACCACTGCTTTTCACCTATGTCAATACAAAAAAGCCCCGAATTTTCGGGGCTTTTTTACAGTTAATCTTTACTTATAACTTTTTTCTGCCAGGATTTTTTACCGCATTTGGGACATTTCATTTTTCTAGTTCTGCCCATATGAAGCGCCCAAAACACACTTTTGAAATCAGGTACATATCTATGTCCACATTCTCTACACTCATAGTATCCTGCTTTTTGTTCAATTTTAATCAGAGTCGGCATAAAAATTAAAAACGGAATACAACTTGATAACACAATTAAACCCTCTTGCCATTCTTTGAGAGATATTATGTTTATCAAAACAGCCACCAAAAGAATTGGAATAACACATAATATTCCCGCTATAATTTCCATTTTTAATAACATACGGTCTTTTTCTTCTTTTTGTTTTGCCATCTCAAGCAATATTTCTTCTGTTTTTTCCTTATAGTTTTCCATAACAATAAACTCCCCACTTAATAATTCATTTACTGTAATTTTAAGAATTTCACACAATGGCAGCATAATTGATGAATCGGGCATTGCCAAGCCTCTTTCCCATTTTGAAACTGCTCTGTCTGTGACATTCAGTTTCTCTGCAAGTTGCATTTGCGTAAGGTTTTCACCTTTTCTGCGCTCCGCTATAAATTTACCTATTTTTATTTGGTCCATTATGTGCCCTCCTTTCGTTAACAGTCTAAACATTCGTGGGGCAAAAGTACACATACCGTTGGTTGAGTTTTATTTTTTACAGTTTATTATAGCATATTTACGCAAAAATGTGCAATAAAAAACGCGCACCGTAGCGAGACTTCTCTAAGGGAAGTCTCGCAGTTTTATTCGCTCAAGGCGAGTTCTATTGCTTCGCAGTGATATTCGGCTAACGCCGAGTGATATTGCCTTCGGCAGTTTAAGGGCGAATAAAATACCACTGAAACCGTGAGGTTTCAATATCACTATTGCCTTGTGGCAATAATATCACTCCGACAAGGTCGGAATAAAACTTGAAAGGCGAATGTTTCTTATGTATAATAATTTTAGAGGTGATAACTTTGGCTGATAGTGTTTTACGAGATAAAGCAAAAGAATTTGCAAAAACTGTTGTTTTTCTCTGCCGTGATATGAAAGGGAATTGTAAGGAATCAGTTTTAATAAACCAATTACTTCGTTCTGCTACTTCAATCGGTGCTAATTTACACGAAGCACAATACGCACAAGGAACAAAGGATTTTATTTCTAAACTTGAAATAGCACAAAAAGAATGCTACGAAACTGAGTATTGGCTTCAACTTTTGTTTGAAACTAATTGTATGAATGAAGATGATTATAAAACATTACAAAACGATTGCGGTGCTATCCGCAGAATGTTAATATCTTCACTCAAAACTATTAAATCAAAATAAGGGTTTGGGCATAGCCCTTGACAGCATTTGTACGGACAAATGCGATGCTGGTTCTATCCGAAGGGAGAGAAATTTTGTGAACATAATTGAGCATTATGATAAACTAATCGATGAAAATAATGACCCTGTATATGACCCTGAACCCTTGAAAGAGTATATGAATAAGTGGGACGGTCAAGTTTTTATTGATATAATGAAACTCAATAAAACAAAAACCGTTTTGGAAATCGGCGTTGGCACAGGTCGTCTCGCATTAAAAACTGTGCCGCTCTGCAAAGAATTTGTTGGCATTGATTTATCCTCAAAAACAATAGATAGAGCGACACATAATTTATCGCAATATAAAAATGCAAGAGTGATATGTGGTGATTTTATGACCTATAATTTTGACACTTCTTTTGATGTTATATATTCCTCATTAACTTTTATGCACATTCAGGAGAAGCAAGAATGTATCAATAAAATATATTCTTTGTTAAAGTCAAAAGGGTATTTAGTTTTATCCATTGATAAGAATCAAAATGATTGTATAGATTACGGAGAAAGAAAAATCAAAATATATCCTGATAACCCTGATGCGACAAAGGAATATTTTATAAATTCCGGTCTATCACTATTAGAATGTATAGAAACAGAATTTGCATACATTTTTGTTGGGTTAAAAATATAGAGAAAGTCGATAGATTCAAAAACGAATCTATCGGCTTTAAACATCCTTATGACAAGTAGCCATACGGTGCGCGTTTTTTATTCTTATTTCTCGTTTTTATAGATTTCTTTGAAATACTTGTATGTATCAACCTTTAATTCGCCACAAGCGGCTTCATCACAAGCAATAATTCCGTCCGGATGCATCTGTAATGCGCTGATGGTCCAAGCGTGGTCAACGCCGCCCTCAACACAATGACGGAGTGCGCGTGCTTTGTTGTGTCCGTTGATAACAAGGAGTACCTGTTTAGAATCACATACAGTACCTACGCCAACCGAAAGAGCGGTTTTCGGAACCTTGTTTGTATCGTTATCAAAGAAACGAGAGTTTGCAATCAAGGTATCCTCTGTCAATGCGCGGACGCCGGTTCTTGAAGTGAGCGATGTAAACGGCTCGTTAAATGCAATGTGTCCATCAACACCGCTTCCGCCCAAGAATAAATCAATGCCGCCATAGGAAGCAATTTTATCCTCGTAGCGCTTACATTCTGCCTCTAAATCTTCTGCCATACCATTGAGAATATTTATATTTTCTGCGGGGATATCAATATGGTTAAAGAAGTTATCGTGCATAAAATACCAATAACTCTGGTCGTGTTCTCTCGGCAAACCAACATATTCGTCCATATTGAAGGTAACAACATTCTTAAAAGAAACCTTACCCGCTTTGTTCATTTCAATAAGTTTTCTATAAGTGCCAAGCGGAGAAGAACCGGTCGGCAATCCAAGTACGAAGGGGCGGTCCTCTTTGTGAGAGTTTATGGCATTCGCAATATGTTCTGCTGTCCATTCGCTCATTTTTTCATAGTTTTCTTTAATAATTAATTTCATATTTCATTCTCCTATCGGTTAATGTTTATTAAATTGTATGTATAAATTATACCGCATATTTTTTGGTTTGTAAAGTCACTTAGAAAAATTAGTATAAAACATAGTCCACATTTTATAAAAATTACCCAAAAAGGAAAAATACACCATCGTGTGACTTTTCTTTTTGGGTGATTTGAACTTAGTTATACGAATTTAATGTGCCTGAAAAACAATGAAGGTCTTTACTAAATTATAAATTTAATAATTCCTCATTAAATCTTCTTTCTATTTCACACTATTTCAATGTTTTCACACAAATCTTTAACATCTTTTCCAAGTGCAAACTTCGCCAAGCCCTCTGTCTGTACGGTTAAATAAATTTTACTGTCAATTCGTTTCCATTCTACTGCGACTTTTCCGTTCGGTGTTGTATAACTTCCACTGGCGAATTCAAGCGACTTAATAAATTTCGGTTGAACAATTACAAAATCAGGGTCGTTATAAAAAGGGTTAACAGAAATTCCCACAACATGACGGATATACCACGCAGAAACATCAGCCATAAAATGATGGTTGTGAGAGCCGATTCGCTTTCCGGGAGCGCTAAATCGCTCCCAAACAGTTGTTTCCCCACGATATATCATATTAGCATAAGACGGGTGTGTCGGTTTTGTTATCATATGGTACGCAAGATCTGCAAATCCGTGTTCAGCGAGAACATGGAAAATCGTTCGCATTCCAAGAAAACCACAATCAAAACTATTGCCTTTGTCCTTAATACATGTGACAAGACATTGCAACGCTTTTTCTTTTTCATCTTCATCAAAAACATTAGCATACAAGCCCAACGCCTGTGAGGTTTGACAGATACGGTAGGTGTTTTTGCGATATTTTTCGGTTTTACCTGCGGTGATAATCCCCTTGTCGTTATACTCTTCACGAACAGCCGTTTTGAGAAGCACATAACATTGAGCACAATAAACGGCATCCGCTTCGCGCCCTATCTTTCTAAGCATTATTTCGCCCATACGGCACACTTCCATCAAAACAACCGAACAACAAAAACCCAACGGCGAATGATATACGCCCACCGCCTCATCAACTGGCAGCCAATCTCCCAATCCGCTTTCAACGATACCTCTTTCGTCTCGCATATCCATATAATAACGCAGATTTTTCATCATACTGTCAGCATTTTCCTTAATCACATCAGTGTCGCCCGTATATTGATAAACAGCAAATGGCGCAAAGAACAAAACGCTGTCCCACACAGGACAATTATCCGCACCGAAGGTAGAGGGTACTACGGTTGGTAAATTTCCCTTTGAAGATTGCACATTTCGCACACAGCACAGCCAATCCTTAATGCAATTTTCAACACCTAAATTGAACATATAGTGTTCAGCAGAAACTGCCACATCTCCCGTCCAACCGTTTTTCTCACGCCCTGGACAGTCCGTTATTATGTTAACCAAATTAGACTCATCACTACGACGGCAGGCATCGAAAATTTGATTTGAAATCTCGTCCGAACAAGAAAATTCCGCTTTTACCTTAACATCGTTATGTAAAACAATATATTCCAAAAGCTCTTCGGTTGCCTGCTCGGGTGTAATACCGTAAACATAGCAATAACGAAATCCGTGATATGTGAAAGGCGGAATATAAATTTCTTCTTCATCACTACCGCAAATGTACACATCTCTTTGACAGCAACCATCTGGGTACACATCAACATTTATATAATCTACAAAGCCTTCAAATTGTAGCTCTGAAAATTGAAGGTCAATCCTTTGCCCTTTCTTACCTTTGATTTTCAGGCATGGAACTCCGGCATTGTTTTCACCGAAATCATAGATATAACCACCATTTTTCTGAGTAGTTCCCATTACTGTTTCGCCATTATAAAGAGTACTAATAAAAGCATCTCGCATGCGGTAATCCCGCAGTCCTCCGGGGGCGATATCCACTGCCTTTATTCTACGGATTTCTCTTACAGGTTCACAAGTTGAAAAGTGTTTTTCCCCCTTAGGTTTTGGTGCCAACACCGGAGAACTCCACTCACCCGGAAAATCCATAAGATTACTATGCACAGTGCACAGTCTTGCATCACAATATGTTCCGATACGATAGTCATCAAATAATATGTGTGATGGTTTCCACAGCATATCCTCAGCGCAAAAGCGAACATCTCCGCAATGAAATTCAAGAGAAAAAGCTGGTGGAGCGGACCTTTTTGTATGTTCCCATATTTCTCCGCCTATGGGGTTGGAAAAACCGTTCCCCAACAAAACATCAATAGTATTTTTACCGCTTAAAACCTTATCGGTCAAATCATACCGATCAAAAAAAACAGTATCATCAGGGTTGGAAATAAAGGGGGCCAAATATCCTTTGGTGATTTTTTCACCATTCAAGTAAAGCTCGTAAAATCCTGTTGCGCCAATAGTTAATACTGCTTCTGCTTTCTCCTGTAAATAAAATTCTTTTCGAAAAAGCGGAGCCGGAACATTTTTTTGATAGGTAGAAAAATTTTCACCGGCACAAACAAAAGTCTCGTTCATTTTATCACCACTGATTAACATAATTTTCACCGCCTTGGTGCATTATAGCATAAAAACGGAAAAGCCGCAATACTTCTTCACTATTCACTATTACTTATTACCTTCCAAAAATCCCAAATGCGAAGTTTAGTGAAGAGTGAAAAGTGAATAGTGAAAAAGTAAAATCCCGAACGCTTTCGCATTCGGGATTTTTGTCATTCGTGTCCGAAAAAGAACTGGTCAAAAACCGAGGATTTTCCTTAATATTATGGCATATTATTATCATCAGCATTATCAATTTCTATTCTTTTATGTATTTCATATAAGAACCGAGAAAAACGCCTTTTCCATATTGAATTATCCATTATTATTCGCCTAATTAGCATATCATATCTTTCCCAAAAAACTTTTGCACTATTCCCTTCAAACATATCAGTGTGCTCAATTAAAATCATCCTAGTAAACGAATAAATTTCATCAAGTATTCTATCGTCATTATCCTTAATAGATCCGTTCCTTTTGAAAACATATTCTAGATATTCTACCGGTAATAGTTTTTCCGGATTGTTAATCAATGCGTTCTGACTACGTACAATTTGTAAAATCTCATCCACCGTTCCGCTAACATTAACTTTCGAAGATTTTTTCTCTTCAACATCAACACTTGTTTCTTTTTTTATTGTATCGATTTTTGTTTGGAATTGTGGCCAAAAGGCTTCGAAACTATTTTTTAACTTTTCTTCGCCAAGAGGTTTGTCTTGCAGCCCATTAATTGTTTTAAGCAATTTAAAAATATCACTTTTTTCAAATTTTGTTGCTTGAAACGCTTTTAATGGTCCTTTTATATCAGAAAAGTTTATATTCATTGCTAGAACCATAACCTTTGAATCTAACAATTTTGACAATGCACCTGCCTCAAAATGAATCCACGGAGCATCAATATTTTCTGGTGTTAAACAAACTATTCCGTAGTTTGTATCCTGTAATTCATTTGATAATTTAATTTGCCAGTTGTCCCCTTTTTCAATATCTTCAGAAGAAAAGAAAACTTCAACTGACTGTATACATTGTTCTAACCATTCTTTAAGGGCTTCGGCAAACTTTTGGCTTTGTTCACCAGACCAACTTACAAAAACTTTCATTGTTTCATCTCCATAATAATACATTATTTTCCTCCATTATAGCATAAGAAACAGTATTATGCAAATTTTTTATGGTTTACCAATGTATTATTATTTTATGCAAATTAGATTAAAACAATATCAATGTAAAACAAAAATCCGCCCTCTTACGAGAACGGATTTTCGTTTGGGTAGTTTGAACTTAATGACACGAATGAAATGTGATTGAAAACCGAGGATTTTCCTTAAAAATATTCACTTGGGTGATGACCATGAAACACGCAAGTATAATTATCATTTTCTAAATCATCACACCATAAAAATGTAAACTGTTCTCCTTGGAAATCATATTTTTTATCCACGGAAAATGATTCTGTAATAGAAGAATCTGCCAAAAAGCTATTAGGTTCATCAATATAGCCTGCCTCAACCCAATTTTCAGAAAGCATCTTCTCAAATTCGGACTTTTTTATGGTGAATGCTACAACAATTCCGGGATCACGAAAAGCATTATCAAAATATCCATCAACGAAAACAGCAGAATCCGGTAAGCATAATTCGTATTGTTCTATTAATAGTGCTTGAACATCGTTAAAATCTGTTGTTTCAATTTTTGTTGGACCACCCGCCAAAGAACAAGCTGACAATGATAATATCAAAACGATAGTTATTAAAATCAAAAAATACTTTTTCATCTCATCACCGCCTATGCGTATTATAGCATAAAAGCGAAAATAAATCAACGGCTTGCCGTTGCATCTCATCAATTCCGCAGGAATTGCATATCATCAAAACGAAGTTTTGTATATCTTCAAGCCGACGGTTTTTTATGCACACCTAAAGGTATGATGAGATACAACACGGCAATGCCGTGTTGATGATATACACGCTAAAGCGTGATGATATACCAAGCCTGTCGGCTTGGATAAAAAAAATCTCGTTCCGAAGAACGAGAGTTTTTTGGAGGCACCACCCGGAATCGAACCGGGGAATAAAGGTTTTGCAGACCTCTGCCTTACCGCTTGGCTATGGTGCCGTATTAACTTTCAAAAAATAGGACGCTTAAAAGCCTTTTTTAAGCGTCCTTTCAAATGGAGCGGATTACGGGGCTCGAACCCGCTACCTCCACCTTGGCAAGGTGGCGCTCTACCAGATGAGCTAAATCCGCATAAATGGTGCCTCCGGTCGGAATCGAACCAACGACACGGGGATTTTCAGTCCCCTGCTCTACCGACTGAGCTACAGAGGCGAAATGGCGACCTGGATGGGGCTCGAACCCACGACCTCTAGCGTGACAGGCTAGCGTTCTAACCAACTGAACTACCAGGCCAGGTGGTGGGAACAACAGGGCTCGAACCTGTGACCCTCTGCTTGTAAGGCAGATGCTCTCCCAGCTGAGCTATGCTCCCACATGCCTTGAACGCCGTGTCTTGTTGCTACCGTAACTTACCGGCGACAAGCAATATATTACCATATCACGCCGCATTTGTCAACAATTATTTTCAAAAATTTTTAACTTTTTTTATTATTCCTTTTCTCTTATCATTTTGCGTATTTCTTCAGGTGTGAATTTATACTTTTTGTTGCAGAAATGACAATCTACCTCTATTACCGGCATTTCGTCTGCCATTGACTGTAATTCCTTTTTATCAAGCGCACATAGCATTTTTCGAACGCGCTCACGCTCACAATTACATTTATATGCAGGTGCACTTGTATCAAGCACTTCAATCTCAAATCCCTTTAGTGCTACCCCGATTATTTCCTCAATTGTCATTCCCTCCGACAGCATTTGCGTAACGGGGCGGATTGTTTTCATTGTTTCCTCGATTTTATCAATCGTTTTATCGTCTGCCATTGGCAAAAGTTGGATTATATATCCACCGGCGGCTTTTATGCTTAAATCGGGATTAACAAGAACGCCGAGTGCACAGACCGTTGGTAACTGTTCGCTTATTGCATAATATGCCGTAATATCCTCTGCAATCTCGCCCGATACAAGCGGTACAGAGCCGCTATACGCCTCTTTAAGTCCTATATCCTTTATAACATACAGGCTGCCATTTTTACCGACAGCGCCCGAAACATCCAGTTTTCCGTTTTCTTTAAGCGGTATTTCCACAACGGGATTCATAACATATCCGCGCACATTACCGCTTGAATCTGCTGTTGTTACAATTGAACCCGCAGGTCCGTCACCCGCAAGTTTAACGGTTACGGTATGGTCCTTACCCTTGAGCATATCACCCATCATTGAGGTAGCCGTTAACATTCTGCCGAGGGCAGCCGAAACAACGGCAGAAGTTTTATGAAGTTCCACCGCTTTATTTACTATATCCGTTGAATCTATTCCAATTACCGTAACGGCTCCGTCCACCGATATGGCGCGTACTATTTTACCCATTTTTACACCTTTCTTGTTACATATATAACTCTTTCGCTTGTGTCGGTTGCATTATCACAGGACATATCGTCAAATACAGCCTCGATTTTAAGTCCCGCATTTATCAACATTTCTCTTAGTTCTTCTTCCAAATATGCGCGTTCACAAAAATCTTCACTATACCTTTGATACATACCGTCACGCTCTACAAAAAAGTCAAGATTGATTTCTGTAATATTTTCGTCCTCTAAAAAATTATTACGCCAGGAACAAAAAACACCGCCATCCTCGAGCACAAATGTTTCGTTGCCCAAGACATTCTTATGTTTATATAATGTGTTAACATCAAATATAAAGAGTCTTTGCGGCTCTAAAAACAGAGAAACCTTGCAAAATGCACTTTGCAATTCTTCTTTATCAATTATATGATTAATGCTGTCAAGACAACAAATTGCGCCATCTACAGTGCCGTAAAGTTCGAGTTCTGCGGCATTCTGACAAAGATAAAGTACATCCGCGCCCTCTCTTTCGCTTTTTTCACGGGCAACAGACAACATTGATTCAGACGCATCAACGCCGATTACCTCTATTCCGCGTTTTGCAAACTCAATAGAAAACGAGCCTGTTCCGCAAGCCAAATCAAGCAAAAGTGTCGGTGCGCGGTCAAAACGCTTAAAAAGGCCATAGAGATACTCTCCGCGGCCTTTATAATCTACATCTTCTGTTAAAATGTCATAAACGCAGGAAAAATCACCATAACCGCTCATATTACTTTTCCATTCTGCTGAAAACGAGTTCATATCCGTTTGCGCCGTAGGAAAGAGACCTGTTTACGCGGCTGATTGTGGCTGTACTTGCGCCAACTTCTTCTACTATTTCGCTATAAACCTTCTTATCGGTCAGCATTTTTGCAACAGTAAAGCGCTGTGCTATAGATTCAAGTTCCTTGACAGTACAAACATCTTCAAAAAATTTATAACACTCATCAACATTCTCGAGCGTCAATACCGCCTTAAAGAAATCATCAATATATGCATTTTTCAACTGTTTCATAGTTTTTATCCTTTCGCAACAGCAATTTATCACTTTAATATATTAACACTAAAAAGAGCAAAAGTAAAGTATATTTTATTGAAATTATTTTTTCGTTGTGTTATTATTGTATCATAACGACTTGGAGATGATTTTTTTGGGCGCAATTGTTAATTTTTTTACCATTATAGTCGGTAGCACATTAGGACTTTTACTCAAAAAGGGATTACCCGAACGCTTTGAACGCGCCCTATTAAACGGAATGGCGCTTTGCGTTATGCTCATAGGCATAAGCGGTGCATTAAAGGGTAAAAACACGCTGATTGCTATTATTTCGATTGCGATTGGTGCAGTTTTAGGTGAACTTCTTGATATTGACGGATTTATAAACAGGATTGCAAAAAATATTGAAGACAAAATGTCTTCAAAAGGAAAAGATGTTAAGTTCGCACAGGGTTTTGTTTCTGCCACTCTTCTGTTCTGTGTTGGCGCTATGGCAATCGTAGGCTCTCTTGACAGCGGACTTTCAGGTGACAACAATACGCTTTACACAAAATCGCTGATTGACGGAATAACTGCCGTTTGTTTTGCCGCAAATTTTGGTTTTGGCGTTATGTTTTCAGCCATTCCCATACTTATATATCAAGGCGCAATAACGCTACTTGCATCGTTTGTAGCACCGTTTCTCAACACCACCATTATAAACGAGATGACCTGTGTTGGCTCACTTCTCATTATTGCGCTCAGTCTTAATATGCTCGGCATTTGCAAAATAAAGGTTGCAAACTACATACCCGCAATATTCATACCGATTATTCTTTGTCAGTTTATGTAAAGGAGTTTTAATATGGCAGGAAGATATCAAAAAAGAAAAATAAAAAAGAGTTATTATAAACGACTTTCTATTGCGATTTGTTCTATTTTGGTTATAGTACTGGCGATATCGTTTGCCGTTTGGGGTGCGGACAAACTCTTTGACCTGACACCCAAAGACCAAGACACAAGTTCTATTGTATCAGATACATCAAGTGAACCGAAAGAGCCTTACAAAGTAGCCTCTGCCACCGTTGTAAACACGGGCGATTTGCTCATACACTCTCCCGTTCTTAAAGGGGCTAAACAGGCAGACGGAAGTTACAATTTTTCGGACATTTTTACGCCTATTGCTTCACATTTCAAGGATGCCGACCTTGCTATTGCCAATTTAGAGGTTACGCTTGGCGGTACGGAATCGGGCGCTTTTTCGGGTTATCCCACATTTAACACGCCCGACTCGCTCATTGACGGTGTTAAAAACGCAGGAATAGATATGTTGCTTACCGCAAATAACCACAGTTACGACACGCGTCTTTTCGGACTCAAGCGCACTGTAAGCGTCTTAAAACAAAAGGGTATTGATTACCTCGGAACGCGCGAAGCGGCAGAAGACCCGCACTTTGCCGTTAAGAATGTTAACGGAATCAACATTGGTATGGCGTGTTTCACCTATGAAAACACCTGTAACACACCCGGCAGAAAATCCATTAACGGTAATATTATGGCTGAGGAGGCGAATCCGCTTCTTAGTTCTTTCTCATACGGCAAGATTGATGAATTTTACGCCGAAGCGACTAAAATGATTAGTGATATGAAAGCGCAAAACGCCGATTGTGTTGTATTTTATATGCACTGGGGCGAAGAGTATCAGACAAAACCTAACAACTGGCAAAAGACCATTGCACAGAAACTTTGCGACCTTGGCGTTGATATCATAGTTGGCGGACATCCGCATGTTATACAGCCTATTGAACTTTTAACATCCGGAGACGGCACACACAGCACAGTTTGCGTATATTCGCTCGGTAACGCTCTTTCTAATCAGCGTAAAGAGATTATGACCTCCTGCAAAACAGGTCACACCGAAGACGGAATGCTTTTCTATTACACATTTGATAAATACAGTGACGGGAAGGTTGTGCTCTCATCTGTTGACATTGTGCCTACCTGGGTTAACAAGTTTCCGTCAGGCGGGGTTAGCAAATACAAAATGTATGCTATAGAAAACGATGCAGAGGCTATCGCAACTTTAGGGTTAACCGAGGCTACTGCAAACAATGCAAAGGCATCATACAAGCGCACAGTAGCATTAATTGGCGATGGGTTAACCCGTTGTCAAACCTTCCTTGATTGTGAGGTTAGATTTGTTAGTGCGGAACCTACCGAATCGGTAACACCTTAAAACTATAAAAGTATAAAAGAAAACTCCCGAACATCGTTCGGGAGTTTTTTTGTTTTAATTATTCTGCAGTTTCGGTTGCGGGAGCCTCTTCTACTGCTTCTACTGCTTCTTCAGCGGGTGCTTCATCTGCAGTTTCTTCTGCTACCGGCTCTTCAGGTAAGAGAGCGCGGATTGAAAGGCTAACACGCTTTTTCTCGGTATCGATGCTGATAATCTTAGCCTCTACTTCTTGACCAACAGTGAGTTCATCCTGCGGTTTTGCAACATGCTTATTAGCAATCTGCGAAATGTGGATAAGACCGTCAATTCCGGGAATTACACGAGCAAATGCGCCGTATGCTGTCATACTAACGATTGTAACTGTAACAACCGAGCCTTCTTCATAATTCTGGGTGAGGATTGTCCACGGATTTTCGTCAGCCTTTTTGTAGCCAAGAGAGATTTTCTTCTTGTCTGCATCCAAAGCCTTAACATAAACCTCTATCTCGTCACCGACAGAAACAACCTCTGACGGATGCTTAATTCTCTGCCAAGAAAGTTCAGAAATATGAACCATACCGTCAACGCCGCCGATATCAACAAATGCGCCGTAGCCTGTAAGCGACTTAACAACGCCTGTGAATTTATCGCCAACTGCGATAGACTCCCAAATCTTTGCAATCTCTGCCTTGCGCTCTTCGCGAAGAACGCTACGGATTGAGCCAACTGCTCTGTGTCCGCGTCCGATTTCTATGATGCGGAAGGAAACTTCTGTTCCTTTGAGTTCGTCCAAAGATTCGCCTCTTGTAGCGGTTGCCTGTGATGCAGGAACAAATACTCTTGCGCCGCTGGTGCTTACCATTACGCCACCCTTGATAACATCG
Source organism: Acutalibacteraceae bacterium (assembly GCA_045538515.1). Taxonomy (GTDB): domain Bacteria; phylum Bacillota; class Clostridia; order Oscillospirales; family Acutalibacteraceae; genus SIG589. The sequence continues at coordinate 107,759 of JAZSRO010000072.1, read as the reverse complement.
GTAACGGTGCCTTTGATGATTTCGCCGCTATCTTTTGCATCAACAATTTTGTCCCAACCTGCAATAGCATCGTATCTGCGCTTTGAAAGCATTGCTGTGCCTTCTTGGTCATTAGTGCGCATAATGATAAGGTCCAAAACATCGCCAACCTTTACTGCTGTTGTAAGGTCAAGGTTGGAATCATAAGAATACTCGTCTGCTGTTATGTATCCTGTAAGACCTCTGCCGATATCAACCATAATCTCTGTCGGCTTAACGGCCAGTACTTCTCCTTTAACTTTTTGGTCGGAATTAAGACTGTTAAGAGATTCTTCAAATGCCTCTTCGTCTGTCATTTCCTCAAAACTTTTGCGAACAACTTCCTTTTCCTCGGCTTGTTCTACCGGTTGCAATTTTTCTTCCATGGTTGCAATAACCTCCTTTATAATGCCGGCGGGTGTTGAAGCACCTGCCACGACACCGATATCCTGTGCAGAAGAAAGTTTTTCTATTTGAAGTTCATCCGCAGTTTCGGCAAAAATCACATTCTTGCAAAGACCGCTGCAAACATCAAACAGTTTGGCTGTGTTGGAACTATGGCGTCCCCCCACGACCACCATTGCATCACACTGTGTTGCAAGGTGCGCTGCTTCTGTCTGTCTATCGCTTGTCGCAGAACATATTGTATCAAAAATTAAAGCATTTGTACATACTTTTTTGAAAATTTTTTTACTTTTTTCAAAGATTTCTTTATTAAATGTAGTCTGAGATACCAATGTGGCACTCTCAAAAGACGAAAAATCGTATTTTTCTATTAAAGTCTGTAATTCGGAAAGTGATGAAAAAACAAAATACGGCACATTACAGTGACCGATAATACCAAGCACCTCTTGATGTTTTGGGTCCCCCGCTATTATTACAACACCCTTAGCCGCTGCCACAATTTTGTGTATTTTAGCAACGAAAGGACAGGTTGCATCGGCGATATTAAGTCCCAATCGCGTTGCCTTTGCGTATATTTCACGCGAAACACCGTGTGAACGGATGACAAGGGTTTCGTTCTCCCCTACTTCGCTTGGCGAAGACACGATTCTGACGCCCTTGCTTTCAAGTTCTTCTACGAGTTGGGCGTTGTGTATAATCGGACCTAATGTGCAGACCTTTTTGCCTTCATCCAATAAATCGTAAACCATTTTAACCGCGCGGTCAACACCGAAGCAAAATCCCGCGGTTTTTGCAAGTTTTATATTCAAAATTTCAACTCCCATAAATTCAGAATACTTTTATGGATTACATCCGACATATCGTTAAGTTTTTCCTTTGTCGGTTTGCCGTCACACAAGGCACTGTTTTCAATTATCTCGCCAAAACGGAGAGTTACCTTGCGGAAAGGATGTGCATTACCCTCTTTATAAATGCAAACGGGCAAAACATCTGCTCCTGTTTTTGCGGCAATAAAGGCACAACCCGTTTTAACCTCACGCATAGGGCCTTTGCGATAACGCTTTCCCTCGGGGAAAATGCCAAGCACATTACCATCGTTTATAATTCCCATAGAGTGACGGATTGAGGCAATGTCGCGTCCGCCCCTATCGACAGGGAACGCGCCCATTTTTTTGAAAATCCCCGATAAAACGGGCACCTTAAACAGTTCTTTTTTTGCCATAAAACTGATAGGACGCGGACAAAACGCAATAAGCAAAACAATATCAAGCATTGAGGTATGGTTGCAACAAAGCATAAAGGGCTTGTCTTTTGGAATATTCTCCATCCCAACGACTTTTACGCGGAAAATAAGTTTTGTTATGGGAATGAAAAATGCTTTAATTGCCCTATAAAATTTAGACATTCGCAAGTTCCCTTTCTATTATTTCGGAAAGTCTGTTTACCGACTCTTCAAGCGTGTTGCCCGATGTATCCACAAAAATAGAATCTTCGGCGGGTTTTAAGGGTGCTACAGCGCGTGTGGAATCATTATGGTCACGCTTTATGATATCCGACAAAACATCGTCATATTTTACATCCATTCCCTTTTCGATGAGTTCTTTATATCGGCGGTCCGCACGGGCTTCGGGTGTGGCTGTAAGGAAGATTTTAATCCGAGCATCAGGAAGTACAACTGTACCTATATCTCTGCCGTCCATAATGACATTATTTTCCCTTGCAAGTCTGCGCTGTGTTTCAAGCAAAAATGCTCTGACTGCGGGAATTGCCGAAACGGCAGATGCCATCATTGAAACCTCGGGTGTGCGGATTTTATCGGTTACATCAACGCCATCTAAAATCATTCTCTGTTCGCCGTTTTTGAACTCTATATTCACCGAAAGTGTAGAGAGAATTTCGTCTACATTTTCAATTTTTTCGGGTGTTGCGCCCAATTTTGAAAACTTAAGCGATACTGTGCGGTAAAGTGCGCCTGTATCAACATAAATATAGCCGAGTTTTTTGGAAACTGTTTTGGCTATTGTGCTTTTTCCTGCACCTGCAGGTCCGTCTATTGCTATTGAAATCATAATATATACCCCTCTTATATGTTCTTACCGGCTACTACACCGGTTGAAAATGCAATTTGCAGATTAAATCCGCCCGTACAGGCGTCTAAATCCAATATTTCCCCCGCGAAAGACAGTCCCTCTATTATTTTAGAGCGCATTGTGCGTGGGTCTACCTCTTTAAGTGATACGCCACCCGAGGTTATAACCGCCTCTTCAAACGGACGGGTATCGGTTACGGTTACCGTCAAATTTTTAAGGGTTGACAGAAGCCTTGCGCGTTCTTGTGCAGTGATTTGGTTTATCTTGCGGTCATTCGGTATTTTACAAAGTGTTGCCACCACAGGTATCAGTTTTTTCGGCAGCAGCGCATCCAAACTGTTTATGAAATTTTTATTGTTATTTTCGCCAAAATCGCGCAAAATTCTTGCGTCAAGCGCATCTTCGGACAGTGCGGGTTTAAGGTCAATTGTCACCTTATATTCCGCGGTTTTTATATCGCGCATTTTCATAGATGCGCTTAAAACGGTTGGTCCCGATATACCGAAGTGCGTGAAAAGTAGTTCACCAAAATCTTCATACACAGGTTTTTTTGCCCCGTTTTTATAAACCTTTATTCCCACATTTTTAAGAGATAATCCTTGCAGACGGGTGCAAAAGCCTTCTTTACACTCAAGCCCCACAAGCGAGGGGGAAAGTTCTGTTACAGTATGACCGAGTTCTTTAGCAAAACGGTATCCGTCACCCGTGCTGCCCGTTTGTGAATAAGAAAGTCCGCCTGTTGCTAAGATTACGCCGTCACAGGCTATGTAATCTCCATTATCCAAAACAACGCCGCAGACCTTTCCTTCTTTTACATCTATGCCTTTTGCGGTAGCGGTTATAATATCTGCGCACGATTTTGCAAAGGAAACCAGCGCATCAACAATATCCAAGGACTTGTCCGATACGGGAAAAACCCTATTGCCGCGCTCGGTTTTAAGCGGAACACCTAATGTTTCAAAAAATTCCATTGTGTCCTGCGCTGAAAACTCTGAAAACGCGGAATAAAGGAACTTGCCGTTACCGTTTACCGACTTTATAAGCCCGTTTATATCGGTATTGTTGGTGACGTTGCATCTTCCCTTGCCTGTTATTACTACTTTACGCGCGGGGCGCGGCATTTTTTCTATTACGGTAACGCTGTTACCCTGTTTTGCGGCAAATCCCGCCGCCATCAGTCCTGCGGCACCGCCGCCGATTACAATTATTTTTTTACCCATTATTTTTTTAAGAGCCTTTCCACAGTTTTATGGAATTTGTAATAATACCAATTTGAAAGCCTTACAAGTTCAAAATCATACAAAAGGAAAACGCCGTTGCCCACAGCCAAAGCCACGTAAGCCATATATTTTCCATAACCCTCAAATCCTGCGTCTATACCCATAAGTCGCATTATTACAAAATACACAAGTAAAACGGAAGCATTAAACACCGCAAGTTTCAAGGCGATTTTCAGCGGTTTTATTTTTATGCGTTCGAGCAACACCTTGATTATTGGATAAAAACCGAAAAAACATACAAAAATAATTGCCGCTTCTGCTTCCGCAACAATCAAGGATATTATAGCGGCGCAAACGTATGAAAATGTTGCCCATTTTAAGCCACATTCTATAACTACAACCATTATAAATATTGCGGCAAACGCGGGTACTGTATATGTAAGATACGGGAAATAGGAAACAAGCATTAAGACGACCGATAAAGCCGCCATCATTGCCGAAAAGGTTATATATCCCGTTTTTTTCATATTATCACCCTAACAACATCTAATTAAATCGCCGCCCATACATTCGCAGCAACAGTCGGCGCAGATGAGTCCCTGACACACATCACAGGTACTGCAACCTCCCATATTTGCAGAACTTCCGTACGGGTTATGATATCCGCCGCCCGTTTGACGCTGGATACGGTTAAATGCCTCGCGGTATTCGGGGTTTTGCGGGTCCATTCGACAGGCTGTAGCAAAATCGCTGTACGCACCGTCAAACCAACCGCGCTTATAAAGCACAGAACCGTTAAGAAAATGCCATTCGGCGTTACGCTCTGATGTGGGGATTCCGTCAAGCAGTTCCTGTGCCTCTTCAAAACGGCCCGCCGCTATCAGATTGCGTATATCGGGAAAGGATGAATTTGTGCTATAATGTGCGCCGCCTGTTTGCTTACTACCTCTACGGCGTTCGTTCATAATTTTGTCGTATGCATCGTTGATTTCCTGCATTTTTTCCTCTGCCAAATCGGCAATGGGATTATCTGCATAGTTATCGGGATGATATTTACGCGCCATTTCGCGATACGCCTTTTTCACCTCTTCATCGGTGGCGTTTCTGTTTATTCCCAAAACCTCATACGGATTTTTCATTTGTTTTACTCCTTTTGAAAGTATCTTCCATACCCATATAAATTATATTTCCAAGTATGTTCTTATACTGTTTTATGTTTATCAGTTCGAAGGCGTTTATAGCCTCGTTTATGCACATATAGATATTGCGTTCTGCCCTCATCTTTGCATCTTCACAAGAACTAAGCGGATTATATCTTCCCTTTTTCTTATCTTCCTCTAAATCGCAAACCGCATCAAGCAGATAGATATATCTTCCCATACAAAAACCGAGTCTTGAAAGGGCGCGTTTATCGCCCTCCTCTTTTCCGCAGAGCGAAAAAAGTTCTGAAAGCGCATCACTTGTGGGTGCAGCGGCCATATCCATATTGCTGTCAGGGTGTTTTTCCGCCTTTTCCTGTTCTTTTATATAGCGGTGCACAATTTTCTCAACTTCGGGATATTTATTTGCCGCTTTTTTATGCGGGCGGGACAGTAACAATAAAAGCAGTTTATATAAAAGTTTTTTTATACCCTTTTCGTCACACACATTATCAAGCGCTTTGTAATACACCATTATTACACTTGCGGCGGCGGGAAGATCTAACACATTCTCGCTACCTTTACAGTATGTGCATTTTTTCAAGGGGTTACAAACGCACATTTTTTGCTCTGTTGTGCAAGGGGTGTCGGCTAACGCCATATAAAGCAGAGAATAAAATGTGAAGTCATAACTCAGCGTAAAACGCAGATGAAAACCGTACTCTTTACCTAAATGACGACAAAGCGAACAATATACGGCTTTATACATCTCATATTCTTTAATCCTGAGTTCCGGCTTATACGCCTTTATATAACCTAACACAATATCCCCCCCTTTTGCTCTATTTTAACCTAACAAACGGCAACATTAGTTAATAATGTGTAAATTAAAGCAGCGGTGCCAAAAATTTGCCTGTGTATGATTCTTCACACTTAGCAATCTCTTCAGGTGTGCCTGTTGCAACAACGGTTCCGCCCTTTTCGCCGCCTTCGCGTCCTAAATCAATTATATGGTCGGCAGATTTTATAACATCAAGATTATGCTCAATTACAAGCACACTGTTACCCGCATCAACAAGACGCTGTAAAACCTCTAAGAGCCTATGAACATCGGCGGTGTGAAGACCTGTTGTCGGCTCGTCAAGTATATAAATCGTTTTACCTGTTGGGCGTTTGGAAAGTTCGGTTGCCAGTTTTACGCGCTGTGCCTCGCCGCCTGACAGGGTTGTTGCGGGTTGACCGATTTTGATATAACCTAGTCCCACGTCGTACAGTGTTTTGAGTTTTTTATGAATTTTGGGTATGGATTCAAAGAAATACATACCCTCTTCCACCGTCATCTCAAGCACGTCGTGGATGTTTTTGCCCTTATATTTTATTGCCAATGTTTCGCGGTTAAAGCGTGTACCGCCGCAAACCTCGCACGGTACGTAAACATCGGGCAAGAAATGCATTTCGATTTTCAGCGTTCCGTCACCCTCGCACGCTTCGCATCTTCCGCCCTTTACATTAAAGGAAAATCTGCCCGCGGTGTAGCCTTTCATTTTCGCGTCTTTGGTTGATGCAAAAAGTTCGCGTATATCGGTGAACACGCCCGTATAGGTTGCGGGGTTTGAGCGCGGCGTTCTGCCAATTGGCGACTGGTCGATGTCTATAACCTTATCAAGATGCTCTATTCCCAAAATTTCCTTGTGTTCACCCGATATTTTATGCGCACCGTTCAGTCTTGTTGCAAGTTCTTTATAAAGAATCTCGTTTATAAGCGAAGATTTGCCCGAGCCCGAAACACCCGTAACACACACAAACTCCCCGAGCGGGATTTTTACGTTTATATTCTTTAGGTTGTTTTCTTTTGCGCCTTTTACGGTAATGAATTTTCCGTTGCCTTTGCGGCGCTTTTGGGGAACAGATATACTCTTTCTGCCCGAAAGATAGTCACCCGTTATAGAATCTTTACAGTTTATAATATCATCAACCGTACCCGCACAGACAACCTCGCCCCCGTGGATACCCGCGCCTTTGCCGATATCCACCAAGAAATCTGCGCTTCTTATGGTATCTTCATCGTGTTCTACTACGATAACGGTATTTCCAAGGTCGCGAAGACGCTTTAGGGTTTCTATAAGTCTTGAGTTATCACGCTGATGCAGACCGATACTGGGCTCGTCCAGAATATAGACAACGCCCATAAGCGAAGAGCCAATTTGGGTTGCAAGTCTGATTCTCTGACTCTCGCCGCCCGACAGAGTACCTGACGAGCGTGAAAGGGTAAGATAATCAAGACCGACACTATTAAGAAAGTTTAGTCTTTCGCGGATTTCCTTTACGATGGGACGCGCAATTTTTTCCTGCATATTGGAAAACTTTAGCGTTTCTATAAATGCGAGCGCCGATTCGACCGACATATCGCAAAACTGCTTGATATTTATTCCGCCTACAGTAACGGCAAGTGCCTCTCTCTTCAGTCGTGCGCCGCCGCAATCGGGACAGGCACTCTCGGTCATAAGGGTTTCAAGTTCATTCCTTGAATATTCGCTTGACGACTCTTTATAACGGCGCTCAACATTGTTGATTATACCCTCAAATGCTGCCATATGCGTTCCGCCGCCCCAAAGTGCACTGCGGGTTAGTTTGAGTTTTTCTTCGCCTGTTCCATAAAGAAGAGCGTTTTTGCCCTCTGTGCTTATATCCTTAAATTTTGTATCAAGCGTAAAGCCGTATTTTTCGCCGATTGCCGTAAAATACATAGTAGCAACCGAGTTTTCTTGTCCGTGCCAACCGTTTATACTCCAACCGATTACCTTGATTGCGCCCTCGCGTAAAGTTAGGTCTTCATTAGGCACAACAAGGCGCGGATTAACCTTCATAAACACGCCGAGTCCCATACAGGTAGGACAGGCACCCATCGGGTTATTAAAGGAAAACATTGTAGGGGTAAGTTCGGGAATGTTTATTCCGTGTTCTTCACAGGCATAGTTTTGTGAAAAGACAAGTTCTTCTCCGCCTATAACATCAATCACAACTATTCCGCCCGAAAGTTCTGCCGCGGTTTCAACACTATCGGTAAGGCGGCTGCCGATTTCATCGTTTATTACAAGGCGGTCTACTACCACCTCAATATTATGTTTTTTATTTTTTTCAAGTTTGATTTCTTCCGAAAGGTCATAAATATTACCATCAACACGAACGCGGACATAGCCTGATTTTCGTGCGGACAAAAATTCTTTTTGATGTTCACCTTTTTTATTATGCACAACGGGTGCTAAAACCTGTATCCTTGTTCCATTTGGGAGTTCTGCCACGCGGTCTACTATCTGGTCACAGGTCTGCTGACTAATCTCTTTTCCGCAAACAGGACAGTGCGGTATGCCGACACGGGCATACAAAAGGCGAAGATAATCGTATATTTCCGTAACCGTTCCAACGGTGGAACGCGGGTTTTTAGAGGTTGTTTTCTGGTCTATGGATATTGCGGGTGACATACCCTCTATCGATTCAACATCAGGTTTTTCCATCTGTCCCAAAAACATACGCGCATAGGAAGAAAGGGACTCAACATAACGGCGTTGTCCCTCTGCATATATGGTATCAAAAGCCAGTGAAGATTTGCCCGAGCCCGAAAGTCCCGTAAAGACAATCAGTTTATCACGCGGTAACTCAACACTTACATTTTTAAGGTTATGAACATTTGCACCTTTTATAATTATTTTATCGTTTGCCATCGCGTCCTCCAAAAAGAATATACAGATATATTTTAACCTATATTTTATTAAATGTAAATGTTTTTTACCCAAAAAATAAAAACACCTGACAAGCAGGTGTTTTTTGATTTATTATGTTTGCGGTTCAGTCTTTCTTCCGAAAATGTCTATAACGCCTTTTTTCTGTAAACCGTAAACCACAATTATTCCGACAGGACACAGGAAAAGTCCCAGTATGCCGAAAAGTCGCAGACCTACGAATATTGCAAGAAGGGTTATAAGCGGGTGCATTCCGATTTGGTCGCCGATTACCTTGGGTTCAAGGAAGTTACGAACTACCACCACAACAACATAAATTATTGCAAGGCCGACAGCACGCCAGATATTGCCCGATATCAGAGAGATTATTGCCCACGGAATTACAACAGCACCGGTTCCCAAAACGGGTAGGATATCAACAAATGCGACAAGCGCCGCGATGCTAACCGGATTTTTAACTCCGATTATGGCAAAACCAACACTGAGTTCTGCAAAGGTTATAAGCATTAAGAGTATATAACTTTTGAGAAGTTTGAAAACGCTTTCAAGGAAAATCTTTTTTATTTCCGATATAATCCTATTCGTTTTGCTTGAAACATGTTTATGCAAAAAGTTCATTATGATATCATAATCTTTTGCAATATAACAACTTGCAACAACGGTTATGATAACGGTAATCAACAGATTAGGTGCATCCTTGGCGATTATTGTGGCAGAGGATGACAAAATAGCCGTTAAAACATCGGTGAGTTTCTTGAGGATTGTATCCGGCAGAGTTTCGATTGCCGAGGCGATACTCGGCGGCAGTTCGGTCATCAAATCCGAAAACCTTGCGTTTATATCGCCAAAAATGTCCTTGATTGTTGTAAGGTAGGTTGGCGCATTTGAAATAAACTGACTTGCTCTGTTATATATAAACACACCAAGCCACGATAAAAGCAAAAGCGTAACAAGGTAAAGCACAATCACAAAAAGCACCGATACAAGACTTTTTTTAATTTTAAGTTTGCGCTCTATAAATTTTGCGGGGCGCTGAACGAGTACTGCAAGTAGCAGACCTATTACAAAAGGCAGCAAATAAAGTGTGCAAAATTTGAGCAAAAAATAAAATATTGCCACTATAAGCACGATAAACGCCGTATCTATTAAAAAGTGTTTTTTGAATTCGACATTCACTTATAAATCCCTCCGTATCTGTTAATATATTAACCTATTTTTCCCAATATCGCAACATTTATATTAAAAATTAACAAATTTTTATTATTTACTTGATTTTAGCGAAAATATGTGTTATTATCCTTTTTGTCAAAAAACAACTGTTTTTGGGTGGTGGACAAAAAGATGCATAAAAACAAATTAGCACTCGTAAGCATTTCGGCATTGCCGGAAATCTTTGCGGGGGTTCTGAAAGCCAAGCAGTTAATCGCGTCTGGTGATGTTAAAACTGCATCCGAAGCCGCCCAGAAAAGCGGCATTTCGCGCAGTGCTTTTTACAAATACAAGGACAGCGTTTTTCTTTATGATGAGCAAAATGTTATAAACTTGCGCGCTATGCTTTTGGACGAAGCGGGTAGTTTATCCGAAGTTCTTGCCGTGCTTTATAGGTTTGACGCCAATGTTTTAACGGTTAACCAAGGTATACCGTCTGACAATGTTGCGGCGCTTACCGTTTCGGCAAGGATTGATACTGAGAAACATTCTGTTGAAGACATTCTCGAGGCACTTAAAAGCCTTCACGGTGTCGTTTCGGCAGAGAGAATAATTTAAGGAGATACCAATGGTTGATGTAGCAATTATCGGTCACGGCGTGGTTGGTTCGGGCGTGGCAGAGATTATTTTGAACCACAAAGAACTTTTAGCAGAAAAGGCAAAGAATGAAATTAACCTTAAATACATTCTTGACATACGCGATTTTGAAAACATTCCTTATGCTGACAAGTTCACAAAGAATTTTGATGATATTTTGAATGATGACGATGTTCGCGTTGTTATAGAGACGGCAGGCGGCGCAACCTTTGCGTATGATTATGTTAAAGCCTGTCTTCTTAAGGGCAAGAGCGTTGTAACATCCAACAAAGAACTTGTTGCCGCAAAGGGTGCAGAACTTCTAAAAATTGCAATGGACAACAACATCAACTTCCTTTTCGAAGCGAGTGTTGGCGGAGGTATTCCGGTTTTGCGTCCCATTGCGCAGTGTCTTGCCGCTAACGACCTTATCGAAATTACGGGAATATTAAACGGCACGACAAACTTTATCCTCACCAAAATGATTAAGGACAATATGCAGTTCTCCGATGCGCTTTCTATGGCACAGCGCTTAGGATATGCCGAGCGCGACCCATCTGCCGACATTGACGGGCACGATGCTGCAAGAAAAATCTGTATTTTGGCTTCACTTGCGTTCGGAAAACATGTTTATCCCGACCAGATTAAGACTGACGGCATCAGAGGTATGCTTTTATCGGATATTGCGCTTAATTCACAGATGGGATATGTTACAAAACTTGTTGGCAACGCAAAGGTTTTGGATAGTGGCAAAATAACCGCCGCTGTTTCCCCTGCTGTTATTAAGAAATCCGATATAATTTCAAGCACCGAAGATGTATTTAATATTATAAAAGTACGCGGTGACGCCATTGGTGATGTTGCTTTTTACGGCAGAGGCGCGGGTAAACTGCCCACCGCAAGTGCCGTTGTTGCCGATGTAATTGACTGTGTCAAACATCTTCACGCGAGAAAATATCTTTTCTGGGACGAGGGTGACAGAGATTATGTTGTTAATCCCGATACCGTTGCTTTCTCCTACCTTGTTATTGCCGATGCTGAGTATAAGGATGCTATAAGCGCCGAGTTTGCAGTTGACGAAGTTTTGGAAGAGAACGGTAGTTTTGCCTTTACGCTAAAGAAAATTTCAAAATGTGATTTGAAGGCAAAAATGGAAAAACTTGCTATATCGGATTACAGAATATTCAGAGTTATTGATTAACAAATAAAATGTTATTACTGTATTATATAACAGACAGATAAGCCTTAGGAGGAATTTTATGGCACTAATTGTAAAAAAGTTTGGCGGCTCTTCGGTTGCCAACAACGAAAAATTGCTGAATGTAGCAAAAATCATTGAAAAGGATTACAAGGCGGGTAACGACGTTATTGTTGTTGTTTCTGCACAGGGCGACACAACCGATGAACTGCTCGAAAAAGCATATTCCATCAATCCGAAAGGTCCTTCAAAACGCGAACTTGATATGCTCGTTTCGGCGGGTGAACAGATGTCTATTTCGCTTCTTGCTATGACGATTGAAACATTGGGGCTCCCCGTTGTTTCTCTGCTTGGTTGGCAGGCAGGTTTCACCACCGACTCCAACTATTCTATTGCAAGAATCAGAAAGATTGACCCCGAGCGTATACGCGCGGAACTCTCAAAAAAGAACATTGTTATTGTTGCAGGTTTCCAAGGACTCAACAAATATGATGATATTACAACCCTTGGACGCGGCGGCTCTGATACGAGCGCTGTTGCGATTGCATCGGTACTTAAAGCAGATTTATGCCAGATTTACACCGATGTTGACGGTGTTTACACCGCCGACCCGAGAATTGTTAAGACCGCTAAAAAGATGAATGAAATCACCTATGACGAGATGCTTGAACTTGCAACCCTCGGCGCACAGGTACTTAACAACCGTTCGGTTGAGATGGCAAAAAAATACGGAATTGAACTTGAAGTTTTATCAAGTCTTACACCAGAAGTTAAAGGAACGATAGTCAAGGAGGTCGTTAATATGGAAAAAATGCTTATCAGAGGTGTTGCTAAGGATAGCAACGTATCGAGAATTTCAATTGTAGGTTTACAAGACCAGCCCGGTGTTGCGTTTAAGGTGTTTGAGCGCTTGGCACAGGCTAAGGTTAATGTTGACATTATCTTACAGTCGGTTGGACGCGATGGCACAAAGGACATTACCTTTACAGTTACTGCAGACCAATGTGCTACCGCTATTGAAAGCATTAAGAAGATTGAGGGAATTCTTAAATATAAGAGTCTTGTACACGATGAAAGCGTTTGCAAGGTATCTATCGTTGGCACAGGAATGCAGACACACCCCGGTGTTGCCGCAAAAATGTTTGAGGCTCTTTCGGACGCCGATATCAACATCCAGACTATCTCAACAAGTGAAATCAAGATTTCTGTCCTCGTTGATGTAAAACAGGGCGAACGCGCACTTAATGTTGTTCACGATGCATTTATGCTTTAATAAAGTTGAAAACACCGCTCGTATGAGCGGTGTTTTTTTATTGCTTAATTTCTGCTATTGTTACACCTGTTTCGCCCTCGCCGAATACGCCGAGGCGGTATGTGCGTATGTTTTTATGGTGTTTCAGATGGTTTTGCACAGCGCTTCGCAAAACGCCTGTGCCTTTGCCGTGAATAATCGTGATGCTCGGTACGCCCGACAAAACAGCATTATCGATATACCTGTCCAGTTCCATTATTGCCTCGTCACTTGCCATTCCGCGCAAATCCACCTCGGTTGTTGGGGTGCGCTCGGCGCGGGACTGCAGTCCCTTTACAGCCCGTTCGCGTTTTGCCTGTGGCTGCGGTTTTTGCTCTGCAAGGCGCAAGTTGCTTATATCCACCTTGGTTTTGATTATACCCGCCTGAACAAAGGCGGTTTTTGCCGCCTCGTCAACGCTTATGACGGTGGCGGTTTTATTTATATCAAAAATCAAAACTGTGTCCCCTGCTTTCAAGGGGCGCGGAAGCACATATTTATCGTCTGTACGCGAAAGCACGGGGTCGGCGGTATCAAGCATTGTATTGAGATTAGATTTAATGCTGCTACGGGCGCGCGATAACATCTCTGCCCCGTTTTCTGCTGTCAGACTTTTCTTTATTTTTTCAAGTTCCGTAAGCATCGCATTAGACTGTGCGCGGGCATTATCGACAATGCGCATTGCCTCTTGTTTTGCGCGTTCGGCATTTTTCTGTCTTTCGCGCTCAACCTCATCTAAGCGCTGTTTAACGCTGTTTTTTGCGGCGGTGAGTTCTCTGCGAAGTTGTGCGGCGGTTTCGCGCTCTTTTTCCGCCTCAAGACGAGAACTCTCAAGGGATGCGATAATAGTTTCAAGTTGCAGATTATCGTTATCAATAAGCGATTTTGCGTTATCAACAATATCCTCTGACAATCCAAGTCGGCTTGAAATTGCAAAAGCGTTGGAACGCCCTGGCACACCGACAAGCAGACGGTATGTAGGACGTAAGGTTTCAACATCAAACTCGCAACAGGCATTTTCAACACCGTCTGTTGTGAGAGCATAACTTTTAAGTTCGGCATAGTGCGTTGTGGCGGCGGTACGGCAACCGAAACTTCTGAATCGCATTAAAATTGCCGAGGCAAGTGCGGCGCCTTCTATCGGGTCTGTGCCCGAACCGAGTTCGTCTATTAGCACAAGCGAATGTTCGTCTGCAACATTCAATATGTTTATAATATTTGCCATATGCGATGAAAAGGTGGAAAGCGACTGTTCTATGCTCTGCTCGTCTCCTATATCAACAAGCACTTTTTTGAAAATATAAACAGAACTGTTATCGTCAACCGGAATCATAAGTCCGCACATCGTCATAAGGGTTAACAGACCAAGCGTTTTAAGAGTTACGGTCTTACCGCCTGTGTTAGGACCTGTGATTATAAGTGTATCGTAATCTTTACCGAGTGTTACCGTAACCGGCACTACCTCGTTCTGTTTTATAAGCGGGTGACGCGCGTTTTTGAGGTAGATATAACGCTCGTCATTTATTTTTGGTATGGTAGCGCGCATTCGGTAACCGAGTTTTGCTTTTGCAAAAATCAGATTAAGATTTATAAGCGCATCGTAAGAATGTACTGTCGTATCGGCAAAATCGGCGGCAGTTGCCGATAGTTCTGCCAAAATGCGTTCAATTTCTGCCTTTTCCTTAGCACGAAGAACCTTAATTTCGTTATTGATTTCAACAACCGCCATAGGCTCAACAAACAGTGTAGCGCCCGATGCCGAAGTATCGTGCACAAGACCGGGTACATCGCCTCTATGTTCTGCTTTAACAGGTACAACATATCTACCGTCACGCTGGGTTACTATATTTTCTTGAAGATATTTTGCGTTCTGACTGCGCACAAGTTTATCAAGACGGGAACGGATATTAGAAACCGAAGACGAAATTTTTCTGCGGATATCAAAAAGCATTTGTGATGCATTATCGCTTATTTCGTCATCATTTTTTATACAGAGGAAGATTTTTTCCTCAAAAAACTTGTTAGGCACAAGATTATCAAAATAAACATCAAGCACCGATTCATTAGCGCCGTCTGAAGACTGTCGCCACTCCTTAACCGCGCGTATAACACGCAGAGTTTCGGCAATCCCTAAAAGTTCACTCGGTGACAAAATGCCACCCGCTTTGGCACGGGCAAGTGCCGAATTTACATTTTCTGCACCCGAAAAAGACGGAGCGCCGAAACGCGCCATAAATGTATGTGCCGCCTCTGTTTCGCGCAGCAGCAGTTCAACTTTATATTTATCGAAAACGGGTTTAATAGAGAGTGCCGCTTCTGCTGCATCCTCTATACCCGTTTCGTTTGATAACATTGTAAGGATTTTGCCGAGTTCTAAAACACGGCAACTTCTGTCATAATCGTACATACAAAACCTCTATAAATTCTTATAAAACTGTAAAACCGAAAATTTGTGTTCCACCTGGGAAAGTAAAAACCTTTCAACAACATCGGCTAACATTTCTTCCGATGATTCCGAAAGGGTGAAATTATAAAGCGAAGAAAACGGAGAAAACGCGATGTGCCGCATTGCCGACAGCACGCTTTTATTTATGGGAACGATATTACTGTTGGCAATTTTACAGTCTTCACACAAAAGTTCGCCGTTTTGTGTATCAAAATACATTACATCGTCCTCATATTTTGCACAACCGCTACAGGCAACCAAATTAGGTGCATAACCCGCCAACACAAGAATACGCAGTTCGGTTATGGCTTTTATAAGTTTTTGCGGCCGTTTATCGTTTTCAAGATATGAAATTGAATTAAGCAAAAGCCGCAAATATTCGTGCGAATCGGTGTTTTCAGGGGCTAAAACACCCGCTAGTTCGCAAAAATGCTGTGCAAGTGTCAGTTTGAAAATATCGTTCTGCAGACCGAAAAAAACCTTTTCTGCAGATGCTTCTTTTAAGGTATATGTATCCTTTTTTCGCTCTAAAGTCAGGTGTGATAATGTTAAAAGTGCCGTTGCCGCCGCGTTTTTATTCTTAACACTTCTCGCGCCGTGCACATAGGCGTGTATAACACCGTTTGTTTCGGTGAGCACAGATATAAACCTGTCATACTCTTTTACATTATTAACCCTTATAATCAGGCCGTTTGTCGACAGGCTCACGCTTTTCACCCTCCCTTGCCGCAACCACGCTTTTATATTTTAGATAATCGGCTACTCTGCCGTTTTGTAAAAATTTTTCCCAAGCAGTTTTTTCATCCACTTTTATCACCCTAATTTAAGTTGTGAAAAAACACTATGGATTATTATAGGTAAAATCAGTCAAGACCGAAACCGTGAATAGCGCCCTGCATATTACGCCAGTTTTCCTTGACCTTTACCCAAAGTTTAAGTGAAACTTTTGCGCCGTAATATTTTTCAATATCCACACGCGCAAGTGTGCCGATTTTTTTAAGCACTGCGCCGCCTTTGCCGATTATAATGCCTTTATGGCTCTCCTTTTCGCAGTATATTACCGCATTCACATTCAGAATCGGTTCTCCCTCGCGGTTATCCTTTTCAAAAATCTGTTCAAGGTCTATTGCTATTCCGTGCGGTACCTCGTTATCAAGCGTTAATAATAGTTTTTCGCGAATTATTTCGGATATCATAGTGCGCTCTGTCTGGTCGGTTACCGTATCCTCATCAAAATAATGCACAGAATCCTTTGAAAACGCAAAAAGTTCACCTATCAAAATATCGGCTCCATCACCGCTTTTGGCAGAAAACGGCACAACCGAAGAAAATTCCATATACGAAGAATATGCCGTTATAATCGAAAACAGTTCGCTTTTATCTTTAAGCAAATCTATCTTATTGATTGCAAGAACTGTCGGAATTTGACGGCGTTTAAGTTCGTCCATAAGTTTAATTTCGGCGGGGGGTAAATTTTCTGCATCAAAATTGAATTTTGTTACAGCCTCTACCATCAAAACAGCCGCATCGACATCCGAAAGTCCTGCGCCGACCGCCCTCATCATATTCTCGCCCAAAGTGTTGCGCGGTTTGTGAAGACCGGGAGTATCTATGAAAACAAGTTGGTCTTCTCCCCTTGTCAAAACACCCGAAATTTTCGTTCTCGTAGTTTGGGGCTTGTCCGAAACGATTGCAACCTTTTGTCCTACCGCGCGGTTAACAAATGAAGATTTACCGACATTCGCTCTGCCGACAACCGCGATAAATGCTGTTCTGCTCATATTATCTCCTCAATCCCAGTAATTCCATTACTGCCTCTTCTTTTTCGCGCATTATCTCTTGCTCAAGTCCGCCGTTCACATGGTCGTATCCCAAAAGATGTAGCACAGAGTGTACAGTTAAATATGCCGTTTCGCGTTCGAAAGAATGTCCGTACTCTTCTGCTTGTGCCTCTGCGCGTTCGAGCGAGATTAGCACATCACCGAGCATTTTATCATTTGTTTCGGGATTTTCGTCGTAGATACCGTCTTCACCAAGCGGAAACGACAAAACATCGGTCGCGCTATCTATATTTCTGAACTCGCTGTTTATTTTTCTAATGTCCTCATCACAGGTGAATGTTACATTTATTTCCGCATCACTGGGAAATTTTTCCATATTGAGTGTTGCGTTACAAGCGCGTCTTATGAGCATACGCAATCCTGTAGGGGTTTTAACCTTTTTTTGTTTGTTTGTTATTATTACTCTTGCTTTCACTTTTTCGCTCCTCGTATCTTTCGTAAGCCTTGATAATCTGTCCGACAAGGCGGTGTCTTACAACATCCCTGTCACTGAATCTTGACACCGCGATATCGTCTATTCCTTTTAAGATTTTAACAACCTCTTTGAGTCCCGATTTTTTACCGTCAGGCAGGTCAATTTGGGTTATATCGCCCGTTACAACCGCCTTTGAGTTATAGCCAAGACGGGTTAAAAACATTTTCATTTGCTCGTTAGTGGTGTTTTGCGCTTCGTCAAGAATTATAAAACTATCGTCAAGCGTTCTTCCGCGCATATACGCAAGTGGCGCAACCTCTATATCTCCTCGCTCCTGACAGCGCTGAAAACTCTCAGCACCGAGCATATCAAAAAGTGCATCATAAAGCGGACGGAGATACGGGTCAACCTTTTGCTGTAAATCCCCAGGCAAGAAGCCGAGTTTTTCACCCGCCTCAACCGCGGGGCGCGTTAAGATAATTCTGTTGATTTGTTTTGAGCGAAACGCATCCACCGCCATTGCGACCGCCAAGTAGGTTTTGCCCGTTCCCGCAGGACCGACGCCGATTGTTACTGTATGGTTTTTTATAGCCTCTACATACTGTTTTTGCCCCAGTGTTTTGGGTTTTACCGGTCTGCCCTTTGATGTGACGCAAATACACTCTGAATCGGTCAGTGCATCAATTTTTTCGTCCTCACCGTCACCCACGAGCGAAAACACATATTGCAAATTCTGCTCGTTTATTGCCTCGCCTTTATTGATTATTTTCATAAGACAGTCAATCGCGCGGACGGCGGTCTGCACATTTAGCGGTTCTCCCTTTACGGTTATTCTGTCTGCGTGAGATGTGACCGACACCTGATACTTATTTTCAAGGTGTTTTATGTTTTCATCAAAATTTCCGAACAGTCCCGCTATTTGCTCAATCCGTTCAATATTTATATTCCTTTCCAATTGAAAGTCTCCTTTTATAATTATTCATAATAATTATAACACATATTTTTACTGATTTGTAGTACCAAATAATATTTTTTCTGTAACCGCTATATTTTTTTGTAATGTAACCTCGCAATTTAAGATTAGTGCATCTTCGGTAATTGTTTTGTTTTCTGCCATTTTTATTATTTTTGCGTTCTTGAGGCGTTTTTCTAACTCTTTTTTTGCTATTTGCTCTGCCCTTTCTTCAGACAGCAAAACGCTATTTTCTTTAATTTCGCGCAAATAGATTTTATGAAGGAACACAGGAACATACGAATTTTCGTTTTTTAATATTATTTTCTTTGTATGTTTTTGAAAATCTCCTCGTTCTTCCCCAAGATAAAGCGGTATTTTAAGCGAGAAAAACTGTAGCACATATTTTTGTTTTTGTCTGCCTGTAAAATGTTTGATTTTTTGTCTGAACGGCACCGTAATCGTATGTTTTTCCACCATTTCTGCCACTATTTCGCCGCTGCTTTTCACAAGATTTGTACTGCCGTTTGCGAGTTCATAAAATCCAGATACGAGCAATGTATTTTCGGTTACGGCATCGCCGAGCGCGACCTTGATTTGCCCCTCTGTAACCTCGATTTTCTTAATAACCCCGTCATCACTTGCCACAAGGTTACAAGGTGAATAGTCTTTTTGCGGTGTTAATGATGCTTCTTTTACATCAACCGTCAATAAACACCCCTCAATATTGAGCGCCGCCCAAGCGAGTGAATCTACACGCGTTTGCAGTTCAACGCGTTTATCAAGGGCATCAATTTTTGATGCCCTTATTCCCTCTTTAATACCTATACTTTCACAGGCGGCAATTATTGTTTCCGACTTTATTTTGTCATTACCGACAACACTTATATTCCAGATGTATCCCGACAAAATCTGTAACACCACGAAAAAAAGCAAAGCGCCAAGCGCAATTCCGTAGCGATAGCGATAGCGGCCTATTATTATGGGCACACCGTATTTTTTGAGTATGTGTGCGCGGACACCGGTGTTTCTTAGAATTTTAGGCATTTGTTTCCAATCGTTTACCGACATAAAAAGCGTGAGGTTGTCACCTCGTTTGCGTATACCCCAGACCGATATGCCGTTATAGGCACACAAATTCAGCACCCGTTCAACAAAATCGCCACTGAAAGCCACCTTTAATTTTCCCTTGAAAAAACGATATATTTTTAGTATTAGCAACCTAAATCCCGCCTAACAAAACTCTATTTTCGATATATTTCCGCTTATGCTAAGCCCGTTAATATCAAGCGAAGATATCTCTAAATTCGTACCGAAAAACTCCACCGTACCGCGCCCTGTATTGAGTTTTATATAACAGTCGTTATATTCAAGAACACCGCGCATTCCGTCTATTACCGCCTCTTTATTAGAAAAAAGTTCTATATGTGCACCGCCCGTCATAAGTCCGTTCGGCACCGAAAGGTTTTTCAGTTTCCCATCTTTGTTCATAAGCCATTCCCCCGTTCAAGAAAGAATATGAAAATAATATAATTATAATTCCATGCGTATATTGTTTTGAGGTGGTTTTAATGTTTTACACATTAAAAATGACAGCAATATGCGTTATTTCTTTTATTTTAATGGGGATGTGTCTTATCAATCCTTTAGACTCTCTTGCGGGGGCTAAAGAGGGACTTTTATTATGTGGAAATGTGATAATCCCATCGCTTTTTCCCTTTTGTGTTATTGCGCTTTTTATGTTCAAAAGCGGAATAATAAGTTTTCTTTCAAGGCTTCTCGATTTTTTTACAAGAAAGTTTTTTCATCTATCGGGGGAAGAATTCTGCGTTTTTTTAATGTCGTTCCTTGCGGGATATCCTGTCGGCATAAGACTCATAAGTGAACTTGCAAAAGGCGGAAAAATATCAAAAGAACAGGGCGCAAGAATGGCACTTTACTGCGTGAACGCCGGTCCTGCGTTTATTATTATTGCGGTGGGCGAAGGAATTCTCAAAAACCGCGAATTAGGAGTTATACTTTTTTTAGCAAACCTTTTAAGCACACTAATTCTTGCCGTTTTATGCGAACGAAAGCACACCCCGCCGCCACTCACCCAAAACGCAGAAAAGCCCTATATAAGCGATGCATTTGTAGAATCGGTTGCAGATGCCTCCAAATCGGTCTTTTCTGTTTGCGGTTGGGTTTTACTTTTTTCGGCACTGCTCGCAGCGCTTAATTTCAGCGGAATTTTTCGTGATATAATATATGCTCTTTGCGAGGTCACAAACGGAGTTATTTTTTGCAAAAGCAATTTGATTTTAATATCATCTATTTTGAGTTTTGGCGGTTTTTCTGTACACGCACAGATATATTCTGTTGGGAAAACAATATCGCCCAATTATGCAAAATTTTTACTTTTCAGAATCTGTCACGCCGCACTTTCTTCCGCGTTTGTTTATCTTATTTTAACCATATCGGGCAGAACGGTTGCGACCTTTTCAAACGGAATTACGCCGCTCAGACAAAATCTGTCTTTTTCGGTGGCGGGGGCTGTTTCGCTCTTTTTAATGTCGATTTTTCTCATTTTAACAACACAGTTTGAAAAAAGAAATAAATTATTGTAGAAAAAAAGCAGAATGTATGATACAATGTAAAAAAATGTTTGGCTGTGGTGATTATGGGAAATAAACTTTTTAATAAAAAAATACCCCACGCGTGTAAAAATTGTGTTTTCTCGCGCAATTTTGGCGCGGAGAACGAGTGTATTTGTGAAAAGCGCGGCGTTGTTTCTTTAGACGACAGTTGCAGAAAATATAAATATGACGCCACAAAGCGTGTTCCCCTGCGCGCAGTACTGCCAAACGACTACAAAGAAGAAGATTTTTCGCTTTAATTAAAAGTTTTTGTTGACAAATTTTATAACTGTGTTATAATAGTTTTTGCGCTTGGTGCGCAATATGGTGGATGTAGCTTAGTTGGCCTAAAGCGCCAGTTTGTGGCACTGGAGATCGTGGGTTCGAATCCCATCTTCCACCCCAAAAAATGCCACAGGCAACAAAATTGTTCCTGTGGCTTTTATAAATTAAATATCAAACGAATATTGGGGTGTCGTCAAGCGGTAA
The DNA here is from genome assembly GCA_045538515.1 of Acutalibacteraceae bacterium. Classification (GTDB taxonomy): domain Bacteria; phylum Bacillota; class Clostridia; order Oscillospirales; family Acutalibacteraceae; genus SIG589. Next base: position 86,115 of record JAZSRO010000072.1, on the reverse strand, counting down.
GACACAGCACTTTGACTGCTGCATTCGTAGGTTCGAATCCTGCCACCCCAGCCAAAAAACAAAACCGACCTTTTTGGTTGGTTTTTGTTTTTTAGTATGATATGCAGAATGAGAACCGTAGGTTCGCCGTAGCAGCCGCAAAGCCGCGTCAGGCTTTGCGGACTGTGAAGTCTCGAGCAGTTATGTTTTTTCGGTAACACCCGCAGTGTTCGAAAAAACAAACAGCGCAGAGTACCCTGCCACCCCAGTCAAAAACGACAAGTTTCGACAGAAGCTTGTCGTTTTTACTTTTTCACTATTCACTTTTCACTATTCTCTGAGAACTCGATTTCATACAAGCGGATTTACTGAAGAATGGATTGACAGAGAAGACATTGAAAAGGGTAAAAACAGTAAAAAAGCAAAACGCCAAGTCAAAAGACTTAGCGTTTTTAATATTAATAAGTAAAAAACTACAATTTCTATGGTGTAACTTCCGCCATAAAAAATACCATTAAAAATGTGACCAACAAAACTACAAACAATAAACACAATAATAACAACAACCATTTAATCTTTCTACCGGCTTTTTTTGCGTTGTATTCCACAACTTTTTTCATATCTATATAATCGCTGACCTCAGCGGCAGAAACAAGTTTATTATAAATAACCGTCTTGAGACCTTTTTGTCCAACATTAATAAGCAAAACATCATTTTCGCCAAAATCAAGTTCACCGCTTAATGTTGTATTGGTGCCATCCTGTATAACCGCCGATAATGTACTTAGAAATCCGCCGTCAGAAAATCTGTTTCCCACTCTTTCAATTTTTGTGACAGTAGTAGCAAAAACACGATTAGTACCTGCAGGAACAGTGAATGATATTGGGTGTTTGCCCTTGACGGCAATTTCCTTTCCGTCATTAATTTTAAGGTAGAGTGTGCTAATATCAATATCGCCATATACAATAATTTTCGCCATAATATAACCCCCTCTTAACTTTTATCAATTTGCTTTGACAAAAAAAGTATATCATATATTTATGCCAGGTGCAATATAAAACAAAAATCCGTCCTCAAAAGAGAACGGATTTTCTTTTTGGTGCCGGTGGCCGGACTCGGACCCGCACGGTATCGCTACCGGTGGATTTTGTGTCCACTACGTCTGGCAATTCCATCACACCGGCAAATATCAGTGACAAAAGCGATTATACACTATTTTGTCACAATAATCAAGTGTTTTTATTCATTTTTCTTAAAACCTTCGCCCAAAATTTCGCCTACATCCGAAATTACCATAAATGCCGAGGGGTCTGTTTTACGCACAATACTTTGCAAAAGCGTGACTTCTGACGGGCGCACAGCACAAAGTAAGAGCGAACGGTGTTCGCCCGTATATCCACCGATGGCGTTTACCTGTGTTACTCCTCTGCCAAGTTCCGAGAACACAGCCTTTGAAATTTTATCGGGTACGGTGGTTATGATGTGCATAAACTTGCCCTTATCCGTTCCGTAAAGCAAACTGTCCATAACGCGTGATGCGGCATAGATTGACACAACAGAATAAAGTGCGCTTTGGAAATTTTTATAAATTACCGCCGATACGGCGACAACCGCCAAATCCATAAAAAGAATAATTCTTCCGATTGATACAAAACGGAATTTATGATTTATAAGTTTTGCGGCAATATCCGTGCCGCCTGTTGTAGCACCGCGCAAAAAGACAAGCGCTAGTCCCGCGCCCATCATTATGCCGCCGAAAAGTGACGCTAAAATACCGTCTGTATAATAAGGTTTTACAACCGTTTTGACGGCATCAAGCGAAAGCGACATTATAAAAGTCGCGACTGCAGTATTTATTATAAATCTTTTGCCAAGCACCGCAAATCCCGCAATTATAAGCGGAATATTGATGATTAACACCATAAGTCCTGTGGGAAGAGAAAAAAGTTCGTTGAGTATCAAAGCAATACCGGTAACGCCGCCCGGAGACAGTTTGTTAGGCTCCGTAAACATTGTGACGGCGGTGGCATAGACTATGCACCCCGCAACATAAAATAGTAAATCTATCAGCGTTTTTTTAACCTTTTCTCTCAATTTGGTCCCCCCCTATTTATATATTATAGGTTTACCGAAAAATTATCCCATATAACCGAAAAAAGTTCGTCTATTCTATTTTTTTCGCCCTTAAGATGAAGATAACCAAAAAGTGCTTCAAGTCCTGTTGCGGTATGGTATTCACCGTTTGTACTATTTTTAGGCGTAGTACTTGTATGGGCGTTTCTGCCGCGCTTAAACACCGATATTTCGGTTTCACTAAGCAGCGGTTCTATTACCTTAAATGCTTTGGCTTGTGCCGTTGCATTTACAAGTTTCACAGAACGGGAATGCAGTTCACCTGACGGGCGGTCAAACTGACACAACCTTTCCCTTACGAGCAGAGAAAAAACTCCGTCACCCACAAACGCCAGTGTTGTTGGACTTAAGTGTTGCGGTTTTTCCATAAAAGCCCCCATATTATGACACATATTCAAACTCGATATCATAAACTCTTACAATATCGCCGTCCTGAACTCCCTGTTTCTCAAGCGCTTTGATTATACCGCTTTCGTGCAGGACGCGCTGAAAATACTGAAGTGACTCATAGTCTTCGGGGTCAACTGTTTCAAGTATTTTAAGCAACCACTCTGCATCTTCTATAATAAACACGCCGTTTTCTACGCGCAGTTTGAAACTGCGTTTATTTGTTACGGTTTCCGGTTCGGGAACTATGAATTCAGGCTCATAACGAACGATGGGTGGCAATTTTGCAAGTTCTGCTGCGACATAGTTTATGAGCGCATCTGTACCCTCCGCGATAGCCGCCATAATGGGAAAGAACACATAGCCCATACTCTCAAATTTCTCCGCTATTGCCTCTATTTCCTCATCTTCCAAAAGGTCGCATTTATTTCCAACGACAATTTGTTTTCGTGTGCTTAATTCCTCGCTAAATACCGAAAGTTCGTGGTTTATTTTATTAAAATCGTCTATCGGGTCGCGTCCCTCGCTGCCCGAAACATCGACAACATGCAATAAAAGTCTACAACGGTCAACATGGCGCAAAAATTCGTGTCCGAGGCCGAGTCCTTCACCCGCGCCCTCTATAAGTCCGGGGATATCCGCCATTACAAAAGATGTACCCTCGCCCATACGGACAACGCCTAAAACAGGGGTTAATGTGGTGAAATGATAGTTTGCGATTTTGGGTTTAGCCTCGCTCACCACCGATACGAGTGTTGATTTGCCGACATTGGGGAAGCCTATGAGTCCCACATCGGCAAGTAGTTTGAGTTCCAGCGTTACATCAAGCGTTTGTCCAGGCATACCGCTTTTAGCGAAGCGCGGAATTTGACGGGTTGAGGTTGCAAAATGCCAGTTTCCCCAGCCGCCGTTGCCGCCGCGGGCAATAACTGTGGGGGTATCATCCGAAATGTCGGCAATGATTTTGCCGCTTTCTTTATCCTTTATGAGTGTACCGCGCGGAACGCTTATCACAAGGTCCTGTGCACTTTTGCCTGTACGGCGCGAAGTGCCGCCGTTTTGACCGTTTTCGGCGCAGTATTTGCGTTTGTAACGGAAATCCGCCAAAGTAGAAAGGTTATCATCCGCTTTGAACACGATATTTCCGCCGCGTCCTCCATCGCCACCATCGGGGCCGCCCGCCGCAACATATTTTTCTCTATGAAACGAAACGGCACCGTTTCCGCCGTCTCCCGCTTTAAGATGTATGGTTGCTATATCTACAAACATAATATTTTTGCGGACGCGTCCGCTCTCCTTTTTATACAAAATAAAGCCCGGCTGAGTATACTCATCCGGGCTGTCCGATTGCTATTATTCGGCTGCGTAGATGCTGACCTGCTTACGAGCACGTCCTACACGCTCAAATTTTACCTTTCCGTCAATAAGTGCGAAAAGTGTATCATCAGAGCCCTTACCGACATTGTTGCCGGGATGGATGTGGGTTCCTCTCTGACGAACGAGGATGTTACCTGCCAATACGAACTGACCGTCTGCGCGTTTTACGCCAAGACGCTTGGATTCGCTATCGCGTCCGTTCTTGGTAGAACCCATACCTTTTTTATGAGCAAATAACTGTATGTTAATCTTTAACATCGGTTTACACCTCCAAGTTTAATTTGATGTTACTGTACTGTTCCGTCAACTGCTTTATATGAATCAGGAAACTTCTTAAAACCGTTTGTGCGGCATCCGAATCTTTAATTAATGTTAAAGACATATAACCGTCTTCAACCTCAATATCACATTCGCTTTTCGCAACCTCGGTTATTCCGTTTGCCGTCATATACGCTGCAGATGACACTGCTGCACAAAGCAATTTTCCGTCAAGGTCATCACAGTTTTCTGTACTGTGACCGGAAACAACAAAACCTTTTATTCTGTCATTTTCGAGTTTTACTGAAACCTTAGTCATAAACTTATGCGATTTCGTTAATCTGAACCTTTGTGTACGGCTGTCTGTGTCCCTTATGACGGGCACATCCCTTCTTGGGCTTATAGGTGAAGATGTTTATCTTCTTACCCTTACCGTTCTTAAGTACAACGCCCTTAACAACAGCGTCCTTAACATACGGTTTGCCCACTTTGAGCTTTCTGTTGCATACAGCAACAACCTTGTCAAAGGTGATTTCTTCATCAACCTGTGCGTCAAGTTTTTCAACGTAGATTACATCGCCGCTCTCTACTTTGTACTGCTTTCCGCCTGTTTCAATGATTGCGTACATTTTCTTCTTCCCTGCCTTAATTTCAGTCTCGCTACTGCTGGGCGCACCCTGTAAAAATCAGGGCAACTTGATAAAAGCCCACAATATGCGGCTCTACCACTATACCACTAAGATATGCAAATGTCAAGCATTATTTTGTAAGCGTTCCGCCATCGGTTTTTATCACCATATACACCTGTTCTTCCATAAGTGTATCACAATTTATATAAACCAAAATCTCCTCATTTTCACTGTTTTTACACAAGAATTCGTAGCAGTGTATTTCCATGCCGCCCGGCGATGGTATGAGCACCTGTTTTTGTGATTCTATTTTTAGGTTTTTGCTTACAACAGTTTTTGCTTCCTCTGCTGTTCTTTCCGGAGTTTTTATTGTGCGCGGTGTGTGGTTTGCAAGGTATCCGTTTGCCTCATAAAGCACCACTTCACCCGTTGAGAGTGCTACGCCGACCTTAATTAAATCGGTATAACATACCGTTCTGCCCTCTTTATACGCAAAATTAACGGTCAGGACACCTTCGTCTGCAAAATAATAACTTGTTTCAAAATTTTCCTGTGTATAATCATAAAGCCATTTTTTTGCGACATCTAACGCCTGTTCGTAACTATAGGTTTGCTCACCTACGATTTCATATTTTCTGAAATAAACAACATATCCGCCCCTTTTTGTGACCGAGATTTCGTAGTCGTTGCCCGAAAAACGATAGGCTTCAATTTCCCCCGTTTCTTCGCCCGAAAGCGATAGTGCATCTGCCGTAGCACCGAGTGCATAAGCGGCATTTTGCCTTGCTTCTTGTTCATCTACCTCTTTAGCATTTGAAAGTAACTTTGATTCCTTTATCAATATATGGTTCGAATAAGGTCCATCATATATGAGCGTTGGATAACTGTCTATTTTGTCTTGTATATCGGTCAGACTTTCTGCCATTTGTCCGCTGTTTTCCTGCATCTCAAGTAGCATAGCATTTCCGTTTTCATATCTTATGCGCATTTCTTCCACACCCGCAGAAAAATGCTCCGCTATTTGTGATAGTTTCTTAAAATTTTCTCTTTCCTCATTTGTTGGAGAGTCCCCCGCTATGCTTTGTTTTGCAACGGTTAACGAATAATCGCCCACCTGTGAAACGAACTTAAAAAGCGGTGACAAATCGGTTTCGTTAAGAGGCAAAGAAGAAAGTGCGGACATTGCCGTTCCCGCCTCTCTATACACCTCTGCCGCGATGTTGCAAAACTGGGTTGGGGTTGTCACATAGGCGCTTTTTTTAAGTTCTATATCAATATTTGCAAGACTGTCGCACAAATCCGAAAGCGAACGCATATACGAATAGCGAAGACGGTTTCCGTAGTTATCTTTTTGTGTTTTTAGTTTTATAGCGAATCCCACAGGCACCAAAAACAGCGAAAGAGAGAATGAAATTATGCGTACAAGCCATACTTTTTTCACAAAAAACACCTCATACTTATATTTTCCATATTTTTGAAAAATATGCTTTTGCGAAATAAATGTTGTAATTGTTGTATATAAGTATTATAATATTATTATCTATGAGTATAATTTGGGAGTTTGTGCGTTTGAATAACACTATTTATCTGGACAACAGTTCGACCACCGCGGTTTGTGATACGGCGGTTCAATACATAAATGAGGCACTTATAAACTACGGCAATCCCTCCTCTTTACACATTATGGGTATGGAGGCGGAGGACAGGCTTAACCGTACGCGTTTCGCCGTTTCTAAAGTGCTTTCCTGCCGCGAAGACGAAATATTTTTCACAGGCAGCGGAACCGAATCCAACAACACCGCTATTATGGGTGCCGTTATGGCAAGAAAAAAACGCGGTAATCGTATTATTACCACCACAATTGAGCATCCATCGGTTTTGCGGGTTTTTGAGCACTTGGAAAGTGAAGGCTTTGATGTTATATATCTAAAGCCGCAGAAAAACGGTGTTATAAGCGAAGACGAACTGAACGCTGCTGTTAACGAAAGTACAATACTCGTAAGCATTATGCTTGTGAATAATGAAATCGGCTCTATTCAGCCTATCCGCGCGGCGCGCGATGCTATAACTAAAAACAAAGCCCCTGCCCTTTTACACTGTGATGCCGTACAGGCTTTCGGCAAAATGAAATGTTCTGTTAAAGATTTAGGTGTTGATTTGCTCAGTGCAAGTGGACATAAAATAAACGGTCCTAAGGGCGTTGGTATTTTATACAAAGCGAAAAACGCACATATTCTTCCGCTAATTTTAGGTGGCGGACAGGAAATGGGGCTACGCTCTGGTACCGAAAGTGTTCCTCTTATCTCCGGACTTTTAGGTGCTATTGAAGAACTGCCCTCTTGTGAGAGTTTTCTTTCTGATATGCAAAATCTCTCTGATTACGCGAAACAAAAATTGCTTGAATTAGATTTTGTTAAAATCAATTCACCGATTGACGCTTTTCCTTGTGTGCTTAATATTTCGGTTCCCGGTTACCGTTCTGAGACGCTTCTGCATTTCCTGGAGAGGAAAAATATTTTCGTTTCAAGCGGAAGTGCCTGTGCTAAAGGAAAAGGCAGTTATGTATTAAAAGAAATCGGGCTTTCCAAAAAAGAAATTGACAGCGCACTTAGAATCAGTTTCGGAAGATTCAACAAAAAATCTGACATTGATGCGCTGAGGGAAGCGCTAATTGAAGCCACAAAAACTCTGCGAGGTACAAAATGAAGGAAATTATACTAATCAAAAACGGTGAACTTGTGCTTAAAGGTCTTAACCGCCGTACATTTGAAGATATACTTATAAAAAACATAAAAAAGCGTATCGCTCCGCTTGGTGCTTTTAAGATTGACCGCGCACAATCCACCATTGTTATAACACCGCTCCAAGATAATTTTGATATAGAAGAGGCGGTGAACCGCGTTGGTTGTGTTTTTGGTATTTCCGCTTACAACCGCGCCGCCGTTTGTGAAAAGGACATTACAAAAATAATTGAAACAGCAAAGGAATACCTTAAAACGCTTTTGAGCGATGTTCATACATTTAAGGTTGAGGCAAAACGAAGTGACAAAAAGTTTCCGCTTAAGTCGCCTGAGATTTGTTATGAAGTCGGCGGTGCGCTTTTAGAGGCTTTTCCTCACCTATCTGTTGATGTTCACAATCCCGAACTAACCGTTACGGTTGAAATACGCGACCACGATGCCTATATTCGTGCAGGTCAACTTCGCGGTGCGGGTGGTATGCCTGTATCAAGCAGCGGCCGAGCCGCCATTATGATTTCGGGCGGAATTGACAGTCCTGTTGCGGCATACTTGATGGCAAGGCGCGGACTTGAACTTAACGCTATCCACTTTGCAAGTCCCCCATACACAAGCCCCCGTGCCGAGCAAAAGGTACGAACACTCTTATCCCGCGTTGCACGATATAGCGGCACAATCCGTCTTGGCATTGTCCCCTTTACAGAAATTCAAGAGGAAATTGCCAAAAACTGCCCCGAAGAATACTTTACGCTCATTATGCGCCGAATGATGCTCAGAATTTCGCAAAAGATTGCGGCAGAGCGCGGTTGCGGTGCACTTATCACGGGTGAGAGTTTAGGTCAGGTTGCAAGTCAGACCATGCCCGCCCTCGCTGTTACGGACGCTCTTGCAGAGATGCCCGTTTTGCGACCGCTTATCGGAATGGATAAGGAAGACATTATTGCAATTTCACGCAAGATTGACACCTTCTCAATTTCTATTCAGCCTTTTGAAGACTGTTGTACCGTCTTCACGCCCCGTCATCCCCGCACCCGTCCCACGATTAAGGGTTGTGAAGAGGCTGAGGCGGCACTCGATATTGATACACTGGTACAAAAAGCAATCGAAAACACGGAATATTCCTATATAGATTAGGTGATAATTAATGAACGGTGAAATTATTTGTGTCGGCACAGAACTGCTTTTGGGTGACATTGTCAACACCAACGCACAGTTTTTGTCTGCCGAACTTGCTAAACTTGGCATAAATGTATATAACCAGTCGGTTGTAGGTGACAACGCTGAGCGTATTAAAAGCACTTTATCCGAAGCGCTCAGCCGCAGTGATATTCTTGTTTTCACTGGTGGTCTTGGCCCTACTGAAGACGACCTTACAAAAGAGGCTATTGCAGACTTTTTCTCGCTTTCTATGGTTGAGGATTCTGAAAGTCGCGCCCGTATGGAAGCATATTTCCGCCGCACAGGCAGAGAAATGAATGAGAGCAATTATAAACAGGCTCTCTCCCCCGTTGGTGCTACCGTTTTTCAAAATGACATCGGCACCGCACCGGGATACGCCATTGAGCGTGACGGCAAGACCGTTATAATTCTCCCCGGACCTCCGCGAGAGATGCAGTATATGTATAAAAAATCGGTTGTTCCCTATCTTTCTCCCAAAGCAGACAGCACAATTGTTTCACACACTGTGCATATTTTCGGTGAGATGGAATCGGCTATTGAGCACAAAATAAAAGAACACACCGAAAAGAAAAATCCAACAACTGCGCCCTATGCAAAGGATGGTGAAATTGCTCTCAGAATTACCGCAAAAGCGGAAAGCGAGAGCGAAGCCGACAGGCTTTGTGTGCCTACCATCAATTCTATTAAAGACATTTTGGGCGACAGCGTTTATGGTGTTGACAGCAAAGGTCTTAACTATAGAGTTGTTGAACTGCTGAAAGAAAAGGGACTTAAAATTGCAACGGCGGAATCCTGCACTGCGGGACTGCTTTCTGCGCTTATAACCGAGGTTTCGGGTTCTTCGGCGGTTTTCGATTTCGGTATTTCGGCTTATGCCAATCATATAAAAACGAGTGCTCTTGGTGTACCCGCGGCAATTATTGAAAAATACGGTGCTGTGAGTGAACACACTGCTGCTTACATGGCGCTTGGTGTCCGCAAACTGTCGGGCGCTGATTTGGGCGTTGGCATTACCGGTGTGGCAGGTCCTGCATCGAGTGAACAAAAGCCTGTTGGTCTCGTTTATATTGCCATTGCCGACAAAAATAACATTTGGGTAAGACGCGTTATGCTCGGACACGGTACCGCGGAGCGAGATAAAATTCGTCTTAGTTCTGCAAAAACGGCGCTTGACCTTGTAAGGCGTTATTTATGCTCTCTACCCGAAACTATGGAGGGTGGTTTTACCATTGGTTCTGCACCCGTTGTTCTTAACGCACAACCCGCCATTGCCGGAGAAGGCAACATAAGTTATGACAAGTTGCACACGCCCTATTTCTTTGTAAAGAGCGACCTTTCGCAAGACGCTTATGACGAATATGTTTTTGACAAAGACGATTATTCCGAAAACGAAAATCGTCCGAAAACCGATGTTTTAGCACCAATGAAAAATACGCTCAGCAAGGCATCTTCCGTTTGGGCGGGAATTAAGTCTAAACTCGCGCCTGTTACCAACGGCATTAAAGCATTTTGGGCTAAGTTTTTGAAAACAAAGTTTATGCAAAAGGCTTGTCCCATTCTGCGTTCTTTCCTACCCTGGAAGGGTGACAGACCAAGAGATATCGTAAGCAAACTGATTTTCACGGTTTCGCTTGTTGCGCTTATTGTTTCCTCAACCTATATGGTTACCTATTTCTATGAGGGCACAAAACAAAGCGGCATAAACGCTGAAATTCGCGATGTTTATGAAAAATCCAATGTTGTAATAAATGATGACGGTGTTTATGAAAGTTTCGAGACGCTGCTTTCACAAAACCAAGACACAGCCGCCTGGCTTACCGTTCCGAACGCGAATGTTGACAACCCTGTTGTTTTGGGCAAAGACAACGATTATTATCTTAACCACAATTTCCTAAAAGAAAGAAGTCGCTACGGAACACTTTTCTTTGATAGCACCGCTAAAATAACCAAAAACAAGGTCAGCCAAAACCTTGTCATACACGGACATATGATGCGTGATGGTTCTATGTTTGGCTCACTTTACAATTATAAAAACATCAATTTTTACAAGACCAATCCCGTTATTACGATGCGCACACTTTACGATAATGCAAAATATAAAATTTTTGCTATGATAATCACCAACGCATCGGCAGAGCAGGATAACGGCTACATCTTTGACTACATCCGTCCCGATTTTGACTCACAACAGCAATTTATGAGGTGGATAGGTCTTATCCGAGAGAGAAGCATTATTGACACGGGGGTTGAGGTTATTGAGGATGACGAGATTTTAACGCTTTCAACCTGTACTTATGAGTTCAAGGATGCGAGGTTTGTTATTTTTGCGCGTAAAGTTCGCGAAAGCGAGAGCATTAAAATCGAAACATCACTTGTAAGGGTTAACTCTAACGCGCGTTACCCACAGGCGTATTATGACGAAAAGAAGATTGAGAATCCGCACAAAAATACATCGGATAATCTTGAAATTTATGACGAAGAGATAAGTTCCGATATGGATAACTCCGTTTCTTCGCACACAGAGGATGCGCTAACATCCCCGCTTGGTCAAGCGGCAAGTGGCGACAACACTGCAAATGAAAATTCGGCTCTGCCCGATGAAAACACATCAAGCGATATCTCCTCTTCCGGTGCCAACACACCTTTTGTGAGTTCTTCTAACCTCACCGGCTCCGACAGTTCCGATACGGAAACCTCATCAAACTAACCAACAGAAAGGAAGCAGTTTATATGGCTACACCGATAAAGGCTGACATTATTTATTATAAGGCTGATTCGGATTTTGAACTTGAATTTAATCTTAACGGTTGTTGCCCTATGCGACTGTTATCCAGCAAACCCACAAGTGACGGCGAACTGTTATCGGCTTTGAGCCGAGCCGTTTCGCGCAGTCAAATCATCTTTACTGTTGGTACGCTTCAGGGTGAGTTTTCGGTTATATATAATGTTTGTAACGCAATCGGTTACACTATGTATGAACGCGACCTATCCTCTCTCGGCGTTAAGGGACGCGTTATGCTCCCGGCGGGGTCCATTCCGCTTGTATCGGCGAGTGGCGAGTTTGCGGGTTGTGTTATTGAATGCGGACCTCAGGCTATTGTTGTACTCACAGACGACAGGGCTTTACGCAAAAACATTATGAGAGGTCTTGTACACCAGTATGTGCGCGATTTCGGCAAAAACGCCAACAATATGGTGGCTCTTATCCGCAAACAAGAGGAAAAACAAACCGCAGAAGAAAAGCCGACAGAAAAAGAGCAAAAAACCATAGAAGAGCCCATAATCACAGAGCCGTATGACACTCCAAAACCGCCTAAAAAACACGATTTTTCTAAACTTGAAGAAGAATTCCTTACCGAAGAAGCGCCGAAAAAGAAAGGTAAGAAAGCACTTACCGCCATACTCGTAGTTTTATTTCTTTTTGTGGGAATGGCGGCATATATATTCTTAGCGGAGCCATTACTCATTGACGAAATTTACGGCAAATACACCGAGATGTACGGTGACAGCGGCAGTTTTCCCAAGGATGATATAAACCGTTCTTTCGGTGCACTATACAGTTTTAATTCCGACACTGTTGGTTATATTAAAATCGGCGGCACTAATATTGATTACCCTGTTGCGCACAAAAAAGACAACCCGCAGTTTTATAAAGACCATTTATATAACGGATACTATAGTTTCCTTTACGGCGGAATTTACACGAAGGCGCCCATTGATAACGATGTTTATTACCGAAACATTGTTATTTACGGAAATGACATTAAAAATAGCAGAATGTTCTCAGATTTGCGAAAACTGACATCTCTTTCGGGATATCGAGAGTCGCCTACTCTCCGTTTTGACACACTTTATTTTGGCGGCGACTATAAAATATTTGCGGTTTTGAGCACCCAAAAGGGTGAAATAGATGAAAAACTCTTGCAGACGGAATTTTTTGACGATGCTGAGTTCAGAGAATATTTGGACACAGTCAGCGGTAAATCTCTGATTCTTACGACCGTTGATATAAATGAAAATGACGAAATTATAACCCTTGTTGCAACGGGTTATGATAAAAATACATTAGTTTATGCCCGTAAAGTACGCCCGAACGAAAGCGCACTCGTTGATACACAAAACGCAACAGAGAATGACGGCTTTGTTCGTGACGAGGAAAAAGATGAAAGCGTAAACACTTTTGACCCGTTTTCACTCGCACAACTTGAAGAGGTTGTATTTAGCAGATACAGCAAAACTTTTGAACAGTATATCAAACCGAAAGAATATACACCGCCGACAGAAGACGACACTTCTTCAAAGGTGACTTCATCAAAAAAACCGACATCAAAAGATGATGATGAAGAAAAAGAGGAAGTTTTGCTTACCGTTACAAACGCTGAAACTGGCGAAAAAGAATCGGGCAGCGTACAGGACATTTTGTCCCGCATTGTTGAAGCAGAGATGGGTGAAAAATACCATCCCGAAGCCCTAAAAGCACAGACGATTGCAAGTTACGGTTGGCTCCTCTCCCACGGGGCAGACGGAGATGCTGCGCCGACTGTACGCCTTAAAACTGCGAGTACGAAAACTACCCTTGCAGTTAAAGCGGTTTTGGAACTCAAGCCTTATTATAACGGCACACTTGCCAACACATACTATTTTGCGTGTTCCGCGGGTGCTACTGTTTCTTCGCTTAATTACTGGGCTGTGGATGTTCCCTATCTTTCCTCTTCACAGACGAGTTTTGACAAAAACTACGATGGATATCTGAATCGCCGCACCTATAAAGCCGCCGACATTCGTGACTGGGTTTACACCGCGGCGGGAGTTGACCTCAACCAAATTTCAGACAAGGATAAGTGGTTCACCGTTAGATACGATGAAAACGGTGTATATGCTGTATCTGTCCGTCTGGGCGGTGACACGCGTGAATACCCTGCAAGATTTTTGCGCGACACTATATTCACTATAAACAACTGCGGCGAAGACAATACCCTACCCTCTACCGCTTACCGCATAAGTTATGACACAAAGAGTGATGTTTTCACATTTGAAACACGCGGCATCGGTCACGGCGTTGGTATGAGCCAGTACGGCGCAAATGTTTTAGCGCAAGGCGGCAAGACCTACAAGGAAATTTTAGAGTATTATTACAAAGATATAACCATTGACTATTAAAGGGTGATTTTATGGCTGAACAACTCACACACTACTTAAAAGAATTTTTAAGACCTGAACTGATTATTTTCATCATTTCTATGACGCCTATTCTCGAACTTCGCGGCGGTCTTATAGCGGCGGCGATTTTGGGTGTTGACTGGGCAATCGCTTTTCCGCTTTGCGTTATTGGCAATATGCTTCCTATTCCGTTTGAACTTCTGTTTATCAGAAAAATATTCCAGTGGCTCAAACGATTCCGTCCGTTTTATAAAATGATTACCTGGATTGAAGAACGCGCCGAGCGCAAAAGCCGCGAAATTGAAACCAAAATATCTATTGGCCTTTTCCTTTTTGTTGCCGTTCCTCTGCCGGGCACAGGCGCTTGGACCGGCGGACTTGTAGCCGATGTTTTGGGTGTTAAATTCAAAAAAGCGATACCGATTATACTAGTAGGTGTTATTACGGCAGGACTTATTATTTCTTTTATCAGTTATATACTACCTATGTGGTTTTAATAAAAAAGTTCCCATCGCAAAAGCGATGGGAACTTTTTTTAGTTATTTGAAGAAACCGTTACATCGGTTTTATAATATCTACCCGAACGGTAAAGTTTTACAGATACCTTTTTACCGGGTGTTAATGTTGAAATCACATCATACAAATCGTTATAGTTAGATATGGTTTTAGAGGCAAACTCTGTTATAATATCGCCTCTGCGGATACCCGCTTTATATGCGGGGCTATCCTCTGCGACCGAAGACACAACCGCACCTGACGGATATCCAAGACGGTTTAGCGTTTGCTCGTCATAGGTTTCGCTAAGCGAAATTCCCACATAGGGTTGCGGTTTATCCTTATTTTCTATAATCTTATTGCAGATTTCTTTTACGGTGTTTATGGGGATTGCAAATCCCATTCCTTCATATTCTGTGGCAGAAATTTTTGAACTGTTTACGCCTATGAGTTTACCCTCAATATCCAAGAGTGCTCCGCCTGAGTTGCCGGGGTTTATTGCGGCATCGGTCTGTATGAGCGATATTGATTCCTTTGTAGATTCGTTAACCTGACGGTTGAGTCCGCTTATAATACCATAACTGACAGAACCCATAAAATCAAGTCCGCCCGGGCAACCGATTGCTGCAACATATTGTCCGCGCTTTAATTTGTCCGAATCGCCGAGTTCAACAGCGCTTAAATTTTTAGCGTCAATCTTTATTACCGCTAAATCGTAACTTATATTATATCCAATCAGGTTGGCGCTATATGATTTTGAGTTATCCTCGTTAAGAAACACCTCAATTTTTCCGCTTGATGCCTTGATTGCGCTTTCTAAAACATGATAGTTTGTGATAATATAACCATCTTCGGTGTATATAATTCCGCTTCCCTCACCTGCGGTATAATCTTCGCTTCCGCCGAAGAAATTGTTAACCGCCATTGTTGTTCTGATACCGACAACGCTGGGGGACGCTTTTTCGGCAACCGCCTCAATTGCCGAGGTTGCAACCTTCTCTACATTTATGGTTGTATTTTTAATACTAAGACCTTCGGTATTTTGTATGGCGGTTCCGTTCGCATTCTCATTATTTATGAGTATTGTGGCACCGGCACCCGCTAAAGCCCCCATTATTACGGCGAGTATAACACTCGCAAAAACCACGCCTATACCATATTTTTTAGGTTTTTTAGGTTTTTTAGGCGGCTCATAAAAATAGGGATTTGATTTGGGTATTACGCTATCAAGAAAGTTATCATTATTTTCGGAATTGTTAAAATTTCTATTCTCTTCCATAAATATTTCCTTTCAAAGAAATTTTACTTTGCGGTATGATTATACACTATATATGTGAATTTTCAATTAACAATTCCAAAATTTTTTATTTTATTTTGGTGCGTACAAAAAGTTTGCAGAAGTCTTTATAATCAAACGGGAAAACAGGATAAAGGTAGTTTCTGCCCGAAAGGGTTTTACTGCTTAGCATTACGATAATTCCAAGCACCGTTCCCGCTATTATGCCGTATATTCCGAAAAACTGTGTAAGCAGTAACATTATTATACGCAAAAATTTCGTGCTGTAACCAATTTCAAAACTTGGTTGTGAGAATGACGCAATTGCCACAAAAGCCGAAAATATTATTGCTTGTGGAACAAACCAACCCGCGTTTACCGCAAACTCTGAAAGTATCAAACCGCCGATTATACCTATTGAATTTGAAAGGCTATCGGGTGTGTTGACCGAAGCAAGTCGCAAGGCGTCCACGACAAATTCGAGTATTAAAAACTGGGCAAGTAACGGCAGCGCCATTTTTTCGTCTGACAATATGAATTTAAGCCATTCGGGTACATATTCCCTAAAATTATTAAGAAGTAGTGCAAACGGTAAAAGATATACCGTCATAAGCGATGAAATACATCTTATTATACGGACATAGGTGCCTGTGATTGGCGGAAAATAATAATCATCAACCTCTTTGAAAAAGTCTGCAAAGGATACCGGCAACAGCATAACTCCGGGTGAATTATCCATTATTACGGCTATTCTTCCCTCTAAAATACTGGCACTTGCGAAATCAGGTCTTTCGGAAAATTTTGTCTTCGGCAAGGGATTGAAAAAGTTGGTAGGCACCATTGCTTCACTCAGCGCCTGTTGTGTCATTGATATTCCGCTAACCTTGATTTTTGTTATTCTTTCGCGCAGTTTTTTGAGCGTTTTTTCGTCTACTAAACCGTCCATAAAGGCTATTACTATATCGACCTTTGAACTTTTGCCGACCTGATGATATTCCATGCGAAGTCTTGGGTCGCGTATGCGGCGGCGAATGAGAGCAGTATTCATAACAAGTGCCTCCACAAACCCGTCCTTTGAGCCGCGCACCGAGCGGTCTTTTTGCGGCTCCTCGATACCTCTTAGTGGGTAGGTACGCGAATCTATGAGCAACGCATCGCCGATTCCGTCTATTAAAAGCACAGCGGGGCCCGAAAGCAGTGCGGTTACTATCTGCTCAATATCATCGGTTGCATCCGCTTCGGTATACGGCATATAACTTTTTGAAAAATCCGTCATATTATCTATGCCGTCTATTTCCTCGGGCGTGATTTTATAAAGGAATTCCATTAGTTTTTCAAACACGGCATCCTTCATAAATCCGTCTATAAAATAAAGTGCCGATTTACGCCCCGCAATTATTACATCACGCTTGATTATATCAAAATTCAAATCGGGCTGCACTCGGCTATCAATCTCGTATATATACTTTTCTATTTTGTATGTCATAAAAAAAGCCCCTTTCATAGTTACAAGTAGTGTAACCAAAAGGAGCCTTTATTATTTACTTTTTATACCTGCGTCTTATAATAATCGTTTTTTTATTTTTTTCTGTCTTGGTTCCAGTGAACTCATAAAGCACCGATACAACAAGTCCAACGCAAAGTGCCGCAGCCGCGATAATCAGCACCCAGACGATTATAACCTCTGCGGTGTTTTCGGCTTTATCGGCTGTTAGTTCTGTTTTACGCTTTATGATAAGACTATCAAGCGACTCGTTTATTGTCTTTTTGAAATCAGAAGAAAACTCCTTGCCGTTTTCAAAAAAACCAATGCTATAGAGTTTGCCGCCTCTTATAGTTATATACTGCAGACTGCAAAAATCTCCGCCGCTATCCTTTTGGGTACCCGCCACCTCAAAAAACAGCATATCATCAAGCAAAAGCAATGTATAGTTATTTGCCTGTTCTGCGGGTAACAACTTTTCGGCAATATCCCTCGCCCCATCCTCAGACAGAAGCGAAAGTTCGTTAAGTTGTTTCGAAAACTCGGTTTCGGTGCACTTTACCTGTATCTGCATACTGTTATCATTGCTTGATGCAAACAGTATAAGATTATTATCGGCAAAGTATTTTTTGACCGATGTTGCGGTATGGCCAAGGCTTTCTACATATTCCTGATTCTTATTTAAGGTATCCTCTGTAAGTAACGAAAAGTTTTCGGGGATATCCATATTGAAATCATAAGCATCAATGCTTAAAGCACCAACATTAGATGCAAACATTAAGCAAAGCGCAAGAGTTAAAATAATTATTCTTTTCAACACAAGCATTCCTTATATATTATTCTGTTTCTTGGCTGCTGTAAGGGTGTTTTTCATCAAAACCGATATTGTCATAGGACCAACACCGCCGGGTACGGGGGTTATGGCAGACGCTTTCGGTTCAACCGATGCGAAATCAACATCGCCGCAGAGTTTGCCGTTTTCATCTCTATTCATACCGACATCAATAACAACGGCACCCTGCTTTACCATATCGGCAGTTACAAAATTAGCCTTGCCGACAGCCGACACGAGTATATCGGCACTTTTTGTAACCTCGCTCAAATCCTTAGTGCGTGAATGGCAGACCGTCACTGTACCGTTTTTATGGAGCAAAAGCATTGACATAGGTTTACCGACAATATTTGAGCGGCCGATTACAACACAGGTTTTGCCCTCAATTTCTATATCCTCGTAATCGAGCATTTCCATAATTCCCGCAGGGGTACAGGGCAGAAAATCAAAATTTCCTGTCATAATTTTGCCAACATTCACAGGGTGGAAAGCATCAACATCCTTAAGCGGTGATATAGCATCAATAACCGCCTGTTCATCAAGTCCTTTCGGCAGTGGCAACTGGCAGAGTATACCGTTTACCGTCTTATCGGCATTTAATTTTTCTATAAGCGAAAGTAGTTCTTCCATTGTGGTGGTTGCCGGTAATGCAAACTTGAGCGAACGGATACCCGTATACTCACAGGCGCGTTCCTTATTTGCAACATATATTTGGGATGCGGGGTCATCGCCGACTATTATAACGGCCAAACAAGCCTCTATTCCCTTTTCTTTAAGTACACTGATTTCTGCCTTTACTCTATCCTTTACTGCGGCGGAAATCTTTTTACCGTCTATAAGTTTTGCCATAATTATTCCTCTGTTTCTGCTTCTTTTTGCGGTTCTTCTACCTTTTCATTTTCTGCAAACATTGAAACATATTCTCTATCGTTCTCAGCATCAATTTTTCTTTTGCGGTAAATAAGCAAAAGTGTGATAGCGGCGCCTATGCAGATTATGAAAGAAAGAAGTGATGACACGCGGATTACGCCGAACATATAAAGACTGTCTGTTCTGAGCAGTTCAATAAATCCTCTGCCGAAACCGTACCATACGCAATAGGAAAGCACGATTTGTCCGCTAAAGACGCGTTTTTTGCTCAAAAGATGCAAAATTAGTGCACCCGCCAGACACCACACCGATTCATAAAGGAAACAGGGGTGCGCCAATACGCCTTCGCCGAGTTCTGCGGCTACCGCCTCACTCGTCATTCCAAACCAGTCGCTGCCTGTGGCGGCGCCAAAAGCCTCTTGGTTTACGAAGTTGCCCCATCTGCCGATGCCCTGTCCGAGCAAAAATCCGATTGACGCTATATCGAAGGCATCAAGAATATTAACGCGTCTGAGCCAACACATTAAAGCGCCCGACACAAGTGCTCCGATTACGGCACCGTATATTGCAAGACCTGCAAATCCGCCTGAAGAAAAATTAAAAAACTCTGTAATCTTCATTTCTTCGCTGAAGATTATATAATAAAGTCTTGCCGAGAGCACCGCCACAGGTGCCGCAACCAACACGACATCTAAAAGACGGTCAAGATTCAGATTAAAACGCTTCGCGTTAAAATACGCGTACACGAGCGCCGCTAAAAATCCGAGCGCAATTATTATTCCGTACCAATAAACATTCCATCCACCAAAAATGGGAAGTGTAAATGCAACGGGTTTAATTGGAATATTTATGCCGAAAATTGTAACATCGTAAACCATTTTTATTCCTCCTAATTCTTAGGATAAACCACCGAAAGCACCGTTTTATCAGCAGAAAGAAGCGAAAGTCTTTCCTCAACATCGGTCTTCTTGAGGTTTTTAAGAATTTCTATATCGTCATACGGTCCGTTATCAAACATAGCACAGTCAACCAAATTCATAACGATACCCTCTACCCCATTATAACGCTTTATTGCCGTGCCGTAAAGACTTCTTCTTGCAGATTCAAAAAGTTCTTCGTCTATGCCCTCTTTTTTAAGGCGTTCCACCTCTGCTTTTATGGCTTCTGCAACGGCTTTCGGATTATCCGATTCGCCCTGCCAAACAGGCGTGGCATAGCCGTTACCCTGAAAATATTCGCTGTCAAACTCATAATTGATGAGGTTTTTATTTATAAGGTCTTCAAAAAGCGGTGAGGTATCGCCCGATATCACATCAAGCAAAATCTCACTGCAAAGGCTATCTTTCAGTGAGCGTTCGCCATCACATTTTTCCTTATAGCCAAAGCAAAATACAGGTTTTGCAATAGCCATTTTCTTTTCAACATAGTCTTTTACAATTTCTTCGGGTTCGGCGAAAGTATCGCGTTCAATAGTTACAGGGGAAGACGGTTTTATGCCATTCTTTATATGCTCTATAACCTTGTCTGTATCAACATTACCCGCAACACAGACAAACATATTAGCGGGGTTATAAAATGTTTCATAGCAACTATATAAAAGCGGGGCGTTTATTTTTGCAATCGATTCGACAGTACCCGCAATATCAATCTTAACGGGATGGTTTTTATACATTGCGCTAAGCATTGAAAAGAGCACACACCAGCCGACATTATCGTCATACATACGGATTTCCTGACCTATTATTCCCTGTTCTTTACGCACAGTTTCTTCTGTGAAGTAGGGGTTTTGCACGAAATCAAGCAAAATATCAAGATTTTCATAAAATCTATCGGCGCAGGAAAACAGATAACAGGTGCGGTCAAAAGATGTGAATGCATTGGCGTTGGCGCCTGTTTCTGAAAAGCGGGTAAAAGCATCGCCCTCTTCGCTTTCAAAAAGTTTATGCTCTAAATAATGTGCAATGCCCTCGGGCACTACTGTTTTCTCGCCGCCGTTTTTTGAAAAAGCGGTATCAATAGAGCCGTATTTTGTGCCGAAAATAACATAATTTGTATTAAAATTTTTCTTTTCGGTTATAAATATTTTTAGTCCGTTTGAAAGCACAACTTTGGTGCAGTTTTCGGGTACACAGACACCTTTTATAAATGTTTTTTCCATTATTTACCCTCCGGTAACAACAAATATGTGACAAGCGGCGTAACATTCTCTGCCGCTTTTATTACATCTTCACGAGTTACCTGTTTTATAAGTTTTATAAGTTCTGACGGTGAAGACACCGAGGTATCGAACACACGCGCGGTGTAGAAAGAATTAAGGGTTGAAAGACTATCCTCTGCCGATTTTACGCTATCACATATACCAATAATTGATGCGGCAAACTCATCGTCTGTAAACTCACCCTTTTTCATAATATCAAGTTGATTCAGTATTTCTTTTTTGGCTTTTTCCGCGTTTTGCGCCTCTATACCCGAATCGACAAGCATAAATCCCTTGTTTTTAACCGCTTGACAGGCACAGTAATAGCAAAGGCTCAACCTCTCGCGTACATTGGTAAAAAGGCGTGAATACGGTCCGCCGCCGAAAATATCCGCCATTACAGTCATAGCGGCGGTTTCGCTCTCTGCTTTTACCTCGCCGAGAGAAAAGCCCATAACAAGTTTACCTTGTGCCACCGACATATAATCGGTTTGCTCGGTTTTAATAAGGGTGGGTGTATTAAAGCCCGAAAATTCCGTAACGGAAGTACGCTTTATTGCCGAAAAAGCCGAAGAAACGGCTTCGAAAAGTCCGTTTGGCAACTTTGCGCCGATGACATTGACACGAATAAAAGCGGTGCGCAACATATTTTCCCACGCCAAAAAAAGGTCGCGTCCTGTTACCTTTTCCATATCCTTTTCCTCGCCGTAACGAGATACACCATAAGCGTCCGCACCGAACAGCATTGATACCGCCGTCTGCCGTGCAAATCCGCGTTTATCGTTAATTTCGCCCTTAATTCTATCAAGCATTTGTAGTTTTTCGCGGTTTACATCGTTATCGCGAAAACTGTCGCCCTCAAGCGCAGGGTCAAAAATCAGCGATGCCAAAAGTTTTGCCGCCTCATTCACGACACCCTCACCATTTAGCGTATATTCATCGTTTATAACGCTTATTGCGATATTAAGGCACTGGTAATCCATTATTTTTGAATTGCTTGTGCTAAGCGTTGCGCCATAAAGATTACCGAGTTTTATATTGAGTTTTCTGAAATTATCATATTCACGAGAACAACTTGAAAGCACATATGGCAAAAGCGCATTAGTAGAATATGTTTCACGCTTTAGCGGAAGATAAAAGTTGAACGATACAAGTGTTGTATTAAAGCGCGAGTTTTCGACAAACAAACCCTCTACGCCATTTGCAAGTTTAGTTATTTGGGGCA
Organism: Acutalibacteraceae bacterium; assembly: GCA_045538515.1. Taxonomy (GTDB): domain Bacteria; phylum Bacillota; class Clostridia; order Oscillospirales; family Acutalibacteraceae; genus SIG589. The sequence continues at coordinate 63,896 of JAZSRO010000072.1, read as the reverse complement.
ATTTAGTTTCCTCCGTTACCTGATTTTAACAATATTGTAACACAAAATTAACCTGAAAGCCACACTAAATTGTTAATTTTATATTATTATACTATAAACACTACCCAAAGGAGTGATTTTTATAAAACTCAAACACAAAAGAGGCGTTATAATCCCAACGCGGCTTATTGTTGCGGGAGTTATGATACTTATTCAAATTTCCTTACTTTTTTATATGCTTTATTCACTTTCAAGTCGGGTAATCTGGTCTTACGCTATTATACAGTTTTTAAGCATTATTCTCTCTATTGCCATTATTAACAGCAAGAGCAACCCAACATATAAAATTTCCTGGATTATTTTTATTCTGCTTGTTCCCTTTATTGGTGTTACAGCCTATCTGCTTTGGGGTAATGGTAGAATTTTTCCGCATTTGCGCCGCCGTATGCAAAAAAGTGAGGCGCATTATAAAAATCTTTTACCGCAAGACGAAAAAGAGAAAAACCGTTTGTTTTACGAAGACCTTTCACACGCAAGACAGGCGCTTTTTCTCTCGGGTGAATCGGAATACCCGCTCTACTGCAGAACAACCTGTGAATATCTTTCCCCAGGCGAAATTTTTATGCCCCGTCTTTTAAGCGAATTAAGAAAGGCAAAAAAATATATTTTTATAGAATTTTTCATTCTGGCAGAGGGTGAAATGTGGGAGGAAATTAAAAAAATCCTCAAAGAAAAGGTCACAGAGGGCGTTGAAATTAAGATTATTTTTGACGATTTTGGTTCCATAAGCCGACAGAGCAAGGGGTTTATTAAAGAATTAGAACTTGACGGGATTGAGATATGCGCTTTTAATAAAATCAGACCGTCTGTCGATATGTTTATGAACAACCGCGACCATCGAAAAATTATTGTTATTGACGGGCGCGTTGCCTTTACAGGCGGAATAAACATCGGTGATGAATATATAAACAAACTGGAGCGTTTTGGCTACTGGATGGACTGTGCCGCCGTTTTTTCGGGAGACGCTGTTTTGAGTTTTGCCGTTATGTTTATGAGTATGTGGACTTTTATAACGGGAGAAGTTTTAGCGGGTGAACGGTATATTACCGCGCATAAATCGGCACCTGACGGATTTGTGCTGCCATACTGTGACAGTCCGCTTAATCGGCGCAACCCCGCCGAAGAAATTTATATGAAAATTATAAGCACGGCACAAAAATATGTATACATTGCCACGCCTTATCTAATAATAGACAATACTATGCTTCACAACCTATCCTTAGCGGCGAGAAGCGGGATTGATGTCAGAATTATAACCCCTAAAAAGTGGGATAAATGGTATGTGCACCCGGTAACGCAACAAAATTACGAAACGCTGCTTGAATCGGGTGTAAAAATATATGAATATACACCTGGTTTTATCCATTCAAAACTCTTTTTATCAGATGATTGTGTTGCGACTGTCGGCTCTATTAATATGGATTACCGCAGTTTTTTCACCCATTTTGAATGTGGCGCCTGGCTTTGCAAATCCAAGGCCGTTTTGGAAATTAAAAAACATTTTTTGAGTCTTTTTGAACAGAGCGAAGAAATCATCTTAGAAAAATGGAAAAAGCGTCCGATTATACAAAAGATAAAGCAACGCGTGTTAAGCATTTTCGCGCCGTTTATGTAAATATTGACACTTTGGGGAAAATAATATATAATGCTATTAGAAAGGCGGTTGATTTTATGAAAAAGTTTTTATCGTTTATCTCCACAGTTGCAGGTGTGTTTGCGCTGTTTGCGGCTGCTGTCGCTATTTTTGACCGCTTGTTTTACAAAAACGGTCCCACAACGGAATACATCAGTTGCGACTGCACATCGGATGATGAATAATTTTTAGCACAATAAAACCCCGTGGATTTTCCACGGGGTTTTATTTTATTTACTTTTTTTATACTTATTAATCGCATTGGCTATGGCGAGATAATCGTTTGTTAAAACGGTATCAATGCCCATTTTTACAAATTCTACCGCCTCATCAGGTTCGTCTGCCCAGAAGACATTACATATAATTCCGTTTGCGTGTGCCTTATCTATCATTTCCTTATTGAAATAGGGTTTGAAAAGTTGAACCTTTTTACAATCGTACTCAATAGCATTTTCTACAATATTCCACGCGTCCTCACCCGCGCCCATACATCTTGCAATATCGGGTGCGACCTCTCGCGCAAGACGCATAAAGTTCTTATTTCCACACATAAAATAAACATAATCTTTGCAATCATACTTTTCAATAAGCGCTACGATTTTCCTTAAAGCATCCTCATCATATTCACCTACAAAATCGTGGGTTTTGATGTGAATGTTCATTATAGTATGACCTGCAAATTTTTTAAGGATTTCTTCAAACTTTAATATTTTAAGCCCCTTAAAATGCTCGTTACACTTAAATCCAAAATCAAGTTTAAGGAGTTCTTCGTATGTAAAATCAGTAATTACACCCGTTCCGTCCGAAACTCTGTCAAGTACGCCATCGTGTGAAGAAACAATCTCGCCATCTTTGGTAACCCAAAGGTCAAGTTCTATCTCCTCTGCACCGAGCGCTACCGCCGAGCCGTATGCCGCCATACTGTTTTCGGGCGCTACGGTATTAAAGCCTCTATGCGCACAGACGCGCGGATATGCCATTTTTGAATCGGGGTTGACAATTGCACTACCCGCGTTTCTATATTTCCACGGGCGGCGACCTTTTTCTATATACTCATAGTGTGCGGCATCGGGATTGCCGAAACCTGCGGGTTTATAGTATTTTTTCATAGGGTCAATCTCAACCGTTGCAAGACCTACTCTGCTTTTCATATCAATTAGCATTTCGCCATCGGGCGCAACAACACAACTGCCTCCGCCGATATCGGTATCCTCGCCCATACTTACAGATGAACGAACGACATAAGCGTTGGTGTTATATGCGCAGAAGCGGTTGATTGTTTCAAGCGCACTCTGTTTATCGCTGCGCTGATGCGAACAACCGATGATTATATCAGGCTTTTGACGCGCAATTGCGGGGAAAATTTCATAAAAATAAAAATCATAGCAGGTCAAAAAGCAATATCTGATACCGTCAATTTCAATCACCTGTGGCACCGAATGTTCGTATGTATAATCGCTCACAAGTTTATAATTCGAAATTTCGCCCGGTGTTAAGTGCTGTTTATGATAGATTCCTGCAAGTTCACCGTTTCTATCTATTGCAAAAGTGCTGTTATAAAAGCCTTTTTCCCCTTTTTCGTGTGCGTTGAAAAATAAAACCGCGTTACAGCGTTTTGCCGTTTCTACTGCCTTTTTATAAAGTCTATCAAAAAACATTTCATAGGCTTTTTTTACATCATCCTCCGAATGTGCCATACAAGGTGTATCGGCAGATTCGGGAAAAACTATTAAATCCATTGACTCGTCACAACGGTCAAAAGCTTCCATTTCCCACCTAAAATATTCCTCTGCCTGAGAGAAATCTGTTGAATATGGCGGTTGCACTATACAAACTTTCATTTTCGCACTTCCTTTTTTATTTTACCGAAAAATTGTACAACAACCACATTTTATTGTCAACACAAAACTTATCTTTTATATGATAAATCATTGAAAAGAGTATAAATCTGTGGTATAATTTTTGCTGTGAAGATATAAGATTTTTTGGTAATAATAATACCAAATATTATAATGGAGGAAAACTGATGGAAAAACATAGTTACAAAGATTTTGCGCTACAGATTGAGAAAAAACTTTCCCACAATTTCGGTATTACGCCCGAACAGGCATCTGACGAATTTTTTTACAAGGCCTGTGTACTTGTTTTGCTTGATATTATGCGCGAACGCAAATATTCTTTTCAAAAGGCAACCGATGAAGCCGAAGCAAAACGCGTTTATTATCTGAGTATGGAATTTCTCATGGGGCGTTCGCTCAAAAACAATATTTACAATTTAGGTCTTGAGGACACCGTTCGCAAGGCGCTTGAGGGATACAAGGTTAAACTTGATTCGCTTTATGAACTTGAGCCCGATGCCGGACTTGGCAACGGTGGTCTTGGTCGTCTTGCTGCCTGTTTTTTAGACGGACTCTCAACCGGCAGTTACCCCGCTATGGGTTACTGTATTAAATATCAGTTTGGTATTTTCCGCCAAAAATTAGTTGACGGATGGCAGACTGAAATGCCTGATTTCTGGCTCCCGGGCGGCAGTGTTTGGCTTGAACAACGCCCCGCAAGTGCTGTCGATGTTAACTTTGACGGTTACATTGACGAGAGTTGGGACGGCAATTTCCACCATGTTACACACAGAGATTACACCACCGTACGCGCTATGCCTTATGACCTTATGGTTGCGGGTAAAGATGGAAAGACGGTTAATGTTTTGCGCCTTTGGAGTGCCGAAAGCCAAAAAATTGATATGGCGGCTTTTAATAAAGGCGATTATGTTCGCGCGGCCGAGGGTCAGGCTATGGCTGAATCGATAAGCAAGGTACTATACCCCGAAGACAATCATATGGAGGGTAAGGCTCTGCGTCTTCGTCAGCAGTATTTCCTTGTTTCTGCATCTATTCAGGACATTCTGCACAGACATCTGCGCAAATATTCCACACTTGAAAATCTGCCCGACAAGGTGGCTATTCACATTAACGATACCCACCCTGCGCTCTCCATTCCCGAACTTATGAGATTTTTGCTTGACGAGTGCGGATACGGATGGGATAAGGCTTGGGACATTGTAGTAAAAACAACCGCATACACCAACCATACAGTTATGAGCGAGGCGCTTGAATGTTGGCAGGAATCTATGTTCAAACACCGACTACCCCGCGTATACCAAATTATAACCGAAATTGACCGCCGTTTCAGAGCGCATGTTATGCTTCTGACAGGTGACAGTGCTCTTGCCGAACGCACCGCTATTATTAAAAACGGTATGATTCATATGGCAAACCTCTGTGTTGCTTCGTGTCACAGTGTCAACGGCGTTTCGAAACTGCACAGTAAAATCTTGACCGATTCGCTCTTTAACGATTACTATAAGATGACGCCCGAAAAGTTTACTAATGTTACAAACGGTATTGCACACCGCCGTTGGCTTTGTCAGGCTAACCCCGCGCTTACCGAGTTCCTTACTGAAAAAATCGGCGATTCGTTTATTATGGATGCCGAAAAACTGTCTTCCCTTGCCGATTTCAAGGACGATAAAGAAGTTTTGGCAAAACTCTCCGAAATCAAGCGTGAAAACAAGGTGCGCCTTTCTAACTATGTAAATAGCGTTTTCTCCACAACTCTTGACCCTGACTCGCTCTTCGATATGCAGGTTAAGCGTTTACACGAATACAAGCGTCAGCACCTTAACGCACTGCACATTATAAGCGATTATCTGTTTATAAAGAATAACCCTAACGCCGAATTCGCACCCAAAACCTATATTTTCGGTGCTAAGGCTGCTCCAGGATATTTACTTGCTAAAAAGATTATTCATATGATAGCAACGCTTTCAAAACTTATTGACGAAGACCCTGCAGTAAAGGGAAAACTGAAAGTTTTGTTCGCAGAAGATTACCGAGTTACACTGGCAGAACTGCTTATACCCGCGGCTGACATCAGCGAACAGATTTCATTAGCATCGACCGAGGCAAGTGGTACGGGCAATATGAAACTTATGATGAACGGCGCTATTACACTTGGCACTGATGACGGCGCTAATGTTGAAATTCACGATGCTGTCGGTGACGAGAACATCATAATCTTCGGCATGAAGACGCCCGAGGTTTTAAGGCTGCGCAAAGATGGCTATTCACCAATTTCTTATTATAACAATAATCCGCAGTTGCGCGAGGCAATTGACTTTATGGCTAAAACACTCGGAAACGGTGCATTTGAGGATATCGCAAACACACTTAAAAACACCGACCACTATATGTCACTTGCCGACTTTTCGGATTACTGTGCGGCGCACAAAAAGGCTGATGCGCTTTATAGTGACTCAGAAAAATGGAACCGTATGTCGCTTATGAACATTGCTTATTCAGGCCGTTTTGCCGCCGACCGCGCAATCAATGATTATGCAAGAGATATTTGGAACACAACACCGTTAAATTAGAGGCTTTTTATGGGATATTATCCATTTGATTCACGAAATTCTTTATACCGTTCACACATTGGTGCACTAGCCGCAGGGACTCCCTTGCGGCTACGGCTACTTTTGCATAATGACGCTAAAGTAGAAAGTGCTTATCTTTCTATCATTCGTGACGGCGAAAATGAGACCGTAATCAAGATGGAAAGTGCCGAAGCACTTGAAGACTATCGCTTTTATGATTGTACCGTAGCGCTTGATGAGGGGCTGTATTTTTACTCATTTTTCTATGATAGCGCCTATGGCAGAATGTTTGTAACTAACACCGAACACTCTTTGGGCACGGTATCGCAAGAAGGCGTTCGTTGGCAGCAGACGGTTTACCAAAAAGATTTTTCTACACCCGACTGGTTAAAAGGCGGCATAATATACCAAATTTTTCCCGATAGGTTTTGTCGTTCGGGCAAGGATAAAACAGGGGTACCCGAAGACCGTTTTTTGCAAGAGGACTGGAACGCTGAACCCGCATTTTTACAAGACGGACAGCCGCGCTCACTCGGTAATGATTACTACGGTGGCGACCTTGCGGGGATTGAGAGCCGTCTTCAGTATCTTTCATCGCTTGGGGTTAACTGTATTTATCTGAACCCGATTTTTGAGGCGCACTCAAATCATCGCTACAACACGGCAAATTACCTTAAAATCGACAGTCTTTTGGGTGATGAAAATGACCTCAAAAGTTTGTGTGAAAGCGCAAAAAAACTTGGTATTTTTGTTGTTTTAGACGGTGTGTTTTCCCACACGGGCGATGACAGCATTTACTTTAATAAGCAAGGCAGATATAAAGATTCAGGCGCATATCAATCACAAAATTCACCGTATTACAGTTGGTTTAATTTTAGAAACTGGCCACACGATTACGCGGCGTGGTGGGGCGTTCCCTCACTTCCCGAAACGAACGAAAACGATGAAGGTTTTTCAGAGTTTATTACGGGCAAAAACGGTGTTCTGACACATTGGATGGACTGCGGCGTTAAGGGATGGCGTCTTGATGTTGCAGACGAACTTCCTGACGAATTTATTGACAAAATTCGCGCTACTATAAAAGACAAAGATTCCGATGCTTATTTGCTTGGTGAAGTTTGGGAAGATGCCACAAACAAAATAAGTTACGGCAAAAGACGGCGTTTTTTGCGCGGTGCACAACTTGATTCGGTTATGAATTATCCGCTATGTAACGCTATTATAGACTTCGTAAAAGGCGGCAACGCACGAAATCTTATCGACCTTGTGCTGACACAGGCGGAAAACTATCCAAAACCTGCGCTCGATACGCTTATGAATCACTTGGGTTCGCACGATACAGCCCGTCTGTTAACAAGACTCGGCACCGACAGATGCGGTGACAGATGCTGGCAATCGGGGCAAAAACTTTCTCTTGACGAACGATGTCACGCTATAAAACTTCTTCGTTTAGCCGTTATTCTTCAGTATACTCTGCCCGGAGTACCGTCTGTTTTTTACGGCGATGAGGCAGGGCTTGAAGGTTACGGTGACCCGTTTTGCCGCGCGGCATACCCTTACGGACACGAAGATACCGATTTAATTGATTTTTATAAAACTTTAGGTAAAATCAGACGCGAGAACAGCGCGTTCTGTGAGGGCGAATTTATCCCCTATCATAGTGAGATTGGGTATATGGTTTTTGAGCGCAAAACCGAGAACAACCGCGTTTTAATTGCCGTTAACCGTTGGTGTGAAACTGCCGAAATTACCCTGCCCGAAGATTTTTGTGACACAGAGATATTGTTTGGCGAAAAGCCAAGCGGCAGACATCTTTCGCTTTCCCCTTACGGTATTACAATATTAAAAAAATAAACCGTGCTAAGCACGGTTTATTTTTTATTCTTCTTCAGTTTTTTCTTCTGCAGATTGGAAGACGCTATCGTCTATTGAAAGGAAAGTATTTAATTCTTCATCATCCTCAAAAAGATTTGCAATTCTTCTTCCCTTGTATCTTCCCCGCTTTGAAGTCAAAAGTAAAACGGTGAGTACAATAATTATGACGACACACACGGCAAGGGCAAGTATTAAAATTTTAACCGTTCTGTCGAGCGACCTGAACTTATAAACAATGCCTTTTATACCGGTCGGTATAGATGCCTGTTCGTCCATTTTTACCGTAAGGTCGGGCGAACGCTGAATTGAAGCATCGGTTACATCATAACTGAAGAACTGCTCTGCGCCGCCCTGATAGCAATAGAGGAAATAGATATCCTTAAGCGATTCATTCTCTGAACACAAGGCATTTACCGTTTTATCGCCAATCTGTACAGCGGTTTCAAAATATCCTTTTGGAATTACATAACTTTCGGGGTAATCAAGTAAAATATACATATTTCCGCCGATGGTAACATATTTAAGCGGTACAAACTCATCACGAAGTGCTTTATAGGTATAATACTCCGTTACGTTGGTTGTAGCGTTTGTGATAGGATAGAGTGTATACTTTTCGTCCTCACTTTTGAAAACGCCGACGTCTATTCCGTTATAAACGGCGGTATCCGCTTTATAACCGTTCGGCACAGGTATTTCCGATATATCGGTTTTAAGATGGTGCATTTCGCCGTTTATTACCGTAGCGGTGGGGTTAAGCGCCAGGGTTTCCTCAACTGTGGCGCGGCGGATTTTGAGTTTATAGGTTTTGGTAGTTTTCTTATCTGCGGCGGTGACAACTATGCTATGTTCGTTATCCCCTACCTCAAGATTTACGGCGCCTGTGCCTGTGATTTTTGCATTTCTGTCTGCGGCAGTGGCGGTAATTTCGGTGGTTGCAACCGAGTTTTCAACAGTTACTGTATATTCGGTGGTGTTCCTGTTAAACTCAGGTGTTAATGTGCCGCCCGTTAAAGTCAGCGCCGAAAGATTTGCGTTGGTAGAAGGTTTGGTTTCGCTTGTCTTTGAAGACGTAGGTTTAGAATTATTATTTGAAGTAATCGGCTTTGAAGAAACTGTGTTGGAAGTTACTGATGGTTCTGCAACTTTAATGCTTATAGACTGTCCTGTAACACTATACATACTATTGTCTTTATCACCGTAATAATAACAATCTCCCAGACTTATAGTACTTGTTCCTGAAGCAATAGCCTTAAATGTAAAAGAAATAGATGTTGATGACTTTTGAGAACCACTATGTGAAAATTTTATAACATTTCCACCAATTAAATTTGAAGAGTTTGCGGTACAACTATCATATTCCAATACCGATTTTGTAAAAGTAACTTTTCCATCAGTATTATAAATCATATTATCACTACTATGGGCAGTTACTGTTATAATTACTGTAACTGTGTCGCCTTTTTTTATGGTAGTTTTATCGCTTCTAACAGTTGATTTTCCTACTGTTTGTGCAAAACAATTAATACTACAAATCGAAACTAAAATAAAAGCAGTTACAACAAACGCTATTAATTTTTTAAAGAAAAATTTCATATATGCCTCCTAATTATTAACAACAATAGAAATCACACAATCCGAACTTGCAGTAACTGTAATAATATAATCATTTATAAATCCTGTTTCTGATTTTACGGGCAACGTTACAGTGTTTGTGCCTTTTTTAAGCGAAAACTGAATAGCGCCCACGTATGATGCGCCGTTTGGCGTTGCAATGTAAACTGATGTGTTACCGCTTACCGATAAGGTGTATTTTTGTGTATACATAGAAAATGCGGGAGATAGACCGCCAACAGTTATTGCCGAGAAATAGTAGTTGTTGAGTTTATTGTTTTCTTCGGGTTTAACCGCAGCCGTTGTCGGCATATCCTTATAAACGGGGATTCTAAAAACTGCAAACTCGTTACTCTGTCCAATATATACCGAACGCAATAAGCCGCCTGATGATTTTGCATCATAAATACTTTGTGCATACTGGTGTGTATATGGATTGGTATCCTGAACATCAAAATCTTTATAATAATAGGTGTTTTGTCCCGCGGCAATATAGCCTTCAGCATATTTTTTGGCACCGCCTATAATTGATGCCGAGCGGGTTGACCAGCCTTGCGATTTCGCGTATGCAATTCCGTTACCGACAACATCGGCTCCCGACGCAGAGAAATTAAAGAAATTATAATACCCATATTTACCTGATATTAAATCACTCTTGCCCTCTCTGCCCTGTTCAAGTATCAAGGTTGAGGCAAGTACATAGGGGCTGACTCCCGACTGTTTTGCCGCCTCCATTATAATTTTAACGTAAGAACCGCCGTAATCCGACGTATCCGAAAAGCCTTTTTCAAGGTATGTACCTTTGATTATTTTAGCAAGTAATTCTTCATTTTGCTCATCCATATAAGAATGTGTAACAAAAGAATATATGTCGCTAATATTCAAAAAATTTCTTGGATCTACATAATAGGCAATTACCTCTTTTGATGCATCGGTCCAGTCACCGCTATAGGTATTCCATTTCCCTGTTTGCCAATTATAGTTTTCGGGGCCAAGTGCGCGCCAAGAAACGCCGTCACTTGACATATTTACGAGTTTTCGGTGCTTAAGTGTTTGGTTCTCTACAACTTCGCTGAAAGGAATATCAATATAATCCGCTAAAAATATATAATTAGGATACGCCGCCTTTATTGAACTTAACAAAGCTTTGTAACTTTCAGGAAATGAGTCCAGCGTCATTCTATTAAAAAGATTAATTCTATCAACAACATGTTTTTGAATATTTGCAAGGTCAATGCCATTAACTATTCCATCACTATTAGTATCTGCAGCTGTGAAATAGTTATCTGTTAATGTTTTTCTGCCCACTATATGTTTTTGAACATTGGCAACATCTATACCATTAATTTTATAATCGCCATTGGTGTCGCCCAATAAAACACCGAGAGTATTACTGTTGTTTATACTTATATAATCGCCGTGCATATAGCCGGTAAGTTTACCGTCAAGGGTGCGGATTTGGTACCAGGTTTCGCCCTTGCTTGACTGTTTGCTGCCTAAAACAAGCACTTCGGTATTAGAAAGGCGGCCGAGTTCTTTATACTCCGTTCCCGCATTTTCGCGGACACGCACATCGGTGCCTGTTACATAGCCGTGTTTTATCTCATCCGCTGATGCCAATGTAGCAAGACTACACATTATTAAAGAAAGGCAGAGAAAAAGAGCGCAAATTTTCTTGCACTTCGACACAAACATCTCCCCTTTTACATTTTATTACATTTATAATTATATACACAACATATATTTCTGTCAACCACTACAATATTCTATATAAGGTATTTGTTGACAAAAAAATTTGCCCGTGTTATGATTAGCGCAAGAAGGTGTAATTATGGATACTTTTATTTTAATATTTGAAATTATAGGAACCGTTGCTTTCGCGATTTCGGGCGCTGTAAAGGGAATTAAGCGTGGCATGGACCTTTTTGGTGTTGCAATTTTAGGTCTTGTTACCGGTGTTGGCGGCGGCGTTATTCGAGACACCGTTTTAGGCAACACACCCGCCACCGCGTTCAAAAGTCCGCTTTTTGCGATAATTGCGCTTTCTTGCGCTGTTTTAACCTTTATAATTATCGGTCTTGTGGGCAAACGGATTACAACTGAAGTTAAAAATTATGAACGCAATATACTATTCCTTGCCGACACAATAGGTCTTGCCGTTTTCACGATGACGGGCGCAAGGATTGCAGAAGAAAGCAGTGCTAAAAATATCACTGCCACAATATTCATTGGCGTTATAACGGCGGTGGGCGGCGGAATTTTGCGCGATGTGTTCTGCACCGAAGTACCCGATGTTTTCAAAAAGCATGTATACGCGGTTGCATCGGCCGCGGGTGCGCTTGTATTCTTAATTGTGGGCGGATTTCTCCCTGAATGGCTTGCGGTTGTTTGCGGATTTTTCACTATCATACTACTCAGGTTTTTGGCGGCACATTACCGTTGGAATCTGCCAAAAGTTAATCCTGATAATTTATAAATTAAAAAGCACTAACCAAATGGTTAGTGCTTTTGTTTTTAACCGCCTAAGTAGGCTTTCTTGATAGCATCGCTCTTTGCAAGTTCCTTACCCGTTCCCGAAAGGGCAATTCTGCCCGATTCAAGAACATAGGCTCGGTCTGCTATTGCGAGTGCCATTTCCGCATTCTGTTCAACAAGCAAAATTGTTGTTCCTGCGGCGTGAAGTTCTTTGATTATATCAAAAATCTGTTGCACGAGAATTGGTGCCAATCCCATTGAGGGCTCGTCAAGCATCAAAAGTTTCGGATTACTCATAAGTGCGCGGCCCATTGCAAGCATCTGCTGTTCGCCGCCCGAGAGTGTACCCGCAATCTGATTTTTTCTATGTTTAAGACGCGGAAAACGCTTAAATACATCTTCTAACTTTTCTTTAACATCTTTATCGTTTGTATATGCACCCATTTCAAGATTTTCAAGCACAGTCATCTGCAAGAAAATGCGGCGTCCTTCAGGTACATGCGCCATACCCTTTGATACGAGTTTATAGGCATCGGTATGCGAAATGTCTTCGTCAAACAGGGTTATACCGCCTGTTTCGGAACGCAAAAGGCCCGAGATGGTTTTAAGTGTTGTGGATTTACCCGCACCGTTAGCACCGATAAGTGCTACGATTTCGCCCTCTCTAACCTCTAACGATACATCCTTTAAGGCGTGGATTTTTCCGTAATACACATTGATATTATCAACCTTAAGCATTTATTCCGCCTCCTTCTTCTTGCCGAGGTAAGCCTCAATAACCGCGGGGTTTTGCTTGATTTCATCGGGTGAACCCTTGGCAATTACTTTACCGTGGTCAAGCACACAAATACCCTCGCAGAGATTCATAACAAGGCTCATATCGTGTTCGATAAGCAGTACTGCAATACTGAACGTATCGCGTATGCGGCGGATGTTTTCCATAAGTTCTGCCGTTTCCGACGGGTTCATACCCGCGGCAGGTTCGTCAAGCAGGATAATGCCCGGATTGGTAGCCAAAGCGCGAACAATCTCAAGACGGCGTTGTGCGCCATAAGGAAGCGAACCCGCCTCGGCATCTGCCATATCTGCCATACTGAAGAAATCCAAAAGTTCAAGCGCTTTTTCACGCGCTTTGCGCTCTGCTTTTGCATAGCCAAAGGTATGTGTCAAGGAAGAAAGCAAGTTTTCTTTTATTGAATTATGCAGACCAACCTTAACATTATCGAGCACCGACATATTTGAGAAAAGACGAATATTCTGGAAAGTACGCGCAATTCCCATTCGGTTTACCTGTGCCGTGGTTTTACCGGCGGTTGGTTTTCCGTCAAGCAAAATTGTACCTCTGGTAGGCTGATAAACATTGGTGAGCATATTAAATACTGTGGTTTTACCGGCGCCGTTTGGCCCGATAAGACCTGATATTTCCGTTCTGCCTATGGTGAGCGAAATATCGTCAACGGCGGTAAGTCCGCCAAAATCTATGCCAAGATGGTGGGTTTCAAGAATCGGTCTTTTGTCAACATCTCGCTCGGGGATTATTCCGCGGCTTGGTACGGGTACCATTTTAGTCATTCTTTACGCCCTCCTCTTCTTCATCTTTCTTTCTGCGCAAAACAAAATCTATAACGCGTTCGCGGAATAGTTTTGCCTTTGCGCTGTTTGTGAACAACATTACAAGGATTAAAACGATTGCATAGATGAGCATACGATAATCCGAGAATTCACGCAGAATTTCAGGCACCATATAAAGCACCGTTGTAGCAATAATTGAGCCTGTGATATTGCCCATTCCGCCCAAAACAACAAACACAAGAATTAAAATTGATGTGTTGAAATCGAATTTCTTAGCGGCTACTGTTGAGAAGTTCATAGCGTACAGAGCACCCGCCATACCTGCCAAAACAGCCGAGGTTATAAATGCGGTGAGTTTGTACTTTGTAATGCTGATACCAACCGATTCTGCCGCAATTCTATTATCGCGGATTGCGGTAATAGCGCGGCCTGTACGGCTGTTCATAAGGTTAAGCACGACAAAGAGCGTGAAAAGAATAAGCACTATACCCGATGCAAATGTTGATATTCTGGTTATACCAACGGCGCCTTGCGGTCCGTTTATTATTACTCTACCGTTCTCCATACCGAGTGATGCAATATCCTTCATACTGATATGAAGGCCGCGCTTATCAACGCCGACATAGAGACAGTTTATTATGTTACGGATAATTTCGCCGAAGGCAAGTGTTACGATTGCAAGATAGTCACCGCGCAGACGCAAAACAGGAATACCAACCAAAAGTCCTGCGATTCCCGCAAAGATTCCGCCTATGATTATTGCAATCACAAGGCGAAGCGGTGCCACGGGAATTACCTCCTGCAAAGCGGAAGAAGTGATTGCGCCGCAGAAAGCGCCGACACTCATAAATCCTGCGTGACCAAGGCTTAGTTCGCCCAAAACGCCAACCGTAAGGTTAAGCGAAATTGCCATTACGATATATGTACAAATCGGAACGAGTTGTCCCGCCATTGCGTTGCTTAAAAGTCCTAACTGCTGCAGCGGGAACATAATTGCAAACGCGGCAATTATTATACCGTATGATGTTACGGCTGTGCGGGTGGTTTTTTTGAGTGATTTTAATTTCAACATATTTTCCACCTACACCTTTTCACTTATTTTCTTGCCGAGGATACCTGTTGGCTTAACAAGCAAAACAACTATCAAAACAGCAAACACGATTGCATCCGAAAGTTCGGTTGAAATATAGAACTTACTAAATGTTTCAATAACGCCGAGCAAAAGTCCGCCGACCATAGCGCCGGGAATTGAGCCGATACCGCCAAAAACTGCTGCTGTAAAGGCCTTAATACCGGGCATTGAGCCTGTTGTAGGCATCAAAACAGGATATGCTGAGCAGAGCAAAACTCCCGCTATAGCGGCAAGTGCACTACCGATCGCAAATGTTGCAGAAATTGTAACATTTACATTGATGCCCATAAGTTCTGCAGCACCCTTATCCTCTGATACGGCTCGCATTGCTTTACCCATTTTACTCTTTTTAGTAAATACGGTAAGTGCAACCATTATGATTATACAAGCAATAACCGTTACCATCGATTCGCCCGTTATGATAAGTTCACCACCGAAAAGCGAAAGAGCAGGAATTTTTACAACCGAACGGAAACTTACCGGAGCACTTCCGAAGATAAGCAACGCCGCGTTCTGTAAAAAATAACTGACGCCGATTGCGGTTATCAAAACGGCAAGAGAGGTTGCCTGTCTTAAAGGCTTGTACGCCAAACGCTCTATTACTATACCCAAAATGGTACATACAAGCATTGCAAGAATAATTGCCACAAAGGACGGAAGTCCCAAAGATGACATTGTTATGTAGGCGATATATGCACCTACCATAATTACATCACCGTGGGCAAAGTTAAGCATTTTTGCAATACCGTATACCATCGTATAGCCAAGCGCGATTATGGCATACACGCTGCCAAGGCTTAATCCGTTTATGAGATTCGTTAAAAACGCCATCAAAACACCCCATATAAAAATAATAATATACTCTATAAATATATAAAAAAAGGGGTTGATTGTCAACCCCTTTTATTAATAAACCTTCAATTAAAGACCAACATAAACGCCATTTTCAATCTTCATTCCCTTAGGAGACTTGGAAACTTCGCCTGTTGTAGACCAGGTCATTCCCTCACCTGTGAGACCGTCAAACTTGAAGTCAGCCTTTGTGAACTGCTCTACGAGTTTATCGCAGATGTCTGATGCGCTCATATCGGCTGTGATGTTCTGAGCCTTGCAAGCCTCATAGATTGCATATATGCAGTCATAAGCGTCTGCTGCGAACTGGTTCGGAACTTCGCCGTGTTTCTCTTTATACTTCTTAACAAAGTTCTGTGTTTTTTCATCCTCTGCGTCAGCAGTGAAAGGTGTGAGGAGCATTACGCCCTCTGCAAGAGTGGTATCGAAGCCTTCAACGCCCAAAAGACCGTCAAGACCGTCAACACCGAAGAACTTAACATCATACTTCATCTGTGCAGCCTGTGCAAGAATCAGTGATGCAGGTGTGTAGTAGATGGGCATAAAGATAAGGTCTGCGCCCTTTGCCTTGATTGCTGTGAGCTGTGCGTTAAAGTCTGCGTTATCGTCACTTGCAAATGCTTCCTCTGCAACTACATTGAGTCCGAGTTCTCCTGCTTTGGACATGAATTTCTGATAGATACCCTTTGAATAAGCGTCAGCGCTGTTGTAGATAACGCCGATTTTCTCGCCGAGTTTCTGGTCAAAGATGTACTGTGCAGATGCGATACCTTGGTTGGGGTCTGTGAAGCACATCTGGAATACATTGTTTTTACGCTGAATTGTTACATTTCCGTCACCATCGGGCTGACCGCCGATAACATCTGTTGAAGATGCAGAAGGTGTAAGTTCAAAGATGTTGTCTGCATTACTCTCTGTGGAAACTGCGATACAGGGCTGTGTGGTTACGGAACCAACAAGAATCTGCATTCCCCAGTCTTTAAGAGCGTTGTAAGCGTTAACAGATTTCTCTGCGTCATGCTCATCGTCCTGCATTTTGAACTCAAACTGTAAACCGCCGAGTGCGTTGATTTCCTCAACTGCAATTTCAGCACCACGCTGAACTGCCTGGCCGTAAACTGCTGCACCGCCCGAAATAGGGCCGATACCGCCGAGTTTGATAGCGTCTCCGCTAGTCTTTTCTCCGCAGCCTGCAAACGCAAATACGAGGCATGCTGCTAAAAGGATTGCCAATAACTTTTTCATTTTTGTTTCCTCCAACATTTTAATGATTTAATTGGTTAAAGCAATTGTATCTGTTTTAACTCCATTTGTCAATAGGAAATTTGCAAAAAATTTGACAAATGAGAAAAAACTTTTTATATATTAACACCATAAAAGCGGTGCTTAATATTGTTTTTCTACCGCGCACAAGTGTTTTTTGAGTTCGGCAACGGGCAGACCGACTACATTAAAATAGTCGCCATCTATGCCCTTTATTAAAAAATATCCTTTGCTTTGTATGCCGTACGCCCCTGCTTTATCGTAACAGTCACCCGTTTTGATATATTCATCTATATCCTCATCGGTAAGTTTGTAGAACTCCACATCGGTAGAAACCGAAAATGAGTCAGTTTTGTCGCCTTTTACTATGGTACATCCTGTTATTACCTTATGTTTATTACCCGAAAGAGACCGTAGCATTTCTCGCGCTTGGCTTTCGTTTTTGGGTTTTCCGAGCATTTTGTTATCGAAAAACACCGCCGTATCCGCCGCGATTACCGTATCGGTTTTATGACGGGCAGCAACCGCATGAGCCTTTAACCCTGATAAAAACTGCGGACGCTCAAAAAGCGGTATATCCGAAGGACAGGTTTCGTCACAGTCTGCGACACATACCTCAAACTCATCCACTACCATTGAAAGCAGTTCGCGCCTTCTTGGTGAGGCTGAAGCCAAAATATACATATTATATACCTAACTTCGTTTCAAGATTTTGGCGTATTGCGGCAATAAACTCTTCGCTGTTGACTACTTTGCACTCTATATCGCAAAGTGCGGCAAGGTCGCCCGTCATAACGCCCGATTCGATTGTATCAACACAGGCGGCTTCTAACTTTTCTGCAAAATCCATAAGTTCTGTATTGCCGTCAAGTTCGCCGCGTTTTTTGAGCGCGCCTGTCCAGGCAAATATTGTTGCAACAGGGTTTGAAGACGGTTTTTCGCCCTTTTGCCAACGGTAATAATGGCGGGTGATGGTGCCGTGTGCCGCCTCGTACTCATAATTTCCGTCAGGACTTAAGAGCACACTCGTCATCATTGCAAGCGAGCCGAACGCGGTTGAAACCATATCACTCATAACATCGCCGTCATAGTTTTTGCAAACCCATAAAAATCCGCCTTCCGAACGGATTACGCGGGCAACGGCATCGTCAATAAGGGTATAGAAATATTCAATTCCCGCTTTTTCAAACTGCTCTTTATACTCGTTTTCAAATATTTCCTGAAATTTTAATTTGAATGTTTGGTCGTACTGTTTGGAAATTGTATCTTTTGTGGCAAACCACATATCCTGTTTAGTGTCGAGTGCATAGTCAAAACATACGCGCGCAAAGGATTCGATTGAACTATCCTTATTATACTGACCTTGCAGAACACCCGCACACTCGAAATCATAAATCTTCTGTGAAAATTCTGTTCCGTCTTCGCCGTGGAATACAAGTTCTGCCGTGCCTTTACCGGGTACGCGGTACTCGGTTGCTTTATAAACATCGCCGTATGCGTGACGGGCAATTGTTATGGGTTTTGTCCAGCGGCTGACATAGGGTTTTATACATTTAGTAATTATGGGGGCGCGGAAGACTGTGCCGTCTAAAATAGAACGGATTGTGCCGTTGGGGCTCTTCCACATTTCCTTAAGACCATATTCCTCAACACGCTGTGCGTTGGGGGTTATGGTAGCGCACTTTACGCCAACTTTATGCTTTTTTATTGCGTTTGCGGCGTCTATTGTTACCTGGTCGTTAGTTTCATCGCGGTGGGGCAAACCCAAATCATAATACTCTGTATTGAGTTCGACAAATGGACAAAGAAGTTCATCCTTTATCATTTTCCAGAGAATTCTGGTCATTTCATCGCCGTCCATCTCAACGATGGGGTTCATTTTAATCTTTTCCACGGTTAATCCTCCTTGTTGCCGTTTGCATACCAATTCATAAGGCAGCCCGAAAGCAGAATTTCTCTTTCCTTTTTGGTAAGTCCTGCTATATGAAGTTTGATTTCTGTTAATGCATCATTTGAAACAACATAACCCTTTACGGTTTCTATTCCTTCTTCTACCGCTTTTCTGATGTTCGGTACAAAAACACAGTCACCCGGATTATAGTTGAACTCGGTATCTTTATCAATAGTAAAGGGCAACATACCCCAGTTGATACAGTTAGAGCGATAACGCTTGGTTGCATATTCATAACAAATATTAGCAGCGCCACCCAAAACGCGCTGACAAGAAGCCGCCTGTTCACGCGCAGAACCATCGCCGGGTTTGTTTGCAAATACTACAGAGCCAACCATTGTATTTTCCAAAACATCTTTACCAAAACCTGCAAGTTTAAGTGCGTTTACGGTTTTCTCGTCCGCTTTGCCGTTTTTACGGTTTGCTTCCTCTGCCCTTATGTCCGCTGTGCGCGAAACATAGGCAGGGTCACGGCGGGAAAGTGCAAATGTTGCAAGTTTCAAGGGGTTAGAACGGTAAGATGAGGTTTCACCGGACGGAATAAGTTCGTCCGTTGTTGTAACAGGGTCGTGAATTACCGATGCTAAACGAAGTAAAATATTCTCTGAAAGCGCGGGGATTTTGGGCCATTCGGTTATGTTGGGTCCAAAATGAAGTTCTGCATTTTGGTCCGCCTTGCCGTAGCCAAAATAAACACGCTTTTCATATGGTGTAATATCAAATGAATATTTATGTTCTGCGGGTTTAATATATTCCACATCGGTTGCGGCTGTTAAGATACCACCGTTTGCCGCCGTTGCCGCAATACTGCGCGCATCCATAAGCATAACGGCAGAAAGTTGACCGTCACCAGGGCGCGAACCCTCGCGGTTGGGGAAGTTACGGGTGGTATGACGGGCAGAAAGTCCGTTATTTGACGGAACATCACCCGCACCGAAACAAGGACCGCAGAAGCACGGCTTAAAGAGTGCGCCGCTTTCCATAAGGCTTTGTTGTATTCCGTCCTTTATAAGTTCAAGGTTTACAGGAACACTGGGCGGATAGACCGATAATGAAAAATATCCGTTGCCAACCGACTTACCGTCTAAAATTGCGGCGGCTTCTGCGATATTATCATACATACCACCTGCACAACCCGCTATTATTCCCTGGTCTATATAAATCTTGCCGTTTTGCAGTTTATCCACAAGGTTAAGTGTTACCTTACCGCCAAACTGTTCTTCGGCGCGTTTTTCACATTCACGCAAAATATCCTCTGCGTTTTCAGAAAGTTCCTTAATTGTATAAGCCTCTGACGGATGGAACGGAAGTGCCGCCATACACTCGACCTTTGACAAATCAATTTCTATCATACTGTCATAGTAAGCACCGTCATCGGCTGCGATTTTCTTATAATCTGCCTGTCTGCCGTGTGCAGATAAATAATCCTCTACCTTTTCATCGGTCTCCCAAACCGAAGAAAGACAGGTGGTTTCGGTGGTCATAACATCAATACCGATACGGTAATCCATTGAAAGTTTTTCTACACCGGGACCTGCGAATTCAAGCACCTTGTTCTTTACAAATCCGTTTTTATATGTTGCACCGCATAGAGCGATTGCCACATCGTGCGGACCGACACCGCGGCGAAGTTCGCCCGTCAAATAAACAAGCACAACTTCGGGTGACGGAACATCATATGTATTCGAAAGCAACTGTTTAACAATTTCGGGACCGCCCTCGCCCACGCCCATAGTACCGATAGCGCCGTAGCGAGTGTGACTGTCCGAGCCCAAAATCATTCTTCCGCAACCCGCCATCATTTCACGGGCGTACTGATGAATTACCGCCTGATTAGCGGGAACATATATACCGCCGTATTTCTTGGCAGCCGAAAGGCCGAACACATGGTCATCCTCGTTGATAGTACCGCCAACGGCGCAAAGGCTGTTGTGGCAGTTTGTAAGTACATACGGCACAGGAAACTCTTTAAGTCCGCTGCCGCGCGCAGTCTGGATTATTCCGACATAGGTTATATCGTGCGAAATAAGGCTATCAAATTTAATACGCATTAAATTTTCATCGGTTGATGAATTATGCGCATTCATAATTTTATATGCCATGGTCTTATTACGGCGAACACGCTTATCCGCAACTTCTGCTTCTACGGGTTTACCGTCTTTCCACAGCACACCGTTTGTGTGTAATTTAATCATAGATATCACTCTTTTACAAAAAATATATCGCAATTATACCACATTTACTTTAGAATATAAAGTTTTTTTATAAAATTTTGACGGATTTATTAAAATTTCATAGCCGTACTTGCGTTTTTCGGCGCAAAAGTGTATAATAACAATAATTTTTCAGTAAGAGGTGTATTTATGAGCCCGTTTGACAACAACCAGACAAAAAGTCAAATACTTTCATCCTTTAACGGTGACATAAAATCTACCTACACCGTTAAACAGGGCGTGGACACCAAAAAAGGTCTTCGTAATGCAGACGGTACGGGTGTTTTAATAGGCACTACCGCTATCGGTAGCGTTCAGGGTTACACAATTGATGACGGTGAGCGTATGCCCGCCGAAGGACAACTTTATTACAGAGGTATTAATGTTCTTGATATTATAAAAGCGCACAGAGATGCTAACACCTTTGGTTATGAGGAGGTTGCATATCTTCTGCTTTTTGGCGAACTGCCGAACAAACAGGATTTTGAAAATTTCAAGGATGTTCTCGCTTCTGCCCGTTCTATGCCGTTTGGGTTTAATGACGATGTGCTTTTACGCGCACCCTCTAAAAACATTATGAATCAATTATCGCGCGGCGTTTCTGCGCTTTATGCTTATGACGAAGATGCCGATGACACGTCGCCCGAAAATATGATGCGCCAGTCGGTTGACTTGGTTGCGCGTTTCCCGCTTATCGTTGCTAACGCTTATGCCGTTATGCGCCACCGCTATATGAACAAGTCGCTTTATCTGCACAACCCCAAGCCCGAACTTTCACTTTCGGAAAACTTTTTGCGTATGGTACGCCCCGACAAAAGTTACACCGATGAGGAAGCGAAACTGCTTGATATTATGCTTATGCTCCACGCTGAGCACGGCGGCGGTAACAACTCGGCTTTCGTTTGCCGAAGTGTTTCGTCATCAGGAAGTGACACATACAGTGCTGTATCGGCGGCTGTTAACTCGCTTAAAGGTCCCTTGCACGGCGGTGCCAATGCAAAGGTTATGGAAATGATAAGACTTATAAAAGAGGAACTTCCCGACTACTCAGACAAAGAAAAACTGCGTGAACACCTAAATAAAATGCTTGACGGTACCGTTGGTGACCACTCGGGCAAGATATACGGTCTTGGACACGCGGTTTACACCCTGTCTGACCCACGCGCCTACGCTATACGCGAATGTGCTGTTTCTCTTGCAAAACAGAATGGCAGACTTGATGAACTGCAGTTACTTGAAAACATTGAGCAAATCGGTTGTCCGCTTATTGTTGAGCGCAAGAATTTGGAACTTCCAATTTGCGCCAATGTTGACCTTTATTCAGGTTTTGTTTACGATATGCTCGGAATTCCCGAAACACTTTATACCCCGCTTTTCGCTATTGCGCGTGTTGCCGGTTGGTGCGCACACCGAATGGAAGAGGTTATCTCTTGCAAACGCATTATCCGCCCCGCTTACCGCGCCGCAATCAAAAAGATTCCTTACACACCGCAAAACGAAAGATAAAACCGCTAAAATGGGCGATTCTACTGTGGGTAGAGTCGCCTTTTTATATTCTACTGATTAAGAAATAGCGGTAGAGGCAATATTTTTGTAGTAGGTTGTTTTTGTGCGCCTCGTGAATTATACTTGGAAACAGGTTTTTGAAAGGACTGATTTTTTTGCAAAATTACATTTTATTTACCGATTCGGGTTGCGACATTCCGCTTGACACACTTAAAAAGTGGGGCGTTAAAAGTCTTCCGCTTTCTTTCAAATTTAAGGACAGCGACAAGGAATATAAAAACGGCGATATAGAGTCCAAAGATTTTTATGACCGCATGCGTGCGGGTGCTGTTGCTACAACATCGGCTATCAATATGGAAACATTTAAGGATGCTTTCCGCGAGGTTTTGAAAGAGGGACAGGATGTTTTGTATCTCGGTTTTTCTTCGGGACTGAGCACAACGTACAACTCTGCGCGAATGGCGGCAGAGGAACTCAAAGAAGAATTCCCCGATAGAAAAGTTTTAACCGTTGACACACTTTGCGCCTCTGCGGGACAGGGATTGCTTGTGTATTTGACATTAGAAAAAGCCAATAGCGGCGCTACAATTGAAGAGGCGGCGGCGTATGCCGAGGACACTAAAAAAGGTCTTTGCCATTGGTTTACGGTTGACGATTTAGTTTACTTAAAGCGTGGCGGCAGAGTCAGCCCCACCGTTGCTTTCGTTGGCGGACTTCTTGGAATTAAACCCATTTTGCACGTTGACGATGATGGACATCTTATCAATATGGGCAAGGTGCGCGGAAGACGCGCGGCACTCTCGGCAATTGCCGACAAAATCGGTGAAAACGCGGGTGGAAAACCGAATAGTCCCATTTACATCTGTAACGCCGATTGTATGGACGATGTTGAAACACTTAAGGGTATGATTAAGGATAAATATAATTTACCTGTTGATATGGTAGTTGACATCGGTGCGGTTATCGGCGCACATTCAGGACCCGGCACTATTGCGGTGTTCTTTACGGGTAATGAGAGATAGAGATATAACTAAACCCCCGAACTTTTTTACAAAGTTCGGGGGTCTTGTTATAATTTACTCACTTATTCTCTGTTTTTTCTCCAGGACTCTTCTATTGCTTTTGGGTCGAACTCCACCTTTTTATCCATATTATACTCTTCTAGCATCGGTATTCCTACTCCTTCAAGTTCACGGGTGGTTATCTTCCACTTTCCATCTTTTTTTGAAAGAGTAAAATAATTTATCCCGAAATACACATGAAGAGCCGTTGGTTCCGGCTTTTTATTACCGTAATCAATCACATCAACTGTAATTTTAACTTTGTCTTCATCGATGTATTCTGTTTCCTTGAACTCAAGCTTGTATTTTGCATATTCTGTTCCTATGGGTTCTCCTGCCTCAAGCGTTAGCGTTTGCAACAATATAGATTCTTTTACTCTTGATACAAGATTGTACGATTGTATTGAATCCATATCCAAAATATCATCTGCTTCAGGGTATTCCATATCTATTACGCATTGAGTAAACCGTGAATAAAATTCTTTTACAACCTCTTGCGGTGTTTCAGGTGCTTTTTGTCCGCAGGCAATAACAGAAACCGATAAAATTAAAGTGAGAAAAATACATATTATACGTTTCATAAAAACGAAAACTCCTTAATACACGCGATAAGACGTAATCAGTAATCCCTTTATAATCAATTTATCCCATTATAATACTCTACCATTTTTTGCTGGAAATTTTTGTCTGCGATTTTATATGCGTCATCTTCAATGAACAAAACGCTTCCGCGGACTAAAATATGATGCACCTTGCCGTTTACGACAATATAGCCTTTTATTTTCCAGCCTTTCGGCTTGGGACCCTCGGGTTCTACGTACGGCTCTTTATCCGATTTTTCTATGTAATTTTGTATTTTACGGATTTCGAAAACGTTTTTTGTTATTTTCGTTTCCTTAATCCCGGCACAATCTAACTGAATTTTGGTGCCAGTTGCTTCAAAAATTTCATTTTTTTGAAATATAAAACTTCTGAAAACACAAAAAGCAATCGAAATTAAAAGCAGTATGAATGCAACAATGGTTTTGTACGCGGTGTGTGCCTTTTTCATATTTTTCTGACCTTTCGTAAAAATTAGCCTACGAGAAAAGAGATATAAAGGTATAATAACCCCCGAGTTTCTCTGTGAAGTTCGGGGGTCTTGTTATAATTTACTCACTTATTCTCTGTTTTTTCTCCAGGACTCTTCTATTGCTTTTGGGTCAAACTCCACCTTTTCCTTTCTATCGCCGTAACCAAGCCAATCAATACCATTTATCTCTGTAGAAACAATTTTCCAAGAACCATCTATCTTCTTCAATTTGAAAACATTTTCTCCTAAATAGATGAAAAACGGATGTGCGGCTGTTGGTTCGTCGTTATGCTCAATATTTACGGTTAATACTGCCTCGTCCTCTCCAGTATATTCAGTTTCGGAAAAAGTATAGATACACTTTGTTTTGGTTTCACCTATAGCTTCTCCCTCTGCTTTTGTTAAGGTACGAACGAGTATAACCTCCCTCAAACGAGTGTTTTTATTATACATTTGTACAGAGTCCATATCGAGAATATCACTCATATCACGATATTCTAAATCAAGCCAACAATCGTAAAAGCGCTCATAATAAGCCTCTACAACCTTTTGTGGTGTTTCGGGTGCTTTTTGTCCGCAGGCAATAACAGAAACCGATAAAATTAAAGTGAGAAAAATACATATTATACGTTTCATAAAAACGAAAACTCCTTAATACACGCGATAAGACGTAGGACGATAATATCTCTTCTTATATTCACTTGAATATTGGGTAAATAGTTTCAAAGCGTCATGTGTGTTTTGTGCAAATTTTAACGGATTTGTTTGAACACATATCACCGAATGCTCATAAGTACCATCATCATCAAAGTCCAATTGCATAACATCACCCAAACCCAACTGAGAATAATTTATTTGCATAACGCGAGGACCTTCAGCATTTGTTTTTGTTGATGTCATATACGTCCAATGAGCATTAACCGACTCCCAAGGTCCACTGCCTCCCCATTGTGTACCATACCAACCCGTAGAATAGTTTCCGTTATTTTTCATTCTGTACGACAGGGAATTAGTGTAACTTGTGCTGCTTGAACTTCCAAATCCATAAGAAACACATTGCGATACAAAATTAGTGCAGTTTGCGTTTTGTACATAATAAAAGTAATTGTTGTGATTGATGTAATGCGCCATAGCATAATTTACCGCTCTGGTTTTGCTATATGCATAACTTGTATAAGGGTTGGCATTAACAGAATAATCGCCATCTTGCTGTGTAATTTCCATCAGTTCGGTTCTGTTGCCAATTGCCTAGGTTGAAACAGCGAAAGAAGAACAAACCAAAAATACCGACAATAACATTACCAATAATTTTTTCATAATGCATCCTCCATTCTCAAGGAACTATTTCTAACTATTGATTTATAAAGGATGCTATAATTTTTCTAAATCAAAAACACCCTTTCAGACAAATGAAACATTTTGTCCACCGCCTTTCGTTTTTTATTGTACATATTATACTATAATTATTAACATTTGTCAAGGCGCATTGTGCATATTTGTGCAATTATATAATTATTTTCCTGTAAAATTGTAACAATCACAAAATTCTATGTAGTTTATTTAAGAGGTATCTAAAATGCCGTGTCTTATGTATCCTACATTATATAAATATAAAGTGAAGGATTTTTATTTTTGGGTGTTGACTTTAGCGCGGTGATGTGTTAGAATAGTAAAGTAATTTTTGAACGGGAGTTTTTCTTTATGTTAAAAAAAGAGCGAAACGACATTAAAAAATTGTTCTCTGCTGTGCTTTCTCTTAAAACTGAGGAGGAGTGCGCCGCATTTTTTGAGGATATTTGCACCATACAGGAGGTTTATGCTTTGGCACAACGGCTTGAAGTGGCTTGTCTTCTTTGCGAGGGGCAGAGTTATATTGACATTAACAAGCAGACCGGTGCGAGTACCGCAACGATTTGCCGCGTCAGCAAGTGCTTGAACTACGGCGAGGGCGGTTATAAGACCGTTATTGAAAGGTTGGGTGACAAGTAATGGGTTTTGATACCACACTTCTAAAACCTGACGAACTTGCGGTTTTTACCCTCCGCCAACTTTACAGTGAATATAATTACCGCCCTTTTAAGATGTCTAAATTTGAGGAATACGACCTTTATTCCAAAAACAAGGATTTTCTTGTATCGGACGGAGTTATCACATTTAATGACACGAACGGAAAACTTTTAGCGCTTAAGCCTGACGTTACTTTATCCATCATTAAAAATTCCAAGGACACGGGTGAAACCGAAAAGTTTTACTATAACGAAAATGTTTATCGCATTTCCGACAGCAGTCAGACCTACAAAGAAATTATGCAGACGGGTATTGAGTGTATCGGTGACATAACTTTTTCTGAGGTTTTTGAGGTTACAAGTCTTGCGGTTTTGAGCCTTAAAAGTATATCGGATAACTTTATGCTACACATTTCGCACATGGGGCTTATGCGCTCACTTCTTTGTGACTATGCTATTAAAGATGAGGATAAGAACGCTGTTATTACGGCGGTTGCCGAAAAGAACGCGGGTGCGCTCAAAGAGATTTGTGATGACACACAGTTTCACGCCCTTTGCAAACTTATAAAGAGTTATAAAAATGCCGATACAGCGCTTTCTGATTTATCGCTCATTGTCAAGAGTGAGGAAAGCCGACAGGCGCTTATTGTCCTTAAAAACATTTATGACGGACTCAAAGACGCCGGTTACGAAAGCAATATTTACATTGATTTCAGCACCGTCAGCACAGGCGGATATTATAGCGGCATTGTTTTCAAGGGTTACATAAACGGCATATCCTCCCGCGTATTGTCGGGCGGTCAGTATGACGAACTTATGAAGCGTATGGGCAGACGAGGAAGAGCGCTTGGATTTGCCGTATATCTTGACACGCTTGAACGCTTTAGCGAAGACACTGTAGCCGAAGACGAATTTATAAATATAGCGTTGCCAAAGGGCAGACTTGGCGAAAAGGTTTACTCTATGTTTGAAAAGGCGGGTTACGAATGTCCCGCTATTAAAGAAAACAACCGTAAACTTATATTTGAGAACAAGGAAAAAGGTGTTCGTTATTTTTGGGTTAAGCCCTCTGACGTTGCCATTTACGTTGAGCGCGGCGCCGCTGACATTGGTGTTGCGGGCAAGGATATTTTGCTTGAATACGAGCCCGATGTTTTTGAACTTTTGGACCTTAATATTGGCAAATGCAGAATGGCGGTTGCTGCTAAGAACGATTTTTGTGACGACCAGAGTAAGACCTTACGCGTTGCGACCAAGTTTTCTAACATTGCTAAAAAATATTACGCGCAAAAATGCCGTGATATTGATATTATTCACCTTAACGGCTCGATTGAAATTGCGCCGATTTTGGAACTTTCCGACGTTATTGTTGATATTGTTGAAACGGGCAAGACACTTAAAGAAAACAATCTTTCCCCGTTTGAGACCATTGTTCCTATAAGCGCAAGACTTATTTCTAACAAGGCGTCTTTCAGTTTTAAGGCAGAAAAAATAGATACTATAAGACGAGAACTTTTGAAACAGGTGAACTAAAAAATGATTAAGATTATGAAATACGGCGAAATTTCCGCCGATGAGATTTTTGCAAGAAACGAGAGCACTGCCGATGTTTCGGGCATTGTAACCGACATTATTGAGAACGTTAAGAAAAACGGTGACAGGGCGCTTTTTGAATACTGCAAAAAGTTTGACAACGCGCTTTTGTCTTCTCTTGAGGTTAGCGAAGAAGAAATCAATGACGCTTTTTTGGCGGTTGAGCCGAAGTTTATTAAGATATTAAAAGAGGCAGCAGAAAACATTAAGGCGTTCCACCAAAAACAAGTTCGAAACAGTTTTATAATAAGCGAAAAAGACGGCGTTATCACAGGACAAAAGGTAACACCGATTGAAAAGGTTGGTCTTTACGTTCCGGGTGGTACGGCGGCTTACCCATCTACCGTTTTGATGGACTCTATCCCCGCAAAAATTGCGGGATGCAAAGAGATTTGCATTGTTACTCCCCCATCGTTTGACGGCAAGGTAAACCCTGTTATTCTTGCGGCGGCGAAGATTGCAGGGGTTGACCGCATTTTCAAGGTTGGCGGCGCACAGGCGGTTGCTGCCCTCGCATACGGCACCGAAACCATCCCCAAGGTTGACAAAATTGTGGGACCGGGTAATGCATTTGTTGCCGAGGCGAAAAGACAGGTTTTCGGACTTGTTTCTATTGATATGATTGCGGGACCGAGCGAAATTTTGGTTATTGCAGACGGCAAGAGCAACCCCCGTTTTGTTGCGGCAGACCTTTTATCCCAGGCCGAGCACGACAAAAACGCAAGTGCGGTGCTTGTTACCGACAATATGGTACTTGCTATGCAGGTGCGTGATGAAATTGAAAAACAACTTAAGGTTTTACCGCGTGAAGAGATTGCACGCGTTTCCATTGACAACAACGGAAAAATTATAGTTGCAAAAGATATTAACGACGTTATTGCGGTTGCAAACGAAATTGCGCCCGAACATCTTGAACTTTGTGTTGACAATCCGTTTGATTATCTTGACAAAATTGAAAACGCGGGTAGTATATTTATGGGACGCTACTGTCCCGAGGCTTTGGGTGACTATTTTGCAGGTCCCAACCACACTCTTCCCACATCAGGAACGGCAAGATTTTCGAGTCCCTTATCGGTTGACGATTTTGTAAAAAAATCACAATACACATACTATACCAAAGAGGCGCTTAAAGAGGTTTATGACAGTGTTGCATACTTTGCAGAGCAAGAGGGACTTTCTGCACATGCTAAGAGTGCTACTGTCAGATTTGAGGATGAAAAATAATGAGCAGATTTCTAAACGCGAGACTTGCACCGCTTGAGGCTTACACCCCGGGCGAACAACCGCAAGACAAGGCATACATAAAATTAAACACAAACGAATCACCCTATCCCCCGTCAAAAAGCGTATTATCTGCTGTGGGCAGGGCGGCGGTGAAGCGTCTTAGGCTTTACTGTGATCCCGAATGTAAAGTTTTAACAAACGCTCTTTCAAAACTTTATGGTGTTGAGGCTAAGAATATTTTCCTTTCCAACGGCTCTGACGACATTCTTAACTTTGCATTTATGGCGTACGGCGATATGGGGGCTATATTCCCCGATATTACCTACGGATTTTACAAGGTTTTCGCAGAACTGCACGGGGTTAATACAGAAATAATACCGCTTTGTGATGATTTTTCTATTGACACCGATGCATTTATGGGCAAAAACAAACTGATTGTAATTGCCAACCCAAACGCGCCGACAGGTATTGCTTTGCCACTTGACACCATTGAGAAAATCGTAAAATCAAACCCTGACGGTGTGGTACTTATTGACGAGGCATATGTTGATTTTGGCGGCGAAAGTTGCGTAAATCTTACGAAAAAATATGATAACTTGCTATGCGTTGGTACTTTTTCAAAATCACGCAGTATGGCGGGGGCACGACTCGGATTTGCGATTGCAAGTGACGCCTTAATTTCCGACCTTGAAAAAATTAAATATTCCACTAACCCTTATAACATAAACACCTTAACCCAATTAGCAGGTGCGGCGGCGGTGCGCGACAATGATTATTATATGAACAACTGTCAAAAAATCATTAAAAACCGCGAATACGCAGTAAGAGAACTCGAACTTCTTGGGTTTACGGTTCTTCCCTCTTCCGCCAATTTTGTTTTCGCAAAAAGTGACAAAATAAGCGGTATGGAACTTTATTTGAGGCTTAAAGAAAAAGGTGTTTTAATCCGTCATTTTGAAAAAGACAGGATTATGGATTTTAACCGCATTACCATTGGAAGCAAAAAGGAAATGCAGATATTTATAAAGAAAACAAAAGAAATTTTAGGAGAATTTTAGATTTATGAGAACAGCAGAGATTGCGCGTAAAACCGCCGAAACCGACATTAAATTAAAACTTAACATTGATGGTAAAGGTATATCGGAGATTAACACAGGTTGCGGTTTTTTAGACCATATGCTAACATTACTTGCAAAACATGCCCGTTTTGACCTCACTGTTTTTTGTGACGGCGACACAAATGTTGACTATCATCACACGGTTGAGGATGTTGGCATTGTTTTGGGTGACGCGCTTAAAACGGCGCTTTCGGATATGCGCGGAATCAAGCGTTACGGCAGTTTTATTCTGCCGATGGACGAGACGCTTATTTTATCGGCTATTGATATTTCGGGCAGAAGTCACCTGAATTACGGGCTGCAAATTCCCGCTTATCGTGTTGGCGATTTTGACACAGAACTGTGTGAAGAATTTTTTATAAGTCTTGTGCGCCACGCAAACATTACGCTCCACATTATACAACTTGAGGGCAAGAATTCGCACCACATTATTGAAGGTGCTTTCAAATCGGTTGCACACACTCTGCGCGAGGCTTGTATGATTGACAAAGATTTTGCGGATGAAATTCCGTCTACCAAGGGAGTACTTTAATGATTGCAATAATTGACTACGGCGTGGGAAATTTGTTTTCGCTTTCCTGCTCGTTTGCCGCTATCGGCGCCGAAACCGTCATAACGGGTGACGAAAATGTTATAAAGTCCGCCGACAAACTTGTACTGCCGGGTGTTGGCGCTTTTGGCGATGCGGCAAGGAAACTACGCGAATGCGGACTTTATGATGTTATAAAGCGTGAAGCCGAAAACGGTAAACCTCTGCTTGGAATTTGCCTTGGTATGCAACTTTTATTTGAACGCAGTTTTGAATATGGTGTTCACAAAGGTCTGTCACTTCTAAAAGGTGATATTGTACCGATGGAAGAGCGAATTGATAAAAGTCTTAAAATCCCGCACATTGGTTGGAACGCGCTTAAATTCACAAAAGAGTCGCCCCTGTTCAAGTACATAAATGACGGCGATTTTGTATATTTTGTTCATTCCTATTTTGCCGAAAACTGCGAGGATTCGTTAGCCGCTACCACCGATTACGGCAAGGATTTAACGGCAGTTGTAAGCAAAGACAACATTTTTGGATGTCAGTTTCACCCCGAAAAAAGCGGTGAAACGGGACTTAAGATTTTACGCGCGTTTTGCGAAACGGAGAGAATTTAGATGAACATTTTTCCTGCCATTGATTTATATGACGGCAAGGCTGTAAGGCTTTTTAAGGGCGACTACAGTCAGATGACGGTGTATAGCGAAAATCCGTTATCCGTTGCGAAGGATTTTGAAAATGCCGGTGCTAAACACATTCACCTTGTTGATTTAGAGGGTGCTAAAGACGGCACAACACCCAATTTGGAGACTGTAAAAAAGATTGCTGAAAACACAGGTCTTTTCACTGAAATAGGCGGTGGTATTCGTTCAATTGAAACTATTGACACCTATTTGAGTGCGGGAGTAGACAGGGTTATTTTAGGCACGGCGGCGGTGCAAAATCCCGAATTTCTAAAAGAAGCCATAAAAAAATACGGCGAAAAAATTGCCGTTGGTGTTGATATTAAAGACGGATTTGTTGCCATTAAAGGTTGGACCGAGAAATCACAGTTTGACTGCTTTGAGTTTTGCGAACGGATGCAGAAAATCGGCGTTAAGACCATTATCTGCACCGATATTTCCAAAGACGGCGCAATGCAGGGCACCAACCGCGAACTCTATTTTGAACTCTCAAAACGCTTCTCTATTGACATTGTGGCATCGGGCGGTGTATCCTCTATTGAAGATATTAAGGCGCTTAAAAAATTAAATCTTTACGGCGCTATTATTGGCAAGGCATATTATATTGGCGCCATTGATTTGCGTGAAGCGTTAGAGGTGGCAAAATGATTACTAAACGAATTATCCCCTGTTTAGATGTCAGAGACGGCAGGGTTGTTAAAGGTGTGAATTTCGAGGGGCTTTCAGATGTATCGTCCCCTGTTTCGCTTGGCAAATATTATAGCGACTGCGGTGCGGACGAACTTGTTTTTTATGACATAACGGCATCGAGTGACGGCAGACGGATTTTCACCGACATTCTAAAAGAGGTTAGCCGCAATATTTTTATACCGCTGACAGTTGGCGGCGGCATTAATACAGTAGACGATTTTGACCGCGTACTTAAATGCGGTGCCGACAAGGTTAGCGTTAATTCGGGTGCCATTAAAAACCCCGACCTTATAAAAGAGGCGGCACAAAAATACGGCAATCAATGCGTTGTTATATCGGTTGATGTTAAGCGTGTTAACGGTATTTTCCGCGTTTTCGCCAAAGGCGGCAGAGAAAACACGGGACTTGAGGCAATAAGTTGGATAAAGCGCTGTGTGGAAAACGGTGCGGGTGAGGTTGTTGTAAATTCCATTGACACAGACGGTGTAAAAAAAGGGTTTGACATTCCTCTGCTGCGCGAAGTTTGTTCGGCTGTTTCGGTGCCTGTTATCGCATCGGGCGGTGCGGGTTGCAAGGAAGATTTTATAAAACTTTTCCGCGAAATACCCGATATTGATGCGGGACTTGCCGCTTCTATATTCCATTTTGGTGAAGTGAAAATCAAGGACCTTAAAAAGACACTTTTTGATAACAATATTACTGTTAGAATCTGATGGGAGAACTGTTATGATAAACATAGAAGAACTTAAATTTGATAAAAATGGACTTATACCGGCGGTAGTTATTGACACGCTTTCTAAAAAAGTATTGACCGTGGCGTATATGAACAGAGAGAGTCTTGAAATCACGTTAGAGAAAGGACTCACCTGTTTTTACAGCCGTTCGCGTCAGGAGTTGTGGCTTAAAGGCGAAACAAGCGGAAATTATCAACACGTTGTTTCCATCACAGCAGATTGCGATATGGACGCGCTTGTTGTTGAGGTGCAAAAGGACGGCCCTGCCTGTCACCTTGGCACCGATTCCTGTTTTAATAACACGCTGTATGAAAGTGATACTATCCCCTCTTTTTCGATGGACGGACTTTACGATTTGCTAAAGGGCAGAAAAAAAGACCTGCCCGAAGGTTCTTACACGACATATTTGTTCCAAAAAGGCATTGACAAAATACTTAAAAAAATCGGTGAGGAATCGACCGAGGTTATCATTGCCGCAAAGGCAGATGACAAGGCAGAAACTGTTTATGAGGTCTCAGACCTTGCGTATCACCTTATGGTTATGATGGTTGAAATGGGAATTTCGGTTGACGATGTGCGAAAAGAATTGGCATCACGCCACGTTATTGACCACAAGGTTAAGCAGGAGAAAATGACAGGAAATGATTAAGACCAACTTCCACACCCACACCTGCTTTTGTGATGGCGATAATACGCCGCGAGAGATGGTGCTTGAGGCAATAGAGCGCGGATTTACGGTACTTGGCTTTTCAATGCACAGTTTTCTCCAGCAAGATTTACATATTGTGCCCTCACGCGACAGAGAAACCGCATATATTAAAGAGGTATTGGCACTAAAAAAGGAATTTGCCGACAAAATTAAGATATTTTTAGGTCTTGAACAGGATTTGTATTCTGACGCACCCCGTAGTGATTTTGAGTATCTTATAGGCTCTGTGCATTACATAAAGCGCGGTGACAATCTTTTTCCTGTTGACGCCGGTAAAGAAAAACTGCTTTTTATAGTTGATACCTATTTTGGTGGTGATTTTTGCGCTTTCGCGGAAGAGTATTTCTCTCTGGTTTGCGAGGTTGCGGAAAAAATAAAACCCGATATCCTCGGGCATTTTGACCTTATTATGAAATACTGTGAACAGATTGATTTACCCGAAACCGACAGATATATAGAAGCGGCTGCCAAGGCGATAAAAAGACTTATTCCCCTCGGTATTCCGTTTGAAATAAACACAGGCGCTATGTCACGCGGACTCAGGACTACGCCCTATCCATCAAAAAAGTTGCTTAAAATAATGCAACAAAACAGTGCAAAAATTGTATTTTCAAGCGACTGTCACAACAAGGATTTTTTGGAGTATGGGTTCGATTTAGCAGAAGAAATGGCACTGAATGCAGGGTTTACCGAACACGGAATTATGACAGAAAATGGCATTATATATGTGCCGATAAAGTAAAAAACGAGGCTCACGCCTCGTTTTTTTATTTCATTGAAAAGATTATACCGACTACGGCAGAAATGCCTATAA
The DNA here is from genome assembly GCA_045538515.1 of Acutalibacteraceae bacterium. GTDB lineage: Bacteria > Bacillota > Clostridia > Oscillospirales > Acutalibacteraceae > SIG589. The sequence goes on along the minus strand of JAZSRO010000072.1, from coordinate 29,109 downwards.
AGACTATTGGATGTAGTTTTTTAGTCCATTTCACCTTATTCATAAGCACCCAAAGGACTACTGCGAGGATTAATCCTTGCCAATTTATAACGGTGACGCCTTTTGCTATAATCTCTTTTATCGGCAATAGGTTTGTCATTACAACCGTTATTCCCGCGGCGGCTATGAGTGCCGTTGAGGCGGGACGAAGACCGTAAAACGCACTGTTAACATAGTGATTTGTGCTGAACTTTTTAAGCACGGCGGCTACGAGCATTATAACAATAATAGATGGGGTTATAAGACCAATAGTTGCTGTTAAAGCGCCTAAAAATGCAAAACCCATACCACCCGTATTCATACCTGCTATATAACCAACATAGGTTGCCATATTGACGCCTATCGGTCCCGGTGTGGATTCGGAAACGGCTATCATATTCGCAAGGTCTGCGTGGGTAAACCAACCTGTTTTATCCGACATTTCGTAAAGGAACGGGATTGTTGCCATTCCACCACCTATCGCGAAAAGTCCTGTTTTGAAAAATTCTAAAAACAAACGAAGAAACAGCATTATTTAAGTTTACCCCCTAACGATTTGAGCACTATACCCGTAAGGGCGGCAAGAATTACAAAAATCACGGGGCTTATGGGCAGGAACAGTGAGCCGAGTGCCACAACGATAAATATACCTGTTGTCCATTTATCGACAACGGCTTTTTTGAAAAGTTTTACTACGGCGTTGAGAATGAGCACACATACACAAACGCGCACACCCGCAAGGGCGTTTTGCACTATTTCTATGTGCGAAAAAGCCGCGATTACACCCGCAAGAAGCGATATTATAATAAGCGACGGGAAGACAACGCCGAGCGTTGTGAAAATACCGCCGATTACGCCTTTTTTCTTTTGTCCTATAAAGGTTGCGGTGTTGACCGCGATTACACCCGGTGTGCACTGACCTATGGCGAAATAGTCCATAAGTTCTTCTTCCGTAGCCCAACCTTTTTTCTCTACAACCTCGCGCTGTAAAATCGGCAACATTGCATATCCGCCGCCGAAGGTCATCACGCCGACCTTTGCGAAGGTTATAAACATTTCAAGCAATAATTTCAAACATTTCACCTCTGTTTTTACTACTGGTAAAATATAACACAGTTACAAAGAAAAGTCAATTGAGCAAAAGCGGATATGGCTATCCGCTTTTTTAAAATTCAAACTCATACTCTCCCGCTAAAACCTCTTCTTCGGTATTGCCGATTTTGATTTTGGCTTTGTGTGGGAGAGTCACTTTAACATTGCTGCCGTTTCGTTCTACTATAATGCCTTTGTGGGTTGCTTTTACGTAATCAATGCCTTCAATTTTCAACGGCTCGATTAATACGCCGTTGTCTGTGTGTTTTATTCCGCCAAGATAGTTATAAAGCCAACGGTCAACCTCGCTAAACATTTGATGATTTTTTGACTGCGACATATCCCAGTCTTCCGCCAATGCGGTCAGTCCGCTATACACCCAGTATGCATACGACGGATAGGTTTTATTTGTGATTGCTTTATACACAACGTCTGTATATCCGTTATCCGAGAGGACAAACATTGCCTGACTTACGCCGCAAACACCGCAATTAAAGTGGTAGTCCTGTTTCTTTATAAGTTCTGCAAGTTCATCGGCTGCTTTTTTGATTTCTTCGCCTTCAAGCACACCGTAATAAAGCGCATTTGCCAAAAATGTCTGACTTTCACGCAGTTCTGTTCTGTGCAAAAACTCTCTGCGCCAGGCAGATTTATATTTCTCTGCAAGTTCTAACCACTCGCCGTCATCCTTGCCGATTGCTTTTGCAAGTTTTGCTATATGTATACAGTCATCGTAAAGCGCAGCAGTATCAACCGCCGCTATGGGACAGGGGTGAAGTAGATTTGAACAACTCCAGTCTGACGGTAATCCATACTCGATAATTCCGTCTTCGTCTGCCACCTCTTTATCCATATAACGCACAAAACGTGTCATTGCGTCCCACATTTGCTCTGCCGTTTCGGTTTTACCTGTATAAAGATATGCAAAATACGGGAACATAATGACCGCACTATCCGTTATGGAACTTGAGCCCCAATTGAATCCCCAACTTGCCGTAGGAATTAAACACGGTATTTGTCCGCTCGGTCTTTGAACGTCTTTATAATTTATTATCCAATTTTTAAAATATTCGTGAACGTCAAAGTTAAGATACATCTGCCTTGATGCAAGACGCGCATCCCCGGGCCAACCGTTTTGTTCACGATGCGGGCAATCGGTTGGAATACCTACGTTATTTGAAAGTGTTGCGCGGATGGAAAGGTCGTGGATTTTATTTAAAATATCATCACTGCACTCAAAAGTTCCTACCGTTTCCAAGTCTGTGTGCACAAACTGTGCCGTAATTTCAAAGTCCGCCGGTGCATTTTCGACCTTTACGTATCTAAATCCGTGATAACAAAAGGTTGGCGTCCAGATTTCCTCATCGCCACCTTTTAATATATATTCATCCTTGTGAGCATACTCAAGCCCTTCTATAAGCACCAATGCGTTAGATGCGCGCCAATGCGGCCTTTCTTCGTCGGTCAGTTGCGGAAATTTCCACACTGCATAAAGGTCGGTGCCGTCATCACTAAGACATTCGTCATACGACAACGTGATTTTTCTGCCGCGTTCGCCCTTCACCTTGATTTGCACCCAACCGCTTATATTAACTCCAAAATCGTAAATACCGTTTTTATAATCTACGGGTTTATATTCTTCCTTAATTCTTATTGGAGGTGCGGTTGTTGTATCGTAAACGCCGCCGGGGTGATTTGCGCGTTTAGCATATTCCCAATCACCATCATCAAAGCCGTATTCACAAAAACCTTTTGCTTCAAATCGGGCATCGTAAACCTCGCCCTGACGCATATGATTGAATAAAACGGGTCCATCTTTGGTTTTGAAAGTTTTGTCACTGTCTATATATTCTTCCGTTTCGTCCGAATAAATAACATGCAATGACAAAATAACCTTTGGCACGTCGCGCCAGGGTGCCATTTTATCCTTCCAACTCTCCATATTATTATTGTAAAATCCATTGCCCAAGTGAACCGCTATACAGTTTTTCCCTTCTTTTACAAGGTCGGTAACAGGATATTTACTGCATATAACACGCTTATCATAGGCGGTATAGGGTGTTGCAAGGACGTCTTCCGTAACCTTTTTACCGTTTATATAATAAACGCCGAGACCTAACGCGCAAATAATAAGTTGTGCACTTTTAACCGCTTTATTTAAAATAAATTCTTTACGTAAATATGCACTTCTTACTATGCTGTCGGCGTTGTTTGGGAACATATCGGGATAAAAATTCGCCGTTATCCATTTTGCTTTATTAAACAACTAAAGCCCCCCTTTTTATACTTTGTTTTTATTATACATAACAGTAAAGCATTGTCAATAGGCTTACGTGCGAAACTGTTTCGATTATATTTAATAAATTCTTAATGGGTTTGCACCTTTCAATTTAATAGGTTTAGATGTATAATAAAAGCATAAAAGCCGAGGGGGATTTTTTATGTATAACATTTTGATTTGTGATGATGACAGGGACATTGTCAACGCACTTAAAATATATCTTTCCGACCCAAATTACAACATTGTACCGGCGTATGACGGCGAGGAGGCACTGAAAATTATTGAAACGGAAGAAATACATCTTGTACTTATGGATATTATGATGCCGAAACTTGACGGAATTTCTGCTATGGTAAAATTGCGTGAAAAGAGCAATGTTCCCGTTATTTTAATAACCGCAAAAAGTGAGGACAGCGACAAGATATTGGGGCTTAATGTCGGTGCGGATGATTACATAACTAAACCCTTTCAGCCGCTTGAGGTTGCGGCGCGTGTGCGTTCTCAACTTCGCAGATATATGCAGTTAGGTGGCGGCTCTGTACAGTCGCAAAATCTCTCCGTTGGAGGAATTGAACTTGACGACAATGCAAAATCAGTTACGGTTGACGGAAATGATGTATCGCTAACGCCGACCGAATATGAAATTTTGAGGCTTTTGATGTCAAGCACCGATAAGGTGTTCTCCCCCGCCGATATTTATGAGGCTATTTGGCGTGAAAACCCCATAAACTCTGACAACAACACCATTGCCGTACATATAAGGCACATACGCGAAAAGATTGAAATCAATCCCGCTGAGCCGCGATACTTAAAGGCGGTTTGGGGACACGGATATATGATAAAAGGAGAAAAACGATGAAAAACGCTATTCGTTCATTACCCGCTAAAATTGCTTGTTTTATTCTCTCTATTATATTTTTGGGTGTTGGTGTGCTCGGCACGGTTGGTGCCGCAGTATTGATTGAGGCGGATTTTTACACGCAATCTAAACAAGAAGTAATCCGCGATGCACTTGACGGCAGAGTATCGAGTGATATGTACACTGTTATGTATAATTCTTTCGCGCCTTTTGACTACGGTACACATACGATTGAGGTTGAAAAAGACCTTACAAATCTGAGATTTCAGTTGCGCGAGTCTGATGGCAGTGTGCTTTTTTCTAACACCGAAGGAATCCGCGAAACATACTATAATTTCAAGTATTATTTTGAAATTGTAAAGCACGAGGATTATACTGAGGTTAATAATTTAGGCATTGATGAGCCAAAAAACACAGATGATTATTACATTATTGAGGCATATTTGGAAAAAGATTTTCCCGTTATGGACGAATATTCCTTTATATACACCGCTATAAATTTAGGATTTTCGCTGCGGTTTTGGATTTATCCAATCACCCTTATTTCTTTCATTTTATGCGTTGTTTGCTTTATAACCCTTATGTGTATTGCAGGAAGACGACCGCAAAGCGAAGAAATACACGCAGGACATTTGCATCAGGTACCGTTTGATTTGCTTGTGGCTATTATTTTTGGTATCTTCCTTTTTGTACTTTACCTTATCTGTGATGTATTCTACACCGGCGAAGTCACTTTAACCTTTATGTTGGCGGTTTACATAATATTTGCCGTTTGTGTGGCGCTTGGACTTTGTATGAGTGCGGCTGTACGCATTAAAGACCGCACACTTATTAAAAAATCTGCAGTTGCTTTTATTCTTTTGTTTTTATTAAAGGCTATAAAAGCGATGGGGAGAAAACTTAAAAAAGTTATAAAACAGATTTGGGTGCTTATAAGAAGTATACCGCTTATTTGGCGCACTGTGGCTATTATTGCAGGAATTATTTTTATAGAATTTTTATGGATACAAAGTTTTTGGTACAGGGCAAATGTTTATCAAATTATTTGGATTTTGGAAAAAATTATACTTGTTCCCGTTTGCCTTTATGCCGCGCTGTTTTTACGTAGGCTTCAAAAAGGCGGAGAGGCTTTGGCGCGGGGTGAACTTGATTATAAAACCGATACTAAGTATATGTTTTGGGACTTTAAGCGTCACGGCGAAAACCTTAACAGTATATCTAAGGGGCTATCTGCCGCCGTTGAAGAACGCATAAAAAGCGAACGCACCAAAGCAGAACTCATAACCAATGTATCGCACGACATTAAAACGCCGCTGACATCGATTATCAACTATGCGGGACTGATAAATGAAGAAAATTGTGAAAATGAGAAACACAAAGAATATTCCTCTGTACTTATAAGAAAATCCGAGCATCTTAAGAGACTTCTTGAAGACCTTGTTGAAATATCCAAGGCGAGTACGGGTAATTTAGACATACATCTTACCAGGTGTGATGCGGGGGTTCTGCTTTCACAGGTATCGGGCGAATTTTCCGAACGATGCAACGCGGCAGGGCTTACTCTTATCACCAATCAGCCGAATGAAAAAATCAGTATTTTGGCGGACAGCCGAAGAATTTGGCGCGTTTTTGAAAACCTTATGAGCAACGCTTGTAAATATTCTCTCACCGGTTCGCGCGTTTATCTTTCACTTGAAAAAAGCGGGAACGAAGCCGTTTTCACATTCCGCAACACATCCGCGGCAGAACTCAACATATCACCTGATGAACTTATGGAGAGATTTGTACGCGGCGAAGAATCGCGCACGACAGAGGGCAACGGACTTGGTCTTTCAATTGCAAAGAGTTTAACTGAACTGCAAAACGGCAAGATGGATATTACTATTGACGGCGATTTGTTTAAGGTCTGTGTAAGATTCCCTGTTTTATAATTACTGCTTTTATTTTAACTTAAAATATTATATAATAACTTTAGGAGGGATGTTATGAAAAAGCGTTTGTTAATTTCTTCTATTGCAATTTTGCTATGTTTAGCACTAACAGGTTGCGGTATGACCGCGAGTGCTTCTGACCTTATGTCCGATATCAAGGCAAATAAGGTTAACAAAATCACGCTCGACGATGACTTTTTTTGTGCGCAGACTGATTTTTCAACTAAACTGTTTGACCAAATTTACAAGGTATCCGAGAGCAAAAATGTTGTCATATCTCCTCTATCCGTTCAGTTAGCCCTCGCTATGACCGCAAACGGTGCAAAAGACGCCACACTTAAAGAAATGGAAGATTTGCTCGGCGGCGGTATGGATATTGATTTACTATCCAAATATCTTTATTCTTACACCTCTTCTCTTTCTTCAAGCAAAAAGGCTAAACTTTCTATTGCTAATTCAATTTGGTTTAACGACAGTGAAGGTTTCCCCGCTGTAAAGGGCAGTTTTTTACAGAAAAACGCTGATTATTTTGGTGCCGGATTATATAAACTGCCGTTTGACGATAAAGCGCTATCGGTTATAAATAACTGGGTTAGCAAAAATACTGACGGTTTAATTGACAAAATGATTGACGAGATTGGCCCCTCTACGCTTATGTTTCTTATAAACGCCATTTGTTTTGACGCCGAGTGGGAGAAAAAATATGAACCCGAAGATATAAATGACGGTAAATTTACTTCTCTTAACGGCATAAAACAAGATGTAGAATTTATGCATTCGGAAGAAGATTTATATCTTGATGACGGCAAAGCGGTGGGATTTATTAAAAACTATGCGGGTGGTAAATATAGTTTTGCGGCGCTCCTTCCAAACGAAGATGTTGAACTAAACGAATATATAGCAACACTTAATACCACCTTAAAGGACACATTAAAAAATGCCGAAAACTCATCTGTTTCGGTCTCTATTCCAAAGTTTACTATTGATTACGGCATACGGCTTAACGAAGTTTTAGCGGCTCTTGGAATGGAAAAAGCGTTCTCGGTACAGGCAGATTTTTCGGGTATTTGCGATGCCGAACTTTATATTAACAAGGTTTTACACAAGGCAAAAATAACCGTTGATGCTAAAGGCACAAAGGCTGCCGCCGCAACGAGCGTTGAGATGAAATGTATGGGCACGATACAAGAAGGAAAAACCGTTTACCTCAACCGCCCATTCCTTTATATGATTATTGATAACGAAACGCAGTTGCCGATATTTATGGGTACTGTGACAGAGTTTTGAGCAACAAAAAATCCACTCGTCACCGAGTGGATTTTTATTTTATACTACCTTTAATGCTATTAGCACTTGAAGCGTTACGAACGCTACATAGATGCAAAGTAGAGTTATACCCTGCCAACGGCGAAGTTTGCCTTTGAAGATTGTGGGCAACGTCATTAAAGCCATTACGCCGACCATAAGCGGTATTTCGATAATTTGTGAAGTGTTAAACCCAAAAAGTTTGCTGCCTTCAGGAATAACAAAGGGTGAAATTGTTACCGCGGCACCCGATACCAACACCAAATTGAAGATATTGGCACCGATGATATTACCGAGTGACAATGCACCGTGTCCTTTAAGAAGTGCAGTAACCGCTGTTACAAGTTCGGGAAGTGACGTGCAAAGGGCTACAACCGTAACACCTACAACCTCTGTAGGAATTCCCGCCATGGTTGCCAATGAAACCGAAGAACCCTCTAACATATCGGCACCGACAGCAATTAAAGCGGCGCTTATAACAAGCATAATAATATCCTTTATAAACTTGGCGTTTGAAGATGTTTCTTCTTCCTCACCCTCCTGCTTTGCAACAGGATTTTTGAAACCGCTGTAAATGGTTGATGCCATATAAACGCCGAAAACTATAAGCATTATTATTCCGAGCCATCTGTCAAAACGTCCAAATAAATATGCCGCAACCATATAAATAGCCGCCGAAACAAAGAAGAAAATTACAGGTGTGATAACCGCTTTTTTGTTTACCGGTGCGGGACGGATTGCAATAGTAAGTGCTGCAATCAACGCAGTATTACAAATTATTGAACCTATAGCATTTCCGTATGCGATTGCGCCGTTATTGTTCACAGCCGCCGTAACCGACACCATTACTTCGGGCAACGTTGTGCCTATTGATACAACGGTGGCGCCAATAATAATTTCCGGAACGTGAAAACGCTTGGCAATGCCAACAGCGCTATCCACGAACCAATCTCCGCCCTTTATCAGTAGTAAAACTCCGACAGCGAACAAAAGAAGTGAACCCCAAATGCCATCGGTCAATCCGTTATACCACGCAAAGAATTGTTCTATCATCGTTAAACCTCTTTATTAAATTTATCTTTGTACGCGGCCGCTACCGTCTCCGCCTGCTAATTTTTCAACCTCGGCTACCGATACTCTGTTGTAGTCGCCCTCAACAGAATGTTTGAGTGCCGATGCGGCAACCGCAAACTCGATTGCGTCTTTACTGCTCTTACCTGTGAGGAGTGAGTAGATAAGTCCGCCGCCGAAACTGTCGCCGCCGCCAACGCGGTCTACAATGTGCAGATGATATGATTTCGAGAAATAATAATCCTCTCCATCATAGAGCATACCTGCCCAGTCGTTATCACTTGCGGAAATTGAAGAACGCAAAGTAATAGCAACCTTTTCAAAACCGAATTTGTCTGCGAGTTGCTTTGCAACGCTCTTATATCCCTCGTGATTGAGTTTTCCGCCGTAGATGTCGGTGTTTTCTGCCTCAATACCGAAGACATCTTTTGCATCTTCTTCGTTTGAAATGCAGACATCAACATACTGACAGAGTTCGGTCATTGCGGCACGAGCCTCGTCTCTTGTCCAGAGTTTGCCTCTATAGTTAAGGTCGCAAGAAATCTTAACGCCCTTTTTCTTTGCGGCAATACAAGCGTCTTTACAAATTTCTACAACATTCGGTCCTAAAGCGGGAGTGATACCTGTGAAGTGGAACCAATCGGCACCTTCGAAGATTTTATCCCAATCGAAGTCTTCTCTACTTGCCTGCTGAATTGCGGAATATTTGCGGTCATAGATACATACCGAGCCGCGCTGTGAAGCACCTTTTTCAAGGAAATAGATACCTACGCGTTCACCGCCGCGGGTGATATTACTTGTATCAACGCCGAAATAGCGAAGTGAATCAACAGCCGCCTGACCGATTGCGTGTTTCGGTAACTTTGTTACGTATGCACTGTCAAGTCCGTAGTTTGCAAGACTTACGGCAACATTAGCCTCGCCGCCGCCGAATGTGGCTTGCATTTGGTCGTTTTGGAAAAATCTATAATATCCGTTGGGGGCGAGTCTTAACATAATCTCGCCGAAAGTTACTACTTTACTCATAATTTAACCCTCCATTTTTTCAAGCGCTTCTTTAACAAAGAAACTCCCGCCGATTGCCTCTACCTTATCGAAAGCGAGGAACTCGTCTATGTTGCTGCGGTCAACGCCGCCTGTGGGTATGAATTTAACCTGCGGGAACGGTGCTGCAAGTGCTTTGAGCGCTTTAAGTCCACCGTAAATGTTTGCGGGGAAGAACTTAACCGTAGTAATACCGAGTTCGAGTGCCGCCATAATTTCTGTCGGTGTTACGCAACCCGGATAATAGGGTATATTTTTCTTATTGCAGATTTTTGCAACATCGGGTGAGAGTCCCGGTGACACAATAAACTGTGCACCCGCTTTGAGTGCGGCTTTGCACTGTGCGGCGTTGATTACGGTACCCGCGCCAACGCTCATATCAGGATATTTTTCACAAGCAATTTTAATTGCTTCTGCCGCACATGCTGTGCGGAATGTGATTTCTGCGCAGTTGATACCTGCGTTTTTGAGTGCGGGGAGAATTTTATCTACCTCGCTTAATTCTTTGATTACTACAACCGGTACAAATTTTTCCATAATTAAACCCCCGAATAAGCGGAGAATCCGCCGTCTATTGGTAATACAACGCCTGTGATGAAACTTGCGGCATCGTTATTAAGTAAGAAGAGTAGTCCGCCTTCAAGTTCTTCTGATTCGCCGAAGCGTCCCATTGGTGTTGCGCTTAAAATTTTGTGTGTTCTGGCTGTCGGTGTGCCGTCGTCGTTAAAGAGAAGTTTTGCGTTCTGTTTAGTTGAAAAGAAACCGGGGGCTATAGCATTAACCCTTATACCAACCTTACTAAAATGAACAGCGAGCCACTGTGTAAAGTTTGAAATTGCCGCCTTTGCGCCCGAATATGCGGGGATTTTGGTTAAAGGCGTATAGGCATTCATTGAAGAAATATTGAGGATATTGCAACCCTCTCTTCCCACCATTTGTTTTGCAAAAGCCTGTGTGGGAATTAGTGTGCCAAGGAAATTGAGGTTAAACACGAAGCCCACACCCGCTGAATCCAAATCGAAGAAACTTTTAGTATCGGCATCGATATCGCCCATTTCAAAATATTCCTTGTCGGTTGTGGCTTTTGGATTATTGCCACCCGCGCCGTTTATTAAAATATCACAGGCGCCAAGGTCGGCTAAAACCTTATTTGCAACATCTTCGCAAACGTCTTTTTCAAGCACGTTACAAGCGTATGCTTTGGCAATGCCGCCCTCTGCTACGATTTCGTCTGCAAAGGATTTTGCCGCCTCTTCATTAAGGTCCAAGAGTGCTACCTTTGCACCCGCACGGGCAAGTACCTTTGCAAAGTGACTGCAAAGTACGCCACCAGCGCCTGTTACAACGGCAACTTTACCTGTAAGGTCGGTGTTAAGTACGTTTTTAACCATTTTGTTTCTCCTTTTCTAAAGCCTCAAAGAGACCGTTAATATACGTAGCGCCTAAAGCACGGTCGAACAGACCGTAACCTGCTTTGCCTGTCTCTCCCCAAATCATTCTGCCGTGGTCGGGACGGACATAGCCGCTATAGTTATTATCAACAAGCGCTTTTACGATTTCGTAAATGTCAAGACTTCCGCAACTTGAGAGGTGTGCCCTCTCTTCAAACGAGCCGTCTTCCATTATATACACATTTCTGATATGCATAAATGCGATTCTATCCATCTCAGCATATTTTCTAACCATCTTAACTATATCGTTGGATTTAGCGCATCCGAGACTGCCTGTGCAAAGGCAGAGGCTGTTTGCAGGGCTATCCACAATTGAGAGGAAACGGTCAAGATTTTCTTCGTTTGTGATAATACGGGGCAGACGGAAAATCGGGTATGGCGGGTCATCGGGATGGATTGCCATTCTGACTCCACATTCCTCTGCTACGGGAATTACTTTTTTAAGGAACTTTTCAAGATTGCGCCAGAGTCCTTCTTCACCAATCTCGCCATAAGCGGAAATAAGTTCTCTGACCTCGTCCTGTGTATAACTTGCATCCCAACCGGGAAGATGGATATCATCTTTAAGCGGGTCAAGGCCTTTCATCTGCTCCCAATACATTACAAGACTTGTAGAGCCGTCTTTTGCCTCTTTATCAAGTTGTGTTCTTGTCCAGTCAAACACCGGCATAAAGTTATATGTTACACATTTAACTCCGTGCGCAGCGCATCTTCTTACATTTTCGCAATAAACATCAAGCAGTTTATCAACATCGCCTCTGCCGAGTTTTATATCCTCGTGCACAGGGATAGATTCTACAACATCAAAAACGAGTCCGTTTTCTTCGCACTGGGTTTTTATGCGCTCTAAACTTTCATTAGGCCAAACCTCGCCCGGTTTTACATCGTAAACCGCTGAAACTATCGAGCGCATACCCGGTATTTGCGAGATATATTTAAGCGAAATCGGGTCGTCCTCTCCATAGTGACGAAAAGACATTTTCATATTCATTTATTTTTCCTCCAAACCAAAATATCTCTCAGCATTATAGAAGCAAATATCCTGTGTGATTTTTTCGAGTGTTTTTTCATCTGCAGGGTATTCACCGTTTTCTACAAGACCGCCTATGAGTTCACACAAAATTCTTCTAAAATATTCGTGACGGGTATAGGAAAGGAAACTACGCGAATCGGTGAGCATTCCTACAAAGTTACCGAGAATTGACAGGTTCGCAAGGGATATAAGTTGCTCTTGCATACCCGTTTTATTATCGTTAAACCACCAGGCACTGCCGTGCTGGATTTTACCCGCTATTTCAGTACCTTGAAACGCGCCCAAAACGGTATCAATAAATGAATTATCATTGCCGTCAAGGCTATAGATTATTGTTTTGGGAAGTGAGTTTTCCACTTCCAGACTATCAAGCAATTGTGTAAGGTTTATGCCGCTTTCTTTCGGTCCCATACAGTCAAAGCCTGTATCGGGGCCGAGTTTTTTGAACATCTGTGTGTTGGTGTTGCGCAGACAGTTATAATGCAGTTGCATTGCCCAGCCTTTTTTGGCGTACTCCATAGCACAGAAACGAAGCAGATTTGTTTTGAAAGCGTTTGCTTCCGCTACCGTGATTTTCTTGCCCTTTAAGGCTTTTTTCATTATTTTGTCACAGGCTTTTTCACTCATATCCACATAAGATATATAGTCAAGTCCGTGGTCACTTGCACGGCATCCGTGTAAATCAAAATAATCTATACGCTTTTTAAGGGCATTTTTCAAATCGGTTATACACTTAATTTCGATGTTTGCAACCTGTGATAGTTGTTTTAAGTAGTCAATCCAACCCATCTTATCAATATTAAGCGCTTTATCGGGGCGGAATGTCGGTGCTACGGTAGGTTTGAATGTGCTGTCTTCTGCGATTTTTTTATGCCATTCAAGGCTGTCAACAGGGTCATCGGTTGTTCCGATAAACGCAACATTACTCTGTGCTATAATTCCGCGAACGGTCATTGACGGGAGTGCGAGTTTTTCTTTAGCGAGTTGCCAAACCTCTTCGGCGGTATCACCGTTTAATACACCCGTATATCCAAAATATTTTTTAAGTTCCATATGGCACCAATGATACATCGGGTTGCCGATGGCTTTTGGGAGCGCTTCTGCGAATTTTTGGAACTTTTCCCGCTCGGGTGCATCACCCGTTATATAGCGTTCGTCCACGCCGTTTGAACGCATTAAGCGCCACTTATAATGGTCACCCGCAAGCCAAACCTCAAATATATTAGAAAACTGTTTGTTTTCGTATATTTCCTTTGGATTTATATGACAGTGATAATCAATTATCGGCATTTCTGCCGCGTAAGAATGATAGAGTTTTTTTGCCGTTTCTGTGTTCAGCAAAAAGTCTTTTCCAAGAAATTCTTTCATAATATCTCCCCTTTTCTTTATTTAATTATATCACATTTTTTTACAATGAAAATTGCATAATTTGCTTGACATATTGCAAATGTTGCTGTAGCATCATATTGAGGTGATGCAAGTGAAACCAAAGGCACAACGATTTGACCCGCGCCAAAATATGCAGGGCGACAGTTTTGAAGTTTTTCACTATCTTGACATTAAAACGCGCCACATGGAAGCGCATTATCACGATTTCTATGAAATCTTTTATTTTTTAGACGGCGAGGTTGATTACTGGGTTGACGGTACGGTTTATCATCTGCGTTCGGGAGATATACTGCTTATCAATCCCGCCGAAATGCACAAGCCAATTCCCCTTTCAGACACCCTTAATTACGAACGAATTGTACTATGGATTAACAAAACATACTTATCAAGCATTGAAAACGGGATTTTTGAGGGGTGTTTTGGCGAAAAACAAATGTCACACAAGAAAATTTTGCGTCTTTCCTCGCTAAAGAAAAAGGGAATGCTTGATTTATTTTACGCGTTTTTGCGCGAATATAACAGCACTGATTTTGCCGCAAATATAAGTGCTTACGGTATTTTACTGCAAATTTTAACCGAGATTAACAGACTGTCCCTCGAAAAAGGTGACAACACCGGCGAAAAATACCGCACACCCACATTTATTGCCGATGTTTTAGCATACATTGGCGAACACACGAGCGAAGAATTATCACTCTCCCGCCTTTCTTCACATTTCTTTGTCAGCAAATACTATCTTTCACACGAATTTTCCAAGGCGGTTGGCACAAGTGTTCACAGATATATAATGTTAAAGCGGCTCAATAACGCCTACGATTTGTTGCTTGACGGTGTAGCCGCGGCAGAGGCGGCGCACAGATGCGGTTTTTCGGATTACACCGCGTTTTACCGCGCTTTTAAGGCAGAATACTCAGTAAGTCCTACCGCTTTGCGCAAACAACTGAATATTTAACTTACTGCGGGGTTTCCCTATACTGTGTTGGGGTTTGCCCCGCATATTTTTTGAACATTCTCGAAAAATAATGCAAATCTAAGATTCCGCAATGTTGCGCTACGGTTTGTATCTGCAGATTTGTATTTTTAAGCAGATGTTTTGCGGTTTCTATGCGCTTTTTATTAACATAATCGGTAAGCGACTGTCCCGTTTCCTTTTTGAAAACACCCGACAGATACGCGGGTGTGACATTACACATCGCAGATAGAGCGCTTAAACTCAAATCAGCCGTCAAATCACTTTCTATTCTTATAATTACCTTTTGCACAAGCCCCGAATATTTTGAAAACGAGTGTTTTTTCACAAGGCGGCAATATGTTTTAACTATATACGGCATAAACTCAAGCGCCGCCGACACAGAGCGCAGATTTTCAATTTTTTTTGCAAAATCCGAAGAAACATTATCAAGATATATCGGATGCACTCCGCCGTTTTGTGCCGCTTTGCGCAAAAGCGTATTGGTCACTATACAATAGTTCTTTATATTACGCAGTTTATCGGTCACGCGGTCTTCAAATGAAAGCGAAGAAAAATTCCGCATCATCATTTCGGCTTTATGCGTGTTACCCTGTGAAACCGCTTCCATAAGTTTATTTTCATAGGTATATCTTTGCTCCATAGCGTCCATATTGAACATTTCGTCCTGTTGCGCTGTAAGTGCGGTTTTATCCGACACCAGAGCATCTATTACTCCGCCCTGTTCTATATCTACATTTTCAAAATTTTCTTCCCCGCTAAAAATATACTCAGCAAATGTATTAACCATTGAAAATATATGTTTTTCTTCCTTTATTACGGGAATTGAGGCATAAAAAAGTTCCAACTCTTTGAACATTTTGGGTGATATATTGAGTTTTTCCCCCAGTTCAAGCACTTGTTCGTGCGTCAGGTCAATATTGTTATACGGGCCGATTAGCAACAATTCTTCTTCATCACAAAACGGCAACAGCAAAAATATATAACAGCAAAGAAAAGCATCTGTAACACGGTAAACCGTATTTTTTCGCACACTTGGAAAAACATCGTAAAATGTTACATCTTTTTTGAGTACGCGCCAAGGGTTATAACCGAACAACTGATTTATATTAGCGTTTGGATTTATACGCGCGGTTTTAAGGTGGCTTTTATTCAACATTTTTTCTAACATCAGAAGTTCGTTATCGTAAAACATATTCCACCTCTTGTCATTTTTGGATAAAAAACACAAATTTTTTCTTTTCTTAATGAAAATATACCACATATTATATGTATTTTCAAGCATTTTACAGATTTGTACATTAAAATTGTGCAAAAACACATTAAAATCGTGCTAACTATATTTTGTGTGGTATATTATAATATGAGTAGCAAATGCCAACACTATTTTGAAAAGAGGTATAGAAAAATGGATAACAATTGCAAAAAACGTCCCTTTGGTATCCGCGACAGCATTGCATACGCTTTAGGCGACCTCGGCTGTAATATGAGTTTTGCTCTCAAAGGCACTATGTCTATTTTCTGGACACAGTTTATGGGTATGGACCTTTGGTATGCTCTCCTTCTTATCGTGGTTCAGGTTTGGGACGCTATCAACGACCCGCTTATCGGCTCTATCATTGACGCCGACCGTCATCAGTACAAACGCAACAAATTCCTTACATACATTTGGGCAGGTTCTATCGGCCTGATTATTGGTGGTGCTTGTTGCTTCTTACCCTTCCCCAACGCACCGACCTGGGCAAAGTTTATAATCTTTATTGCAGGTTATGTTGTTTGGGATGCTTTCTACACCGTTGCTAATGTTCCGTATGGTTCTCTTCTCTCGCTCATTTCCAACGATGTTAAAGACCGCGCATCGCTTTCTGCTTGGCGTTCTGTTGGTTCCATCTTCGGCAATATGCTTCCGATGGTTATTCTTCCCTTTATTATCTACGATAAAGATGACAACCTTATTGGTGAGCGCGTTTTCATTGCCGCACTTATAATGGGCGTTCTTGGATTTATTTGTTTCCAACTTATGATTAAAAACACCGAAATCCGTGTTGACACAGATGCACAGATTGGCGAAGAAGCACCTAAGTTCAACATTCTTAAGGCTTTCGGCAACTTCATTAAAAACCGTCCCGCTGTCGGCGCTACAATTGCCGCTATGGGTATGTTTATCGGTATGCAGGGTGCTGCAACCGCTGTTACGGTTATTTTCCAATCGTATTACAACAATGTAAAAATTTCGGGTATTGTTCAACTCTTTGCTATGATTCCGATTGTTGTATTTACCCCCCTTGCCCGTAAGGCTGTTGCCCGTTTCGGTAAAAAGGAACTCGCAACATTTGGTTCTATAGTATCAATAGTTGCAGGTTTGGGACTTTTCGTTGTTATGCCTAACAACACAAACCTTGACCTTGTTATCTACATCGTTTGTCAACTTATCTTCTCGTTAGGTCTTGGCATCTACTCCACCGTTTCCTGGGCTATGATGGGTGACGCTATTGACTACAACGAATGGAAAACAGGCAAACGCGAAGAAGGCACTGTTTATTCTCTGCACTCCTTCTTCCGTAAGTTAGCACAGGGCGTTGGCCCCTCACTCGTACTCATCATAATGGTTGCTTTCGGTTATGTTGGTGCTGACGAGGGTAACCAGGCCTGGAATGTTGCTATCAATATGAGATACATTGTTGCAGCAACATATATGTTCTCCGCTATACTTCAATTTGTTGGTCTCGGACTTGTTTATAACCTTGACAAGAAGACTCTTGCCGATATGAACAAAGAACTCGGCCGCGAAGAAGAGGCTCCGGCAATCGCAGAAAATTAGTTTAATTTTTAAGATGTCCGATTGCCTATGCACTCGGACATCAATTTTTATAAAGGATGAAAAGAATGAGAACTGTTATTAATTTTAATAGTAAATGGGCGTTTACAAAACAGGCAACTGAAATTCCCGCCGCCATGCCGAAAGATTGGAATTTTGTTAATCTTCCCCACTCTTTCAATGCTATTGACGGACAGGATGGCGACAACGATTATTTCCGCGGTACCGCCTACTATGCAAAGAGTTTCTTAAAGTCTGATTTGCCCGAATGTGACCGCTATTTTGTTGAAATAAATGGTGCTAACTCCTCTGCTACACTTTATCTTAACGGCAAGGAATTAGCGTCACACGATGGCGGTTATTCAACCTGGCGCGTTGATATTACTGACGCTCTTTCGGTCACTAACCTGCTCGTAATCACGGTTGATAACTCTGCTAACGACCGCGTTTATCCGCAGATGGCAGACTTTACCTTCTACGGCGGTCTTTACAGAGATGTTAATATCATTGGTGTCAACAACTCGCACTTCTGTCTTGAATATTACGGTGGTCCCGGAATCGCCGTAACACCCTCGATTGAAGGCAAAGACGCAAAGGTCGCGGTTGAAGTTTTCGTAACCAACGGCGAAATCGGCCAAGACATTCATTATGTAATTGAAGATAAAGAAGGCGTTATTGTTGCCGAATGCACAACAAACGATACTAAGGTAACGCTTGACATTGCTAATGTTAATTTGTGGCACGGCAGACGCAACCCCTATCTTTACACCGCAAATGCTGAACTCGTTAAAGATGGTACAGTACTTGACAATATATCTACTCGTTTTGGTTGCCGCACATTTAAGATTGACCCCGACAACGGCTTTATATTAAACGGTGAGGAATATCCGCTTAGGGGTGTTTCGCGCCACCAGGACCGTTGGCAGAAAGGTAATGCTCTCTCCCCCGAAGACCACAAGGAAGACATTGACCTCATTTATGAGTTAGGTGCTACTACAATCCGTCTTGCTCACTATCAGCACGACCAGTATTTCTATGATTTGTGTGACGAATACGGACTTGTAATCTGGGCGGAAATTCCTTATATTTCCAAGCATATGCCCACAGGCCGCGAAAACACAATAAGCCAGATGAAAGAACTCATAACCCAGAACTACAACCACCCGTCTATCGTTGTTTGGGGGCTTTCTAACGAAATTGGTATCGGCGGTGCGGATGAAGATTTGCTTGAAAATCACCGTATTCTTAACGATATGTGTCACGAAATGGACAAAACCCGCCTTACCACTATTGCGGCGGTTTCGATGTGCAAGATGGATGACCCATATTTGCAGATTCCCGATGTTGTTTCTTACAACCACTACTTTGGTTGGTACGGCGGCGAGACCGATATGAACGGCCCGTGGTTTGATAAGTTCCACAAAATGCACCCAACCATTCCGATTGGCTGCAGTGAGTACGGATGTGAGGCACTTAACTGGCACACATCAAACCCGATGCAAGGCGACTACACCGAAGAATACCAGGCATACTACCACGAAGAACTTATTAAACAGTTCTTCAGCCGCAAATATTTATGGGCTACACATGTTTGGAATATGTTTGACTTTGGTGCCGATGCGCGTAACGAGGGCGGCGAAAACGGTCAAAACCACAAAGGTCTTGTAACAATCGACCGCAAGTATAAAAAGGATGCTTTCTATGCTTACAAGGCCTGGCTTTCGGATGAACCGTTTGTTCACCTCTGCGGCAAACGCTATGTTGACCGCGTTGAAGATGTTACACGCGTTACCGTTTATTCCAACCAGCCGAGCGTTGAACTCTTCGCAAACGGCGTATCTCTCGGCAAAAAGGAAAGTGCCGAACACTTCTTCTATTTCGATGTTCCCAACACCGCCGAAACCAAACTTTTGGCTGTTGCCGGCGACTGTAAAGATGAGAGTGTTATCAGAAAGGTTGACACCTTCAACGAAGATTACCGTCTGCGCGAAAAGGGCGCTATTCTCAACTGGTTTGACATTGATGCACCTGAAGGATATCTCTCGCTCAACGATAAGATGAGTGATGTTATTTCTACCGTTCAGGGCAAGATGATATTTATGGGACTTGTTGGCAAACTCATGGGCGGAAAAGGCAAAAAGGACGGAAAAGTTGAAGCCATGGGATTTGAAATCGGACCTGAGATGATGAGCATGATGGGCGGATTTACCGTACTTCGTCTGTTTACTCTCATGGGTGGAATGATGGATATTAAGTTTACTAAGGAAGAACTTCTTGACCTTAATAAGAAACTTAACAAAATCAAGAAACCGAAAAAGAAGTAAATATTTTGAAAGCACCTCGTATGAGGTGCTTTTTTATTGAAAAAAACATAAAAATGAGGTATAATGGTGATAACAAGGAGGTTTTATTATGAAAAAAATAAGCAAAATTGTATGGGGTGCCTTACTTATTGCCTGCGGTGTGCTTTTTGCGCTTAACGCATTTAACATCACCAAGGTAAACATTTTCTTTGACGGATGGTGGACTCTTTTCATCATTATCCCCTGTCTTATTGGGCTTTTCACAGACAAAGACAAGTGGGGAAATCTCTTTGGACTTTTAATTGGTATTTTACTGCTTTTGTGCGCATTAGCCGTTTTTAGTTTTTCTATTCTTTGGAAAATTATAATTCCGTTTATCATTGTCCGTATAGGAATTAAAATTATTATGGGTGCTTCCTCAAAAGAAAAAGAGGCACAACCTAAAGTCTCCCGCGATACAAAGCGTACTACCGCCGTTTTTGCGGGGTCGGAAATCAGTTTTTCGGGCGAAGTTTTTGAAGGGGCATCACTTTCGGCTGTTTTCGGCGGAATTGAGTGCGACCTTCGCGGCGCTATAATTGAAAAAGACTGCGTTATCAATGCGGCAGCCGTTTTTGGCGGAGTTGATATTACCGTGCCTGACTATGTTAACATCAAGGTTAACGGTAGTTCTATCTTTGGTGGTGTTTCCGAACTTAAACACAATCCGCACATCGAGGGGGCTCCCACGATTTACATAAATGCCGGTTGCGCTTTTGGAGGAGTTGACATTATATGAGTTTTTTAGGCGTTGCAAAACAGAGACAATCTTGCCGTAATTACGACTCATCAAAACATATTGAAAAGGAAAAGTTATATTCTATTCTTGAGGTGGCGCGGCTCAGCCCCTCTGCCTGTAACGGTCAGCCGTATCATATCACGGTTTGTGAGGGTGACGCGGCATCGGCGGTTGCCAAAACCACAATGGGTATGGGGATGAACAAATTCGCCTCAGACGCGCCGATTATGATAGTTATATCCGAAGAGCCGTATGTTAAATCGGCGGCGGTTGGTGCAAAACTCAAAAATAACGATTACCGTTCGCTTGACATTGGAATTCTTTCGGCTTATATCACCGCAGAAGCAGAGTCGCAAGGGCTCGGCAGTTGTATACTTGGCTGGTTTGACGGAGATAAAATCAAAAACATATGCGGTCTATCCGGCGATGTCAGGCTCTTAATAACCCTCGGATACGCCAAAGAGGGCGACAAACTAAGACCTAAAAAACGCAAAGATATGGAAGAACTTGTGACATATATTGAATAAATAAATAAAACCCTTGAAAAATCAGGGGTTTTATTTTTTAGCCGAATGAACCGAAAAAACGACCGAAGACGGCAAAACACTTGCAAAACAAAAAACGCTTATATATTATGGAAGTGCAAGGAGGTGCTTTATGAAAATCACGGTTAATATTGATGCAAACTGTGAAGAAGAGGTAATTATAAACGCCAATAAGGAATCAGAACTTATAACTGCCATTACGCAATTGGTTGAAAGTAATACCGTTTCCTCTCTTATCGGTTATAAGGAGCGTGAGATGGTGCGGCTTTCGCCTATAGATGTTTTCTGTTTCACTGTGGAAAACGACAAGATTTTTGCACTGACTAAGGATAATAAATTTCAACTTAAATGTAGGCTTTACCAACTTAATAACCTACCAAAGCAATTTATTAAAATCAATCAATCGTGCATTGCAAATCTTGACAAGGTTGAACGGTTTGATGCTTCTGTTTCGGGTAGTTTGCAGGTGAAATTCAAAAATGGATACAGCGATTATGTATCGCGCAGAAATCTTAAAAATGTTAAAGAAAGGTTGGGATTATAATGAACAAATATTTTAAGTCTTTTTTACTCAGAGGGCTTATGTTTGGTGGGTTTGGCCCCATTGTTTTGGCAATCATATATGCGGTTTTAGAGGCAACTGTTGACAACCTATCTCTTGGCGGTTATGAAGTTTGTCTTGGCATTGTTTCGACATATCTTTTGGCTTTTATACACGCCGGTGCTTCAATCTTTAATCAGATTGAAAAGTGGCCGATTTCAAAATCTCTGTTTTGTCATTTTTTCACTCTGTATGTGGCATATATACTATGTTATATTGTTAACACCTGGATACCGTTTGTTGCCGAAGTACTGCTTATTTTTACCGCGATTTTTGTCGTACTTTATTTTGTAATTTGGTTTATTGTTGTGTTGTCTATAAAAGCGGTAAGCAAAAAAATGAATAAAGCACTATAACAAATAAAAAGCACTTTAGCGTTTGCTAAAGTGCTTTTTTAGTATAAAAATTAACCTATTGTATATGCTGTAATATCATAATCTCCAATGGGTTTTCCGTCCACTGTTTTAAGTGTGACGGTTTTTTCTTCGCAAGGCAATAGACTAAAATAGTTATCAGAGCATACGCCGTCACATTCAATCTCAACCGCGTGAACATATTTATCCGAGACCAAGGTTACACTGCTTTCGGTACGCCTTAAAACTCGCACTTCTTGTGTGCAGTTATGAATCGGCAGTGCACCCTCTTTATAGAATGTGCGGTCTGTGCCGCTTTCGGTCTTGATTTCACATACAGCAATTTCGCCCTTTGAGAGTATAAACGGCAATGTGGCTGACGATGTGCTATAAGCGTTTACTCCCATTTTGAAGGTGGTAATTTCTGCTATTTCGCCATCTCGCAATCTATATGCTTTAACCGCTACATTTTGCGCTTTTGGGCTCTTGTTTGAGACGGTGGTTACTAGTGTTCTTCTCTCTTTTGTAAGCGATACAACACAGTCGGCAGCACAACGCTTAAACGCGTAGAACGCGGCTTTGGGCACACAGTAATAATCGACAAACGCCCAACCGAGCGCTGCTGGCCAACAGTCATCAAACATCCAGAAAATAAGCCCGTTATTGTAACCTAAATTTCTGCGCAAATTTTCAAAGACAACGCGCACCCACTCGTACTGCACATACTTGTATTTGAAAAGTTTATCTTCTGCATCCGTAACTCCGCCGAAAATCTTTTTGGGGAACGCGGTAACATCGTCAAAAAGCGGACGTTTTAGGTCGTCATTACCCTTGGTGTGATGACGGTACATTGCCTCGGTTTCATCGGCGATGTCTTCCTCTGTCATAAACTTAAGCATTGAACGGCGGCTTATAGCGCCAAAGGTTGGTTCTTCTGCTATAAATCTTGCCGTAAACTCTGAGAAAAACTCTTTATAATCATCACAGTTTTGATTATAAAAATAATCAAACATCTCTCCAACAAAGTTTGTATTGTGGGTGGTTCCTACCGTCCATGAAGCATAGGGATAACCGCCGTATGGACTTGAAGGCAAGAATGGGTGGGAATAGTCGTTTTCAAAAATTGAGGGTGCAAGTCCTTTAAGTGCGGCTCTTCTTCCCCTGTAATTTTTTTGTTCGTCATCACCCATTGTGGCGTTTTCGTTATCGCCCGACCACCAAGCAAAACACGGGTGGTTGCGGAGTAGTTTAACGGCATATTCCGATTCGAGTTTAAGTTTTTCTATAAACCACTCTTCTTTTTCGGGATATGAGCCACACGCCATTAAAAAGTCCTGTGTTACTAAAATTCCCGCTTTATCGCAACAACTATAAAAATACTCATTTTCAAAAATTCCGCCGCCCCAAACGCGAAGCATATTAACTCCCATTTCTTTTGCAAGGGCTATGAGTTTATCGAATTTTTCGTGTGTTTCGGCAGACGGAAAAGGTTCACACGGAACCCAGTTACCGCCAACACAAAGTATTTTTTGGCCGTTGACAATAACCTGAAAACCTCTTGGTTCTTCGTTATTATCAACCATTGTTGTTTCAAAACCTTTTTTCTGCAACGCCTTTGCGCGAAGATAATAATCGCTTCCCTCTTTATCGGGCAGTTGCAAAATTTTGATTGTTCTGATACCAAAGTTTTCGGTATGTTCGTTTTCGCCTGTTTTCACAAGTAAAGTATATATCGATTGTTCACCGTAACCCAGCGGATACCAAAGTTGTGGATTTTCAATATCAAACCTACGGACAACGCGCGGCTCGTTACAGTAAAACACCGTTCCCGCCACCTTTTTACCGTTAGGTGCTAACACCTCAACCTCAACCTTTGCGGGATTTTCATAATTTGCAATTTCCAAATCCACACAAATTTGCGCACTGTAATCATCGATATTTTCGGTTGTTATATAGGCGGATTTTATATGCAAATCAGAACCGTATTCAATATACACCGGACGATAAATTCCCGCCGTTACAAAGCGGTCAACCCAGTCCCAACTGTATGTACACTGAATTCTGCGGGTGCGAAGGCGCTCTTTAGTAAAGGCGGCGACATTTTGCGGCAGCCCCTCTACCTCTTTTACGGCACTTCTGAAATCAACGCGCAAAATATTGTTCTTTTCTTTGAGTTTTTCGCCAACGGGAAAATGATACTCTATGAACATATCATCGGCTTCACCGATTTTTTCGCCGTTTAAGTAAATATCACAATATGTATCAAGTCCTTCAAAAACCAATGTAGCATTATCGGTCTCTACAGCGTCAAATGTCCGACTGTACGAAAAGTTTTCGTTCTCGAGCCATTCGTACTGTTTGTTATTATCACGCCAATAAAGGTCCTTTATTAATCCGTGTGCCATTAAATCGGTATGGACACAACCCGGCACTGTAGCCGTTAGTGTACCGATTTTTTGGTTTTCGAGCGTCCATTCTCCGCCCAAACAAATCTTTTTCATTATTTCCTCGCTAAATTCTTATTTGTCAGACATTAACTGTCCTACACTCTAAAAAACCTTGATATTACTGAGTTTTTCGTCAATTACAAACTCAACTGTTATGTATTTTCCCTTGTTTTTGCCCTTATGAGCGAAAATAAGGGAAATTTTTTGTTTTTATCCGCCAACTACCTTATCGAGCAGTCGTGCGGAAGTACGTTTTGCTTCTCTTGTGGAATGAGCATAAACGTTCATTGTGGTACTGACATCGGCATGGCCTAAAAGCTCCTGCACATCCTTTGGTGCAGCTCCGTTTGAGAGCAGATTGCTTGTGAATGTGTGGCGCAGTTGGTGAAAATGAAACCCTTCAAGACCTTTTACCTTTTTGCTTGCTCTCTTGCACATAATACCAATCGTGCTTGGCGATTCATACGCTCCGTCCGGTCTTAAGCATACAAAGGAGATTTCCTTGTAGCCTTCGGGAACCTTCCCATTTCTCGGTAACGTATAAACCTCGTAATAATTACGGTCTTTTTCCTTGACCTCACAATAATAATTGAGGCGGTATAATTCGCCGTATTTGAAACGGTTTTTGTGCTGTTCAAGCTTGGCCGTTCGCAGAATCTCTGCTAAGGTGTCACAGAAGTCGACTGTGCGGACTTTTCTGCGTTTAGTAGCGCCTATCTCTGTTTTGTGCCTTGCGTTATTGTAACGCATACTGCGGCGTACTGTAAGGTACTGCTTTTCAAGATTTACGTCTTGCCAAGTTAGTCCACAGACCTCTCCAATGCGAAGTCCTGTGTAATAAGCAATCTGTATCGGTAGCAGTGCGGGATTATCCTTTGCTTTCAGAAAATCCTCAAGCTTTAAGTACATTTCGTGAGTAAGTGTTGGAATGGAAGCAACTTCACAGTTATCATCCGAGAACAGTTCGTAATCATCCTTTTTGCCTCGCCATACCACGTACTGCATTGGATTAAAAGAAATCATCCGCTTGGGAAATACTGCAAAGCGGAACGCTCCCTGCAGAACAGCAGAGAACAATCGCAAGTACCCCTTGCTGAGTGCTTTCGATGTTGTACCGTCCGGATTCACTCCGCCAAAGCTGAGTTGATCCATAAAAGTCTGCAAATGGTCGGCTGTTACACTTTTCAGTTTTCGGTTCCCTATGGGGTATTGTTTTATACGGTTAACTGTGCCTTGGTAAGCCATCACCGTACCGTTGCTTAGATTGCCGGGTTTTAGTTCTTCTTCCACCCACATATCAAGTAACATACCCACTGTAGTATTTTCGGATTTCGCTACAAATTTCTTTGCTTCGTAGTCTTCCATTGCCTTGCGAAGCAGAGACTCTGTTTCACTCTTGCTTTCCGTTCCTGCGAACTCTCGCTGTACCTGTCTGCCGCTTTCATCTTCTACATAAAAGCGGTAGTACCACTTTTTACCTTTTTTTCTGACAGATCCTTTTGCCATAATAAAACTCCTTTCTGTTGGCAAACGGAACTGTTGCAATGTGTACCTATATTATACCGTTTTTTGAGCAAAATTGCAACAGTTCCTATGTGTTTTTTACCTGTCAGCTTACTGATTTTACGCTATCTATATCGAGTAAATCAACGCCCTGATTTATCTTTAAAAACTCTGTTAACGCATCGGTTCTAATAATGTGTTTACGGCCTATGAGCAGCACGGGTATTTTGCGCTCGCTCACTAATAAACGCAATGTATTTCTTCCGATACCGGTATATTCAGCAGCTTCTTCAATAGTCATTGCAATTTTTTCTACCATTGGCGATCCTCCTTATTTTATTTACCTCCATTTCCGCCGGAGGCAAGCTTCAAAACATATAACATATAAATTCTCCTTACAGGCGGTGGCAGGGTTGCCACCGCCATATACTTCGGGATTTTGAATCGCCCGACCTTTATTTCCTTTGATTGTCCCTATATATCAATCCTGCATATTTTCGTCAGTAGGATATTGTAGTCAATTTGAAAAATTCCTTCATTATTTTAATTAATAGATTACTTTTTGTGTGGCTTATCAGCCAAATAGATTCTTGTTACTTCGGTTCTGTGGTGACCTAAGTTTTCGCTTACAATCTTACGGGCTTTCTTTGGGCGCTCTTTTAATGCTTCAGCGTAGGTTCTTTGTGCATAGGTGTGTCTCAGACTGTGCCAAGAAATTGTTTCAGTTCTTTTCTTTTTACCGTCTTCACTCAAATCCTCACGGTTTTCTACCATAAAATATTTTCTGTTATAACTCATCCAATTCTGCAATGAACGCTTTTCTCGTTGAACGCCGCCCTTCTCGCTACCTGAGATTAAATAATCTCTCGGGTAACGACTTGAACACCTGGCATAGTTCAAATTATCGGTAATAATACTGCGTTGCTTTGCACTTAAATCAATAGCCCTTGTCTGACCGCCCTTGCCTTTTATGACAAGCTGACCTGTTTTTAATGCAGACATAAGGTATTCAACTCTAAGGGTGCAAATTTCTTCAAGCCTTAAACCAAATTTACTGGAAAAGTCTATCGCAATTACCGCATCCTGCCGGCCTTTTTCGATAGCCCACTGTCGAATACGGACAAGTTCTTTATCTAATAGCGAATGGTCTTTTACGCCTATTGCACGTTTAGGCAGCGATAGCTTATCATTTTTTGAAAGTCTATTTTTACTACCGGATTTTCTGTGGAAATACCGAATGCCCGATAGATCGGATTGTATAGTCGCGGCAGAGTTGTTTTCTTTCAGATGCTCCACATAGGCTTTAAAGTGTCGATCTTCCACGTTCTTAAAATTTTGCAGACGAAAATTATCGGCTAAAAACTTACAGAACCATCTTGTTGCCTCAAAATACCGTGCTCTTGTTTTAAAGCTTAGCTCGTTACTATGCTTGTAAATTGCTTCAACTTGTGCCAACAAATTCTTATACAAGCCCGGATTTAGCACTGTAATATTATTAGAATCTGACATAGCAAACCTCCTCCTTTCTCCAAGAATTTTATTTAAACGCAAGTGTAGGGACATTAACACTGCGTAAAAAGCTGTGTACGAAATACAACGTATTAGGATGATATTTTTACAATACTGTGATATAATAAGTTCAATCCAACCATTTGGCGATTTTTCAGCTTAACGAAATGCAAATATTCGCCAAATGTTATCTTCAAAACATAAAATGCACGTGTTAAAATAAAGATACAAAAACAAAGGGGGCAATGTATATGAGCATTGGGAAAAACATTGCAAAATATAGGAAAGCTTTAGGTCTTACACAAGAAGAATTAGGAGTTAAACTTGGTGTTACAAATCAGGCAGTTTCAAAATGGGAGATGGAGGTATCAATGCCTGATATCTTACTGCTTCCCCAAATTTCAGTTGTACTCAATATAACATTGGAGGATTTATTTGCTGAGCACACAGTTAAGGTCTCACAGACAAAATCTGATGTTTTTAATATGGACGCTGTTCACAACTTTCCAAAAGAGGCTCAAACTCTGATCATCAATACACTGTGTCACCAAACAAATTTGGTCAACTGTGGTTCATGGGATTTTCTAAAAGTGGAACAAAATCCTTCATCAAAAATGTATGACAGTATTAAACGCCATCATACTTTATGCTGTTTATCTGACGTTTCAGGAGCAGCATTTGTTTCTGATAATCTTACTATGATTGACTCTGGCATAACTCCAACAGACATAGGTTCATTGTTTGAAAAGCCGGAAATTGCATCAGGAATTAAAAAACTATCGGATTCAAACGTAAGACGAGTCCTTTCTCATGTCTGTAATGAATATTTTTCGAGCACGTCGCCATTTGATTGTACAGATTCTGAATATTTTGTAGTGGAGATTAAACCAGATGAAATATCTTGTGCCATCGAACTCACAGTAGACAATGTTCTAGAAGCTTTGGAAAAATTGATATCATTGCATATTGTGGAATTGCAAACTAATAGCAAAACACAATACCTATTACACAAGGTCAAAGCAATTGAAGCTGCCGTAACATTTCGATTGATTGAACGACTCATTCATAATGAAGTTGGTATGGGATGCGGAGAGTTTTTGTCTTTAGTACAATATTAATATGTTTTGAATAGTTATTTGCCCCGCTTCTGCGGGGCATTTTCGTCAATAAATCGTATCAAGAATTCCTGACGAAAATAATTTTGTGGACGAAAATTTTGCCCACTCATTTCGAAATGACAGTCATAATGCATTTCAAAACGAAAATAGGAACGCATTGCTCATTTCGAAATGAAAGTCATATATCATTTCGAAACGGGAATCATAAAAAATCTTTCAGCAGATTGTGCTGACCTGATATCGAAAAGTAAGTAATCTCGAAATGACGGTCAGCACAATCCTTTTTTAAGGGAAAGAAAGTAATTTCAAAATATCATTTCAAAAAGATAGATAATATATCATTTCGAAAAGAGAATCATCAATCATACAAGAGCCATATTTAGTAACATCATAAATACAAATTATCATCATTTAATGTTATCTATAATAAATCTATCATTAACCTATATGGCTCTTAAAATGAAAGTACGCAGGGCATAATACACCCACTGTCAAAGGTCTCTGCAAACTTCCATTTCTTACTGATTCTTCTTTGACGCGGGGTATTATGCCCTACTCATCTCGGCTCTCCGACTACGTCTCCGAGCCGTTTCTATCTGACTTCGTCCAATAGAGACGGCTCGGCTCCCAAAAAGAGAGTCATAAATCATTTCTAAAGGACAATCATCTATCATCATAGAAATGATAGTC
>JAZSRO010000059.1:0-3238 GCA_045538515.1 Acutalibacteraceae bacterium | reverse complement strand
CCATATTTTTGCGTTGCCCCATATTTTGCCCCATGTTTTTTGAATCGGCTTTTTTACTCATACAAACAAAAAATAAGGCGAGGTTTAACCCTCGCCTAAAATTTTTACTTATTCTTTTTTCCTCTGCGCTGGTAGTCTGCGTTAATTTCTTCAGACCAGTCTGCGTTAAGTGGTGCGCTCGCTCTGACATTGCAAACTGCTTTTGCAACCGTTTCGTATAGAATATGAGTACCCTCACCGTCGGCGTTATAATTCACTGCTCGGTCTTTATCAATGCCATAACGTGCCGCTGTTTCAACTGCATCAATGTTCGCACCAATGAAAAGAAACTCCCAACCGTATTTTTCTTTCTGTCGTTCAATCATCTTTTTAACCTGTTCACTTGTGTATCGGTGACTAGCATTTTCCTGTCCATCAGTCGTAATTACAAACATTGTGCGTTCCGGTACATCCTCAGGACGAGCATACTTATGAATGTTGCCTATGTGGTTAATAGCGCCGCCAATAGCATCAATAAGAGCTGTGCAACCACGAACGGTGTAATCGTTATCGGTCATCTTTGGAATGTCTCCTAGCTTTACTCGATCGTGCAGAACTTCACTCTCATCATCAAAAAGCACAGTCGATACATAACAACCGCCATCTTGTTTCTTCTGCTTTTCGATCATAGAGTTGAAACCGCCGATTGTGTCGCTTTCAAGACCAGCCATCGAGCCACTCCTGTCCAAAATAAATACAAGTTCAGTAATGTTGTTTTTCATAATAAAAAAACTCTCTTTCATTTGATGTCATCATTGTACACCAATAAAAGAGAGGTTAGGTCGCATGACAAGCGACAAATTATTTATGGCTATTATACCACTTCATAAACTCAACTGTGTTTTCTTCGTTTACATAGTTTTTGTCGCTGTTAAGAAGTTCTAACATCCTTTTTTCATCGGAAGTAAGATCTTTTTTAGAACTTAGAGACTTCATAAGCATATTTATCATAAACTTATTGATACCACGAAGCTTAACTTTGTTTATACCACCCTGCATCGTGAAAAGCGGTATATTTTCCGAAATAGAATTGCTTTTTCGCACTTCGTTTATCGCAGTACCCGTATCACATAATCCTACAGCACATACCGCCTTAATATTAAAATGTTTCGCTGCCTTCTTGTAGCCTTTTATAGTGTTGGCAAAAAGCCATCCGCAATAAATAATTTCTGTCCGACTTGGCAATTCTTTAAGCGAGGATTCCAAAGAATATGCAGACAAACCTGTTTTTTCAGAAAGAATTCTAACATACTCGATTGTATGTCCTGTATTGGTGGTAAAAACTATTGCTCTCATATCATTTAATACTCTCCCACTCGGTTTCTTTAAACCCAACAAGCACAAAGTCATCGCCTATGAGTAAGGGTCTTTTAACAAGCATACCGTCTGTTGCGAGGAGTTTTAGCATTTCATCCTCGCTCATTTCGGGGAGTTTGTTTTTTAGGTCTAATGATTTATATAAAAGACCGCTTGTGTTAAAGAACTTCTTTATCGGCAATCCGCTTTTGTTATACCACTCGGTCAATTCTTCAAGTGAGGGATTATCGAGTTTAATATCCCTGAGTTCGTATTCAATTTTATTATCATCTAACCACTTCTTTGCTCTCTGGCAAGTGGTGCATTTAGGGTAACAGATAAATTTTAACATAGCAAACTCCTTATTCAATAACTTCAATCAAAAAGCTTACGGGACGAAAACCGTCATTGCAAGAAATCATTGCAGATTTCGGATTCTTCATCCATCCGTCATAGAAATTTTCGCCACCGTGAGCAAGAGTCATTACAAAGGGCGAAACGCTCTCCCACGCACTATCGCAAAATCCATCAGGCTTTTGCCAACCTTTGCAGATAAACACCTGACCTTCCTGTAAGTTGCAGGCGTGTTCTATCGGGTTTTCATACTTTTCAATTAAATCGTCATACCATGCTTTTCGCATTACTGTTATTTTAATTTTCTTCATAGCTTATTTTCCTTTATACATAAAACATTCTTCCTCATGCGAGAAAATAACGCCGATTGCCTGCAGATAAGAATAAATTATCGTACTGCCCACAAATTTCATTCCACGTTTTACAAGGTCTGCTGACAAAGCATCCGATAAAGGTGATGTCGTCTTGTCTACCTCTATAATCTGCTGTTCGCCTGTAAAAACTTTCAGATACTCACGGAAACTGCCGTGTTCTTTTTGAATTTCCAAAAAGATTTTAGCATTATTTACCGCAGCCCGAATTTTCAGCTTGTTGCGGATGATATCTTTATTGTTTTGAAGTTCGGCAATTTTATCATCGTCATAAGTAGCAATCTTTTCGGCATTAAAGCCATCAAAAGCTTTGCGGAAGGACTCACGTTTATTAAGCACACATTCCCAAGAAAGCCCTGCTTGAAAGGATTCGAGAATCAGCATTTCAAATAAATACTGCTCATCAAAATTCGGCACGCCCCACTCTTCATCGTGGTATTTTATGTATACAGGATTTTTAAGGTTGCACCATTTACAGCGTTTAATTTCACTCATTTTTATGCTCCAAAACTATTTTTTGCACTTTTTATTGGTCAGTTCAAAACTGACATCAATCAAAAAAGACAACGTTTCTTCACTGACGGTTCCATCGAGCAACACAGATATCCAACATGTTTTGGACATATGATAGGCAGGGAAAATCCCTTTTTCCTGTAAAAACGAACCCATCATAATCGGATCAATTTTAAGATTGATAACGTCAACCTTTTCTTCTCCCGAAAGCCCAAACACCTTTGGAGAAACATTCAGAATAATACCATACCACTTGCGGGTATCGCTATGACGCAAAACAGCAGAGTTATACTTATCATTAAATGGATAATCGGGTTCGGTTCCGTATCTTTCTTTGCACAGGCCCAAAACAAATTCACGGTTCATATTAAGCACCCAGTAGGCTTTGGTCAAAAGCAAACAACGCTTCGTTGATTTCAAAGATATTGTAATTGCCTTTACTTATAAAGTATTCGATTATGATATCGAATTTGTTGCTGTGAGAAAGCGCAAAACCTGCCTTTTTAAGCATATCTTCGGTTTCGTCAAGAGAAAGTTCCAATGAGATAGCAAAAGCAATTGCGGTGGGTTTACTTGGCTTATAATGCACATCACTGCGAATCTTCGAGAATAGTTTGCGGTCTATGTTAGCCTTTTTATAGCACTCGGCATCGGTCATACCTTTT
>JAZSRO010000069.1:0-1584 GCA_045538515.1 Acutalibacteraceae bacterium | reverse complement strand
CTTGAATACATCAAAGTAATGTTAAAACAGAAAACGCACGTCACAAGTATAACTTCGTTGCCGGTGCTGGAAAACATGTCATAGATGACATAGAAAACAGCCCAACGCAAAAAACAAAAATAAAAGAAAACGTGTGCAGTTTTCTTTCGTTTATGTTTTCTCTGTTAAGAGTTTTCCAAAACAAACTTGTTTGTGAGTTTTCCAAGTGTCAGATAGCTGACGCTGTTTTCTGTTTGATTATGATTTTTAATTGCGGGCAGGTTTTAAACCTACCCCTACAATCTATCAATTTAATTGCGGCGATACCCAACTAAATCTATGCTTTTTTAGGTAGATTTAGTTGGCTATCGGCTCAAAAATGCCGTTTTTTAAGAAATACCCAACTAAATCTATGTTTTTTGAGGTAGATTTAGTTGAGTATCGGCTATGGGTGTCATGAAAACAAATCATTGACGACAACCTCGTTTTGTATGTCGCCAGCATATTCATTGTTGGTTAATCCTTCTGTGGTTATCATAACTGTAAATACAGATTTTTTGGTTTCAGTTTTCGATTGAAAGACTGCCAATTTCTGACGAAGTTCTTCAGCATATTTTTTCTTGATCTCATATTTGCCTTGCGAGAATTTTATTTCACAGAGGTTAATGACTCCATCGTTGCGGTCTATGAGCATGTCTATCTGCACTCCTGATTCTTCTTTTGATATAGGACGGTAAACCCATGAATAGACGCTGCTCATTACCCCTGAAATGCCTAGAGCCATTTTTATTTGCTCCACATGTTGGAAACAAATACGTTCGAATGCCAATCCGCTCCAAACATTAAACGCATTTCCTCCGATGGATCGTGACCAGAATTGTTGGTCTTTTATCGAGTTGCCATCAATGAAGCGAAAATAAAAAAGTGTGAAGTTGTCGAACAATTGGTAAAGAGTGTCTTTTTTTGCTTTCCCGATGGATGTGTATGATCGTATGAATCCACACAATTCTAAATCTTTAAGAATTTTGGTTAACGTTCCACCATGGTCTTGACCTAAGGCATCGGCAATCTCTCCTCGTGTCATTCCGGCTTTCTTTTTGCTCAATGCAGTGACGATTTTAATGTATGGGTCTGGATAGCGGAAAAGAGACGAATACAGAGCGTCGAATTCATTTCTTAGGTCAGCATTATCGGCAAAAAACAGAGAATCAATGTTTTGTGCCCAACTATATCCTTTCCTTAAAAAACTCCAATAATATGGCACTCCTCCCAAAACCATATATGTCTGCAAGATCTGCATGCGAGTCATTTTAAGTTCACGTGCGTTGGCATAAAGTTCGCATTCGTGTAAAGTAAAAGGTTTCAGATAAATCTGGCGGGTAAGTCTATTGTGTAAACCACCGTAATTATTGACTAATTTGCTGACAATCCATGATGTCGCACTTCCGCAAACAATAAGAACGATGTCGCGGCGCATTGTGGCCCATCCATTCCAGAAATGTTCCAGAGCCGACAAAAAGTCGGATTTAGGTGTGTCAAGCCATGGCATTTCGTCGATGAACACAATCTTTTTTTCACTTTCAACTCCTTGTAATAATTCACCTA
>JAZSRO010000040.1:0-1564 GCA_045538515.1 Acutalibacteraceae bacterium | reverse complement strand
GTGAAATTATTCGATTCAATATGTATATTCTATCAAATATTGATGCTGTTGTCAAGTATTTTTTATAATAAAATCAATATTTTTTGTCCTATTGACAAAAACTAAAAAGCGATGTATAATATGCGGGCGCGTTTGTTGAGGGACAAAACCTTTCTGTTGAGTGGGAATAAAGCTTAAAATAAACTTAAAAAACCACTTGACAAAAACAAAGCTTTGTAGTATAATATACAAGCTTGTCCAAACGGCAAGTTACAACACAAGACTTCTTCAAAAAACTTTTGAAAAGCTTGAAAAAGCACTTGACAAAAAATGATTTCTGTTGTATAATATTAAAGTTCGCGTCGAGCGGGCAAACAACACAAATCAAGCTTAAAAAACTTTTTCAAAAAAGTTAAAAAAGTACTTGACAAAAATGAAAATGTGTTGTATAATAAACAAGCTTTCGTCGCAAAACAAAAGCAACGGTACATTGAAAAAATAACAGCACAGCAAGTAAGGATAGAGGCAGATTAAACAAGAAATTTATTTGAGAAATCAAATACTCATATTTTATGAGAGTTTGATCCTGGCTCAGGACGAACGCTGGCGGCGTGCTTAACATATGCAAGTCGAACGAAGTTTTCCCTTCGGGGGAAACTTAGTGGCGGACTGGTGAGTAACACGTGAGTAACCAACCTCATACAGGGGGATAACTGGGAGAAATCTCAGCTAATACCGCATGGAACAAGAAAGTCGCATGACAGAAGAGTTAAAGGAGAAATCCGGTATGAGACGGACTCGCGCATCATTAGCTAGTTGGTGAGATAACGGCCCACCAAGGCTACGATGATTAGCCGGCCTGAGAGGGTGTACGGCCACATTGGGACTGAGATACGGCCCAGACTCCTACGGGAGGCAGCAATGGGGAATATTGGGCAATGGAGGAAACTCTGACCCAGCGACGCCGCGTGAGCGAAGAAGATTTTCGGATCGTAAAGCTCTGTCATTAGGGATGAGAAAGAGACAGTACCTAATGAGGAAGCCCCGGCAAACTACGTGCCAGCAGCCGCGGTAATACGTAGGGGGCGAGCGTTGTCCGGATTTACTGGGCGTAAAGAGTGCGTAGGTGGCTTTGCAAGTCAGATGTGAAATACCGGGGCTCAACTTCGGGGCTGCATCTGAAACTGTAGAGCTAGAGTACAGGAGGGGAAAGCGGAATTCCTAGTGGAGCGGTGAAATGCGTAGAGATTAGGAGGAATACCGGTGGCGAAGGCGGCTTTCTGGACTGCAACTGACACTGAGGCACGAAAGCGTGGGGAGCAAACAGGATTAGATACCCTGGTAGTCCACGCTGTAAACGATGGATACTAGGTGTGGGGCCGATCAGGTTCCGTGCCGCAGCAAACGCAATAAGTAGTCCACCTGGGGAGTACGTTCGCAAGAATGAAACTCAAAGGAATTGACGGGGGCCCGCACAAGCAGCGGAGCATGTGGTTTAATTCGACGCAACGCGAAAAACCTTACCAGAACTTGACATCCCGATGCCCGGCATAGAAGTATGCCCTTTGACTTCGGTCAACGTCGG
>JAZSRO010000052.1:0-1798 GCA_045538515.1 Acutalibacteraceae bacterium | reverse complement strand
AGCGCTGACGCGTTTTGCCGCGAGCCGCTATGCGGGGTGGGAAGCGGAAGACCTCCCCGCTGTAAAAGTTTTTTGCCCGAAAAGAGGCAGCCGTTGGCGAGACTGTCGCCCACGGGCATCAAATTTTGCGGCTCTGCTCCCGGGGCGTTTGGGCGATGCGGCAACATTCCCTCGCGTCCGGGCGGCAAAATGCCATAAAATTTATAACGATATAATACCACATTAGCTCAATTTAGTCAACAGTTATTTATTTAATTAATTTAAGCCAAAAGAAAATTCAAGAAATTATTTGCCTTATCACCATTTGCGGTCAAGTGATGAGAAAATTCACCCGTTCGTCACTTTTTCATACACTTTTCACATAACGCAAATTTGCGGTAATTTTAATTTACTATATTCCTTTTCGTCAAGCCTTGTAAAACCGCCGATTTTACCCCTATAGTAGCATAATTGCCTCGCAGCGTGCCCGGAGATCTGCGATATGGTAAATATAATTTACATACCGACTTCGAAATAATTGCGCACGCAACTAATTAAGGCAGTTACATAGCCCTCCAAAGCACCGTTTTTTACACGAGTTTTGTACCAAGTTGTGCATTTTGCACAAATCGTTCGCAACCCTCTCATTTTTTCGACAACAACCTCTATCAAGCGCCTTATTTCTTACTTTTATATCTATTTTTTACATTTTATTACTTATTTTTTGAAATTGTTTTTTTGGGGTTTCGAACCCCAAAAAAGAAATGCTCCGAAGGGGGAAATAGCCCGTTCGGAGCATATATTTTTGTGTTTTATTCCTCGGTCACTTCAGACTTCTTATCAAAATACGAATCAAGAATATCGCATATCTCATCGTCCGAGATAAGAACCGCAAGGTATACGGTTTCGCCAATCTCGTCGCCGTATTCCTCCTCTGCCAAAGCAAGGTCGTCGGGAGAAATGAATATCCAGCTTTCCCGCTCGGTCAGATAGATCAGTCTTCCAAAATACTCTGTCACGATCGCTGAGCCGTCATAGGCGAGATAGAGATCGTAATACTTGAATGCGGGGTATTTCGACATATCAACAGACACTCTTTTACCGGAAAGTCCGGTGATCTCCGCTATAACGTCTGCATAGTTTTCAACCACAAGGAAATCGTCGAAAACCAAAAGCGTCGCGATACTATCTTCATCTTTAACACCGTCGACCAACTTTCCGGACGAGGTATAAAGTATTTTCTTATTTCCTTCCGCAATGGCAAAGTATTCGCCGGTAGAGTCATCGCGTACGCGATAAAGCGGCGCACCGGTGAGCATATCATCGACCTTTCCGAGATATTCGCCGAACCGGAATCGGTATTCTTCCGCCCCTTCAACACGTCGGAGCATCATTCCGTCATATTCAATTATATCAACCCCGCCCACGTATTCGGCAACAACGAGGTTTTCGCCCTTGAACTGTCTGAAAGCATAAAGAGCAACGATAATGGGCAATATCATCAATAGCGCGATCAGCACGAGCGCACGTTTGGTCATATGTAAACAACTCCCCTCAAAAGGAATATTTTATATATTTTATCACGGCACGGCGTAAAAGTCAAGATATATGTCGATTATTTATCCTTATTGCGGCAAACAGAGCATATATTTTTCAAAAAAGACTTGACAAACGCCGATCTTTGCGATATAATATTATGGTCAACTGAGGGCCATTAGCTCAGTTGGTCAGAGCTACCGGCTCATAACCGGTCGGTCCTGGGTTCGAGTCCCCGATGGCCCACCAGAAAAAAGCACTGCGAAAGCAGTGCTTTTTTCAA
>JAZSRO010000080.1:0-1592 GCA_045538515.1 Acutalibacteraceae bacterium | reverse complement strand
TATACCGCCGATGATTGCCTTAATCAGTCTGCTCTTGGGAGAAACTGCCTCCAACTGCTCTCTTGTCTTGTTTACAGGTTTTAATATGAAACGCAAACCGATAATGATTAGTGCTATCTGCATTGTGCCGCTCATGGCTTGCTCGGGCAGAAAACTTGCCACAAAGCTGCCAATCATCGTTACGATCAGAACGCTCACGAGCAGCGGTAAACTGTTTTTAACATCTAAGTTTCCACTTTTCTTGTAGGTATATGCACTAACTAAACTTGCCAAAACGTCGCTGATAAGTCCAATTCCAACCGCATCATAAGCAGGCACACCCAAAAATGTTATCAGCATAGGGCCAATAACGGCGGCAGCACTCATACCAGCAAAACCCGTTCCGATACCTGCCCCTGCTCCTGCGAGAAAACAGACAAGTATTTTTATCAGAATATCTTCCATAACATATCTCCGTTAAATTCTTATTTATGCTATCTTCGGTTTTATCAATTCGCCGATCATTGCACCGCCAATAATACAGACAGCACCGACTATTTGAATTACAGTCATTTTTTCACCAAGCAAGAGTGCGGCAAAAACAACCGCCGACAACGGCTCTAAATAACCGCACACCGCTACTGTTTGCACGGGAAGTTTTGCGAGTGGTGAAAAATAGAGATAACAGCCTATTCCGGTGTTTACAATACCAAGCACCAAAATCCAGCCCCAAGCACTTACGGGAACATCAAGGACAAAGCCTTGTTTTATGCCCATAAATACCGCAACGGTTAAGAAGCTTACCACAAGTTGTATGACAGAGTTTTCCATTCCGCTGATGTTTTTAGATTGCTTATTGAGTGTTACCATAAAGAAATACATCACAGCCGACATTGCACCGCAAAACAATCCCCATGGGTTACTGCTGCTTTGGGTCGCATTACCGTTTACAAGGAAAATTCCAACAAGCACAGTCGCAAACCCGAATAGTTTAGGCGCCGTTAGTTTTTCACGGAAAATCAACGGTGATAATATCATCACAATTACAGGTCCGCAATAATAAAGCAGTGATGACAAGCTGACACCTATTTGCTGATACGCTTCGTAAAGGAACATCCAGCTTGTTCCCATTGCGACACCCGACAAAACAATGAAAAGGGTGTCTTTCTTATATTCTTTAATATGAAATTTACCTTTGCCGATTAAAAACAGAGCAATCAAAAGAATACTGCCGATCAGTGTGCGTAAAAACACTATTTCGTAACTGTTCATCGGTATATGACTTGCCACTATTCCGTTAAGTCCAAACAGTAATAATGCCGATATGTATTTAATAAACGCCTTGCTATTCATTTCGGGTACAACCTTTTCAACTTCTTATATTTAATTGATTATACCACAAAATTATGAATTTTTCTACCCAATAGTAAAAGGATGCTAACAACTGAACAAGTCTGTTAAAAACGAACAATGACAAAAAGGAATACCTGATACACCACAAAAAATTGATAAGATTGTTAGAAAGCATCGCGAAGGCAAATCAATAAAATCATTAGCAGCAAGGTAGTTATCCTTTGCATATCACCATAAAAAATGGAAAGAATATCTAATAC
>JAZSRO010000023.1:0-1637 GCA_045538515.1 Acutalibacteraceae bacterium | reverse complement strand
AGATGCTCACTGTCATCGAGGGCTCTTACAGCTGCAATAAAAACCTGTGGGACTATTACGATCTGCGCGTTTTCTGCGATATTGATGCCGAGACACAGATGCGCCGCATCATAAAGCGCAACGGTGAGCAGTGGGCTGAGGTGTTTCGCACCCGTTGGATCCCAATGGAGGAAAAATACTTTGCCGCCTTTTCCGTCAAAGAAAGATGCGATATCATTTATAATACAAAAGAGAGTGTCGACTGAACCGCCCCAATTTGTGCGGACAGCACAAAAAAGTGCTCTATGGTAGCGAAAATTAAATTTTAAGCAATATACTGACTTCGTTTTTCGAGCGGAGTCAGTT
The DNA here is from genome assembly GCA_045538515.1 of Acutalibacteraceae bacterium. Classification (GTDB taxonomy): domain Bacteria; phylum Bacillota; class Clostridia; order Oscillospirales; family Acutalibacteraceae; genus SIG589. The sequence goes on along the minus strand of JAZSRO010000023.1, from coordinate 1,292 downwards.
TTGTTTTAAGTTGTATGCGTTGGTTATTGTAGAAATGGATGTACTCACCTATGAGGAGGCGAGCCTCCTCATAGGTCTGAAGTTTTACGCGGTAAATACACTCTGTTTTAAGAATTGAAAAGAAATTTTCTGCCAAAGCATTGTCATAAGGATTACCACGTCTTGACATTGAAGGCGTAATGTTGTATTCTTGAGTTAGCTTAAAATACCCGTGTGAAGTGTATTGAAAGCCTTGGTCACTGTGGAGCTGCAACTCTGCGGTGACCTTCTCTTTTTTCTTGGCCTCTTTAATGGTACTTAAAACAAGGTTTATGTTTTGTTCCGTGCCGGTTTTGTATGCAACAATACTGTTGTCATACAAATCTCTAATAACAGATAAATACAAAACACCTTGTTTGGTATGTATATACGAAACATCTGTAACCCATTTTTGATTCGGTCTTTCGGCACTAAAATCTCTGTTAAGCAAATTTGGATATCTGTGTAGATGATCTCCGTAGTTACGATATTTCTTTCTTCTGATTACCGACAGCAACCCATATTTCTGCATAACTCTTAGTACTGTCTTAGGATTACGATAAATACCGTTTCTTTCAAGCCATATATGTACCCTACGGTATCCGTAGGTTTTACCGCATTCGTTTTGACATTCTCTTATTTTCTCCGCTAACGGTAAATCCCATGCAGGTACATTCATTCGTGATACATAACCATAATATCCACTTCTGGAAACTTCAAAGAATCTACACATTTCACTAATTGAATACTTATCTTTATGTCGGTAGATTACCATATATTTTACGCTTGTTCTCACTTCCTTTCGGTGAGCGAGAGAAAATCCCGCATTAGTTCGTTTTCCATTTTCAATCTTTTTACTTGTCGTTCTTTTCTTGCAAGTTCGTATTGTAATTGTGCGACTTTGTTTAATTGTTGTATTGATGGTGGTAGTGTGGTTCCGTCTTTTCTCGGTCTGCCTTTGGGCTTTATTGATATACCTGATGATAACTTTGCTTGATTTCTATTATGTCGATTGATGAAATTTTCAAGTTGTCTTTGCTTTAATCTGAATTTTTCACATATTTCTCGGTTTGTTTTTCCTTCGTCTCGCAAAGCAAATATTTCTCTTTCGTATTCCTTTATGTTTCTATATTCTCTTGGCATAAAAAATCCCCCTATGGTAGTTATTTCAATTCTACCATAGGGGACTCTTTTTTTCTATTGTCCGTTTTTACTGGACTTGTTCAAAACTGCGCCGCTTTTTCATTTTACTTTTGAGCCACGGCTCTTTCTTC
>JAZSRO010000053.1:0-56844 GCA_045538515.1 Acutalibacteraceae bacterium | reverse complement strand
AATTTGCTACTATTTCGATGATGAGAAAACGCAGTAATACTTTGTGTCTTACAAGTTTTCACAGCGAGAAAGAGTGCAAATTTATCTGAAAAACCAATTTATCCCTAACCACAACTCCCGTAGGAGGGGATGTTTTTAGTTGGAACTACTGTTATCACTTGAAAAAGTGTCGTAATCACTTGCAGGTTCTTCGTAAGAATTAATGTAAACAATAATCTTTGCAAAGCGCGAAACCTTGGTACCCGCCGCAATATCGGTATTGATTATGCGCTGTGGCTCTTTGGTTTCATCATACTTGTCAACAAATTCAATGTTATTTGCCTGGAAACCAAGTTCCAAAAGTTCTATATACGCCTCAATATCGGTTTTACCCGCAAGGTTAGGAAGTTTTATTTCTGCAGCACCTGCGCTGACAACAAAGGCTATTTCGGTTTCCTTTTTAACCTTTTGTCCCGCCGCAACCGATTGCTCGATTATCGTTCCTTCGGGATGTTTGTCACTAAAGCGTGTTTCTTTTATCGTGAACTTGAAAATCTGATTATAATCAACATTTTCTGTGATATCACCGTATTTGCAAAGTTCGCCTTTTTCGTTCTTTGTAAAGTCGGGAACATCATATGTGCGCTCTACGGGTTCGTCAGACACATTGGGGTCTACATCGCCGTAGGACGAAACACTCGGCGCACTGACAGAAGATGTTACATCGGGCTCTTTTTTGCCGAAAATATCGTCCCTGAATACAGTGAAAACGAGAATAGCGGCAATAATCAGCAAAAATCCTGCCGTTGCCGCGGCGGCTATAATGGTGTATTTCTTGTTGGTGTCAGCAGAGGAGACCGTGTTGCCGTCAGATGCACCTGTGCGAGATGGAACATCGCTTGTTTTAGGTGTCAAACTTGCGCGAAAATCCTCCATTGTGCGGGTGCGGTTTTCGGGTAAAATCTGTAAAGCGTTGGCCAAAGCCGAAAGTACATAAGGCGGAATGGATTCGGCAAATTTTGCGGGGATGGACATATTATCGCGCTCAAGACGCTCGGTCGCCGCCATTGGAGGATTACCGATAAGTGCGCGGAATAGCGTTGCCGCAAGTGAGTAAACATCGGTGTGTGTGCCGATTACAAATTCTTCTCTATACTGTTCAATAGCCGCAAAACCTGGGAAAATCTGTGAAGCAAATTCGCTGTTTGCAACGCGGATTTCGGGGATAGAAACGCCAAAAATGTGTAACTTTCCATCGCGGCCGACAATAACGGTCTCGGGCGAGATGCCACCGTGAATAAGCCCTGCTTTATGCATACCGTCAAGTGTTACAATAAGAGGCAAGAAAAGCGGTTTGGCCTGTTCCCATTTAAGATTACCGCCGTTGCGCAGCAAAAATTCGCGCAAGGGAATACCCGCGGCGGCTTTGATTATGCTGTATGCAGTGCCACCGAGTTCAACCGTCTCAATAACGGGCATAACTGAGGGAAGAGTGTGAAGGTCGGCCATTTTTTTGGAGATATCAATAAACTGCATAATGCCGTTGTTGAAATCATATTCCTTACCCTCTTCAATTGATACCGACTTATTTTTGTTTCTGATAGCGAGTCCTTGCGGAAAATACTCCTTAACATACACAACATTGTTGTTAAGATTATCCCAACCGATATAGGTTATGCCCTCGCCGTTCTTTTCAAAAACGCGGCCAATAAGATATCTTTCTTTAATCCAGGTGCCCGGCGTAAGACAGGTCTCATCGCACGGCTTGGTAGAATCATACCCGCAAATAGGGCAGATTTTTTCACCGCCGTTGTCATTCATACATCCGAGGCAAAGTCTGTCGGTGTTATTCATAAAAACCTCCAAAAATAAAAGGATTTAATATCATTATAACATATTTGTCAACAACAGGATTGTAACTTTTTTATTTAAGTGTTATGCTGTCAAGCGGTTCTGTAAAACTTTCCATAAATTCTGATAGGAAAATATCGGCTTCTTTCAGTTTCATACGCTTTATTGCCGCGCGTGTTGATTTTTCTGCCGCTAAGAATTCCTTGTTACCGGCATTTTTTTCACAAATACATTTTATGAGGGCGGAAATCTTGTCAGCCGCTTTGATAATTTGCAAAATTTCCTCATCTTCACAATTATAAATGTCATAGAAATCAGGGCGCAAATCTTCGGGCAAAAGTTCTATGAGTTGCTGCCCCGCAACCGTTTCGATTTTCTTATAAACATCGCGGATATCATCGCTATAGTACTTAATCGGCGTGGGAAGGTCGCCTGTTAAAATTTCTGTCGTGTCGTGAAATAATGCAATAAGCGCAACCTTTTCTGCGTTAACATTGCCGGAAAGTCTGCGGTTTTTGATAACGGCAAGAGCGTGTGCTATGAAAGCCGTTTCAAGCGAATGTTCCGAAAGATTTTCTTTCTGTGTGTTACGCATAAGCGCCCAACGCTCAATATATTTCATACGGGATAACATAGAATAAAAATGACTGCTCATAAAAATCATCCTTCATACCTGTATAATTTTTGTCTTCTTGAATATTATACCATTTAATGCTATAATATCAATAACTGTTTTTTTGCAGGAGGGTTAAAGTGGTAAAAAAGGATAAAAGATTTTTATTTGCACTTCTCTTCATAGTAATATCGGGTGTTGCGGCAAGGCTCCTTGTAGGGCTTCTGTACTTCAACGCCTTTGATACCTATTGGTATAGAGATTGGGCAATAGGCCTGCAAGACGGTTTTTTTAATGTATATACAAGGGCAGAGGAAATAAGTCTTGATTACCCGCCTCTTTATCTTTATTGCCTCTATTTAACGGGCGCGGCATACCGCTTTTTTTCTCTGGATTGTTCCCCTATGATGCAGATGTTTCTTATGAAATTCTGGCCAATTTTGTTTGACGGCGTGTGTATAATTTTAACCTATAAAATATCAGAAAAATACGGTAATTGGACGGCGCTTTTTGCAGCAGCGTGTATCGCGGCCAATCCGTCACAATTTTTCGGAACAGCCTATTGGGGACAAACCGACCAGTTGTTAATTCTTTTGCTTTTGTGGTCGTTTTCACAGGCAGAAGAGCGTCCGCTTTTCTCTTGTATACTTATGGCGGTAGCGGGACTTACGAAATATCAAGCACTTTTCTTTACCCCCGTATTACTTGCCTTTATATTCAGAAAACACGGTATTAAAAGACTGGGGTTTGGCGTTCTTTCTGCCGCCGCCACAGTGGCAGTTGTGTTTTTACCGTTTATGATTGGTGCGCGTGACCCGTTTTTGTTTTTCAAGGTCTATTTGGGCGGCGCCGACACATATCAGTACTGCACCTTTAATGCATATAACATCTACGCCCTTCTGGGACTAAACGGGGTAGAGGATTCTAATATCGCGCTGGGTATCTTCACATACAGCGATATAAACCTTATAATCGTTGTTTTAATAATAGCGGGTATAATTTTGCTTTATGCTCTCGGTAAACGGGTTAATATCTATATTGGCGGACTTTTAATAATGGATGCAATATTTATGTTTGTAACCCGTATGCACGAAAGATATCTGCTTGTAGCCGTTCCTTTTGCACTTATGGCTTTTGTCACAACTAAAAATCGGCATTTTATTTATCAGTTTGCGGGGCTTACCGTTACAACCCTTGTAAATCAGGCGGCAGTACTGTTGCGCGTAAACAATGATAACGCGTTTTTCTTGCCATATCTTAATGATATTATTGCTTTTGTTTCGCTATGCAATTTAGCGCTATTCATATATATAGCCTGTGTAAGCGTAAACTATTTCATAGGAAGGGAGTGCCGATATGACATTTTCAATAAAAAAGAAAAGTATATTAACAAAGCAAAAATCGAGAACGCTTAGCACTTTTTTAATAGCACTTCTAATGTCGGTGCTTGTCTTCTTGCCGTATATAATTGTGGATAAGGGATATTTTCTTTTTTATGGCGACTTTAATGTTCAGCAAATCCCGTTTTATGAGCATTGTCATAGACTTATAAAAGAGGGTGCTGTGGCTTGGGATTTCGGCACAGATTTGGGCGCTAATTTTATCGGTTCATATACCTTTTATCTGCTCGGCAGTCCGTTCTTTTTAATAACGCTTTTATTCCCAACGGGTGCGGTACCTTATTTAATGGGACCGCTTTTAATGCTAAAGTTTGCCTGTTGTGCGCTAACGGCGTACCTGTATCTGCGCAGATTCTTGCGCAATACCGCAACCGCCCGTCTTGGCGCAATACTATATGCTTTTTCGGGTTTTTCGGTTTATAATATCTTCTTTAATCATTTCCACGAAGCAATGATTGTTTTCCCGATTTTGCTTTTGTCTGTGGAACTTCTTATAACCGAAAATAAGCGTGGTTACTTTGCGCTTTCGGTATTTTTGGCGGCAGCAACCAACTATTTCTTTTTCTTTGGAATGGTTGTTTTCACAATTATATATTGGGCGGTAAGAATGTTATCTCACCGCTGGAAATTCAAATGGGGCAGATTTTTCGCTCTCGCATCCGAGGCGGTAATCGGTGTTTTGATGGCGTCTGTGCTTCTTGTTCCTACAATATGCGCCCTTTCGGGTAACAGCCGTCTTACCGAAATACAAACGGGTTGGGGTGCACTCCTTTACGGAAAAGAAAGTATATATGCTAATATTCTGCAGTGCTTCTTTTTCCCGCCCGACCTACCCGCCCGTCCCGTATTTTTTCCGGAAGCCGATGTAAAATGGTCTTCTCTCGGCGGATGGTTGCCTGTGTTCAGTATGGTGGGCGTCTGGGCATTTATGTCGGGGAAACGCGACCATTGGCTTACTCGCCTAATCAAAATTATGATATTTATGGCTCTCGTGCCGCTGCTCAACAGTTCGTTTTATATGTTTAATACCGCCTACTATGCGCGTTGGTATTATATGCCCATTCTTATGATGTGCCTTGCCACCTGTATGGCGGTGGAACGCCGCGATATCAGATGGAAACGCGCTTGGAACTGGGTTTTCGGCATAACCGCCGCCACAACACTAATAATCGGATTTATGCCCGCAGGATTTACGGATGACGGTAAAATCAGCCGTTTTGGAATCTATACGGAAGACGAAAACGGCGTATTCCGCGAAAGATTTTTTATCTGGTGCGCTATTGCCACAATAAGCCTTTTAATTTTGCGTATACTCATAATCAGACTGCGCACCGATAAACGCTTTTTCCTTAAATTGTCAACCACCTGTGTGTGTATAATTTCGGTGCTTTATGCCTCTGTTTTTGTGGGGCTCGGCAAAACCCATTCTTATGAGGTTGACAGAGTTATGATTCCCGCGCTTTTGGAGGGCGAGGTAAATTTAGAGGGAGACAAAGATACCTTCCGCATAGACGCTTATGAGTGTGTCGACAATACGGGAATGTATTTGGGTTATAGCAGTATAAATGCTTTCCATTCAATAGTTCCCACATCGGTAACAGAGTTTTATGAGTTTATCGGTGAAGAGCGCGGCGTTGCAAGTCGCCCATCGACCGATTCTTCGGCGCTTCGGTCGCTTCTGTCTGTAAGATATCTGCTTGATTTGCAGGATGGTTATAATTTTTCGGAAGACGGCGTGGATAAAATGTTTGGTTATAAGTATGTCGATACCCAAAGCAAGTATGACATTTACGAAAACCAAAACTATATTCCCTACGGCTTCACATACGATTATTTTATAACCGAGGAAGAATGTCTTTACTACGGCGAGGATAATGCCGCTAATATGATGTTAAAGGCTATGGTGTTGAGTAACGAACAGATAAAGAAATACGGCACCTTGCTTAAAGGTCTGTCTGAGGAATATTATCTCGGCGGAGAGAATACCGATAAAAAAGATTTGGGCATAAGCGATTCGGATTTTGCAAATGATGCAAAAGCCCGTGCCGATACCGCCGCGCATAGTTTTGTGCAAAATAAAGACGGATTTACTGCCAAAATAAACCTTGAAAAAGATAATCTTGTATTTTTCTCGGTTCCCTATGATGAAGGCTTTACGGCTTATGTTAACGGCAAAGAAATGCCCATTGAAAAGGTTAATGTCGGATTTATGGCGGTAAAAGCGTATGCGGGAGAAAACGAAATTACATTTGTTTATAAAACGCCCGGACTCTCGCTCGGTATAACGCTTTCACTTTTTGCAGCGATTGTGCTGATTGTGTATCTTTTGTTTGTGCGAAGATACTATAAAAAACACGAGGTAGTAAATTACTATCCCGAGGGCGAAAAACTCTTGGAACTTTGGCAAAAATACGATAAACACGAAACCTTCGTTCTGCTTTCGGAGTTTTCAAGAGAAGAAAAAGAACCTAAAACAGAGGAAAATCTTGACAAAGAGCCAAAAGAGGAGTAAAATCTTAATCGTTAGGGGAGCTGGATTAACTCCGGCTGAGAGGAAACCGTTATGTTTCGACCCTTTAACCTGATGCGGATAATGCCGTCGTAGGAAAACTAAAATATCACCTACTATGAAAGCACCGCAATTTATTTTGCGGTGCTTTTCGGCTTTTTCCTAGTCAAATCTTGACAAAGAAAGAGGAAGAAAAATGAAAGAAAGAACAAAAAAACTAACCGTAAGCGCGGTTCTAATCGCGCTGTCCACCGTCTTGAGCCTTATAAAGCCCATAGACCTGCCCTTAGGCGGAAGCGTAACGCCGTTTGCAATGCTGCCTGTTATGCTGATACCGATTATGTACGGATTAAAATGGGGATTTTTTGCCTGTTTTGTAAACAGCGTGGTGCAGATGCTTTTGAGCATAGCAGAGGTGGTCTCTTGGGGTTTAACTCCGCTAGTGCTGATATCCTGTATATTGCTTGATTATATTTTAGCGTATACCGTTTTGGGATTTACAGGTTTTGCAAAGGGTGAAAGCCGCGGCGTTATAATCGGATTCGCGCTAATTTCGCTGATACTGAGATTTTTAATGCATTTCATATCGGGCACAGTGCTTTTTGGAAATTTCTCAGACGGTGTGTGGACGGTAATCTGGGGCTCTATTACTTATAATGCATCTTATATGGTGCCCGAAATGCTTACAACAACACTTGCGCTTTTTGCGCTATTTTCTAATAAATCTTTTTGCAAATTTATAAATAAATAGCAAAAAAGCGGTCAAAATGAAGATTTTGACCGTTTTTTTATAACTATTTGTTTACATTTGTGCATAAAGTGTGATAAAATAATCTGTAATATTTTTAATAGCGAGGTTATTTTATGCTTTACAGTCAGATGTCACTTGAAGAGAAGAAGGCTCTTCTCTCGGAACTGCGTGAAAAATATAATGAGTTTAAGGCGCGTGACTTGTCGCTTAATATGGCGCGCGGAAAACCAAGCAACGCTCAACTTGATTTATCAATGGGAATGATGGATGTACTTGCGAGTACATCGGACTTAAGTTGCGAAGACGGAACAGACTGCCGAAATTACGGTGTGCTAGAGGGACTTGACGAGGCGAAAAAACTTCTCGGCGATATGATGGAAGTTCCCGCCGATAATATTATTATATACGGCAACTCGAGCCTTAATGTTATGTACGATACGGTTTCGCGTTGTATGACACACGGCGTTATGGGACACACCCCTTGGTGCAAACTTCCAAGTGTTAAGTTTTTGTGCCCCGTACCCGGATACGACCGCCACTTTGCAATAACAGAACATTTCGGTATTGAAATGATAAATGTACCTATGACCGAAGACGGTCCCGATATGGACCTTGTTGAAACACTCGTTGAAAACGATTCGGCAATCAAGGGTATCTGGTGCGTTCCGAAATATTCCAACCCGCAGGGTTATTCATATTCAAATGAAACGGTACGCCGTTTTGCAAAACTTAAACCCGCCGCAGAAGATTTCAGAATTTTCTGGGATAATGCATATTGCATACACCATCTTTATGATGATAAACAGGATTTTGTGCTTGAACTGCTTGACGAATGTCGTAAAGCGGGTAATGCCGATATGGTGTATAAGTTTGTATCCACCTCAAAAATCAGTTTCCCCGGCTCAGGCATTTCGGCAATTGCCGCATCGCATAACAACCTTAAGGATATTAAACATCAGATGTCAATACAGACCATCGGTCACGATAAGGTTAACCAACTTCGCCATGTCCGCTATTTTGGAGATATTAACGGAATGCGTGAGCATATGCGCCTACACGCCGATATTCTCCGTCCTAAATTTGAGAAGGTGGACGAAATTTTGACAAGAGAACTTGAGGGCACAGGCGTTGGCGAGTGGAGTAAACCTCTCGGCGGTTACTTTGTATCATTCCAGTCTTTAGAGGGTTGCGCTAAGGATATAGTTGCACTTTGTAAAAAAGCGGGTGTAATACTCACAAATGCAGGTGCGACCTACCCATACGGTAAGGACCCCAAGGACAGCAACATCCGCATAGCCCCCTCATATCCGCCCATTGAAGATTTGGCACTTGCAACCGAACTTTTTGCGCTTTGCGTTAAAATTGTAAGCCTTAAAAAGTTAATAGCCGAAGCATAAATTAAAAATCCCCGATACACCATAAATGTCGGGGATTTCCTATTTTTGTTAATACCGTAGTCCTTGAAATTAAGAAAAATCGCAATTAAACTTAATTTTATTAAGTTTTTGGGGCTGTTAGATAAAAAAGCAATAAAAAACCGCTAACCGATTGACTTTTCCATTTTAATTAAATATACTGATGTGGTATTAAAAAACGGAGGTAACCTATGTCTATAACCGAAAAACTGTACGGCAGTATGGTGTTTAACGATTCAGAAATGAAAGCGCGTCTGCCAAAAGCAACCTATAACGCGATGAAGGATTGCATACGCGAAGACCGCGCTTTAGATATTGATATTGCTAATGTTGTTGCAAGATGTATGAAAGAGTGGGCAATAGAAAAAGGCGCCACGCATTTTACACATTGGTTTCAGCCAATGACGGGTATTACAGCCGAAAAGCACGATAGTTTTATATCGCCGGTCGGTGACGATACCGTAATAATGGAGTTTTCGGGTAAGGAACTTATAAAGGGTGAACCCGATGCGTCAAGTTTCCCCTCGGGCGGACTTCGCGCAACATTTGAAGCGCGCGGTTACACCGCCTGGGACCCCACATCCTATGCTTTTGTAAAGGATGATACACTCTGTATCCCCACCGCGTTTTGTTCCTACGGCGGAGAAGCGCTTGATAAGAAAACACCGCTTTTGCGTTCTATGGAGGTTATAAACGAAAAGACACTTCGCCTTTTGCGCCTCTTTTCAATGGACGATGTTAAGCGTGTATTGTGCACTGTCGGCGCAGAGCAGGAGTATTTTTTGATTGACAGAAAATACTATAAATCCCGCAAAGACCTTATGTACTGTGGTAGAACTCTTTTAGGCGGCCGTCCGCCTAAGGGACAGGAGATGGACGACCACTATTTTGGAGCCATCAAACCGCGCGTTAAGGAATTTATGAGCGAACTTGATAAGGAACTTTGGAAACTCGGCGTACTTGCTAAAACCGAGCATAACGAGGCAGCCCCCGCACAGCACGAACTCGCTCCTATTTTTGAAACAGTCAATGTTGCGTGTGACCAGAATCAACTTGTGATGGAGATGATGAAGCGCATCGCAACCCGCCACGGACTTGTGTGTCTTTTGCACGAAAAACCGTTCAAGGGCGTAAACGGAAGCGGAAAGCATAACAACTGGTCGCTCTCAACCGATACGGGTGTAAACCTGTTTAAGCCAGGCAAAAAACCGCACGAAAACAAACTTTTCCTTTTAATGCTTTCGGCTGTGCTTTCGGCTGTTGATAAACATCAGGGACTTTTACGCGCAACCGTTGCAAGTGCGGGTAATGACCACCGCTTAGGTGCCCACGAAGCGCCCCCTGCAATTGTTTCTGTTTTCCTGGGCGACCAACTCACTGCTATTTTAGAAGCGATTGAATCGGGCACCGAATATTCGGGCGAAAAAATGCCCGAACTTGAAATCGGCGCACATGTTCTTCCGCATTTCAGAAAGGATTCAACCGACCGCAACCGCACCTCACCCTTTGCCTTTACGGGCAACAAGTTTGAATTCCGTATGTTAGGCTCGAGCGATTCTATCGCCGACCCTAATGTTGTGCTCAATACAATAGTCAGCGAGGCGCTTGATGAAATCTGTGACCGACTTGAAAAAGCGGATGACCTTGATAAAGAAATTTTTGCCGTAATAGGTGATATTTATAAAGAGCATAAACGCATTGTCTTTAACGGTGACGGCTATTCGGAAGAATGGAAAGAAGAGGCTAAAAAACGCGGACTGCTCAATCTTGTTTCAACCGTTGACGCGCTTCCGATGCTCATAGATAAAAAGACGCTTGATACCTTCTCGCATTACGGCGTCTTCACCGAAACCGAACTTGTTTCGCGCTATGAAATAATGCTTGAAAACTACGCAAAGACCATAAATATCGAGGCGCTCACAATGCTTGATATGGTTAAAAAGGATGTTATCCCCGCTGTTAGTGCTTATACAACAAAACTTGCGGATAATATTATAAAGAAGAAAGCATCCTTCGGCAGTTACAAGTTGGAGGAAAATTTGATTAAAAAGTTATCCTACCATTCAGACCGCGTATATGACGGAATTATCGTGCTTGAGCAGGTTGAATCCCGCGCAAACACGGGTGACGCATTGAGCGTTGCGCGTTATTATCACGATACTGTGTTAAAGGCGATGAAAGAACTAAGAAACGATGTTGACGAGATTGAAATGAATATGTCGGCAACCGATTGGCCCTATTCGTCTTACGGACAGTTACTCTTCGATATATAAGAAAAACCCGACCTTAAGCATTGTGTTTTAACACAATGCATCGATATAAATCCCCGTTGGGATTTTCGATATGCATGGCTTGATATGCGTTACACGCTCGATATGTTGCCTTATGGCAACGCGAGAGGATTTATATTATATCGAGTTTGAGCGAAGCCAAACATATCGATTTTGCTTTAGTAAAAATATCGAATTGCAAAGCAATATATCGAAAAAACCACCCGAAAGGCTACCTTCTTTTTGGGTGGTTTTCTTTTTTATGTGTGTTTGTAGTAATTCATTAAAACAGATAATTTCTTGTTTATAGGGGGTGGCGCTACGACGCCCCGTTATAACGATGTAATTTCTGCACCGTTTTCTTTTGCTTTTTCGCGTATGTCGCTGTGACAGGTGAAGAAAAGGATTTGATTATCTTTTCCATAGTCCGCTAAAAATTCTATCGCTTTTTCTGCGCGGCGGTCATCGTACTGCACTAAAATATCATCAAGCAGCAACGGTAGATGGTTGTCACCTGCCGTCAGTTTTGCAAGTGAAAGCCTGAGCGAGAGTTCAAGTTGGTCGCGTGTTCCCGCACTCAGATATTCGCTCTCAAACGGCAGGGGATTGCCCTTTTCGCAAACGCGTACCGAAAAGTCTTTTGAAACGGTAGCACCGTTATGAACGCCGTCTGTTATGCTCTCAAAAAACTCACTTGTCATACGGTTGAGTTCAGGAGCGAAGTTTTGGCGCATCTTGGTATATGCCTCAAAAAGAGCATCTGCTGCAACCGCTAACGCGTCATAATGTGCGTTTTGATTATTAAGTAGTTCTTCCTTTTCGGCAATCAAGCGTTCAAGCGCCGCAATACCGCGCTTAGTTCCAAAAATGTTTTGCAAATTAACCTTTTCGCGTTCAAGCGTGATTCCCACTTCGTTAATGAGAGCGGCGGTTTTTGCCAAAAGGTTTTCATATTCCGCGGGGGTTTTAAGGTCGGAATCATTTTGCATATTGGCAAGAGCGTTTTCAAGAAGTGCGGTTTCGGTTTCGCAAAAAGCACTCTGTGAAGATAAAAATTTTAGTGAGTCAAGGCGGTTATGCTTTAATTGCAACTTGGCAATTTCCCCTTTTGCAAACTGTATTTCCGTACCTAAAAGTGCCGAAATTTGTGCCTTGATTTTTTCTATATCCGCTTCGGTTTTTAACAAAGTTTCCTTTTGCTTTTGTTTTTCGTTTTCTAAAAGATTGCGGTGTTCAAGTTGCACCCGCAGAGCCGTTTCGGCGCGGTTTTGGCGTTCGCGCAACTGAAGTTCGGCTTCCTTAAGACTTAAAAGTTCACCCTTAATTTCTAAAATCTTAGCACCGCTTTCGCGTTTTTGTTTTGTGCCTTTAATGCCTAACAAAAGGAAAACGATAGCGGGGAAGAGCAGTGCGATAAATACGGGCGAAGCCCAAAATCCGCAAACGGCAGAAATAGTGAATAGAGCCGCCACAATAAACATAAACGGCGTTTCTTTGCCTGTGCTGTTTCGCTCGGCGGAAAGCAGTTTTTCCTCTGCTTTTTTGATGTCCTCAAGCGTTTGTGTAAGTTCGCGGTTTGCGCTTTCAAACTCTGATTTATCCGCATCGGCGCTCTTTGTGAATTGGGTGTCTTTTTCTGAAAGAGCAGAGATTTTTGCCAAAAGTGCTGTGTGATTTTCCAAAAGGGCGTTTGCCTTTTCTAAATTTTCTTTTGGGAAATCTTTCAATTCTAATTCTAACGCTTGTAGTTCGCGCCTTGTGCTAAGTTCTGTTTTTATAGCGGCGCCCTGTTCGGCTATGCGGCTCTTTTTAAGCAGTTGTGTTAAATTTTCGTGCTCGGCTTTAAGGTGCTCGAGTTCGCGCGTTTTCAGATGTGCTTTTTCTTCGCGCTCTTTACGCTCGTTTTCAAGCGTTTTAACCTGTGCCAATTCGGTTTGAAGAGCCGTTATTTCCTCGCGAAGTTTATCGGTTTTACCAACCTTTCTGGGAGTGCGAAGTTCAAGTTGCGCCGCCGTTATGCGTTTTGCAATCTGCTCGTATCCGTCACCTCTGTCGCCCGTATAAACGGCGGCGGTAAGGCGTTTTTCAAGGTCGGAAAAACCGTCTTCTGCGTAGGGCGGTAGACTACCTATGTATATGCTTTTTTCAAAAGCACCGGCAGAAAGTGAAAAGAACATTTCGCCGACTTCCGTGCCTGATGGCAGGGTAACAGGTGAGTCAAGAGCCTTGTCCATAAGCACTGTTTTGTCGCTTTTTGGTGTCTTGCCGAATTGTTTGTAAAGCGAGTAACTTTTATTGTTGTGCGTAAAATCAATGCTGCCCCCCATCTTCTCTTGCGAAAAGGGGGTGTATCGGCGGCGAAGATTAGAAAAAAGGTCGGATTTGCTCGTGCCGCTGCCGTAAAACATAAGGCGGATAAAACTCATAATGGTGGTTTTGCCGTCTTCGTTGTTGCCGAAAACGAGGTTGAATCCTTGTGAAAAATCAATTGTATAATCGTGGAATTTTCCGAAATTATCAATATGGATTTTCTCAATTTTCAAGATATCCTACCTCCCTTGATGAAAGTGCCGCAAGGCCGAGTCTTAACGCTTCGCCGAGCGCCTCTTTTTCGTTTTCTTCACAGTTTTCAATACGCGACTGCATCTCGCGCACAAAAAAGCCTTTAAGCGTCTGCTCATTTTTTATAATATCAAGATTTTCTTTAGTAAAAGTAAAATCGCGAACTTTTATAAAATATGCATCACCGCGAAGACCTGCGGCGATATATTCAGTGTCAATACTAAAACCGCTTTCTCCTGTGAGTTTTAGTTTAATAAGGTCGCCTTGATAGTTTTCTATCGCCTGTTTCGCAAGGTTTAAAACTTCGGTGTTGTCTTCCGCTTTTGCAACAGGAACGGAAAGTTCGCGGTAACAACGGCGACAAGTTCTGTAAAACGCAAGGTCTATCTGTTTTTCGCTGACAGTGCCGATGTAAACTCCCTTTTCGTCAGGCTCGTCAAAGCCAAGCGGCTCGGGACAACCGCTATATGCGTAGGGCACACTGTCGGCGTAGGCAATTTCGGTGCGCTTGTGCACATGGCCGAGCGCAACATAGTCCATATTGGTGTCGGCTAATACCGCGGGAGTCAACGGGTTGTATGGTCCGCCGGACAGGTCGCCGTGTAGCAAAAGAATGTTGGTGCCACCGTTGGCTTTAGGCAAAGAAAAAGTGTCGCTATACGCGCTCAGGAAAGGAACAGAGTGCACGAAAACACCGTCAACTTCAATCGTTTCGGCTTTCTTGAAAATATGTACATTTTCACTCCATTCGCTATTATAGGGTGAATCCGCCGAAAGATAATCGTGGTTGCCCGGAGTTATTGCAACAGTAACACCACTCATCGATGCAAAACAGGATTTAACGCTTTGCACAGTGTCTTTCGGTACATTGTTAGAATCAAAAAGGTCACCCGCAATAAGTAAAAGTCTTACAGAGTGTATCTCGCATAGTTTTTTAATCTCATTTAAGGTGTGCAAAAGTTCTGCACGGCGCTCAGCCCCCAAATTCCCAAGCGCCGACAACTCAGCGCCGAGGTGTAAATCGGCACAGTGCATTATTTTAATAGAACTCATAAAATCACCATCCGTTATGATTTTAACATTATAATCCGCTACTTTCAAGAAATTATTGCACAAACTGCGGTATTGGTATATAATAATATACTGATATAATATGTTTGGAGTGTAATTATGGATGTAAGAGTGGGCGATGTTCTTAAAATGAAGAAAAAACACCCTTGCGGAAGTGATAGGTTTTTGGTCACCCGCACAGGAATGGATTTTAAGATAAAGTGCCTCGGCTGTAATCACGAGGTTATGGTACCGCGTGTAAAAGCCGAAAAAAACATAAAGAGAATAGAGAGGGAAGAACAGAATGTTTGATAAATTAAAAGCGGTTGAAAGCCGTTATGAAGAGATAGGCGAACTTTTGATGGATAGCGCCGTTGTATCCGACCAGGAACAATACAAAAAACTTATGAAAGAGCATAAGCAGATTACCCCTATCGTTGAAAAGTACAGGGAGTATGTTGCGGCTAAAAACGCCGAAAGCGAAGCACTTTTACTACTCGAAGACAGTAGCCTTGATAAAGATTTTAAGGAACTCGCACAAGAAGAACTTTCCGAAGCCAAAGATGCAATTGAGCGCTGTGCGGAAGAACTTAAAGTTTTGCTTCTCCCCCGTGACCCTAATGATGATAAGAATGTAATAATCGAAATCAGAGGCGGTGCCGGCGGTGAAGAAGCGGCACTTTTTGCGGGTTCGCTTATGCGTATGTATTCTATGTACGCCGAGGCAAGACGCTGGAAAATAGAGGTGCTTGGCGGCAACGAAACCGAACTTGGCGGATATAAGGAAGTCAGTTTTATGATAGAGGGCGAGGGCGCATATTCGCGCTTCAAGTACGAAAGCGGTGTTCACCGAGTACAGCGTGTGCCCGAAACCGAAACATCGGGCAGAATTCATACCTCAACCGTTACGGTTGCGGTGTTGCCCGAAGCCGAAGAGGTTGAGGTTGAAATCAACCCCGCCGATTTACAGATTGATACCTATCGTTCGGGCGGTGCCGGCGGACAGCATGTTAATAAAACCGAATCGGCTATCCGCATAACCCATTTGCCTACAGGACTTATTGTTGAATGTCAGGACGAGCGCAGTCAGCATAAAAACAAAGAAAAAGCAATGAAGGTATTGCGTTCGCGTCTTTATGAACAGATGCAGTCACAACAAACAGAGGCAATCGCATCTGACCGCCGTGCACAGGTTGGTACGGGCGACCGTTCTGAACGCATACGAACCTATAACTTCCCGCAAGGCCGTGTAACCGACCACAGAATTGGACTTACGCTTTATAAAATAGAGCAGATTATGAACGGTGATTTGGACGAAGTTATCGATGCGCTTATAACACATTACAGAGCAGAAATGCTGAAAGCAGAGAACTAAAATGGAAACACTAAGATTATCGGATAACAAAGCCGATATTGGCCGCGCGGCAGAACTTTTAAGAAACGGCGGAATTGTTGCAATACCTACAGAAACGGTTTACGGACTTGCCGCAAGTGCCTTTTGCGGTGACGCGATTGACAAGGTGTTTGTCGCAAAAGGTCGCCCACAGGATAATCCGCTTATTGTTCATATATCGGATATGGATATGTTAAGCGAGGTAGCGTGTGATGTGCCGGATGTTCTTTATACACTTGCAAAAAAGTTTTGGCCCGGACCGTTAACCCTTGTGTTGCCGTGCGGTGATAAGGTGTCAAAAAAGGTAACGGCAGGACTTCCCACCGTTGCCGTGCGAATGCCGTCATCACGCGTTGCAAGGGAGATAATCAAAACGGCTGGTATACCGCTTGCCGCACCTTCGGCTAATATATCGGGTTCGCCCAGTCCTACGGCGGCAGAGCATGTGCTTTGCGACCTTGACGGAAAAATTGATGCCGTTATAATGTCGGAAAACAGTCGCGTTGGTGTTGAATCAACCGTTGTAACTCTTTCTACAAACCCGCCGCGCCTTTTGCGTCCGGGCGGTGTAACGGCAGAGCAACTTAAAGAAATTCTGCCCGATTTGGTGATTGATAGTGCAGTACTTGCGGAACCCGAAAAGGACAAACCCGTTGCAAGTCCGGGCATGAAATATAAACACTATTCGCCCAAAACTAAGATTTTGCTTGTTGAGGCTGACAGTGCGGATTTTGCAAATTTTGTAAACAAAGAAGAATGTTCCGGCGCAATCTGTTTTAGTGAAGACGAAAAAATGCTTTCGGTACCGCATATTGTTTACGGAAGCGCCGTTGATGACGCTTCTCAGGCGGCAGGACTCTTTACAGCATTAAGGGCGGCGGACGAACTTTGTGTGGAAAAGGTTTATGTTCACGCACCGCAAAAAAGCGGCGTAGGTCTTGCGGTTTACAACAGACTCATTCGTGCCGCAGGGTTTGAGGTGATTGATTTATGAGTACCGTAATAGGTCTTACAGGGCCCACTGGTGCGGGTAAAAGCAGTGTTTTGCCCATAGCCGAGCAGTTGGGTTTTTTTACGGTTGATTGTGATAAAGTAGCAAGGGAAGAAAGCAAAAACAAAGAAATGCTTAAAGCGCTTTCAGCCTTTTTCGGTGAAGATATAATAAAGGACGGTGCACTTGACCGTAAAACCCTTGCACACCGCGCTTTTTCTTCACCCGAAAACACAAAAAAACTAAACGATATTACACTACCTTTCATAGTGGTAACCATTAAGGGAATAATTAAAGAAAAGAAAGCGGTGCTTTTAGATGCGCCAACGCTTTTTGAAAGCGGACTATCCGATATTTGCACCGCTACAATCTGTGTTCTTGCGGATGAAAAACTTCGTAAAGAGCGTATAATGGCGCGTGATAATTTAGAAGAAAGCGCCGCAAGTGAACGCCTTTTTGCCGCCAAAACAGACGACTTTTTTGTGTCGCGCTGTGATTATGTTATATACAATAACGGCGATAAAAGTGCGCTAAATTCAAGAATGGAAGAAATTTTGAAAAAATTTATATAAGGAGAATTACTATGGCAACAGCAAAAGAATTAAAAGAAAAACTTTTTAAGAAGAAAAACGGCGGTCAACTTACTGCGGATGAAGCCACAATCAAAGCGGCAGACGCGTTTTGTGAGGACTATAAAGCATTTTTGGATGAGGCAAAGACCGAGCGCGAGGCGGTTAATGCTTCAATAGCACTTGCAAAGGGTGCAGGATTTACAGAGTTCGACTGTGATAAAAAATATAAAGCAGGCGACAAAATGTATATAAACAACCGCGGCAAAGCGGCTGCATTTATCGTTATGGGCAAACGCCCGATAATTGAGGGTGCGCGTGTTACTGCGGCACATATTGATTCTCCCCGTCTTGACCTTAAACCCAATCCGCTTTATGAAAGCAACGACCTTGCGCTTTTCAAAACACACTACTATGGCGGCATAAAGAAATATCAGTGGACCGCAGTTCCGCTATCTTTGCACGGCGTTGTTGTAAAGGCGGACGGCACAAAGGTAGAAGTTCGCATAGGTGACGATGCTTCTGACCCTTGTTTTGTTGTAACAGATTTGCTTCCTCACCTTGCGGCAGAGCAGAGCAAACGCACCTTGAGTGACGGAATCAAGGGCGAAGAACTGAATGTCCTTGTCGGCAGCCGTCCTTTCCGCGATGACGAGGAAAGTCAACTTGTAAAACTCAATATAATGAACATTCTTAACGAAAAATACGGCATTGTAGAGACCGATTTCCTCTCTGCAGAACTTGAGTGTGTGCCCTGCTATAATGCGCGTGACATCGGTTTCGACCGTTCGCTCATCGGCGCATACGGTCACGATGACCGCGTTTGCGCATATCCCGCACTTCGCGCCGTAATGGATATGGATGTGCCCGAACATACTGTTATAGTAATCCTTGCCGATAAAGAAGAAATCGGCTCTGACGGAAATACGGGACTCAATTCTTCCTTCCTTAAATATATCTTTATGGATTTGGCGGGAATGGAGGGCACAGACGGCTATAAAGCAATGCGCGCATCAAAGTGTCTCTCTGCCGATGTCAATGCCGCATTTGACCCCACTTTCCCTGATGTTATGGAGGCAAACAATGCATCCTATATCAACGGCGGCGCCGTTATAACAAAATACACAGGCTCTCGCGGCAAATACAGCACCAACGATGCCTCTGCAGAATATGTTGGATTTATTCGCAAATTGCTTGACGATGCGGGTGTTGTATGGCAGGCAGGCGAAATGGGCAAGGTTGACGCAGGCGGCGGCGGAACAGTTGCAATGTATGTTGCGAATTTAGGACTCGATGTCGTGGACCTCGGCGTTCCTGTGCTTTCAATGCACGCACCTTTTGAAATCGTTTCAAAGTTTGATGTTTATATGACCTATCTCACTATCTGCGCTTTCTCCCGTTAACAAAAGATGCTTCTTCTTCATAGTATGTAATGTTCCGTTTGGAATAAATATATAAAACAGAGGAAGAAAAATATGAACGGTTATAACGATAGAAACTGCGGTTGCTGCGGTATTTTCACCATAATTGCAATCGTAGCGGCGGCTCTTTTGTTGGCAGTCGGAATAATTTTGGGCGCAGTATTTAGCACATTCTTCCTTGGCATAATTGCACCCGTTGCAATTTTTGCTATTGTAGCACTCTTGTTGCTTGTAATTTTGCTTATCGTAAGATATTGCAGAAACTGCACCTGCGGTTAATAAAAACCCCGAGTTTTCTCGGGGTTTTCAAAATATGTTTGATTTTTTCTTAATATATGATATAATATATGTGGAAAGATATTTTTTGTAAAAGGGGGCGTATACCGTGAAAAGATTTTTGGCACTGCTTTTGGCGTTTGTGCTTGTGTTCTGCGTGTGCGCCTGTGATACGGGTGAAGCCGACTATAGCGATGGTGACGGCAACCACGAACTAATATCATTAGAAAACAAAAAAGTCTCCCGTGACGATATTGAATTCAATGTGGTTTCCATTGAAGAAGAACGCGATAAAAACCTTATAAAACGCTACAAAAGCGTGTATGTGAAAGAGGATTTCACAGTAAAAATTGAAAAGGTCAAGGTCGGGGGCGGCGCCTATATTCCGGCGGAAGAAGCCGAGCCTCAGTACCCCGAAAAAACCGTTTTACCACAGTATGATTTGGCTACGCTTAAAGCCGTAATGCTCGAACTTTATGCCGAAAAAACCAAAGAAGAATTACCTGTAGATGCATATGTCAGCGAACCTAAATTTACAGTAAAAAGTTTTACGGGTAAACTTTTGGTAACTTATAATGTGTATTTTGAACCCACAACCGACAGTATGGGAGTTACCTGTTACAAATCTCAAAAACGCGTAAGATTAACGGGCGACCTCTATACTTACGAGGTGGAATAATGAAAAGGATTAGCAAAATTTTGCTTTATGTAGCGTGGGCGCTGTCTTATTTGATGTGTATAGATGTTGCGTATAATTACGGCGCATTGACGCATTGTAGAGCGTGTAGTGCACCCGCGTATGTTGCTTTCTTTTCGATAATTCCATACGCGGCTGCAATCATAGTATGCCTTGTAATCTCGTTTATTCTTAAACATAAAAGCAAATAAAAACACGATGAACATTTTGTTCATCGTGTTTTTTGTTATCCCAATACTTTAAGAATGTAGTTGGCAACTGTTTTTGTAAAATCAACAAGTTTATCAAGTTCAATAAATTCGTTTGGTTGATGTGCGCCGCCAATTTCCGAAAAGTCGCGTCCGACACCGTAGGCAAAGGCGAGACTGCTGCCGTATTTAGAAATTACCGATAAATCGGAAAGGCACGAACCGCAAACAAGTGGCTTTTTGCCCGAGGCTTCGATAGAGGATTCTACCATAAGTTTTACATCCTCGCTATCCGGTTCGCAGAAAACGCAATGGAAAAATCTTGTAGTGGGGGTGAATCCGTCACCTATAATGTCAAACGGCTTTAGTTTTTCGGCTATAACCTTTTCAAGTTCGGCGAATTCTTTATATATTTCCTCTTTTGTTTTGTCTGTATAGAAAAGGAAAACCGCTTCGCCCCTGCCTAAATCCTGCCCGTTGTCACCCGCGCGGCACCCCATATAACGCAAGGATGTTTCGGGTATAATGGTACCATTGTAAAAGCGGTTGTTTTCAAGTTCGCGTTTTCTATTTTCCGCAAAGGTTTCCATACAGTCAATAACGACCGATAAAGCCTTTGTAGCAGCCTTTGCGCAGTCGGCAGGAAATGCTGTGTGGAAACGGTATTTAACCTCTTGTCCGCCCGAAGCACAGTGCCAGATATCATTGTTATCTCCGTCCAAGCTTACAATACGTTTGCAGGGGTATTTCATAACTGCCGCCATAGCACCGTGACTTCCGCCATATTCTTCGTCAGAATATGCCGCAAAAAGCAGATTTTTTTTAGGGGTGAACCCGAGTTCTTTTAAGAGTTTTATAACAAAAAGAGAGGTTGCGATAGCGTATTTATCATCGCAAGCGCCTCTGCCGTAGAGTTTGCCGTCTTTGATTTCACCTGAAAGCGGGTCGCCGTCCCAGTTGTTTATGTCGCCAATCATAACGGTGTCGGTATGAGCCATAAGCATAAGTTCGTTTTCGTCCTCGGCGCCCTGCCATTTTGCCACAACATTATATCTGTTTTCGAGCGAACGGCCGGGGAAATAATCGGGGTGGTCCACAAAACCCTCAAGTGACAGAGGAGAATAAAGGTCGCTTTGGAGTCCTAATTCCTTGCAAAGAGTGTCTATGTATCTTGCGATTTTTTCTTCGTTGCCGTAACTGCCAAAACTTTCGGAATTTATTTTAACAAGACTTGAGAGAAGCGAAAAAAGTTCGTCTTTTCGTTCTTCAATCAAATTTAGAATTTTTTGTTGCATTATTTTTGTCTCCTTAACATTGCTTTTGCTAATGGTATCATTTTTTCGCAAAAAAGTCAACATAGTGCAGTAATATGTGCAGTATATATATTAAAAAACAATAAAACATATTGAAATGCATCAAAAACAACAAAAAGTTGTTGCTAAGTGTAAAAAGTTATGTTAGAATACACTATGTAATAAAGTGTGTAGTTATACTTTTTAATATTTTTTAGGTAGGAGTGTAAGTTATGAAAAAAATTATAGCATTGTTCCTAAGCATTTTGATGATAGCATCAATGACCGCACTCACCGCCTCGGCAGAGGGAACAGCGGTTGAAGTGAAACTCGTAGCAGACACAGAGGTCGGCGCAGTAAAAGGCTCCGTTTATAGCGTAACACTGCAGATAGCCGATGCAACAGTAGGCGGCGTACAGGGTACTGTTACATACGACAAAACGAAGTTTGATTTTGTAGATATTACTATGACTTCGTCTGTTGCCGCCGCAAACCATATTGAAGGTAAAGCAGAAGATGCTTTCAAGGTTGACGAAACCGCAGGTACTATTGAATATATTCTTCTTTGTGACGGCGTAAATAAGGACCTTGCAACATTCAACTTCACTGTTTTGGCAGCAGAAGTAGGCGCTGCAGATTTCACCGTAACGGGTGTAAAAGTTGCAAATGCCGCAGGTACCGATACAGTTGATAATACCCCTGTAAACGCAGAGGGTATAAAGGTAAGCCCCGTTGCTATTACAGCCGACAGCACAACCATCAGAACAAACGGTCAGTATGACCTTCGTTTTACTACAACAATTGATGCCGATTTTGCAGCAAACAACAAAATTAAAGAGGTAGGAATGATACTCATCCCCACATCTCTCATAGCAGAGGGCAAAGAGGTTGTAAACGATGAAACAGGCGCAAAGTTCTGTGTAGATGGTGTAACACCTCAGATAGCAAAAATTCCGTATACAACTGAATTTAATGTTTACTATGCAAATATCAATAACACTGGCGCAAATCATATGAATAGACTTTATTCACTTCGTGCGTTTGTTGTACTTGAAAACGGCACAGTAATCTATTCAGATAACGATGTAGACGGAAAGCCGATAGAGAACGGAACAATTTCGCGTTCTTGCAAAACAACAGCGATAGCACTTTATGAACTTTATAAAGATACATATACTTTCTCGGCAACAGCAAAAGAAGTTGTAGAAGAAAAAGTAAATGAAAAGTGGACTGCAGACGAGTACAAAATAATTGCAGAAGAAAACCTTGAAGCATTAAAGGCTTCAATCGATAACTAAGGGAGGGAACACAAATGAAAAAATATATAAATCCCGAACTTGAAGTAAAGATGCTTTCTTTAGAGCAGAGCATTATGGATGCGTCAAATCTTGCACCAAACGAAACTGAAATTGACGGTACTGGTAAAGATAACGGCTGGAATTTGGCTGATTAATTATTGGAGGACAATAATGAATTCCACAAAAATAACGGCACTTATTCTTGCTGTTTTGATGGTTGCTTTGTGTGCATCCGCCTGTAAAAAAGGTGCAGAAGATACTGTTTCCGATGGTACATCCAGTGAACAGGATGTTATTGTTAATATCATAGATGATAGCAGCGATACCGAAAGCCTTACTTCATCCGAACTTGAGGAAGAAAAAGAGGCTTGGGGTGATGTTCAACTTGAGATAGAAACCGAATCCGAAAAGCCGACATCGAGCGGCAATGGTAGCAGCAGTAGCAAAAAAGATACTGCCGCATCAAGCAGTAAGACACAAGGCTCTTCTACTTCTAAACCGCAAAGTTCTTCGTCCAAGGAACCTAGTTCTTCTTCAAAGGTATCGTCCTCATCGAAACCGAACACAAACGTATCAATTCCCGAATATTTTCCAGAGGTATAAATAAAAAACCACTTGACTCAGTCAAGTGGTTTTTTATTTATATTATTTCTTCATATATTTCTTTAATGTTATTATATATAAGGTCGGGTTTAACATCGCTTTTTTTGAGGTCGTCCATCGTGCCTTCGCCCGAAAGAACAAAAATACTGCATATTCCCGCGTTGACACCACAAGCGATATCGGTGTAAAGCCTGTCACCAATGAGAGCGGTGTTCTCGGGCGCAAACCCAGTCTTTTCCATTGCAAGAAGCGCCATGGTAGGCTCGGGTTTGCCAATGAAAACAGGACGGCGGCGGGTTGCGTTGTAAAGCATCTCACTTACAGAGCCGCAATCCGGCACAGAGCCGTAATAGGTTGGACAAACCCAATCGGGATTGGTGGCAATATAGTCAACATCCCGTCCGAGCAAGATGCAGGAATCTTCTAATTTTTGAAATGTCAGTTCGGTGTCAAAACCCATGCAAAGACAATCGATATCATCGCAAAGGGTATCGGTAATCGGCAGTCTCGCAGCCGACAGTTGCTCTTTGAAGGAGGTTGTTCCAAAAGCGTAGATTTTATTATAGTTTTTCTTTTTAAGATAAAGAATGGTAGCATCGGTCGAGGTTAAAAAATCGTCCGCTACCGACTCAATTCCGAGAGAACGGAGTTTTTCTATATACTTATTAACGCTTTTGGATGAGTTGTTTGTGAGGAACATATACTTTCCACCGATTTTTTTGATGTGGTCTAAAAAATCGGTAACACCCGGAAACAAATCGTTGTCGAGATATATGGTTCCATCCATATCAAGCAAATAAAGCCTGATGTCCTTCAAATTTTTCATCTTAACTCCTTTGTTGTGTAGCAACAATATCGCTGCCAAACACATCCTTGATAATGATATCGCCAACCGCAATGGGTGTAGCGGGTGTGGCGTTTGCAATAATCTGCATACACTCACGCATCTTGTCCTTTGGTATGGGGCGGTTTGTCTTTACAGAAAGCATACCGCCGTCTTTGCAGCGCACAGTGGATGTAACAACCCTCTGCGGATTAACACATTCGCTTTCGGCATATGCCTTGCCTCGCGGACAGGAGTTGCCGCTAACGCTTAAAACGATGCCATTTTCTACCTCGGCTACAAGTGAGCAACCAAGCGGACAAACAATACAAGTAAGTTTCTTAGTCATATTTTACACCACCTCAAGTGAAAAAATCAATTCTTTTCTGTTTTCTATGTCAGAAGAGCGCAGTTTTACTGATTCCATCTCGCCCGGGGCAACACGAACCTTCTTTTTGGAAAGAATAATATCGTCACCGCATTTTACGGTGATTTTAGCGTTTTTATAGACATCGCTCACGCGGAAAAACACCGTAACATCCTTATTTTTACTTATAACCTGGGGAACGGTATAACGGATTTTGCCATCGGTTTTAATCGGAATATTAACCTCAGATTCACTGTTTCCGTTTATGTATTCTGCCGCCGCTTTACCGGCAATCTCTGCCTCTTCGGAAACAAAATCCACAAGGTCGTGTACGTGTAAAACATTACCACAGGCAAAAACACCCTCAAGTGATGTCTGTCTGTCTTGGTCTACAGTTGCGCCGCTTGTAATATTGCTTAAATCAATTCCCATAGAACGCGAAAGTTCATTTTCGGGAATTAAACCTACAGAAAGTAAAAGCGTGTCACAGGGGATATATTCGCTCGTTTCAGGTATGGGTTTGCGGTTTTCGTCCACCTTTGCAATTGTCACACCCGTGAGCCGTTCCTTGCCGTGAATTTCTGTAACGGTGTGCGAGGTTTTAAGCGGAATAGAAAAGTCGTTAAGACATTGTTCTATATTACGCGCAAGTCCGCCCGAATAGGGCATAAGTTCGCAAACGGCGTGTACCTTTGCACCCTCAAGCGTCATTCTTCTTGCCATGATAAGACCAATATCGCCACTACCTAAAATAACAACATCTTTGCCCGGCATATAGCCTTTCATATTAACATATTTTTGTGCAGTACCCGCGCTATATATTCCGGCAGGGCGGCTACCCGCAATGTTGAGTGCGCCCTTTGCGCGTTCGCGGCAACCCATAGCAAGAATAATTGCCTTTGCGTTTATAGTGAAAACACCGTCTTCAGTGTTGGTGGCGGTTATGATTTTATCTTCGGTTATGTCAAGCACCATCGTGCCGAGTTTGTAGGGAATACCGAGTTCTTTAACCTGTTTTTCGTAGCGAAAAGCATATTCGGGGCCGGTCAGTTCTTCTTTGAACTTGTGCAGACCGAATCCGTTGTGTATACACTGTTGCAGTATTCCGCCAAGACGCTCATCACGCTCTAATATAAGTATATCGCGGATACCAGATTCATAAGCGGCAATTGCCGCGCTCATTCCCGCGGGGCCTCCGCCTATTATAACTAAATCAGTCATTTGTTGCCGCCTCCTTTGTTTTTCCAATGTTTATGTAGGAATTTCCACCCGATTTTGTAACGCTTTCAAATGGGATGTTTAGTTCGCGCGATAGTAGTTCAGTTATGTACGGACTGCAAAAACCACCTTGACATCTGCCCATCTGTGCGCGAGTTCTGCGCTTTACGCCGTCAAGGTCACAGGGTTTCGGATTGCGGCGTATGGCTTCAAGGATTTCTCCCTCTGTGACCGTTTCGCAACGGCAGATAATCTTGCCGTATGCGCGGTCTTTTTTTATTATTTCGTTCTTTTCTTCAATACTTGCCTCTCGGAAACGGTGCATAGCGGGGCGTGTGGGATTGTAAGACACTTTTTCTTTAAGAATTAGCCCTGCTTCACGCAAAAGGCTTTCAATATATATAGCAATAGCGGGGGAGGCGGAAAGTCCGGGCGACTCAATTCCCGCCGCGTTTATAAAGCGGGGAACAGGCGAATTTATAATAAAATCTCCCGTACTGCCAACGGCGCGAAGACCGCAAAAGGAAGTAATACTCTTGCGTAGGTCAAGTCCGTTTACATTCTCGTTTGCCTCTTTTATTATTCTTTCTAAACCTTCTGCTGTCGTGTTTTTATTGTCTTTATCGTCAATATCAACCGATGTGGGACCAAGCAGCAAGTTTCCGTCAACAGTGGGGGACACCAGAATTCCCTTACCCATTTTAGACGGGGTGCGGAAAACGGTGTGTTTAAGAATACCACCACACTCTTTATCAAGCAAAATATATTCGCCGCGTCTTGCGTGTATATCAAAACTTTTATCGCCAACCATTGCGGCTATTTTGTCTGAAAATAT
Source organism: Acutalibacteraceae bacterium (assembly GCA_045538515.1). GTDB lineage: Bacteria > Bacillota > Clostridia > Oscillospirales > Acutalibacteraceae > SIG589. Next base: position 30,473 of record JAZSRO010000053.1, on the reverse strand, counting down.
ACCCGCGCAGTTTACAACAAATCGAGCAGAAACAGATTTTTCATCTGATTTAACGGTGAAACCGTAGGCCGTCTTTTCAATGTTGGTGACAGGGAAATTACACATAAGTTCTGTGCCGTTATCCATAGCGTTGCCGATGGCGGCTATTGTCAGTTCGTAGGGGCAAACGATTGCTCCTGTGGGTGCATAAAGTGCACAAACCACATTCTGTGACAAATTGGGCTCAAGCGCCAAAACCTCATCTTTTTCCAAAATACGAAGACGGGGAACACCGCCTGATTCGCCGCGTTTTTTAAGTTCTTCTATGGTCTTTCTGTCTTCGTCATTAAATCCGATAACCAACGAGCCGTTATTTTTGTATTTAACACCAAGTTCTCGGCAAACATTTTCCATAAGAGCAGAGCCTTTTATGTTGAGTTTTGCCTTAAGACTTCCCTCCTTAGCATCAAACCCTGCGTGAACAATGGCAGAGTTTGCCTTGGTAGCACCCATAGCAACATCGTTCTCTTTTTCTAAAATGCAGATTTTAAGGTCGTACTTTGCAAGTGTTCTTGCCAACATACCGCCAACAACACCCGCACCGATTATGACAACATCATACATTTATAACCCCTCCGTATTGACAAAAGTTTTATATATGTTATATAATAAAACAATCAAATACGATTATCAATATATGGCTAAAAAATTGATAAACGCTCAATTTCGCTCAAAACGAGGTGCAATTATGCTGATTAATGAACGATATGCTCGAATTCTTGAAATCCTGGAAACCGAGGAGTATGTATCTGCCCACAAACTTTCAAAAATGCTTTTTGTAAGTCTGCCCACCATTCGCCGCGATTTAGCGGAACTGTCTAGGCGCAACCAAATAGTGCGGACGCGCGGCGGCGCCACTAAAATCCACGGTGACCACACCGTAACGCCGCTTAATTTCAGAAAAACAGTTAATGCAGCGGAAAAGCGCCTTTTGTGCCGCGCCGCCGCAGAACTCGTCTCGGATAACGATATAATTTTTATCGATTCCTCAACAACCACACTTCAAATGGCAGATTTTCTTCAGGATAAAAAGAATATAACCGTTATAACCAACGGCATTCCCCTTGCAACAATGCTTGTGGGAAAAGGGATTAAAACCTACTGTACGGGCGGAGAAATATTTAGTAATTCTCTTGCCCATTTTGGCAGTTTTGCAGAAGATTTTATAAAATGTTTTAACATAGACAAATTATTTTTCTCCTGCCACGGCTAAATGACAGCGGAATGTTAACCGACCCATCTCTCCCCGAAACACAGATTAGAAAAACCGCAATAATGCAATCGGCTAAGACAATATTTTTGTGTGACAAAACAAAACTGTCGTTAACAACGCCCTATAATCTCGTTCCCATTTCCAAAATGAATTATGTAATAAGCAATACATCGGATATAAAAAAGTATATGAACAGTGGCGACTGTGAAGTTATAATAGTATAAAAACCGTAGGTTAAAGACCTACGGTTTTTTAGTTAAATAAACTTTTATACTGAAACTCTGTGAAATCCTTGATTACAATATCTGTGTGTTCCTTGCCCATAAATTTATCGGCACCGCGCGGACAAATACCAACAACAAGTCCTGCTTTCGCCGCCTTACACGCCGTTGCACCCGAAACCGAATCTTCTACGGTTATAAGGTTTTCCATAGGAATTCCTAATTCTTCTCCGGCGCGGAGATAAATATCGGGATGGGGTTTGCCTCTCATCGTTTTGTCATCATATATAATGTGCGAAAACCATTTATCAAGTGAAAAAACTTCTCTGAAAAAGGTTATGTTTTGCAAATCCGAAGAGGTTGCAATAGCACAGGGGATACCGTTTTCTTTTAGGAAATCAAGCATATCGGTAGCGCCATTTGCAAGTGGCGGCGGATTCTTTTTGAATGCCTCAATATAATACTCTTCCTTGCGCCTTGCAAATTTGCCGATAAGTTCACTGGGGATGGGCTTTTTATAAATGCTTTCGTAAATTCTGTCGTTAGGACGGCCGTGCATATTAGTAAAATAATCTTCTCTTTCAATGGTAAGGCCTAAATCCTCACGCCCGTATTTTTGAAAAGCGGCAAAATGAAGTTCGTCATCCAAAACAAGCGTTCCGTTAAAATCGAAAATTATTCCGTCAAACTTTTTCATTCCTCATCACCCGGCACTAAACCAATAACCTCAAAAGCACCTGTTTTTTGATAAAGCGATGGGGTTATGAGAATGGTGTAACCCTTGCCGTTTTCGCTTGTCCACATAGCCGGTGCCTGTCTTGGCAGACCACAGGCGGCAAGTAACATCATAATAGCGCCGCCGTGCATTATAACGGATGCTTCAAATTCTTCCTTTTCCATCATAATTCTGACAATTTCGTTAATACCGAGCACAGTGCGCGCGACAAAATCTTTTGAGGATTCGCCATTAGGGGGAGAGGGCATCTGTCCCGCTGCCCACGCGGCATAGTCGGGTCTGCCATCAAGTTCTGCGGCAGTTTTATTTTCAAAATCGCCAAAATTATATTCGCGCAGATTTTCAATGGTTATTATTTCACGCGAGGGGAAAAGAATTTTTGCTGTCTGAACGGCGCGTTCCATAGGGCTTGAAAAAACAAGCGGAACACGGGGATAGATATAATCTTCATAAAGTCCCTTAATCTCGCGTTTTCCCGCGTTTGAAAGCGACAAGTCGGTCTTGCCTCCGATATAGCGGCCCTCGGTGTTAGCATCTGTAAGTCCGTGGCGTATAAGGTGAAGTTTGTAACTTCTCATATAAACTCTCCAATCACGCTGTTAGATAGTAAAAAGCCTTTTTTGGTAAGGCTAAAACCATTATTGTCAATGTTTATAAGACCGTGTTTTGAAAGCATTTCTGCTTTCTTTAGTTTGTCTTTAGGGAAAGCGCCAAAACGCTTTTCATATTCCTTAAATATTATACCACTGTTAAGTCGCAGTCGCAACATAATATATTCGTCACAGTCGCCGCCTGTGCCGTCAGGTATAGTTTCGCAACCGTCCATAAATTTTTTTATATCGCGCGGATAGTAAAATCGGTTGCCGTCAATAAAAGAATGTGCGGCGGGGCCAATACCTAAATATTCTTCACAGTTCCAGTATTTTTTGTTATGTCGGCTTTCAAATCCTGCTTTTGCAAAATTAGAAATTTCATACTGTAAATATCCGCGACTTTCAAGCACATTCGCCGTAAAAAGATACTGTTTTTCAATTTCCGCATCACAAGGAACGGTTACATCGTTTTCATAAAAAGGCGTACCTTTTTCAATTTTCAAAATGTAAACCGAAATGTGCGTAGGCTCTAAACCGCATACAAAATCAATCGAATTTTTATGTTTTTCGGTGTCGCTGTTTGGAAGTCCCAACATTAAATCAAGCGAAATATTTTGTATGCCACATTCACGCGCAAGTGTTACGGTTTTTTCGGCGTCATCTTTGCTATGTCGGCGTCCGAGCATTAAAAGTTCGTCCGCGTTGCTGCTTTGAACACCGATAGATAATCGGTTAACCCCCGCTTTTTTTGCTATGGTAAAGGTTTCCCTTAAATCATCGGCGGGGTTGCATTCAAGCGTTATTTCAGGGTCCATAAATCCAAAAGCGCTCTCAGCCGCGTTTATAATTTTTGCAATGTTTTCGCCGCCAAGCAGTGTGGGAGTTCCGCCGCCTAAGTATAAAGAATCAATGGGGCGCCCTAATCGTACGCCCCATTTTTTAATATAATCTGTAACTCTTATCGTGTAAGAGTCAAGGTCGCCTTTTTGTGCAGCAAACGAATAATAATCGCAGTAATTACATTTGCTTTTGCAAAAAGGCGTGTGGATGTAAAGCCCTAAATTAGTCAAGGATTACACCTGTGCAACTGCCGGGAACGGCGGCTGCGTTAGCCTCGTCTGTATCGATGTGCATTGCAAGTGCGAACTTGTCGCTAACGCGTACAACAACATCGTCAAATATAAGACTACGGCCCTCGGTCTTAACGGCAACCTTAACAATCTGTGTGTCTTTGAGGTTGTATTTTTCTGCGTCTGCTGTGGTCATATGTATGTGGCGTTTTGCCGCAATAGCACCAACAGGAATCTCGACCTCACCGCAGGGACCAACAAGTTTGCAACCTGCGCTGCCTTCGATATCGCCCGACTCACGAACGGGAACGGTGATACCAACGGTACGGGCATCAGTAAGCGACAATTCAACCTGTGTTGCAGGACGAACAGGTCCTAAAATAGAAGCGTTAAGTGTGCCCTTAGGGCCGACAACCTGAACCTTTTCCGCACAGGCATACTGTCCGGGCTGAGAAAGGTCTTTTTTTGGTGTTAAACTGTAACCTTCACCGAAAAGAGTGAAAAGGTCTTTTTCCGATACATGCACGTGACGCGCAGAAATTTCAACAAGAACTGTTTTTTCCATATTTCATTCTCCTTTTCTAAGTAAAAGGGGTGGCAATAACCACCCCTCTACTATGTATGTGTTTGTCCTATTATTCGGCAGAAATTGCTTCAACAGGGCAACCTGCAGCGCAGGAACCACAGTCAACGCATTTTTCAGCGTCAATTTCAAAATGCTCTTCACCTTCGAAGATAGCCTCGCACGGACAAGCAGCAGCACAAGCGCCGCAACCGATGCACTCATCAGAAATCTTGTATGCCATAATAGTTTACACCTCCGTAAATGATGGTTCATAAAAGGACACAGGGCCCTATGTTTACATTGTAACAACAAAAAAGTTAAATTGCAAGTATTTTATTCAGATATTTCTTCTTCCGCCTCAACTTTAGGTGCGCGATGTTTTTTTATAACCTTAACATCCTCGCGCATTACCTTAACGGGCGCGGTGTCGGTATCGGTTCCTATGCGCACAAGCAGAGCACCTGTAAGCGGGTTGGCATCAAGTACAACGCCGTCACCCATTTCGGTGCGTACGGTCCAACCAACACGCGGTGTAAAGGAGAGCAGATATTCGTATGCGTCCTGTTCGTATTTGAGGCAACACATAAGTCTTCCGCAACTGCCCGAAATTTTAGTGGGGTTGAGGGAAAGTCCCTGTTCTTTTGCCATTTTGATTGAAACGGGCTGGAAATCGTCAAGGAAACGACTGCAGCAGAAAGGCTGACCGCAGATTCCAATACCGCCAAGCATCTTAGCCTCGTCACGAACGCCGATTTGGCGCAGTTCAATACGGGTGTGAAGCCGCGATGCTAAGTCTTTGACGAGTTCGCGGAAATCAACCCTGCCGTCTGCCGTGAAATAGAAAAGAATTTTGCTTCCGTCAAACGAACATTCAACATCAACAAGTTTCATTTCAAGTTCGTGTGATATAATCATCTCTTCACAAACCTTGAAAACCTCATTTTCTTTTTCGCGGTTTTGTTCCATTCTTTTGATATCTTCGGCGGTAGCAACGCGCAAAAGTTTTTTAAGAGGTTTTACGATTTTTTCATCACTAACCTGCTTATTGCTTTCCGCTACAGTACCACATTCGGTGCCGCGCGCAGTTTCAACAACTGCAAAATCGCCCACCGATAGTTTATGTCCGTCAGGGTCGAAGAAATAAACGCGACCTTCGGGTTTGAATTTTATACCAATGACTTCGGTCATATAGTCCTCCTAAAAAATATATATCTAAATCACAGCCGCCTTGTACCGACTGCAAAGATTAGCAAATAAAAGTAAAGTGTTAGGGTTGCTTTGGCTGCACTCGCGCAGTTCTCTTGTGATTTCATAAAGCGAAATCAGTTGTTCGCGTGATAGTCCCTCTTTAATGTGGGTGTAACAACTCTCGCGCAAAAGTGCAGATATTTTAAGCAGCAATTCTTCAAAAAGTTCATCAATAGCCACGCGATTCTTTTCAAGCGGTTTGAGCCTTTGCATCATCGTGTAAGAGTCGGATGATTTTATGTCACAAATCAACGCCGCAGCAAGTTCACAAACGGTGTTTTTTTCATTGTTTTCCAACATACCGAGTGCTTCGCCAAGGTTGTTTTTGGTGGCCGTCAATGCTCTGTCTGCCTCAAGGGAAGAAAAGTTCGTATGCTCTGTGATATACTTTACAGCCTCATCCCTCTGTGGCGGAAGCAAAGATAGCGTGATACAACGCGAACGCACGGTAGAGAGCAGTTTTTCAGCGCTCAGTGTTATTAAAATGAATATAACATTCTGCGGCGGCTCCTCTAAAATTTTAAGCAAAGCGTTCTGTGCAGAATCGTTCATAGTTTCGGCTTTTTCAATGATATAAACCTTGCGGTTTGCAATCGCAGGGGAAAGATATGCGTCCTGTCGCAGTGCGCGGATTTTATCAACCGATAACTGTTTACCATCGGGCGAAATGAGCGAAACATCGGGGTGTGAGCCAATGTCTGCCATGTGGCATCCTTTGCAGGAAAAACAAGGGCGGGATGTGCCCTCGCACATACAGAAAGCGGCAATATAGCGGGCAAGCGTGTGCCGACCTGTGCCGTTTTCTCCCTCAAGCATAAGCGCGTGGGGGATACGCTCACCGTTCAGCATAAGTCTTACGCGTTCGCATATTTTGCTGTTTCCTGCAAGAATATCCATCAGATAACAAATCCTACCTTTTTCATAGCCTTACTCGCTGTTTTACGCGCGGTGTAAAATGCGCGTTCAGCACCCTGTTTATAAATATCTTCAAGTTGCTTTTTGTCTGCAATAAATGTATCGTACCTTTCGCGTATGGGGCGCAGTTCTTCAACAATAGCCTCGCCAACGGCTGTCTTGAAATCGCCGTAGCCTTTACCATCAAACTCTACCTCGATTTCTTCCGATGATTTGCCCGTAACGGCGGAATAAATACCTATGAGATTGTTTATTCCATCGCGGCCTTCACCAACGCAAACACGCGCCTCAGAATCGGTTACTGCGCGTTTGCATTTACGCATAATATCTTCGGGTTTATCCAAAATAGCAATCCAGGAATTAACATTCTCGTCCGATTTAGACATCTTTTTAGTCGGGTCTTGAAGCGACATAACCCTAGCCCCAACCTTAGGAATATAAGGCTCCGGTACCTTGAATACATCGCCGTAGATGTTGTTAAATCGAATAGCAATATCACGCGCGATTTCGAGGTGTTGCTTCTGGTCGGCACCAACGGGGACAAAATCGGGTTTGTAAAGCAAAATGTCTGCCGCCATAAGCGTTGGATATGCAAAAAGTCCTAAGTTTACATTATCGGCGTGTTTTGCCGATTTGTCCTTAAACTGTGTCATACGCGAAAGTTCGCCAAACTGTGTATAGCAAGATAAAATCCACATAAGTTCTGCGTGGCTTTTAACATGTGACTGTATGAAAAGAGTGCTTTTCTCCGGGTCGAGACCCAAAGCCAAAAGTAAAGCACAGGTTGAATAAATTTGTGCGCGGAATTTTTGCGGGTCCTGACGAACAGTTATTGCGTGTAGGTCGGCAACCGCAAATGTGCAGTCAAATTCTTCTTGCATAGCAACCCAGTTTTTAAGTGCGCCAAGATAGTTTCCAAGTGTTAAAGCACCCGAGGGCTGTATACAACTTAATACCGTTTTTTTAGAATTTTCTTCCATTAAACTCAACTCCTTATGAGCCTATACATATCTAAAATACATTTTATCACAAAATATTATTATATACAAGTCATAAATTCTGTCAATAATATGGGAGATAATATAAAGGGTGATAAAATGAAAACGAAAAGATTTTCACAACAAAAATACGCTTTTTTCGCGGCACTTTCTTGTGTGTTAATATATTTTTCTTTGGCGGCGCTTTTCTTGAAAACAGAGGAAAAAGTCGCATCGAAAACCGAAACACAGGTGCCAAAAGAGAATTTGACGGGTGAACTTTTGGTGTATTGCGAATGTGAGGAACTGAATGAATATAGCGCCGTGTATATTGATTTTGATATGAAAACGATTACGGTGTTCCTTTTTCCCGATAAAGAAACGGCAAAAACCTACGGACTTGCATATAATCGACATATTAAATACTCAAAACAGTTAGAAATTGAGTTTATTGGTCGCATTGGGGGTATTGTAATTGATACAAATTATTGTTATAATATAAGTGACGGCAAAAAAGAAAGAGTTTTTGGCAACCGAGTTATAGAATTGTCGACAGAAAATGCACAGGCTCGTGAACATATATCCTATTCTTTTTTATATGCTCTTTTGTCCGCGCGTGTTGGCAAAACGGATTTTCTTTATGTTGCAGAAAACTGTGAAACCGATATTTCTTATGCCGACTTTTATGAATATTTTGATGTGATTTCCGAGTTTAAGGATAAGATTTCAGTGAGGGTGATATTATGAAAAAACTTATAGCGGTTTTATTTGTTTTGATATTGGCGGCTTCCGCGTGTAATCCGATTACGACCGATTATAGCAGCACGGTCGAAAGCGACTATGTTTACAGCACAACCTATGTTGCGCCTGAGGAAACCGAGTCAAAAACATCGTCAAAGGTTAATAAAAATTCATCCTCTAAACAAAGCAGTCAAAAGCCTACAAGCAGCAACAAAACTTCAAGCAAAAAAGACACATCAGAACCGACTTGGCTGAGTTCGGGTAACAAACCGCAGTTTGAAACCTATATTCCGTCAGGCACCGTTACTTATGCCTGTTATGAGGCACTTAATTCCACGCAAAAACAGATTTATAATAAAATTGATAACGCAGTTAACCAAATGACAGATGGGTTAATTGCGTTGGGTGAATGTTCAGAACGGGATATGCAGGTTGCGCTTTACGCCGTAAGAATGGACAGACCGGAATATTTCTGGGTGCCGACTAAGTACATAACCGAACTAATAAACGGTAAAGAACGCTCAATAGCGTTCAGTTATACAAGCGGCGAAAACAGCGTTTCCTACACCTGTACTAAACAAGAGCGTACTGTGATGGAAAATAAACTTAAATCTAAAATAGCGGAAATAAAAAAACTGGTGCCGCAAGGCGCTTCGGCATATGAAATCGAACTCATTTTACACGATTATGTTTGTAAAAATGTTGCCTATGATGTAAAAGCCAAAGAAAACGATAACCAAAAGAGTTATACCGCCTATGGCGCATTGGTTGATGGGGTTGCAGTGTGTGAAGGATATGCAAGAGCGATGCAACTGCTTCTCAACCAGTATTCCATTCCCTGCCGACTTGTCTGCGGTTACGCGGGTGAAGAACATATGTGGAATCTTGTGAAAATCGGCGAAAAGTGGCACCACCTTGATGCAACTTGGGATGACCCAAGGACATCGGATAATAGCAATGTTATTATGCACTACTATTTCAACATAAGCGATGACCGCATAAAAGATACGCACAAAATGGATGTCGATTTCAAAAAAGCCGATGATAAAGCATTACAAAACGGTTCATTTAACCTGTCAATTCCTAAATGCACTTCGCTTGAATATTTTTATGGCAATGTACAAAACATTGTGATTAATGACGATGTAGAAAAATCAATCGAAACACTCAAACGGGTGCTTTATACCGCAGCATCAAAGGGTGATGCTACTTGTGAAGTTTATGTTGATTCTAAGGAAACCAAGTGGGAGATTGTGCAAAACAAGTATCATCTACAAGAATGTATAACCGAGGTTAATAAACAACTTTCTAAAAAAATCAAAATAAGCAGTGTCGTGTTTGACCACGCAACAGGCCGTTCGTTGATATTTCTGTTGGGATATTTGAAGTAATAATAGATAAAAATCAAAAATTATAAATCAAATCAATTAGTCATTATTCATCAGCGAAGCGACTTCATTATTCAATATTCACCAAAAATCCTGTCAAATGAATGATGAATAATGAAAAAAGAATAGTGAAAAGTACAAAAAGAAAAAGCCGCTAAAAGCGACTTTTCTTTTTGGCGGAGACGAATTGAGTGAAGTTTATTCATTTTCCTTTTCTTCAATGTCTTTGATAAAGCCTGAAAAACCACAGTCTTGTTCATTTTGAAATTCATTAAATTTCTCACAAAAACAATTAAGGTTCATCCCGTCAGGAATAATGATTATACCTTCAATTTTTAATTTTTTCATTTACTATTCTCCTTTGCGGTATTGATAGAGGCAATTAACATTCTTTTGATTTCTTCAGCAATAGATAGCAATTCTTCAAAATCATAATCAATTAAGTTAGTTCTTTTTAAGAGAGTAAGCCAATAAATACTTTCGCCCGTTTCTTTAAGTGAAATATGTAGTTTAGAAATAAAATCGGCTTTGCTATTACCATAAATGGCTTCATTTATATTTGCGCCAACACTTGTTGCAAAGCGAAGTAATTGTTTTGCAATAGTTGTATCCTTTTTTGTTTTTGAAAACTCCTCATAAAACAATACGGTTTTGGTGGAAAAAACAAGGGATTTCTCAAGTAATGGACTATTCATAATATTCACCTCTAAACGAATTATATCATAGTTCATTTATATAATCAACGCTTTGCGTAGCAAAGCACCTTTTCTATTCTCTATTCTCTTTTATCTTTTATTTGGAAAAGTCGCAGATTTGTTTAGTGAATAGTGAAAAGTGAAGAGAGAATAGTGAAAAGTACAAAAAGAAAAAGCCGCTAAAAGCGACTTTTCTTTTTGGCGGAGAGAAGGGGATTCGAACCCCTGAAGTGGTATTAGCACTTACACGATTTCCAGTCGTGCGCCTTAGACCAGCTCAGCCATCTCTCCGAATATTGCTATACCATTATACATACTAAGAAAACAAAAATCAAGCACTATTTTTTATATTATACACTTTTTTATCATACATATAATAAATGGAGGTCGATATTATGTGGAAAGAGGTAAATATTAAAGAGGTTGAGGGCAACGCCGTCAAGATGATAGCAGACGAGTGGATGCTCATAACGGCAGGTAACAAGGAAAAATACAATATGATGACGGCAAGTTGGGGGTTCATTGGCGAGATGTGGTCCAAAGACTCTGTGGTGATTGCCGTTCGTCCGCAGCGGTATACAATGGATTTTCTAAACCGCGAAAACTATTTTACTTTATCGTTCTACGGTGACCGCCGCGATATCCACGCGGTTTGCGGAAAAGAATCGGGCCGCGATGTCAACAAGACCGAGCGCACAGGACTAACCCCCGTGTTTTCGGATAACAGCGTGTTTTTTGAGGAAGCGCGTCTTGTGCTTGTTTGCAAAAAACGCTACTGTAACCGTCTGTCGCCCGAAGCGTTTACAGAGGGTGACTGTAAAGAACTTTACCCCGCAGACGACCGCCATTTTATGATTATAGGTGAAATTGTTAAAACTTATGTAAAAGAATAAAAAAATGCCTGTCAGCGACAGGCATTTTTTATATATCGAGAGAAGTAACATCGTCAAATGTTTCGCGTCTTACAGCGACATACGATTTACCGCCGTTCAGCATAACAACGGGCGGACGGGGAATACGGTTGTAGTTAGAAGCCATAGAGTAGTGGTATGCGCCGGTAGTAAGACAGGCAATAATATCGCCGCGGCAGGTGCTTTTTGGCATTTTAACATTCTCGGCAATAATATCGCCGCTTTCGCAACAACGGCCGACAACAGAACAGGGCATATTATGCGCTTCGTTCAGTTTAAGGGCATTAAGCAGGGTGTACTGTGAGCCGTAAAGTATGTAGCGCGGGTTATCCGCCATACCGCCGTCAACCGAAACATAGGTCTTATAAGAGGGAATGTTTTTAACCGTTCCCGCCGTATAAAGTGTGAGTCCCGCATCGGCAACAATGCTTCTGCCGGGTTCAAAACAGATTGTGGGCATTTCTATTTTGTAGTGTGCAACACAGGCTTTAATATGTTCTCCAACCTCTAAAATATTTGATTTTATATCAATTTCAGGATCCTCTTTAACATAGCGAACACCATATCCGCCGCCAAGGTCAAGTATTTTTGTAACGAATTTGAATTTATCATAAACATCGTATAAAAACTTAACCATAACATCAACCGTTGCAATGTAAACGGAAGAATCAAAAACCTGTGAGCCAACATGGCAATGGAAACCAACAAGACTGAGATTTTCGAGTGAAAGCGCGGTCTTTGTAATGTCGAATGCCTGACCTGTTTCTATAGCCGAGCCGAACTTAGAATCAACTTTACCCGTTGCAACTTCTTCATAGGTGTGGGGGTCAATGCCGGGGGTAATGCGCAAAAGCACAGGTTGTCTGATGCCTTTTTCTTTTGCAATGCCATCAATGGCAAACAGTTCTTCTTCGTTATCAACAACAAAGTAGCCAATGCCTCTGTCTATTGCGTATTCAATGTCGGCATCGGTCTTATTATTAGAGTGAAAATATGCATTTGAAAGCGGGAAATCTGCCTTTTCTGCGGTGCAAATTTCGCCGCAAGATACAACATCAATTCCCATACCCTCTTCGCGCATAATTTCATAAACGCGCTTAAAAGAAGCCGCCTTTGATGCATAAAGCACCTGACCTTTTTCACCAAAAGAGGTACGAACGGCATCCATATAAGTTCTGCAGCGTTCGCGGATGCGCTCTTCGTCCATAAGGTAAAGCGGTGTGCCGTATTCATTTGCGAGTGCGGCGGTGTCCTGCCCTGCAAAGTTAAGATGTCCGTCATCGTTTATGGACAGATTACCGCAAAGCAAAAATTCTGTTAAATCGTTCAAAAGTAAAATCCTCTCTGGGTGTTTTAATAATTATAACATAGTAGCGCGGATTTCCTCTGCTGAGAGGGGGGATAAGTCTGCGGGAGCAACATCAAAAACTGTTACGCAACCGCGTACGCCGCGCTTATACATTTTGCCAACAGCACGAGCGTAGGCGGTAATAACACTTGCTGTGAATTCGGGGTTGGAATCGAGTTTAAGGCTATATTCAATAACATGCTTGTGTTCGCCACCGTAACCCGTTTCGCCTGTGCGGATAACGAATCCGCCGTGTGGGATTCCGCTGTGGTCGCGCTTTAATTCTTCTAAAGTTATAAAATGCACAACGGTATCATAATCGGCAAAATAGTTGGGCATTGTCTTAATTTCGTTTTCAATACGAGCAGTATCGGCGCCATCTTCTGCTACAACAAAACATTCGCGCAGATGTTTTTCACGCGCTGTGAATTCGGGGTTTTTGCCGCTACGCACCGCCTCAAGTGCCGATTCAATCGGAATGGTGTACTGACGGGCATCAATAACACCCTCTATGCGTCTTATTGCATCAGAATGTCCCTGACTTACGCCCTTGCCCCAAAAGGTATAATCTTTACCGTTCGGTAAAACAGCCGATGCATAAAGTCGGTTTATTGAGAACATACCGGGGTCCCAACCCGCCGAAATAAGCGCGAGTTTACCACCCGCCTTTGCGGCGGCATCGGTTTTTTCAAAATGCGCGGGTATTGACGCGTGTGTATCAAAACTGTCAACAACGCAAAAATTCTTGGCAAGTTCGGGCGTCATAACGGGCAAATCGGTTGCACTTCCCGCACAGATAACAAGCACATCAATCTCATCTTTATATTTAAGGATGTCTTGTATGTTGTAAACAGGAACATTTGTGGCGACCTTAACGCTTTCGGGGTTGCGTTTTGTAAAGACCGCAAAAAGTTCCATATCTTCTGCGGCAGTAACTGCACATTCAACGCCGCGTCCTAAATTGCCGTATCCGCAAATAGCGATTTTCATAAAAATTCCCCTTAAAACTTAATACCGCAGTTTTTCATAGCGGCAAGTAATTTTTCTTCGTTTGCTTTATCCATTGGTGTAAGCGGTAAGCGCAGATAGTTCTCACAGTAACCGAGAGCCGCCATAGCCGCCTTTACAGGAATGGGGTTAACCTCGCAGAAAAGTGTGTTTGCAAGGTCAAGGTAATCAAGTTGAAGTTTGAGTGCGCCGAAAGTGTCGCCCTCGAAATACTTGTGGCATATAAGCGAGGTCTCGCGCGGTGCCACATTGGAAAGTACCGAAATAACGCCCTTTCCGCCGAGAGATAAAATCGGAACAATCTGGTCGTCGTTGCCCGAATAAATGGTGAGGTCGTCACCGCAGAGTTTTGCAACCTTGGCAATCTGCGAAATGTCGCCGCTTGCCTCTTTAATGGCAACAATGTTGGGATGCTTGGCAAGAACTGCCGCCGTTTCGGGCAGAATATTGCAACCTGTACGAGATGGAACATTGTAAAGAATACAGGGCTTTGTGCTGACATCTGCAATAGCGGTGAAAGATGCTATAAGTCCCTTTTGTGTTGCCTTGTTGTAATAAGGCGTAACAAGCAAAACACCATCAACGCCGACATCACAGGCGTATTTTGTAAGTTGACAGGCATAAGCCGTATCGTTAGAGCCTGTTCCCGCAATAACGGGAACGCGTTTTGCAACCCTGTCAACACAGTATTTAATAACACTTTTGTGTTCTTCATCGGTAAGGGTGGAAGCCTCTCCCGTTGTACCGGCAACAACAATAGCATCAATGCCTTCTTCAATCTGCCAGTCTATGAGGCGACCGAACGCCGCGTAATCAACACCGTTTTCATTTGTAGGGGTTATAATCGCGGTAGCGGCACCCGTAAAAATAGTCTCTTTCATATATATTTCTCCTTTCACACGAAAAAAGATAGCTGTAAAATCGTACAGCTATCTCCACAAATTACCAATTATATAATTTGAATGGATAGCTCTCCGCATTGCTGCGACAACAACGCGGATATTATCCGAGCTGCCAGCAAGATGTCCGCCACGACACCCACTTCGGCATCAGCCCCTTTTCCGCACGGTTTTGGCAACCTTTGTCTGTGCGGTACTCTTGGCGAGATGCGCCTCTATCTTTTACAGTCACAGTTTAACACATAAAAAGTATTATGTCAACAACTTAAAAACAAAAAAACTAAAATTCGCCGCGTTTTATCAGTTCATTAACCTTCAAAATTGCGGTTTGCGTCTTAGAATCGGTGATTTCACCCGACAAAATCATATCAACAAGGACGGAAAGTGGAATTTTTTCAACCTCTAAAAATTCATCCTCGTCCGTATGCTGATTTCCAAATGTGAGCCCTTTTGCCGCGTACATATAAATAATTTCACCGCAGTATCCGGGTGACGGATAAAGTTTACCCAAGAATTTATATTCCGCTGCGATGGCACCGGTTTCTTCTAAAAGTTCGCGTTTGCCGCAAACTATAGGCTCTTCGTCACCGTCACGCTTTCCCGCGGGTATTTCTAAAACCGTTTCAGAGTAGGGATAACGGTATTGGCGCACCATAAGTATTTCATTTTTTTCTGTCAGCGGTACAATGCAAACACCGCCGTTATGCTCAACAACCTCGCGTGATGCCACATTGCCGTCAGGCAGTGTAACCTTGTCAACGCGCATATTTATAATTCGGCCCTTGTATTTATATTCTTGCGATAAAGTTTTTTCGGTAAAATCCATAATATTTCCTCTTTTGCATTAATATATTTAATTATATGACTTTCAAAAGGTGGCAGAAGTTATGCAAAGTAATATTTTACCCATAGATTATGAGTACAGCAGTGTTAAAAAAACAATAGATAAAATGCTTTCTACATATAGTTTTTTGCGATGTAAATCTATAGGCAGAAGTTGTGCGGGCAGAGAGATTTTTTGCCTTCAAATAGGTGAAGCGGACGAGTATGTGCTCTATGCTGCCGCCTTCCACGGAAGCGAACATATAACCACAAATATAGCCCTTATGTTTGTAGAAGAGGTCTGTGAAGCGTTGCTTACAGGGGGCGAAATAGCGGGAATTGATGCCCGCAGAGCGCTCTATGGCAGAGGAATTTTAGTTATACCACTTGTCAACCCTGACGGGTGCGAAATTTCCATAAAAGGTGAAATCGGCGCGGGATATATGGCACCCAAAATCAAACGCCTTTGCGGCGGTAAATTTAGTAAGTGGAACGCAAATTTGCGCGGTGTGGATATAAATCATAATTTTGATGCGGGTTGGAACGAACTTAGAAAACTTGAAAAGGAAGAGGGCATATACGGCCCGTCACCCACGCGTTTTGGCGGTTATTCGCCCGAGAGCGAACCCGAAACACGAGCGCTTACAGAACTCTGCCGCAGGGTAAAAATGCGCCATGTGATAGCACTTCATACACAGGGTGAGGTTATATATTGGTCATACGGTGAAAAAGAGCCTAAAAGAAGCGCAAAAATGGCTGAAATTATGGCGGCAGAAAGCGGCTATGCGCTTGAGGTGCCGACAGGACTCGCATCAATGGGTGGGTTTAAGGATTGGTTTATAAACGAATATCGCAAACCGGGATTTACAATAGAAATCGGAAAAGGCGAAAATCCGTTGCCCATAAATACGCTCTCAAAACTTTATACCGGTGTGCGCGAGGCACTCATTTTAGCATCAATAATGTAGATAAAAACCGATTCTAAAGTTAGAATCGGTTTTTTTGTTACTCTTTAAGTGCGCGTGTAAGCCAGACATCGCCAAGGTCCATAGCCTCAAAAAAGCCCTGTTTTTCGCTTTTTTTCTTAACCCTATCTTTTTCGGCAAGTGAAGTATCACTAAGCATAAGGGTAATAGCCATCTTGTCAGGCACTGTCTGTCCGTTTTCTTCCTTTTCAGAAAGCACATCAAACTTAATTACATACTTTTCGGACATATCGCCGTAATAAATTTCATTACCTTTGCGAACAAGTGGTTTGCCTTTATATGTTAAAAAATCCATTTTTATCCCTCCGTTAGTTTATGAAAACATTTTACCACAATAAATTCTCTTTGTAAAGCGGTTGCTTGAAAAAATACTTTTTATGTGTTAGACTTAAATTAAAGGCGGTGTTAAAATGAAAAAGATTTTAAGTATTGTTTTTGCCATAATTATTACGCTATCTACGCTTACAGTATCGGCAGAACCATTACCCGATACACTAAAGGACGGCAAACTCTCAACCCGCAAAACCGTAAAAACCTTAACGGTGCAGAGCGATACGCCTATTGACTACATATATATAATTTTCTGGGACGAGTTTGTACCGTATATGGTTAAAGGTACGGACGATATTGAACCATTTAGCATACCGCATCTTCATCATCTTGCCACCCTTACACAAATGGAGGGCGACCGCAAAACTCTGACTATTGAGTTTTCAAAGGAAGCCACCGTCTGCGATGTTTATACCTATAGCGGAGAGTTGCCCGATACCGTGCAAAAATGGGAGTCGGGGCCCGAAAAGACGGATTTGTTGCTTTTTACTACCCACGCCGATGACGAGCAACTGTTTTTTGCGGGAATTTTGCCGTACTACGCAAAGGAAAAAGGTTATAGAGTCCGCGTTGCATATTTTGTAAATCATAACAATAATATAACGCGTAAACACGAACTGCTTAACGGCTTGTGGGAGGTTGGCATTACGCTTTACCCCATAATCGGCGTCTATCCCGATGCGTATTCGGAATCCTATGACGGCGCGCTGAAAAATATCAAATCCGCGGGTTATACCGAGGACGACGTGCTTAAAAGTCAGGTGGACTTAATAAGACTATATAAACCGCAGGTTGTCGTAGGTCACGACCTCAAGGGTGAATACGGCCACGGACAACATATATTAAATGCAACCACTCTTACAAAAGCGGTGGAACTCGCCGCAAAAAAAGAGCCGTACCCCGAAGATAATCTTACCGTTTGGGATACGCCGAAACTTTATTTGCATCTTTACGACCAAAATAAAGTTAAACTCGGATTTTTAGATACACCGCTTGAATCTTTGGGCGGACTGACACCGTTCCAGGTTACCCAAAAAGGTTTCAAACACCACGAAACACAGCAGTATACCTGGTTCCGCAAATGGCTTAACGGCGCGAACGGAGAAATCAAAAACGCCTCACAAATTAAAACATATTCACCGCTTGAATACGGTCTTTATCGCACAACGGTCGGCGAAGATACCGAGAAAACAGGCTTTTTTGAAAATATCGTTCCGTACGATGAGCAAGAGCGTATAGAAAAAGAAAAGGAAGAAAAAAGAAAAGAGGAAGAGGCAAAAAAATTAGCGGAAGAAAACGAGAAAGAAAACGAGGAAAAGGATAACAAAACGCTTATTATATTGCTGATTTCCGCCTGTGCGCTAATTGTAGTATTTACCATAATTTTCAATATAATAATCAAAAAGAGATATCGTTAGTTCGATATCTCTTTTTCTCTTTCATTTATTGCTTTAAGCATCTCTGCTGATGATTGTTCTTTTGCATCGTCAATCTGGCGCAAAAATATACCATCAGGGGTGGGGGTTATTACAACCTGTGCACCGCGTTCCATATCGTATGCTCTTCTCATTTCTATTGGCAAACAAATTCTGCCAAGTCTGTCAACAGGTCTAATATACATAAAATCTCTTTTCATAAAAATCCCCCATAAAAACAAAAAAGTGCGCAACCGAAGCCACGCACCGAAAAACGCATCTCCGATTGTTGCGACACAAGTTTTCATCTACTCACAAGGAATGTGAAAACAGGAATGCGTTTTTTCAAAATTAAAACACATTCTTGCAAGATAGACTTATTAACTTGTGTCGCAACATCATTGTATCACAATTACCATAAATTGTAAATAATAAAATATTTACCTTTTTTGACAAGAAACTACAAAATTATACAATCGTGCCGAAGGCACACCTTAACTTTTCACTCTTCACTCTTCACTCTTCACTAAAAAAACTCCCGTATAAAACGGGAGTTTTTATATATCATTTCTTCCCTCAAGCGCACGGGCAAGGGTAACCTCGTCTGCGTACTCAAGGTCGCTACCAACAGGCACACCGTAGGCAAGACGCGTAATGCGTATTCCCATCGGTTTTATAAGGCGGGAAAGATAACTCGCCGTAGCCTCACCCTCAATGGTGGGGTTGGTTGCCATAATAACCTCGTTTACGGTGCCGTCTGCAAGACGCGCCATAAGTTCCTTGATTTTAAGTTGGTCGGGACCTATGTTGTCAAGGGGAGAGAGTGTGCCGTGAAGCACATGGTAAACGCCCCTATATTCGCGTGTGCGCTCAAACGCCAAAACATCTTTTGGGTCTTCCACAACACAGATGGTGGTGTGGTCGCGCGTACTGTCGGCGCAGACGGGGCAAACTTCCATATCCGTAAGGCATTGGCAGTACTTGCAAAAGTGGATTTTATCACGGGCATCCGTAAGTGCTCGTGCGAAAGCCTCCGCGCGTTCTTTTGGTTGTGTTAAAATGTAAAAAGCAAGGCGCTGAGCCGTTTTTTTGCCAATAGACGGCAGACGCTCAAACTGGTTTATAAGTTCCGAAAGAGGAGCGTTGTTGTAAGCCATTTTACATCAACCCCGGAATATTAAGTCCGCTTGTAATCGCGCTCATCTCGGTCTCGGATGTGCGCTTGGCATTTTCAATAGCCTCGTTTACAGCAACGGTTACAAGGTCTTCAAGCATCTCGGCGTCATCAGGGTCAACCGCCTCGGGTTTAATTTTAAGTGAACGGATTTTATAACTGCCGTCAATGGTAACCGTTACAATTCCGCCACCTGATGACGCGGTGTATTCGCGTGTTTCAAGGTCTTGCTGCAATGCCGCCATATCATCCTGCATTTTTTGTGCCTGTTTGAGCATTGCGTTCATACTCTGTCCGTTTCCGCCGGGAATTCTGCATTTCATAATCAATATCTCCTATTTATTCATTAAATCGAGTTTTTCGGCAAAGGCTAAAAGAGGGTCGGTTTTTTCTTTTGCCTTGTCCCTTTTGTGGTATGGGCCGATGTTATAACTTCTGCCAAGTACCTCAGCAATAGCGCGTTTAAGGGTTTCTTTGTTGTGCGGAGAGCCGTTCATAATACCGCGCAGTTGCGAATTATCGCTCTCTATCAGCAGATGGTCATCCTTGATATATGCGCGTGAGCCGCGAAGCACACTGCACATAAGCGGATTCACCTTTGAAAGCACCGTTAAAATATCGTTCCACTCTTTTATGGGTGTGTCACCGCTTTCTGTTTTTGCGGCAATTTTTTCTTCTGCGATGGGTGCATCCTCTATTGGTGCGTCCATATCGTCAACGGGTGGAATTTCTTCGTCTTCGGTCTTCGCTGCTGTAGGCGTGGGCGCTTTTGTCACCTTAACCTCGGTGCTTACAACAGGTGCGCCGTTTTCGAGTGTTTCAATCCGTTTTTCAAGTGATTGTAAATCGTTCATAATTTTAGGCGAACAAAGTTTTATAAGCACCATTTCCATCTCACAGCGGCGGTTCGCATTCTTCATTCGCGGCACGGTTTGTTGCAGTAAATCAAGGGTATATACAATGTCTTTAAGACTGTAAAGACGAGCCTGTTTTGTCAGGTCTTCATACTCGCGTTTTGAGCAGACGATGGGCTTGTTTTCCAAGGATACCGTTTTCATAATCATCAAATTGCGGTAATGGTTTATGAGTTCGGTCAAGAGCCGCGCCATATCAACAGATGAATTATAGAGTTTGTCGATAAGCATAATAGCGTCTTCGGTTTTACATTCGCGTATATAGTCGCAAAGGCTGAAAAGATAGTCTTTTCCCGCCATTCCGCAAACCTCGCTGACAAGTTGTTCGGTAATTTCGCTACCCGCCGCGGCGCAAAGGTCTAAAAGCGATAGCGCGTCACGCATACCGCCGTCCGCAATGGATGCTATAAGCAGTGCGGCATCGCTTGTGAGGGAAAGCCCCTCTCTCTCTGCCACAGTAAACAGTCTGTCGCATATATCCTTGTGGTCAATACGCTTAAAATCAAAGCGCTGACAACGCGATAAAATTGTGGCGGGAAGTTCGTTGACCTCGGTCGTAGCAAGAATGAATATAACATGTGAAGGCGGCTCTTCAAGCGTTTTAAGAAGCGCGTTGAACGCCGCTTTTGAAAGCATATGAACCTCGTCTATAATATAAACGCGGTATTTGGCATTGGCGGGGGTAAATGTTATTTGGTCGCGAAGTTCCCTAACATCGTCAACACCGTTGTTGGATGCGGCGTCAAGTTCGACAATATCCATAACCTCGCCCGATAAAATTGCGCGACAAGCCGAACACTTACCGCAAGGGTCACCGTTTTGCAAGTGTTCACAGTTAACCGCACGGGCTAAAATCTTGGCGCAACTTGTTTTACCTGTTCCGCGTGTTCCCGTAAAGAGATAGGCGTGGGAAAGTTTACCCTCGGACAATTCATTTTTAAGGGTTTCGGTAATATGCGATTGACCGACAACATCCGAAAATGTAAGCGGTCTGTATTTTCTGTATAATGCCTGATACATACTGTCACCCTTTCTTAAAGAATTTAGTGCGTACTAAAGTGTACGAACAGACCGATTTGCTGCAGCGCATAGGACATCCGCTTAATGCTGCTCGGTTCCCCGCCTGACATGGTTCACAGGGCCCCATCGCACAGGACCCGCCTGTTCGCACGCTTCGGTACGCACTTTTTTTAATATTATAATATATTTTTTATAATTTTACAATAGTTTTCAAAAAATATTGTAATTCTTATGAAAAAAAGTTATAATATCTATAAATATGTATTTTGCTATGGAGGTAAAACTATGAAAAGAGTAGAAATTAGTTCACTTTATGATTTAACACACACCGTTGCGGGTGACTATCTTGCGGGATATAAATATCCTTGGGAAGCGCTAAAAGGTATAGGCGATTTTATTAAAGCGCTCGGCAAAACGCTCGACCCCGCAGTATTTGAAGAACGCGGAAACAATGTATGGGTTGCTAAAAACGCAAAAGTTGCACCCACAGCCTTCCTTGGCGAAAACTGCATAATTGACGAAAACGCAGAGGTTAGACATTGCGCTTTCATCCGCGGTAATGCGCTTGTTGGCAAAAATTCGGTTGTAGGCAATTCAACAGAACTTAAAAATGTAATCTTGTTTGATAATGTTCAGGTACCGCATTATAACTATGTTGGTGATTCGATTTTAGGCTACCGTTCACATATGGGTGCGGGTTCTATAACATCCAATGTTAAATCGGATAAAACCCTTGTTGCTATCAATGTAGAGGGCGAAAAGTACGAAACAGGTATTAAGAAAATCGGTGCAATGCTCGGCGACTGTGTAGAGGTCGGTTGTGGCTCTGTTTTGAACCCCGGTACCGTTATCGGCAAAAATTCCAATATATATCCGCTTTCATCGGTACGCGGATTTGTACCCGGCAACAGCATTTATAAAAAACGCGGAGAGGTAGCCGAAAAACGCTAAACGGGGGATACTATGGAAAAATGGGATATACTTAATTCCCGCGGTGAACCCACAGGCAGACGCGTAAACCGCGGCAGAAGAGCGATTTTGCGCGCGGGTGAGTATCATTCAGTTGTTCATATATGGATTATTGACAGCCGCGGCAGACTGCTTATCCAGCGCCGAAGCGAAAAGAAACATCTTATGCCGGGCGAATGGGCGGCAACGGGTGGTGCTACAATAGCGGGGGAGACCCCTTTTGCATCGGCAAGGCGCGAACTGTTTGAAGAACTCTCAATCTATTCGGATGAAAACTCGCTTAAAAAAATTGCAACCATAAAACGCAGAAATTCTATCCTTACAATATGGAAAATAGTTAAGGATGTGCCTGTTGGCGCTCTGCGTTTGCAAAAGAGTGAGGTTTCTGAGGTGCGTTGGGTGACGCGTGAAGAACTTGAAAGAATGATTGCGGACGGAATGTACCACAATTATGGCCGCGAATATTTTGATATTGTTTTTTCTGCGCTTTACGAAGACAAAGAAGATAAAGCGCTAAAGGAGATTTAGTATGAGTTTATCTGTGGAGGGGCAGAAGTGTCCCGTATGCCACGCATATCTTTTTGACGATGAGGATATAGTGTTTTGCCCAATTTGCGGTGCACCGCACCATAGGGATTGCTATAATGCTATCGGTGACTGTGCGCTCAAGGACAAGCACGGTACAGACGAGCAGTATGATGCTTCGGCTTATAAACAAGAGGAAACGGATGCTGAAAGGGAAACAAGGGAAAAACCACAGCAAGAGGTTGCCCGTTGCCGTTTTTGCGGTAATGAATTAACAGATGATGCTAACTTTTGTCCACGTTGCCGTGCCCCGCGTGAGAATGCAACTATGAATCCTTTTGGCGACATAAAAAAGGATACGGTTTTAGAGGACGGCATAAAGGCGGAGCAGTTAGCGCGTTTTACCCTTATAAACCCCGCGCGTTATGTTAAAAAGTTTTTTTCATTAAATAAGAAAAACCGCATCTCGTGGAACTGGGCGGCATTTCTCTTCCCTTGTGAGTGGTCGCTTTACCGTAAATGCTATAAGTCGGGCGTACTTATGGGAATATTGCTTGTTGCGGCGGCGCTGCTTACAATGCCGCTTGACCGTGCACTTTCACAGTTTGTGCTCGAGGATGCAAACTATCAGCAGATGACGGCTTTGCTGCTTGAAAACAGTGAAAGCATAGGACTTTTGCCAATGATTTTATCCTTAATTAGCGGCGCAATTACACTTGGCGTTCGCGTTTTTGCGGGTATGTTTGGTGATTATATCTATCGCGGTACAGCGATTGAGCGTATAAAGGAGATAGAAGCATCGCAAGACGAAAAGGAAGACCTTTATCGCAAAAAGGGTGGGGTAAATGTTATTTTGTTCCTTGTGGCATACATTGTAAGAAGTTATCTTCCCGCCATAATATTTATGTTTTTGGGGTGAAATGAATGGAAAATAAAATCTGTAACGAATGTAATACCGTTAACGAAAGCGAATATAAATACTGCAAAAACTGTGGCGCCTTGCTTCCTACAGATGTAGAACAGAAGACCGAAACCGCGTATGAATACGCTACATATAATAACTATAACCCATTCACAACCGACGAGGTTGAAGGCGTTAAGACAGAAGACCTTGTTCGTTTTGTGGGAAAAAACAGCGATAAAATTGTGCCCAAAATGGCGATTATGGCGGCAACGGGCAGAAAAACATCTTTTTGTTGGCCTGTGTTTATTTTAACTTTCCTGTTTGGACTTTGCGGCGCGGCTTTCTGGTTTTTATACCGCAGAATGTATAAGTGGGGCATAGGTTTGCTTGTAGTATCGCTTCTTTTGTCTGCTGGTAAAAGCATCCTAACCGTAAACACAATGGAAGGTTTTTTAACAGGTTATTTTGATGCGCTTGAAAATTATACCGCAACGAACGATACCGAAAGACTACAACAAGATATAACATCGCTTCTGACAAGTGACGAACTGCTTAGTACAACGCTTGTATCTAATGTGCTTAATGCGCTTAGAATGGGTATGTCGATTCTTATGGCGCTTTTCTCTCTACATATATATAAGAACCACGCCATAGGAAAAATAAAATCATTCGGCAGACCGCTGACAGATGTTGAACTTATGCTTGCGGGCGGTACCTCGGGCGGTGCACTTGCCGTGGGAATAGTGCTTTACTCTATGGCAACCACAACGCTTTCCGTAATACTCACAATATCTTTTCTGGCGGTGCTTCTATGAAATACACCACCCTACTTTTTGACAATGATGATACGCTGATGGATTTTCTCGATGCCGAAAGACAGGGCATAGAACGCACCTTTCTTGCAAACGGCATACCGTATACGCAAGAACTGCTTAAATCCTATAGCGCTATAAATTTGAGTCTGTGGAAACGCTTTGAAAAGGGCGAAATCGAGAAAGAAAAGATATATACAGAGCGTTTTAGACTGTTTTCGGAAAAGCATAATATCCCCCTTGATGCAGAAAGAATTGCTAAAGAGTATTTCAGCAATCTGCAGTACGGTCATAAATGTATAGACGGCGCGTATGAACTCATATCAAGTCTTTATAAAGACTACGATATATATGTAATAACCAACGGCGAAAGCAATACACAGGCAAAACGAATCAAGGATTCGGGACTTTTGCCGTTTTATAAGGGCGTTTTTGTATCTGAAAAAACGGGTTACCAAAAACCGCATATTGAGTATTTTAATTACGTCTTTGCTCGCATAAACGAAAAGGATAAATCCAAAATACTCGTAATCGGTGATTCGCTCACGTCGGATATAAAAGGCGGCATAAACGCGGGGGTGGATACCTGTTGGTATAACCCAAAAGGCGCCGTTTCGGGCGATATTCAACCAACTTATGAAATACACAACCTTAGTGAACTTTATAATTGTTTATAAAAAAACACCGCTTTGGCGGTGTTTTTTATAAGCGAAAATCAAAAATCGCGAGTGAGCATTTGAGAGAAAACGAGAGAAAATGGGAGAAAAAATGAGTTCTCGGATTATAAATTAAAATTTTCAAAAAAAGGTGTTGACAAGTGTATTTGAGTGTGATATTATATCCAAGCACGAAAAAATTATGGAGGTTTAGTTTATGTCAACATTTATGGCTAACGCAAACACCCTTCAGCGTAAGTGGTACGTAATTGACGCAGCAGGCAAACCGCTCGGACGTGTTGCCGTTAAAGTTGCAGACTTACTTCGCGGTAAGGGCAGACCTGACTTTACACCTCACGTTGACTGCGGCGATTTCGTTGTAGTACTCAACGCAGAAAAGGCTGTACTCACAGGTAAAAAACTTGAAAAGAAATACTATCAGCGTCATACAGGTTATATCGGCGGTCTTAAGGAAACACAGTATGCAACCCTTATGAAAACCCGTCCGGAACTTGCTATGGAACTCGCAGTAAAGGGTATGGTACCCGACACAACAATCGGCCGCAAGGCTCTCACACGTTTGCACGTATATCGTGGCGCAGACCACAAGCATGCAGCACAGAAGCCTGAAACGCTTGAATTTTAACGAGAGGAGACAGAATAATGTTTGAAGGTAAGCCTTATTTCTATGGCACAGGCAGAAGAAAGAGTTCTGTCGCTCGTGTTCGCGTTTACAGCGGCACAGGTAAAATCACAATCAATAACCGTGATATAGACGATTACTTTGGTCTTGAAACACTCAAGTTGATCGTTCGTCAGCCCCTCGCTCTCACCGAAACAGCAGACAAGTTTGACATTGTTTGCACAGTTGTCGGCGGCGGCGTAACAGGTCAGGCTGGTGCAATCCGTCACGGTTTGTCACGCGCACTGCTTCAGTACGATGCAGAACTCAGAAGCGCACTCAAGAAGGCAGGTTTCTTAACCCGCGACCCGAGAATGAAGGAACGCAAGAAGTACGGTCTCAAAGGCGCCCGTCGCGCACCCCAGTTCAGTAAGAGATAATTTCGACCTTGGTCGAATACAAAAAATGCTCTGCATATGCAGGGCATTTTTTATTATCTCTTGCTGAACAGTTATATTCGCCCCCAGGCGAGTTATATTGCTACGCAGTGATATTTGGACTTTCTCCAAGTGATATTGCCTTCGGCAGTTTATATGCGAATATAATATCACTTTTGTGTAGACAAAAATATCACTATGCCGCAAGGCATAATATCACTCTGTGCAAAGCACAGAATAACACTAAAAACACCCTATGACCGAAAAAGTCATAGGGTGCAATCCATTTATTCTCTATAATCTCCACCTATTAGTTCGCCGCTATATTTATCTATATATTCAACAATCGGTCCCAACAGACCGTCTTGTTCGGTGTTGAAAGTGATTTTATATAACTCTCTGCCGATAATATTTATATGTTCGTTATATAAATATATTGACGGGCGTGTGCGGAATACGACCTCTTCAATTTTCGGGTTGTCAAAGTTTGTAATCATCAAAAGATTCGGGTCAAGTCTTTGTTTTGCGGTGTCTATTGCCTCCTCGGGTGTTATTTCTATCGGCGCATAGTCTTTACCCCAGGTTGAAAACACAACAGGGCGGTTTTCATCCATTCGTTTATGGTCAATCACATATAATGTGCCAAAAACCACAAGCAATAAAAGCGATACAGCACCAATAGTAAAAAGCGATTTTTTCATATTTCAGTCCTCCTTATTTTGAAATATATTGGGATTACATTTTTCTAAATATATTGTAACATAAACAGTTAAAAATCTCAATGCAATCATAAAAGTCCCGCTTTTTATTGCAAATTGTAATGTTTTTATGAAAAAACATATTGTACATTATAAGTGTACATCGTATAATATATCGTAGAAATATAGGAGGCAAACGCTATGAATGCTATTGTTGGCGGAAAGATAATCTTAAAAGATAAAATTATAGAAAACCACGCACTGCTTTACAGCGATGTAATTGAAGGGGTTGTGCCTTGCGATGAGGTGCCTCAAAGTGCTGAAATTATAGATGCAAAGGGTGGATATGTTGCTCCCGGTCTTATTGATTTACATATCCACGGATATCTCAGGTGTGATGTTTGTGACGGTAGGGAAGAGAGCATACGCACAATAAGCGAGGGAATAGTCAAAAACGGCGTAACGGGATATTTGCCCACTACGATGACCGAGGATATGAGCGTTATCGAAAACGCACTTTCGGTTTGCAGAGACCTAAAAGAAGAAAGCAAAACCTGGAAAGGCGCCGAAATTTTGGGTGTTCACGCCGAGGGACCGTTTATAAGCGAGAGCAAAAAAGGCGCCCAAGATGCAAAATACATAAGAAAACCCGATGCAAAATTCGTTAAAAAGTATGCCGACATAATAAAAATAATAACACTCGCACCCGAAGAGGACGAAAATGATTTTGCCGCCATACGCGAAATTTGCTGCGATACCGATGTTGTGGTATCAATGGGACACACAAGCGCGAATTATGAAACCGCCGTCGCAGGTGTTAAAGCGGGTGTATCCCACGCGACACACCTTTTCAATGCAATGACACCGCTTTCGCACAGAGCCCCCGGTGTTGTCGGCGCAGCGCTAACTACGGATGTCAGTTGCGAACTGATAGTTGATACGGTGCATGTCGATAAAAATCTTTATAACCTTATTTGGAAACAAAAGGGCAGAAAACTTGTGTTTATAACCGACTGTCTTCCCGCCGGCGGATTGCCAGTAGGCGAATATACCTTGGGCGGACAGAAAATTTTCTATGACGGCACAATTTGCCGCCTTGCTGACGGCACCATAGCGGGTAGCGTTTTGCATCTAAATCAAGGCGTATGGAATGTTTATAAAAATTCGGATATCCCGCTTTATGAGTGTGTAAACTGCGCGTCATTAAACCCCGCAACAACAATTGGGCTACAAGACCGCAAAGGTTCGCTCGAAAAAGGCAAAGACGCCGATATTATAATAACAGATGAAAAATTTGAAATTACGGCAACTATAGTAAGAGGAGATATGAAATATGAATCTTAAAGTAAAAGCAAAATTAGATAAAAACTTTCAGCCGTTGTCGCTTGTTTGCCGCGAAATGCGCCAAGCAACGCGTGAAAACGGACAGGATATTGTTATTGCCGTTGTAAGAAACAAGGGTTATACACAAACCTACAAAACCCGCATATATAAGGACGGAACAGGCCACGATGAACAGAATTTCCGTTTTGTAGAGCGTATTGCAAAATCACTCTTGTGGGTAGCGGGTGGTTATAAAATTATTATTGCGGGTAGTAGTGTTGTCGGCGAAAAAATCAAAGCCGCATATACCCACACAGGACTTCGCGCGTTTGATGTAGGTTTTATGGAGCGCGTTTATGAAACAAAATTCGAAGTAGAGGTTGTATCTCTCTCAGATGCACCTGAAAACATATCTGCCGCCGCACCTGTCGGCCGTCATCTTGACGGTTGCCGTATTGGTTTTGATGCGGGCGGAAGTGACCGCAAGGTAAGTGCCGTTATAGATGGCGAGACCGTGTTTTCGGAAGAGGTTGTCTGGTTCCCCAAAACCAACACAGACCCAAATTATCATTACGAGGGCATAAAAAGCGCAATGAAAACCGCCGCATCGTATATGCCGCGCGTTGATGCAATCGGCGTATCAAGCGCAGGTGTGTATGTTGATAATCGCATTATGGTTGCATCTTTATTCCTTAAGGTTTCGGATGACGATTTTGAAAAATCGGTTAAAAATATGTATATTGATGTCGCGCGAGAAATCGGCGAAAATGTTCCGCTTGAGGTTGCAAATGACGGCGATGTTACCGCACTGGCGGGTGCTATGGATTTGGGCGATAATTCGGTGCTCGGAATTGCAATGGGTACAAGTGAAGCGGGTGGATATGTTGACCCGGATGGCAATATAACAGGTTGGCTTAACGAACTTGCTTTTGTCCCTGTTGATTTTTGTGAGGATGCTATGGTTGACGAGTGGTCGGGCGACTACGGCTGCGGCGTTAAATATTTCTCCCAGGACGGCGTAATCAAACTCGCACCATACGCAGGTATTGAACTTGATGAAAGTCTGTCACCCGCCGAAAAACTTAAAGTTGTACAGAAACTTATGTCAGAAGGCGATGAAAGAGCCGCCGATATATATGATACAATCGGTGCATATTTCGGTTATGCAATCGCATATTATACAGAGTTTTATGACATTAAACATGTTCTCATAATGGGCAGAGTGACCTCGGGCAAAGGCGGCGAAATTTTGCTTTCCCGCGCAAGAGAGGTATTAGATACCGAATTCCCCGAACTTGCCAAGCAGATAGAATTACATATACCGGATGAAAAATCTCGCCGCGTAGGCCAGTCGGTTGCCGCCGCAAGTCTTCCGAAAATAGATTAATAAAAAAAGACCAAGTTAAAACTTGGTCTTTTTCTTTTCGTTCGTGCCCTGTTCGAATCTCTCCTTTTTTATCTTATAAAAAACAAAAAAGCATACACAAGGTATGCTTTTCTGTTTTTGGCGGTGACGGAGAGATTCGCCCACTGCGCTACCGCTTGTGGCACGCACCCGAACTTTACAACCATTCACCGAAAGGTTGTAATTCGGCAGAGCCGAACCGGTCTTTTCGAATCTCTCCACATTATAAACAAAAAAGAAAACCATACCATATGGTATGATTTCCTTTTTATTGGCGGTGACGGAGAGATTCGCCCACTGCGCTACCGCTTGTGGCACGCACCCGACCTTTGCAACCATTCACCGAAAGGTTGCAATTCGGCAGAGCCGAACCGGTCTTCTCGAATCTCTCCTTTTTTATCTTATAAAAAACAAAAAAGCATACACAAGGTATGCTTTTCTGTTTTTGGCGGTGACGGAGAGATTCGAACTCTCGTGCGGTTGCCCGCAAACGCATTTCGAGTGCGCCCCGTTATGACCACTTCGATACGTCACCATATATTTGTTAATTCCTTTTGGAATACAACTTTTTTTGATTGTTGCGAAACGGGGCCGCCCCGTTATGTCCTGTTGCGGTGCCCGAAATTTTTTTGCTCGCTTTTCGCTTCGCAAAATTTCAACCGCTGCCACTCCTTATTGCTCGCTGCATCTGCCACAGGCAGCGCTCGCAAACGTCCCCACTTCGATAACTCTCCGTATCTATATTAAGCTGTTTGTAGGGATTAAGGTTATAACCGCGATAGTCGGCTCCGCCCCGTTATGTCCTGTTGCGGTGCCCGAAATTTTTTTGCTCGCTTTTCGCTTCGCAAAATTTCAACCGCTGCCACTCCTTATTGCTCGCTGCATCTGCCACAG
>JAZSRO010000106.1:0-1510 GCA_045538515.1 Acutalibacteraceae bacterium | reverse complement strand
GAATCGGTAACAATAGAACTTCTTGACGGGGAAAAAGTTATTTCCTCTGCGGTCTTAAACGAACAAAACGGATGGGCACATACCTTTGCCAATGTTTCAAAAGACGGTAATTATTCCGTTAAAGAAAAGAAGGTTGAGAATTACACTGCCAAATATAACGGCGATGCATTGGGCGGTTTTATCGTTACCAATTCCTATAATGGAGAAAAACTGCCTCAAACCGGACAGCTCTGGTGGCCGATCGTGATTATTTCCGTTACCGGTATTGCCTTTGTTCTGCTTGGAATTATAGAATTGGGAGCACGGAAAAATGGAAAGAAGAACAAATAAACGGGGACTAATATTCCTTGTAATTGGATTGCTACTTATCCTCATTGCAGGTGGCTGGTATGTTTATAACCTTGTAGAAGATAATAATGCAGGCAAAAGCGCAACTGATTTGCTTGAAAAAATTGAGAAGCAGCAAACGGAACAAGACAATAACGAGGAATCTCCGGTTATCATTGTTGAGGGTGATGCCTTCTGCGGTAGGCTCGCTATAGAAAAACTCGGGATTGAACTTCCTATTTATGATGAATGGAACTACACAAGATTAAAAACAGCCCCGTGCCGTTACACAGGCGGTATATATACAAATGATATCATTATCGCAGCGCACAATTATAAGAGTCACTTCGGTAATCTAAAACAACTGCAAATTGGTGACGAAATTTCATTCGTAGATGCATACGGTACGCAGCACCATTATTCCGTTAAAGAAATCACGACTTTAGATGGAACCGCCGTTACGGATATGAAGTCAGGAGAATGGGATTTCACTCTGTTTACCTGTACCAAAGGTGGTGAACAACGTGTAACTGTGCGTTGTAATCGTATTGTTTGCAAATAACTTTTAAATGTTCGCAAAATATTTACAATGACCAAAAACGGTATCAAAATGTATATAAAAAGACCAAAACAGATATTAAAAAGACCACTTTTCGTCCTGTAACGTCTGCTGACGTTAAATAATCGCATATAATCGCGTCTGACGTAATTTGACAAACAAGTTTTAATATTGTATAATAAACACGAGCTTTAAAATAATGAAGGAGTTATTAAAATAATACATTAAACCAAGAAGGTTAAGTGTATTGGTATGCTCTTTCGTAAAGCTTACGATAAAGCAAACAAAGACACTTATCTTTCGTGATAGGTGTCTTTCTTTGTTTTATTGTGTTTTGTTTCCTCTAAATGAGGTTCAAATATATTCCCGTCTATACGCTCATAAATTGGCGTATGACGGAGTTGTGAAGGAGTTTTTCAAAATGATTGTATTTGACACGGAAAGTTAGTTGCGCCAAAGGTTTGGTGCCGAGTACAGCAGTCTGAGTTCTGCAACAGGCTGTGAATCACTAGCAGAAAAAAACAATTGGTTCTTGTATCGGGCCAATTGTTAAGACAAGCAGTTATATTGCGGTAATGCGGGATGCAAAATTGCGATAGCACTGTGTACGATACACGGTTTTAT
>JAZSRO010000028.1:0-1773 GCA_045538515.1 Acutalibacteraceae bacterium | reverse complement strand
TACCTTGGATGCCGCAGTGCGTTTCGTACAAGCCTCCGTACAGCTCGTCAACCATAGGATGGTCATATTTTGAAGCAAGCTTGTCGTGAGCTTCCAATGCCTTTTGGAAGGCTCTCTCTTTATCACCGTAATAGGTAAGTTGCTGACATAGTTTTAAATATTTGCCCATTTCCCATTTGTGTATCTTGGCTCCGATTGCCGCCGCCTTTTTCTCGTTGGGAATGGGATCGTAAATGTGCGGGAAGGCAATTCGGGCGTATTCGCTTGCCGATTCAAAATCCGCAAGCCGTGCCGCCTTGTAAT
This sequence comes from Acutalibacteraceae bacterium, assembly GCA_045538515.1. GTDB lineage: Bacteria > Bacillota > Clostridia > Oscillospirales > Acutalibacteraceae > SIG589. The sequence goes on along the minus strand of JAZSRO010000028.1, from coordinate 1,470 downwards.
ACCAATCGGCGGCGGTTTGAAGATCCCCCGCCATCTTGGCGGCAACCGCTTTTTCTTTATATTCTGCAATGCGTTCTGCAGGTGATTTTTGGCTCATATACCGTTCCTCCTAAAATTCATCTTTTTTGCGATGCATGTATTCTTGCATCCGTAAAGACCTCTTTTTGTATTTTCTTTGAGTTCGCCGTCTTACGAAACCTCTTTATAATCCGAAAGAACGGGTAGCTTTTCCATTTTGTCGTCCTCGCCGAAATGAATACGTATAAACAGTTCAGGCGTTTTTTCAAAATAATAGCCGTGAGAGCTGTCATACAAAGCCGTACGGTTTTCACCGTAAGCTATTACGGCGTATAAGTCATCCTTCTCAGATGCAAGTTGACCCTCACGGGTGTAGGTGTCTTTCGCACAATAGTTGTTCGGCAGATATGCCTGCAGCTTTTTAAGAAGCTCGCTATATTCCGCCGCTGTGCTGTGGTAGGCGATCTTTTCATCACCGTTTACATAGAGGATATTGTCCGCGTGGATATAGGTGGTGTTGGATAATTCACCGCAACCATCATTGAATGAATAGAAATACGTAACCTGATCACCCAAGGTGTATTTCTGGACCTCACCACTGCCTTCATCGTAGAAATGCATATAAAAGTCGCCTTCTTCGGTTACTTTTGCGATGCTGTCAATCACCTGCTTACCGGGTGTTGCCGTTCCGGTGTCCGCTTTATATTCTGCGTGGTTTTCAAATGTTTTCAAACTCTGCTTGTAAGTCCACTCGTAAAATCCGGAGTTGTTGCCCAAAAACGATCTAAAGAGCGTGCCGACAAAAGAAATCAGCAAAATGACAGCCACCACAATCGATGTGGTTTTTATAATCTTTTTTCTGCGCTTAGCAAGGCAGTCACGGCACCAACCACGGTTATTGTTAAATGTCACATGATAATAACCGTCATCGGAAATATGAATTTTCTTTTCGTGACTACGGTGTTCCGCAGAATGGAACTGCCCGTCACTGCCATATCCAGATGTCGTATCCGTTTTCCAACCTACTACGGTGTATTCACCCTTAACGTATTTTTTTGCACCACAGTGTGGACACTCATAACAGGTGTCTATGTAATCATAATATTCTGTAGAATGTTGTGTTCTTGCCATAACAAGTCCTCCTATAATTTATCTTTTTTGTGATGCGTGTATTTGGGCATCAACAAAGGCTTGGTTGTGCGACATTCCTTGATTTCGGCGCATATTGTACCAGGTCCAGTCGAAACCGTTGCCGCCTTCCGGTACGGCGTTCATTGCCGCCGCCGACAAAATCAAGAACACGAGAGCAATGATGGCCCAAGCCACGTAAATGACCACCGGCGAGATGATGTAAGCAAGCACCGAAAACAGTGCCGCCATCAGTATACATTTCACCGCCGAGCTGCCGTCTTCACTAATACAGACCTTTGTGATGAAATTACTCTTTTTGTC
>JAZSRO010000103.1:0-3655 GCA_045538515.1 Acutalibacteraceae bacterium | reverse complement strand
CCACAATGAGAGTGAGACTGATAACAAGTGAAATCAGTGAAATTGGTTTCTTCAAGTAAATACCTCCTTATTAGATCTCCTTATGTTAAGATTATAACACATTCATCTGATTTTTTCACCGTTTTCCAGAGTTGTCAATGACATTTGTGGAAAGTATATTGTGTTTATTTAGCGTATTTCTTAAAATGAAACTATATCATTATTCATCCAGCAAACTTTGTTGGTCTTTTATAATGACAAAAGCAACACCATCATAACTGTAAAGCTGCGGCGTATCATCATTCTTGATTTTATTCCGGATAGGTTAATATCCCATAGACGCACTAAAAACATCATTATAAGAACATTATAGCATAAAATTATGACTTTTTCTACACTTTTCTAAAACATTATAACGGCACAAAGCAAAAACTTCCTGCCGTTCAGTTTCTATGACACAAGCTGTTTGTTGACAGAATATCGGACTTTTTTTGAGTGTTGCGCAAAAAATATCATAGAGAAGGGAGTACAAACAAAAAAGACAGACTCTGCGAAAAAAATCGCAAAATCCGCCCCCCAAAAAAAGCCAAGGTATTTAGTTCAAGTCCTCCCCAAAGGTCGTTTTGGGGAAATGATATCTTTTGAATAACACCTTAAAAAATGGCATAACAAAACCCCGAAACCGCTGTGGTTTCGGGGTTTTCCGAACCGATATCTTTTTCGGTTCGCAATGTTGGTTGCGGGGACAGGACTTGAACCTGCGACCTCCGGGTTATGAGCCCGACGAGCTACCAGCTGCTCTACCCCGCGATATTTTAGGCGTTTTTTGGGCGCCTATATATTATACTACAACTAATATGCTTTTGCAAGTGATTTTTATTATTTTTTTAAAATTTTTTCTAATACAAAGCAAACTGCAAAAATAAATAAATTTATAAGCACTATGCTGGAGCCGGGCGAAGTGCCTAATATAAGCGATAAAACCATACCGCCCAAGAAGCCGATTAGTGCTATTGCGGCTGAGGTTATTATAACCGATTTATAGCATTTTGATACACGCGAAGCTGACAATACCGGGAAAATTATTAGGCTTGAAATTAGCAAGGCGCCCATCATGCGCATGCCTATTACCACAGTGGCGGCGGTAAGACAGGCAAGCAAGGTAGTATAAAAGCCTGTTTTAATTCCGGTTGCTTTGGCAAAGTCTTCGTCGAAGGTAACCGAAAACAGTTTATTATAAAAAACTGCATACAAAAGCAGCACAACTATTGCTACGGTTACGGTAATAATCATATCTTGGTTGCTTACAGTATAAATACTGCCAAACATATAGCTGCTGATATCAATATTGCCGCCACCCGAAAGTTTTACGGCAGTATAGCCAATTGCCAAGGCCGAGCTTGAAATCAGTGCGGTTGCGGCATCGCCCTTTATTTTGCTGTTTTTGTCAATTTTAAGCAATAAAAAGGCCGCTAAAATAACAACGGGTATTGCAACATAAAGTGGGGTCAAACCCAAACTTAAAGCCACCGCGCTTGCGCCAAAACTAACATGAGAAAGACCGTCGCCAATCATGGAAAAGCGTTTGAGCACCAAGCTAACACCCAAAAGTGCCGCACAAATCGAAACCAAAACGCCTATTATTAACGCATTTATGAAAAAATCATACGCAAACAGTGTTGATAAAAAATCAATCATGGTGGTGGCCCTCCTCCAGCATTATTTTGCCAAGCGGAGAATTAACATATTGTTTAGTGCTGGCGTAGTAATAACTGTTGTGGCTTAAATGTAAAATATTATTGGCATATTTTATAGCACAATGAATATCGTGTGAAATCATAATAATTGTGTAACCGCCGGCTTTAAGCTGCTCTAAAATCTCGAAAAAATCGGCAATTGCTAATGGGTCCAAGGCGTTTAGGGGCTCGTCCAACAACAACACCCCGTTCGAAGCTGCCAATGCTCTGCCCAAAAGCACTCGTTGTTTTTGGCCGCCCGAAAGTTCTTTAAACGATTTGTTTTTAATATCGATAATGTGTAATTGCTCTAAAATTTTATTAGCCTTGGTTTTTTGCCCCTTTTTAAAAAACGGGATTATAGCCGAAGAATTCAAAAAACCCGACATTATAATTTCGTAAACACTTGCAGGAAAATCGGCCTTTATTTCGACCTGTTGGGGCAAATAGCCAATTTTATTTTTTATTTTTTTATTAATCTCTATACTGCCTTTTGTGGCATCGATTAGACCTAAAAGCAGGCGCATAAGGGTTGATTTGCCTGTTCCGTTTTCGCCTATTATGCTTAAAAATTCGCCGCTTTTAACGGTAAAGTTAATGTCTTCAAGCACATTTATGCCCGAAAATCTTTTATAAAGATTTTTTACCTTTATTAATTCCATTAATTTAGCCCTTCCTTTAATGCCTGCCTGTTGCGAGCCATAATATCTAAATAAGTAACCTTATTGTTAAAATCGTTAATACTTATATTGTGAAACGAGTGCAGTTCTATAACCTTAGCGCCGGTGTTTTCGGCAACCGTATTAGCCAAAAAACTGCTTGAAAGTTCGGTTGCAAACACCGCTTTTGCTTCATTTTCTTTAACACTGTTTATTAAGTTTGTTACGGTTAATAAATCGGCATCGGTATCTTTAGCGCAGCCCGAAAATGCAGAAATATGGTCAAGGCCGTAATATTCCGCAAAATATTCATAGGGAAATCTGTCGGGCACTATTAATGTTTTTAGGCGACTGTTTTCAACAACTTCTTTGGTTTTTTGCGCTTCTTCTTTAATTTTGTTAATATAATTATTGGCGTTTTCTTCATAAATTGCCGCATTTGTTTTATCAATTTGGCATATTTTATTTTTAATTTGTTCCACCATTATTATTGCATTCTCGGGGGATGTCCAAAAATGCTCGTCGGGGTGGGAATGATGATGGTCGTGTGAATGGGAATGTGTTTCGGTTAAAAAATCGGCTATTTTTAGCGAATTTTGTGTGCTAACCGATTCTAAAATTTTATTTACCCAATTTTCTGATTCGCCGCCAATATAAACAAACAAATTGCTGTTCGCAATATCCACAATGTTTTTGGCAGTGGGTTCAAAGGCGTGAAGGTCGCTGCCGGGGGGTAAAATTAAATCCACCGTCCCTAAATTACCGGCAACCGCTGTGGCAAAATCATAAACCGAAATGCAAGAGGCCGTAATTTTTAATTTTTGGGGTGCAACATTGTTGGCCCCGCAGCCTGAAAGCACAAGGCATAGGCACAAGCAAAAAGCCAAAATAATATTGAATTTTTTCATGCCTACACCTCCCTTTTAATAATAATTAATTTTACTATATTGAAAATAAAATGTCAAATAATATAAAAACACCCCGTAATAAAACAGGGTGCTTTTTAAAACTAAAATTAATAATTTTCGGCGTGAATTTCAAAATAGGCTTGTGGATGAACACAAACGGGGCAAACATCGGGTGCTTTCATGCCTACTACAATGTGGCCGCAATTACGGCATTCCCAAACCTTAACATCGCTTTTTTCGAACACTTTTTTAGCCTCTACATTAGAAAGCAATGCTCTGTAACGTTCTTCGTGAGCCTTTTCTATAGCGGCAACACCACGGAACTGCTCGGCTAATTCGTGGAAGCCTTCTTCGTCGGCCTCTTTGGCCATAC
>JAZSRO010000020.1:0-2034 GCA_045538515.1 Acutalibacteraceae bacterium | reverse complement strand
AATTATATTAAAAGTTAAGACAATGGACTTTCAGGATCAGGTAAAGTTTGTTCGTATGCATTTGCAGCTAAGTCAGGAGGAACTTGCACGTCAAATGGGGATTTCCTTTGCAACGGTTAGCAGATGGGAACGAGAAAACAGAAAGCCGCAGCTTGCTTTGCTCGGCAAGTTCTACTCCTTCTGCAAAAGGAACGGAATAGAAATAGACTTATCCGAGAATACGAATATGTGATGGAGGAATTTAATATGAGTGTAGCTTATGGAATCCTCTGCGTCATATCGCTGGTTTTGATTGGTGTGTGCCTCGCAGTTGATAGAAAAAAAGATATATGTTTATTACTTTTATTTGTATCGGTGTTCGTGTGTAACTTAGGACAATTTTTGGTTTCGGTTGCACCAAGCCTTTCCTTTGCCCTTAATGGTAACAGAATTGCATATTTAGGTCAGGTTTTCCTGCCGTTGCTAATGCTTAAAATGATACTTAATTTGTGTAACCTTAATTATAAAAAGTGGCTTATGACAGTACTTTCTCTTGTCAGCGTTGCAGTGCTTTTCGTAACACTTACGCCGGGAATTTTGCCCTGCTACTATAAAAATGTTTCAATAGAGGTTATAGATGGTGTTACAAGGCTTATTCGTGATTACGGACCTTTGCATTTACTCTACTACATATATTTACTGTTTTATTTTGCTGTTATGTTGCTTGCAATTGTGCAAACATCGGTTAAAAAGAAAATCACATCCACGCTCCACACAACCTTTTTATTGTGTGCCGTACTTTGCAATGTTGTAATATGGTTTACTGAACGCTTTTTACCCCGCGGATTTGAGTTTTTAACGGTGTCCTATGTCATATCCGAGCTTTTTATTTTGCTTTTGTATGGAATTTTACAAGAGTACGGCATCCGGGGTGAAAACGGAAGTATCATAATTGCAAACACTTCAAAAAAAGCAGAAGAATATCTGTCGGGAACAATTCAGTCTGACGATAGTGCAACACTTTTCAGCGAAAAAGATATTGAGCATATATTAAGCTGTGATAAAATCATCAGTCAGATTACCGAAAGAGAAAAAGAGGTCTTGGAAAAGCTTCTTGCCAACAAACAGCGAAAAGAAATTGCAGACGAATTGTTTGTAACCGAGAGCACTATTAAAAAGCATACAAGTTCAATTTTCGCAAAGTTTGAAGTAACAAACCGATTTGAACTCTATGCAAAATTAAAAAAATACATATAAATTCGATAAAATTACCGTCCATTGAAAAATGGGCGGTTTTTTCGCGTAAAATGGGGCATGGTAGCCCTAGGTCCACCCCTCTAAAATGAAAAAAGTAGCCCTAAGTCCACCCCTAAAATCATAAAAAGTAGCCCTAGGGCTAATATACAAAATGATAAATATTGAGTAAAATTATATCAAGAGAGGAGGTACTGTGATGCTAAGTCCGATTACAAAAAAGTACACAGACGAATCATCAATGAAGCAGTTCAGGTTCACTTTCTACTGCGACTGCTGCGGAAAGGCAATTCCGGCACAAGCCTATGACTTCAACAGCACCTTTGCACAGAAAACATTTCTGTCAAATGACGAGAAGGAAGCACGAGCAATCATTTATGCTAACGAGCATAGAGCAGCATACGAACGTGCAAACAACGAAGTAAGACTAAACTTGAATCGTTGTGTAGTGTGTGGTGATATGGTCTGCGAGGATTGTTCGGTGTATTCAGAAAAACTCGGAGGCGATGTTTGCTGCAAAAAATGTGCAGAAAAGAATTTAACAAACCAATATGATAAGGAGGAAACAAGTTTATGAAGAAAACTAACAAACTTTTGAGCATTCTGCTCTCATTGGTAATGCTGGTTGGCTTGATGCCGACAACGGCGTTTGCATGGACAGCACCGACTCTTTCAGGGAATGGGGGCGATGCATGGAACATCCAGCTCTCTGATGAAGGTGTGCTGACATGGAACGATATGAGCAGCGCAACCTACGATATTGAGGTGCAGGAATATGCAACGGGCGGTACTGTGACCAAT
>JAZSRO010000083.1:0-1532 GCA_045538515.1 Acutalibacteraceae bacterium | reverse complement strand
GTTTTCATCATTGAGATTATCGTTCGCCTGGTCACCGGGACGGAAACGATTCTTCAACGGAACACGAGAAATCCAGAAGTTCTCATCAACGTAACCGGCATCACCGTTCCATGGTTTGCCGGGCTCCCACTTATCCAAGGCACTGACTATGTTTTCGGGCCTGCCATCCTTCACATACATCTCGTGCGAGGGAAAACTCTGCGCCACTGCGCCTGCTGCAATAAGTGAAATTGCAAATGCAAGTAATTGTTTTTTCTTCATACTATTTGGTTTAAAAAAATCTTTCTCAGAAGATACTTTGCAGCAACCTCTGCATATTCGGGGCTAATTTAAACATTATTTCTCAAAACAGTATTACAATCTGCAAAAAAAGCACACAACATTTACGTAAAAGATATTTTTAGCGGAATCTTCCCGAAAGCAGCCACACATAATACAGAAAGATACGCGACAATCCACCCTCGACATGTAAAAAACAGATAAATTAAGTTAAAAAGAGAGAAATTGCATTCTACAAAATACTTTTTCATCTACCCGAAAGTTAATAATGTAAATGTATAATCCTTAAAAGAAAATGTACGAGAATATATTATGTTTACCCTATTTTCAAGGCATGAGCCGAGATGAGATTACTGCCATTCTCGACAAAGTGACATTGGATTTCAGGAAATACCGCAATGAAGAAGAAATATTCCACAGAGGAGAAAAATGTGAAAGATTTGCCATTTTGACAGCAGGACAAATCACAAGCATTGCCGAGGCCGAAGACAAGTCGTATAGCATAGCCGAAGAACTTTACGCACCATTAGCCATTGAGCCACACTCACTGTTCGGATATGACACAAAATACCAACACAACTATATCTCAAAAGGAGAGAGCACAATGCTTTTAATAGACAAGCAGTATCTGTTCAGCGACTTTTCAAGGCACAACATATTCTGCATAAACCTTTTGAATTTGATAAGCCATAAAGCGCAAAAATTAGAAAAGACAATTTGGGAATATAATCCAACCGGCATCAAGGGACGTATTGCACATTTTATAGCAACACGCTGCATCACTCCAAACGGATGCAAACGCGTCAACATTAAAATGGAATCTCTCGCACATAGCCTCAGTGAGACACGCCTAAACATTTCAAAAGCACTGAACGAACTGCATGACGAGGGATATATAGAACTCCACCGCAAAGAGATAATCGTGCCCTCGCTGAAAAAACTTGTTGAAAATTTTTGGCTATAGGCTAAAGCAGCTATTGCTTCATTATATTTTTTACTGCATTTTATCTTTTGACAAAACCATAAAAAAAGCAAGGAAATCTTTGGTACAAGAAAATAAACATGCTATCTTTGCACACGAAAATGAGCAAGGCTCAAATTCACAATAGGTAGGTTCCGTAGCTCAGCTGGATAGAGCAACGCCCTTCTAAGGCGTGGGTCAAGCGTTCGAATCGCTTCGGAATCACGAATGATTGCAGCGGAATCACAAAGGGGAAAGTAAGTTATTTATCTTACTTTCCTTTTTTTATATG
>JAZSRO010000086.1:0-2426 GCA_045538515.1 Acutalibacteraceae bacterium | reverse complement strand
TGCCGATCGGCTCCAAAAAGGTACTGAACAACCGCGGCGAAATTTCACCGATGGTAAAGGACGGATGAATTGTAATTTTTGCTTGTTTTGCCATAAATACCTCCTATTAATTCGCAATCTAATCCTATTGTACCACGAACTCGTCCGATGCGCAATTTCACATTATTTTTTTCTTATTAATTTTTTCACATCATCAGCCATTGACAAACATCAAATTTGATGTATAATAAAAGTATAACATGGGAAAATATTAGGGGAGAAAACAAATGAACAGAACTTTTATCGAAGTACCAACTTTCTTAAAAAAATGGCAACAACTCGGGCTTACCGATAATCATTTGCGTGCCTTACAGAATACTTTATTACAAAATCCAAAAGCAGGAGATGTAATACAAGGTACCGGCGGGATGCGAAAAATCCGTATTCCCTTAGAAGATACAGGAAAACGTGGGGGCGCCAGAGTTATTTACATCGATATCGAGTTAAAAGAAAAAATATATTTTATCAATGTATATAGCAAAAATGAAAAGGATGACTTAACAGAAGACGAGAAAAAGGCATTTAAAGCGGTTATTAAACTTTTAAAGGAGGAATGACCATGAGCACATTTTTCGAAGACACCTTACAAGGTTTACTGGAAGCGGTTGAAATCGAAAAAGGAACGCTTCCGCTAGAAAAGCAAGATGGTATGCCTGCTCCCACCTACTATGTAGCAGATTGTGACAAAGAACTCGTCGAAAAGCTTATAGAGATACGCAAAAAAGAAAATATTTCCCAAGCAGAATTAGCCCTTCTTACCGGAAACTCGCAACAAGCAATTTCTCGATTTGAAAAGAAAACGCACAGTTCATCTATGAAATTGTTTTCCAGCATTGTCCGCGCCTTAGGCTATGAAATACAGCTTGTGAAAAAAGGCACACAAACCTAAAAACAAGGAGTGAAATGTATGTTTCGTTTATGGGCAAAACTTTGGAAAGATAATCATTTGATCCGGGATATGGTCGTGGAAAACGACACGGATGTAAACCGCACCAAGAAAATTTTTGCGGCCATCGACACCATCTGCTACGAATTTGACTTGTCAAAGCCGATTTGGCTGGATTCTACCGTGGCAGATTTTAAGAAGCACGATAAGACGCGGTTTTATCAGGATAATTTCGTAGACCACATTGATTTTGACTATTTGGAAATCCACGTAATCGAAGAAGACTAGGGTACAAAAGAAGTCCTGCCGGCTCTGTTGTTACACAGGGGCGACAGGACTTTTGTTATTTCATTGCATGCTTTCTTTACTTCAACAGCTTTCCTAAAATACCAAGCAAACCGCCGGAGCTGCTTTCTTCGTCCTTCTTTGCGGTCTTCTTTTTCTTCTTTCCGGAAGAGGTCGAAGAGGACTCGGATGCGGTATTGGTGGAAATCATACCGGATAACAGGGAGCCTACATCCACGTTATCCAAAAGGCCGCCAAGTAAGGAGCCTACGCCGGACTCCTTCTCCTCGTCTTCGTCCGCCTGCTGGCCCAAAAGACTCATAAGAAGCGGAGCGATTGCGGATAAAATGCTGCCGGTCTTTGCTGCGGAAACGCCGGTCTTTTTTGCAACGGACTTGGTAATGCTGTCCTTATCGGAACCGAGAAGATGACCGATAATCTTTGCGCCGTCTCCCAAATCCACCTTGCCCAGGAAACCTGCCAGATTACTGGTATCATCCTTTGCATGCTGGGAAAGTGCCTTTGCAAAACCGTCGGTGGTATCGGAACCCTTTGCCTGCTCCTTCGCACCGCCAAGCAAGGACGGAAGTGCCTCCTTTAAAACGCTGGTAACGTCTCCCTTAGATGCGCCGGTAAGGCTGCTCAATCCCTTAATACTATCGGAACTCATTAATGTGCCGGTAAGCTTTTTTAAATCCATAGTGCCCTCCATTGTATTCTGTCAGATTATCTGAACGTACTGTACTTTTATTATGAAACAGAAACAAAAATAAGTCAAGAAATTTGATAAAATTCCTCTAAAGACTTGTCCCTATTTTGCCGATATATAATTTAACGAAGTGTATAATAGCGTCCGGGAAAAAATATTACAAAGGAGTGTTATATTATGGCAGAAGCAAAAAAGAAGAAAATCGTAGCTGCCGGTACCGGCGAAGAAGTAAAGGCAGGTGCCCGCAAAAAGGCAACCGTTAAGAAGCAGGCGGCTCCGGTCGGCAATGCCACCGGCTTACGCGTAGGCGCAATCGTTCTCTGGTTAGCAGCTCTTGGCTTTGAGTTTTTGGCATGGTTCGTATTTATCGGCAAGATAAACTTAACCTTCCTTCCGGCCATTCCGCTGTTAATTGTATTCTTAGTACTTGACCTTGCTTGTGTAATTATCGGTTCCCAGCTTTGGAAAAAGGCAAACCACATCAAGCCGGCCAGCGAAAAGAACAAG
>JAZSRO010000026.1:0-3895 GCA_045538515.1 Acutalibacteraceae bacterium | reverse complement strand
ATATCCCTCTACATAGGATTGATGGCATTTAGCCTTATCGGACTGATTGTCCTGTTATTGACCTACAAGAAAAAAGCTCATGTAGCGGAATGATCATTATAAGTAGCCCATCCGTGCGCGCAATTGCGGCATGGGTGGGCTACGATTACTTACTAGGAGAAATAAAATGAACAAAAAGAATACACCTCCAGATGAGGAAAGCCAATGCGTGAATGGCCAGATTTAATCGGGCAGCGTTTTGGTATCGAATATGGATTGTCTAAGGACATAAAGCTCCTTGAAGATGTGTTGTGGGCCGTGGTAAACATTGAGAAGCTTACCGAGGAAACCTATATTCGTAATTTTTCTGAGATGGTGTTCCATGATTCAAAACGCCTGCAAAGCGTTTTGAATCCAATTACCAGAATCCTCTTGGATTACGGTGATGGTGTTGGACAAAGGGAAACTGTGCTTGCACAGTACAATCTGATTAGCACCCCCGGTTATGTGTACATAAAGGGTGACTGGCAGATTTGGTGTCAAGGGCAGTGCATTTCGACCAAAATGTTTCGTGGAGGAATTGCGATATCCTCTGATGCGCTGGATGAAATTGAGCAGATCCATGTACCAAGTGGAAGGGTTGTTTCGGTAGAAAACCTGACAACTTATCATGACACAAAGGAACGTCAAGGTGCTATTATTTACCTGGGAGGCTTTCTGAATACGGTTCGTACTAACCTTCTGAAAAAATTGCATGTATTCGAGCCGGATGCCAGATATTATCATAAAGGGGATCTTGATCCGTACGGTTTTTTGATTCTGGAAAACCTAAAAAATAAGACTGGAATCCCGTTTGAGCCAATTGAAATGGATTTGAATACACTGCGACAGTGCCACCGTTCTGGACATTTTAGACCTCTGGATGAGGCGGATAGAAAAGCAATTACGGAACCTGGCTTGGTAGAATACCAGCCGATTTTGCAATACATGCTTCAACACAACTGTAAAATTGAACAGGAGTGTTTTGAGGCCATGAAGTTAGAGCAACTGGTAGGGGTATAGTCATTCCTGTGGTAGATTCAATTTTCCAGGGTTTTTATTTGATTATTTCGTATTGTTAGTTGCCGCCGGGCGGTATCGGCTGATACTGTCTGGCGGCAGTTACTTTCGGAAAGAAAAGACTTGCAATTCTCGAAAGCTATGGTACAATCACGACACCCTGGGTAGGGAACGGTTCTCTGCTCCGGGGGAGGAAAACAGCCTGACCCATGTTTTTGACCCATGTTGGAACCGGGGGAGGAGATTACCGGCAGAGGCAGAAAAACTCCCGCTTCCGGCGGTTGGCTCGAAATCAGGGAGTGAAAAACCTTCTGAAAACCGGGTCAGCGCAACCCTTGGAAAAGTGAATCCAAAGTGGTCTTGAATGTGGCATAAGTCCAAATTCGGCGGCGAAAGCTGCCTGTTTGGCTGACCCATAGCAAGACCACATTTTTGACCCATGTTTTGACCCATACGGGATCATCACGCAGTGGACGGGACAGATTTCAGTGGATTGCCGGAGGTGGCAAATGCCGTAGAAAGGCTCGAAACTGGCGATTATTTGCGGATAAAGTTATGTAAACCGCAGGTCATAACCCGGAGGTCGCAGGTTCGAGTCCTGCCTCCGCAACCATGGCTGGCTACCAAAATAGATGACAGCCCGATAAACCCAGAAACCGTGATGGTTTCTGGGTTTTTTCGTGTCTAAAATAACAGTAAAAACAAAAAGATGCCAACCACCGTTTTTAACAAAGGGGGTAGGAACTGAACGAAGTTGATTGACAAAACGGCAGTTGTATGGTGGCTTTTTGTTGCTTTTTCTTTTGTTAGCGGATATGATAACTATAGTTTTGCTGATAGGGGTGTTTTTTTGAACAAAAAACAAAATTTACATATTCATACAACATACGCTGACGGAAAAGACAAGCCAGAAGATATGGTTATTGAGGCTATTCGCAGAGAATTTGAATCAATAGGTTTTTCCGAACATTCTTATATGAGTTTTTCATCCTATCCTTATCAAATGACGATAAAGGATATGGACAACTATAAAACAGAAATACGCTCTTTAAAGTCTAAATATAAGGACGCAATCGATATTTTCTGCGGTATGGAGTTTGAAATGTATTCCGATGTACCGACAGACGGGTTTGATTACCTTATAGGCTCTGTACACTATCTTGATTTTGATGGGAATATTTTAGGTTTTGACCGCAGTCTTGGGGAAACCCTTGACTATGTTAACGCCAATTTCGGCGGCGATGGGCTGAAGTTTGCTGAAAAATACTTTGAAACTGTAGCCCGTCTTCCTGAGAAAGGTAATTTTGATATTATCGGTCATTTTGACCTTGTAACCAAAAATAACGAAAAAGGCAATTTTATTGATGTATCTTCAAAGAAATATCTTCATTCAGGCTTTGAAGCAATTCAAGCATTAAAGGGAAAAATACCTTTTTTTGAGATCAACACAGGTGCTATTTCTCGCGGATACAGAACATCTCCTTATCCGCAAATGGAATTTTTAAAGGAATTCAATCGCCTTGGCTTCGGTGCTGTTATAACATCGGACTGCCACGATAAAAACTTTATTGATTGCTTCTATGATGAAGCAGAAGCGCTTATCTCTGCGGCGGGCTTTAAGTCTAAATGGATTCTTACTGAAAACGGCTTCAAGGAGGTAGGCTTATGAATGCTATAACAATAGTTATAGTGATATTTTCTTTGCTTGGTGCCGTCGATTTTATAATAGGCAATAAAATAGGTGTCGGAAAGGAATTTGAAAAAGCTTTTTCGTTGTTTTGCCCAATGGCATTATCTATGCTTGGAATGATTGTTATAGCCCCTGCTATCGGCGTGTGGCTTACCCCTGTCTTTGAAAAGTTTTATAATATATTTGGTATAGACCCGTCAATAATCCCTGCTTCTCTTTTTGCAAATGATATGGGCGGTATGCCGCTTGCGCAAGCTGTCTATAAATCGGAAGACATCGGAAACTATAATGCCTTTGTCATTTCTTCAATGATGGGATGTGTGATATCCTTTACCATACCATTCTCTCTTGGGCTCGTTAAACAAACTCAACATAAGGAACTTTTCTTTGGTCTGCTTTGCGGCATTGCAACCATTCCTGTAGGGAGCTTCGTTTCGGGTCTTATCTGTAAATTAAATCCTCTCGCTCTTCTTATAAATTTACTTCCTCTAATTATCCTCGCGATAATTGTTGTAACTGCACTTATTTTCTTTCCCAAAATATGCATCAAGTGTTTTACGGCTTTCGGAATTTTTATGAAATCTTTAGCTATTATAGGTCTTGTATGCGCAATATTTACATTCCTGACAGCAATAGAAATTAATCCGCATTTCGACACACTTGAGAACTCCGCCTTTATATGTGTTAATGCTTGTGTAACCCTTTCGGGTGCGCTCCCTCTAATGTTTATTGTTTCAAGGTTATTGAATAAACCTTTAAATAAATTAGCGTCAAAAATAGGGATTAACGCTGTTTCTGCGCTTGCCTTAGTTTCAACTTTGGTTACCAATGCGTTAACATTCGGTGTTATGGATAAGATGAATAAGAAGGGCACCGTGCTCAATTCGGCATTTGCGGTGTCGGCGGCGTTTACATTTGGGAGTCATCTTGCATTCACAATGGCATTTGACAGCAGTTATGTTATGCCTATGATTGTCGGAAAACTTGTTTCAGGTATTTGCGCCGTAATTCTTGCACTTTTAATATATAAAGACAATACGCAGAAAACGACATAACAACTATTGGAATCTATTTGGGTAGCACTTGCCAAAAAAGACAGTCATCCATCCGGATGGCTGTCTTTTTTATCTGCATCGGCAGAATTGGCGCTGTGCTTTCCGGGTTATG
>JAZSRO010000042.1:0-2972 GCA_045538515.1 Acutalibacteraceae bacterium | reverse complement strand
GATATCTGATATATCCTTGCTTGACAGTCATTTTGGCACAGAGATATATCTGATGATTGCCAACAATCAAAAATATATAGTAAAAAAACTCCCGCTTTGTTTTGAGAATGTCAACAATGAGGGCGTTGTTAGCGATTATCTTGCAAGTCACGGGATTAAGGTCGCGCGACTTCTGCAGAATAATACCGGACATTATGTTTTGAAAACATCCGAATACCAACTTACGGTTCAAGAGTATATTGAAGGGGAAATACTTCAAGTGAATCGTGCTCCAAAATGGCTTATGGGTCGTTTGGCAGAGTATCTTGGGAGAGCAACCTTGGTGCTAAAAGATTTTGAACAGTTGCCCTTGCGATTTGGAAAAGAGTATACTACGAAAACGGCGAATATGCAGGTGAATTGGTTTTCTCCGGAACCGGTCTTGAGTTTGAAACCGAGGAAATTTCAAGCGGAATATTTAAGGTGACTGCACAAAAGGAATATAACAATGGCACGATCACTGTTACATCCTATTTGTATGATAACAACGGCAATCCTTACATTGTATTAGCCGGAAGAATCTACGAGCAGTAATATTTAAACCCAAGCCCATTATAGATTTTTTTAGTTTAATTGAGGTGGAATATGAAAAAAATAGTAACTATCTTTGTGTTGATTTGTATGTTGTCCGTAGTATTAAGCGGATGCGGTAATTCTACTGTTACATTAGGCACTTATCAAAACGAAAATAATGCGGAACAACAGGTCATCATCACGGAAAGCAGTATTAAGTTTGTAAATGTTTCCTTTGATGAATTCAACGAGGAACTGCGCCAAGATATGGGCATAGATTTTCGTTTGACCAATTTTTTGAGTGGTGAAAATGCCTACACGTGCGAAGACGGTGTTTTGTCGGTTGACGTACAATTCGGCATATCCGTTTCTTTTGAGTTCGGTAAAGATTATATTATCGTTAATGGAGAAAACTTTAAATTATGCTAAAGCTGATTGATGTAAAAAAGGAATACCAAACGCCCGGCGGATGTTTTTTCGCCCTTGGCGGTGTTTCTCTTTGTGTAGAGGAAGGAGAATTTGTTGCGATTGTCGGAAAATCGGGCAGCGGCAAATCCACTTTGCTCAATACGATTGGCACTTTGGATTCCGTTACAAGCGGTAGTATCTTGCTTGACGGTCAAGATATTGCCACGATGAAAGGCAAGCAGCTTGCGGAAGTACGCAACCAATCCATCGGTTTTGTTTTTCAAAGATTTAATTTAGAACCCGAATACACAGTGTATCAAAATGTCGAATTGCCGTTGGTCATCAGCGGCTCGACCAAAAACGAGCAAAAAGTTCAAGCAGTTCTTGAACAGCTTGATTTGACATCGAAAGCCAAGCTGAAAACCAAACTGCTTTCCGGAGGCGAACAACAGCGTGTGGCTATTGCTCGTGCTATTATCAACGATCCAAAACTCATTTTAGCAGACGAGCCTTGCGGTAATTTGGATACAACGAACAGTAATATCGTTATGTCGATTTTGCAGGTTCTCAACCAACAAGGAAAAACGATTATTTTAGTAACCCACGATCAGGAAGATGCGAGAAAAGCACAGCGCATCGTTACTCTATCGAACGGTAGGATTATAAGCGATGAAAAGATTTCTACGGCTGATATATAACGAATTAAAGGTTTTAAGAATATCCGTTGTTGTCGCCGCGATAACCTTGACATTTTTTACTGCTTCGCTGTTTAGTGTACTGAATGTATATTTTAATCTATCCGATAACATTTTTGAGAATTTAGACAAAAGCGGAAGTTCGTTATCTATCAGCGCGGAAAACATAACCGTAGCCGAGCAGAAATTAAGTAATGTCAACGGGAGCTTTTGGGGGCATAAGAATAACGTAACGAGAAATACGGTTTTAACAAACGCACAAAATATAGAATTTCATACCGAGCAACGCATAGAAACAGACGGCAACGTTCAGTTGTTTTCGTATTCCGGCGTTGCATATATAGCTACCGACAAATATTTGCAGACCTATGAACAATATAACGACTATATTAAGGGGGATTTTCCTCGTCAAGCAAACGAGATCTGTTTGTGCAATTACATAGCAACTGAATTAGAGGTAACTGTCGGAGATACGATCCGTATTGGAGCAGATGATTTTATCGTATCGGCAATATACGATGAAACGCTCCTTAAAGGTTTACCGAATTACTTTGTTTGCGTTGATGATAACTTTATGTTTGATGACGTGAACATTGAATTAGCAACCTCGGCAGACACATACCGCTTATATAATAAATTGCTCTCAAAAGGGATAGACGTTCAGATCCCGGCGTTTTACGGTGTTTATATCGACGGCATTTCTGCGACCAATGGCTTCTTATTGGCAATTTCGGCGGCGATTATTATAGCAAATATCATCATTGTTTACGCCATGTTTTCTATGATCGTCATAAATCGGAAAAAGCACATTTGCCGTATGATTACATTGGGCGCATCCAACGCCACCATATTTGAGGTGTTCTATCTGCTTTTGTTTGGCATTGTAACCGTGGTGAACGTTATTGCCTATGGCTTATCCAACGTGTTTGGAAAAGAAATCATTGGTATGTGCAGCTCCTTGTTTGAAATGGAATTTTCCGTTGCAAGACAGCCGCTTATCCTACTCGTCTATACCGTTATCAATGTGATCTTGTTATTGCTGATGTATTTCGTGCAGATCAGAAACATAAGCAAACAGACGGTTTTGGATTCAATCAAGGGGGAGTAATGATGAACATACTAAAAGTTGCACTACAAAACTTTTCAGCATATAAAAAGCATTATTTCAAATTGATTAGCGCGTTTGTGGCACTGATGTTTTTGCTCACAATTTTCACGACTTTTTCCATTGCCATAACCGATAAATACGCAGAAATAAAAAGCAAGACCG
Source organism: Acutalibacteraceae bacterium (assembly GCA_045538515.1). GTDB lineage: Bacteria > Bacillota > Clostridia > Oscillospirales > Acutalibacteraceae > SIG589. The sequence goes on along the minus strand of JAZSRO010000042.1, from coordinate 47 downwards.
TATCATCAAATTATGCGTTATCCGATGTTGAATTGGAAGCGGATAAA
>JAZSRO010000038.1:0-1974 GCA_045538515.1 Acutalibacteraceae bacterium | reverse complement strand
AATGAAAACCTTAAAACCAAAGCTTTACAGTGCTCAGTGTATAAGAAAAATTGAAAAGCCTGTTCTTACCAAAGACGATATACCCTATGAAGCTTCACTGATTTTTAATGCAGGTGTTGCCAAATACAAGGGTAAGTATGTTATGGTCTTTCGTAACGATTACGGACCTACGGAAAAAACTTATCCGAAGGTACGCTTTAAAACCTCTCTCGGCTTTGCCGCAAGCGACGACGGTATAAACTGGCAGGTAAAGGACAAGCCGATGTTTGACAACAAAAATCTTTTACCCGAGGACGAAATAAAAAGGCTTTATGACCCGAGAATTACAGTTATAGACGGTAAGCCTTATCTATGTATGGCTATGGACACCCGTCATGGTGTGCGAGGCTGTATCGCTGAAATCGATGATAACTTTGAAAAAATAAATATTATCAGTGCTTCTGCTCCCGATAATCGCAATATGGTACTCTTCCCCGAAAAAGTCGGCGGCAAGTATGTCCGACTCGAAAGACCGTTCCCTGTTTATTCAAGAGGCGGCAAGGACAGATTTGACCTTTGGCTTTCAACATCTCCCGACCTTAAATTCTGGGGTGAGACTGAGCTTGTTCTTGCTGTCGAGGACGTTCCTTATGCCAATGATAAAATCGGACCTGCGGCACCGCCCATTAAAACCGACAAGGGCTGGCTTACAATTTTCCATGCAGTAGATAAGGATAATAAAAGAAGAAAGAACGGCTGGGAAAGAGCGTGGAAGAAAAGATACTGTGCGGGAATTATGCTTCTTGACTTGAATGACCCGACAAAAATCGTCGGTATGAGCAAGCTTCCTCTTATCGCTCCCGAGACCTATCACGAAACACAGTCGGGCTTTCGCAAGCACGTAATTTTTCCCGGAGGTATGATTCTTGAAGATGACGGAGAAGTAAAAATCTACTACGGTGCATCGGATACGGTAGAGTGCCTTGCAACTGCAAAGCTGGAAGATCTGATCGCACTTTGTACGGAAAAAAGAAAATAAGAATAAAACAGATTTTGTTTCACGGCACTTACCACTTGGTAGGTGTCTTCTTTTTATGCCTTCAAGGAAGGATGTAATAATTCAATAATACTCAGAAAAAATTCAAACACGTCAGTGTTATGCGGCAGGTTGCGAAGCAATAAAATCAAATTTTGGTTATATGAACACTGCGTCACTTTTCTCTTCATACAAAATTTTTTTAACTTTTTTCAAAATCTTGGAACATTTCACCCTTCCTTATGTCGTGGTATATATGGGGAGATAAAAAGTTTTTTCAAAAGCCCAAACTAAATATTATTGACCGTAAAAAATTTTTAAAACCATTCGACAAATTTCCCGTTGTCAAATTTTTCAAAATAATATATCATGCCACCGTCACGATGTTTTTGTTGAGCTTGGTGAAACAACAACTACTTTAATTACGCTTTGCTCAAACAGCCACACACATCGATTTATATTTAGCTTTATTTAAAAGCTGTTACATAGTGACCAAACAGAATATGAGCGAGGTGAGATTTTCTCCCCACGCTTATTTCTGTTGCCTGTGTAGCGGCTTTTTTGTTTTGCAAATTTTGTTGCGGCGGGTTGTAAAGGTTTTGTAAACATTTTGATTTTGGGGTGTCCATTTGGCCTCTCCCAGTGGGAATAAGTGAGAATTGTTTTTCAAGTCACTTGTAAACAGTTTGAAAACTTTCGGGTTCGATGGTTCTCTTTTGCTCAAAAATTGTCCGTAAGAAAGTAGAGGGGTATTTAAAATTACTACCTCGAAACGGAATCAATGTTTCTGTGTCCTTGTCTTAACGAGCATTGGATTTCGGGCCCGGAAATCCCCAAACGGGCAAAAAGCCGTTTTACAAAACAGAATGAATGGAGATGAAAAGAAGAAAAATGAATCAAGTTAACAGCAGACAAATGAATAATTAACTTTAAATATTCTGTTAACTTTCGGGAAAATG
>JAZSRO010000011.1:0-2926 GCA_045538515.1 Acutalibacteraceae bacterium | reverse complement strand
AGGTTTATCAGCTGCTTAAAGAGCTTGACCCGCATCACCCGGTGATAACTCTGGACTTCACCGCCAGCGGCTGTATTGCCAAAAAAGACGGACTTGCCGATATACATATATTGGATATGTACCCGCACCCCTATACTGACGGCAGTTGGAAAAACACCCTTTCATCGGTTTTCAGCTCTATGAAAATGGTGGATACCAACATCGGCAATGCAGGCGCCTGGTTCTGCCCGGAAGCCTTTACTCCACGCGGCAGCAAATACCGTCCGCTGACCTACCGGGAAATCCGCTGTCTGGTCTTCGGTACCATTGTCAACGGAGCTACCGGGATGGTTCCTTACAAGATCGGCAGTATCAATCAGCAGTACTTTATCCACGCCCGCAACAGCGGTATATTCTACACGCCGGAAATGCGCCTTGGTTATCTGGAAGGAATCGGCCCGGAACTTGCCGCGCTGGAAAATGTATTGACCGCCCCGGGTAAATTTGCTGTAAGCACTGAACCAGCCAATAAATTGCAGGCTCTGCGCAAAAAATATAACGGCAGCGACTTTGTGATTGCCGTAAACATCACCGGTCAACCGGTCAATGGCACAATAAACATCCCCGGTCTGCCGGACGGAACGGTTCAGGCAGTGAGTGAAGACCGTGCCGTCAATGTTGCCAACGGCACCATACAGGATAATTTTGCCCCATACGGCGTACATATTTACACCACCAATAAAGCGTTCAAATCTCCGGTAAATGTATCGGCTCTGGAAGCCAAGATCGCCCGGACGATCAAAGAAGCGCAAGCAGCACTCGTCAAGCAAAAGACATTGTAAGCTGTTTCAGTATTTGATTAAATAATGCGAACCAACAGCACCCGCGGCGCAGCCGCGAAGCCCGGTCAGGGCCGCGAACGGATGGGAGGGCAGTTTGCCGGATACATTCCGGCAAACCGAGCGGAAAGGTTCCGCGAAGCCGACCGGAGATGAGCGAAGCCACCCGGCGTATGAGGGCGGATTTGCGTAAAACGCAAATCCGTGTAAGGGCGCGTATGCGCCCGCTCTAATGTAAGGAACGCCAGGCATCTCGCGCTGGATGTTGCGGCCAAATGAGCGACGGGGGTTCGGGGGGTAAGCAATCCCCCCGTGGCTGTGATATGCACCCAAAAAGTTGGACACAACCCAAGGAGTGCATAAATTATGTCAAAAGAAGTCTCAATCCACCGATCATACAGCGCAAAATTCAAATTGAGAGTTATATTAGATGTATTAAATAATGGCTTAGCAATCCATGAAGTCGTTAGAAAATACTGGAATGTAACTTCCCGTGCAGATATAGATCGTTATCGCAAAACAGTACGTACTTGGAAATGCATATATGAACAAAAAGGAACAAGTGGATTCGTGAAAGATTCAACTCTCAAAAAGGCAGCAGCTTTATCACCCTCTACTGAACCTGCCGTGGACACACAATCTGCTGCCAATGATCTGGCAGCACTTCGTGCGGAAAATGAATACCTGCGTATGGAGAATATGTACTTAAAAAAATTAAGAGCCTTGATTCTGAAAAAAGAGCAAGAAAAAGCTGCCAGGCGGAAATCATCACAGAATTAAGGCAAGAGTTTCCTTTGGACAAATTGCTTGCTCTTTGCAAGATGTCCCGTAGTACATATTATTATCAACTCAAACGTGTGTCGCGTCCTGATAAATACAGTGATATCAAGGAGTTAATAAAAACAATATTTGAACATCACAAGGGGCGTTACGGTTATCGCAGAGTACAAGTTGAGCTGAAGCAGTATGGTTGCACTATCAACCACAAAACAACTCAAAAATTGATGCAAGAACTTTCTTTGTATGGCAAGTGTAAAAAGGGTAAATATCGTTCGTACAATGGAGCTGTCGGAAAAATTGCGCCTAACATATTAAATCGGAAGTTTAAGGCAACACAACCATTAGAAAAATTGGTAACGGATGTTTCTGAGTTTAAGGTTTGTAACGAAAAGGTTTATTTGTCACCAGTAATGGATTTGTTTAATCGCGAAATCGTGGCTTATTCAATCAGTCTTCATCCTTCGTTCGCGCAGATAAAAGAGATGCTGAACAGATTGTTTGCCCAATTACCATCTACGGCTAAACCTCTGCTGCATTCAGATCAAGGGTGGCAATATCAAATGCAAGAGTATCAAACTATGCTGAAAGAGCACAATATTACTCAAAGTATGTCTCGCAAAGGGAATTGCTTTGATAACAGTGTTATGGAAAACTTTTTCGGGCGGTTAAAAACAGAGATGTATTTGGGCGAAACATTTTCTTCGGTAGAAGATTTTCGGCAAAAACTGGAAGAATATATTTGCTATTTCAACAATGAAAGAGTATCTTTAAGACTAAACGGAATGAGTCCGGTTGAATACCGAACCCATTTCATATAATTAATTCGTCCAATTTTTGGGGGTCACATCAGCTGCGCGGAATATTCCGTAATGCTGACAAAAACAAGTTTGTCCGCGCATCACTGGACTTTTTTGTATTGCTCAAAGAAGTGGTATGAGCAAAAGTACAAATTGTGAAAAAAACGGGGCTTTTTTCTGATAATGACGTATTTATTTGCAGAAATTGTGCTTAAAAATAAAAAATACAGGGCTTTTTTAAAATGAAGTTTTGCAACAGCCCCCGTAATTTATTCTGACTTAAATCAATACAGCGGGTCGAGCATTCGCCAGTAGAATTGACTCTGGTATTCGGGGGCGTATTTTTCTACACCGATGCGCAGCAGCATCAGCATTGCTTTGAAGTCCAGTTCGCCCTGTTCAAATTCCCGCATACTGCGCACCAATGCGGTGCGTTCGTAATCATCGGCACGCGCCATAATCACGCTTTGCAAATGACGCCACACGTTGTTGTGTTTGCTCTGTAAGTCGGAGGCCCAAGCGGTCTTAGGA
>JAZSRO010000056.1:0-3979 GCA_045538515.1 Acutalibacteraceae bacterium | reverse complement strand
GTAATTATTTCGGAGCATATCACCGCTGTTTTTTCCGATTCCACTATGGCAATCTGCACATCCCTACTATTGGCGGTCATAGGTAGCAAATGTAGTCCGAATAGGCATTTGGCAGTGCGTGTATCTGCCGGCATGCTATGGAAACGGTGCTTCATCATCCACGACACCCATGTGGGAGTTTTGTTCTTCAATCGATGGCAGTTGATGTCATAGTGCATTATTTTGCCGTCGCATACCCTTTCGTGTCGGTCTATCTGCCAAAATATCACACCGCCGTCGCGTGTGGCACCAAGGCGATATGCCTCCATGGCATTCTGCATCCGGCTATGGCTTAGCAAGCCCGAACTCACCAGTGAACGGCAGAAAACGCTGTTGGACGATAACGATTTTTCAACCACAGAGTGGTGTAGGGTTACTATGTCGGTTGTTGGTTTCAGTGTCATATCCTTTATGTTTTTTGTTGGTTTTAAGTTCTTAAATATCGTTTTGTTGTCATCTATTCCAAAGGCTTGGCAAAGCCACCGGCATGCATCGACAAAGGTGCTGTTTTGGTACTTCATCACCAGGCTTATTACATCGCCACCGATGTTGCACACAAAGCAGTGCCAGATGTTTTTCCGGGTGTTGAAATGCAGACTCGGATGGTGGTCATCATGGTTAAAACATCGTGCTCGATGTCTGATTATCTCCATTCCCAATAGGGCAGCCACAGCTTCGATGTTCAGTTTTCGCAATGTGTCGATAGTGTTTATGTTCATGTTTCGTTTTGTTTTTGTTTTTAACTTTTTGCTGTTTTGTGTTACTGTTTTGTGTTATGTTTTGGTTCGATTTTCCGACTTGTCAGCCCCGCCTCACCACCGTATCCCCCTTAAGTATTCCCCCCTATAGGGGGAATACTTAAGGGGGATACTTAAGTGGTGGCGGACGGAGGTGCTGACAAGTCGCCGCCAAAATTATTTCTTAATTTTGTGCCTCGGCTGTAGTAAACGCACTTGGAATTTACCACCGTTTTTTGAACTACGTTTTGAAGAACTGCTTTTTCAAGAATTTTAAAATAATCGATCATCGTTATAGCATTGTATGTTTTCAAGAATCTATTTTTCAATTCGTATGCCCTTAGTTCTTCACCTTCGGCAAGCACTTTTTCAAACAGTTTTTCCAAATCAAGACTATCCACATCGCAAAATGCTGTGACGGTTGGGTTGGCAGGATATTTTTCGCCCTTCGGGGTCATGGGCATGTAGCTTACCACTTCGGGCAGTCCATCGTCGTTTACTCTGAATTGCAGATTGTCGATAATGTCGTATTTGCGTGTCATAGTTTGTTTTAAGGAAAATATACGGTCGGCATCTTTGGTGCATTCGTATACTTCGAACGATTTGTATGTCAATTCTGTACCTATCCACCCACGCAGGTTTTTATCTTCCGATGCTTTGTTTTGGTGCAGTATGCTCACTATGCAGCACTCACCATCCGATGCTAAGTGCATAAGCCGTTCTATTATCTCCTGCGAAAGTACCCCGTCGTTGATGTCGTTCACCAAGTCGCGAATACCGTCTATTATTACCAGATCGGGACGATAATGTTCGATGGCAGCTTCGAGCATTGGCAACCTGTCTTGCCAAAAATCGGCACGAACGTTGAAAATGTCGAACATGTCCAAAGGAAAGTCATTGTAAATTTCGTCTTGTCCACCGGAGCGTTGCCACAGCTTCATAATCCTGTCGCATAGTATCTCCTGGGTGGATTCCTCACTTTGTTCGGTATCCATCCACAGCACTCGCAATCTCTGTTCTTCTTCTCGTCGCATGCCTAACACTTCCCTGCATACTGCCAAGGTCATCAATATGCTTGTAACAAAAGTTTTGCCCGACTTGGCACGACCGGTTACTGCCACCAACTCGCCTCGTGGAAAACACGGTTTGCCAAAAAGACGAAACAAAAATCGACGATGTGGAATAATGCTTTCCGGTGTGATACGTCGATGCTCCAAACGTGTCAAATGCTCGTTTTCTTCTTCGGTAATGGCTTTTACCAACTCATTGCCTACAGCTTTCAATATCTCGGTTCTATTCATCTCTAATAATTTTCGGCAAAGGTACAAATAAAAATTCAAAAAAATGCCATTTGTACCCCAGGGTACACGAAAGTCTGTAACGCACATATACACAACATAATACAAATGTTAAATTTTTCCCAAAATATCTTAATAAGATTTCGTTTCTCGGTATTTTGTCTGCAAAAAAAAGGTGTTTTTCATCTGCCGACGAAAGAATTTGAGTAGGGAGTTTTTTAAGACTACGAGACAACATATCAACAAGAGATGGCTTCGCCGAACAAAAGAAAAAAGACTTGCGACAAAAGACATGAGACAAATACTACTTTTGACTTTCGTTTTTCGACTTTCGAGGGACAAAAGGAAAATTCCGTAGTTCAGCGAAGTCGTAGCTCCATAGTCTGTAGTCTTGCGAAGCCTCCCAACTTTCGCCTTACGACATTTGCCTTTAGACCAACGAAGTCCTCGACCGTTGTCCGCAGTCTACTGTTAAAAAAATGGGACAAAACAGGACAAAACAGGACAAAATAGGACAAAACGAGACAAAACGAGACAAACCGTTAAAGTAAGTCCGGCAGTAGTTGTAATTTTGCAGTGTCAATCAAAGTGGTTGATAAAGCAAAAAAATCAAATTGCATGCACTGATTCAACGCTTTACATTAAAAACATATTGCTGTAAAAAGCAACAAAAAACAAAACAAAATGATTCAATATTATTGCAAACAAAACAAAAACGAAAAAAGTCCGACTTTCGGCAAATGGTATGCTTATCCTAAAGCAATAAGCACCTTGGATTTAGAAGGTTTAGCCTCGCACATGACCGAACACAACACTCCTTTCAGCAAGGGTACTATCTACGGGGTGCTTTGCGACATGGTGAAATGCATAAAAGAACAGCTCTTGGCAGGCAACAATGTCAAAATCGACGACTTGGCCATCTTCAGCGTAGGCATACGCAACAGCCGTGGCGGTGCCGAGAGCGAAGAGGATTTCAACACCAACAAGAACATCGAAGGTGTTAAGCTGAGAGCCCGTGCCACTGGCGACCTTTCGCCGACATTGCTCAACCTGGATGCTTCGCTGAAAAAGGTAACTATTGTCAGCTCTGCTACCACACAAGGAAGCGACACCATACCCGACGGCGACGAGGTTGTGGACCCCGACGGCCCTAACACCGACCAAGGAGACAACGGCAACGACGACGGAGGATTTGCAGGATAAAAAAAAGCCCCCTCTGGGGGCTTTTAGACAACGGACAAGCGACGAAGGACTAATGATATAAGGCAAAAGGCACATACTACAAGACAACAAGTCAACGAGTTTTTTTAGACAACGGACTACAAACAACGGACGATTGGCTTTGAGTAGTGAGCAGTAATCCATGAGTTTGAAAGGCTCTGCCATATATAACCAAACGGCACAATCTTGGGATATAAGCGACAACGATTCAACCGGTTTCGCCCACTCGTAGTCTAGTAGTCTCGTGGACTTTAAACATTAAACATTAAACTGTTGACCGTAGTCTTAAAAAAACAACACTATGAAAGCAACCATACAATTAATAGCAGCCATCGTGCTTTGCCTCTTCGGACTTGCACTGATGATAGTCAGCTTTGTGATACCACCACGAGGAGTGATAGACAGCAGTGTGCTGGTAGCCACAGGCGAAGTGTTCACATTCAGCGGTGCCCTGATGGGTATAGATTATAAGTATCGAAGATAATCAGACAACGGACAATGGACGGGGTTCCAGCCGATGAAACTTGGTTTAAGGTTTAATGCTTAAGGTTTAAAGAGGGCAAAGCCTGCTCATGGCTCACAGCTTATTGTATCGCGAAAATAATGCGTAATTTGCGAAAAGCACGAAAAGCCTTTATGCTACGCAAAAAGTTAGGGCGGTAGCCACCAATAGCCAACAGCTAA
>JAZSRO010000075.1:0-1887 GCA_045538515.1 Acutalibacteraceae bacterium | reverse complement strand
GTTTTTTTATTTTTTAATAAGTTTATCTTTTGGTAATATATCTAAGTATTCTGAAAATCTATATTCTCGTATAGGCATAACAGGGTGGGTTTTATCGTCGAATAAAAGGACTAGCGCAGGGGATATAGCGTTATATTTTTCTGTGAAATAATATCCCAAAAGTTTTCCTTTCTTTATAAGCGTTTTTGCGGTGGCGTGATAATTAAAGTACGGCATACCCTTTTATTATGAATAAAACCTAGAAAAATAATCTATATAAACTTTATTTTATTCTTGATTATAACTTTTATATATGCTAAAATAAAAACGATAAGAAAAAGGTTAAAGGAGAAAGACTGATGAAAAAAATCGTACTGATAGGTGACTTCATAAGACTTGGATACGACAAGTTTATAAGGGATTCTTTTGACGGGATAGCCGAGATATATTCGCCGGACGAAAATTGTCGTTTTGCCGAATACGTTCTAAGGTACGCTCACGAGTGGAAAGGCGCAGGCGGTTGGCCTAGTGACGTTGACGTGGTACATTATAACGCAGGACTTTGGGACGCACTAAGACTTTTTGGCGACGAACCTTTAACGCCTATTGAAACTTACGGAAAACTTATTGCAAGAATAGATAAAAGATTAAGACTAATCTTCCCCAAAGCCAAGATAATTTTTGCCACAAACACCGCCGTTCAGGAAGAGAAATATAGCGGCGATTTTAAGCGTTATAACAGCGAGATAAGAGAGTATAATAAGGTGGCGGTTGACGCACTAAAAGACACGGATACCATTATAAACGACCTTTACGCCGTAACGGAAAATCTTCCCGAAGAGTGCCATAGCGATATGACGCACTTTAATACAGAGGCAGGCGTAAGGGCTGTTGGCGGAAAGGTTTTATCCGTTATCTGTTCGACCTTAGGAATAAACGAAAACGACCTGGATAAAACTCGCGCGGAAATAAAAAAGATAGATGAAAAAACCTTAGGTTTCTAAAATACCACAAAAAAACACTTCTTTGAGTATGGGCGTTTCCTTAGGGATTTTAATTGAATAAATCATAAAACTCGTCTTTTAATAAGTCGAGTTTTCTTTTGCCCACGCAAAACAAATTGTATTAAATTTTATTTTATGTTATAATAAACTCACCGATAAATAAGAATTTGGCGAGATGAAATATATGAAAATATTATGGATTATTATTTTGGTAGCAGATAATCTACTACCATTGTTACTGGCGCATTTTTATCCAAACTATAAGCATAAAGAAATGGCACTCTCGGTACTGGGTTCACGGCAAAGTCCTGTGAAGTGGATTTACAATGTGTGGTGCATACTCTCGGGTGTCGTTTTCTGTATTGCTCCGTATGCGTTGTATCAAGAATACATCGGTGGCTTGGCAATCGCAATATGGATATTACTTGCAATATACGGTATCGGTTGTGAGATTATTTCGGGCTTTTGTCCATTGAACGAGAACAGACAAGACGAGGATGCACTGACTAAAATTCACGGCGGTGCTTCTGCAATCGGATTTATGACATTAATTGCTGTACCGTTGCTCTTGGCAATAATGCAGTTTCAAGCGGGAGATATAATTATGGGAATGATCTCGCTTGTTAGCTTTATTACAACTTTCTTGTTCTTCTGCTTCTTTATTATGGGGGAGAAAGAAAAATTTGCAAATACTGTTTTGAGATACGGCGGTCTTTGGCAAAGACTCGTATTAGCGAGCTGCTATGTGCCATTAGCTATTTGGTGTATTACAAAATGACAAATTCCAATTTGTCGAACGGTTACATAGCAAATGTAACCCTACACATAACTTGCAACTTTTGCAACCCAATGCAACCAGTATCAAAAATTGCGTTTGTTGCCATAAACAAAAAACGAGCCCGAG
>JAZSRO010000096.1:0-3186 GCA_045538515.1 Acutalibacteraceae bacterium | reverse complement strand
AATATGTTTCAAGGCGCTGTTTTGCGGAAATCAAAAGGAGGTACGAAGGAATATGAAAAAATTTGTTTTGGATTTTTTGCGACGTGGCTTGATTGCTGCCGGTATCGGTCCGATTGTTTTGGCTATTGTATATCTGATATTACAACAGGCTTCTGCTGTTGAAACACTATCCGTAAATCAGGTCTGCATTGGAATATTTTCAATCACTGCGCTTGCTTTTATTGCAGGCGGTATGAATGCTATTTATCAAATCGAACAGTTGCCATTGATGGTGGCAATTCTGATTCACGGCGGAGTTTTATATATCGGCTATCTCGGCACTTATCTTCTTAACGATTGGCTGGACTTTGGTATCATTCCGATTGTAGTTTTTACGGCAATTTTTGTTGTAGGCTATATCGTTATTTGGGCGATCATTTATTCCATTATCAAAAGGAATGCTGCAAAGCTCAATAAAATGCTGAAGCAAAAGCAACAAAGCGCAAAAGTCATTTTTTGAAACAGGTAATGCGGTATATAAACCTGTAGCTTTTTATGACAGCATCTTAGCCACCCGACACTATTCCTCAGACAATTTTGCAACTTTTTCTGCAACAAAATTTATGATAAATGAAATAATGGGAAGAAAATCGGGTTCAAAATCGCTGTTTAGGATACTATTTAGAGCATAAATAAGCAAAAGAAGAAACTCAAAAATGAGTGGGAATAATACCATAACAAACAGTAAAGCCCTAAAACTCCATTATTTATAAGGAGTTTTGGGCTTTTTGCTTTTTATAGGCGTACCATTTTCGTACCAAAAACGGCACTATATGATAAATTCGGCAAGTTTTTCGGCCAATTCCTCTTGTTTGTTGGGGTATAGGTGCGAGTAAATATTGAGCGTGGTCTGCACGTCCTCGTGTCCTAACCGCTCGCTTATCTGTAAGGGAGATATACCCATTTCTATAAGCATACTTGCGTGGCTGTGTCGTAAGTCGTGGATACGGATTTTTCTCACCCCCGACGCTGTACAATACTTTAGCATATCTCTATGGAGTGAGCTTTTGGCTGTCGGGAAAAGTCTTTGGTGCGGTTGTCCGTTGTAAAATGCGGGTACGATGTAATTTACAACTAACCGAGAACGGGGGCAGGGAAAATCCCTGCCGTTTTTTCTGTTTATCTCAGAACTATTGACAAAGACAGACTATTGTGATAGTATAGACTATAGAAATAGTCTGCGGAGGATTTGTTATGAAAGAAAAGCTTTTTGACAGTGAAGCCAAAGTGATGGAAATTATATGGGAGAAAAGCCCTATTTCCGCAAAGAACATTAGTTTAATTGCCGCCGATACAATTGGATGGAATAAAAACACTACCTATACCGTAATTAAAAAGCTTGAAGCAAAAGGATTTATTCGACGTGAAGATCCCGGATTTATTTGTACTCCGCTTGTGTCGCAAAATGAAATGCAAAAGGTGGAAGTTACTTCACTTGTGAAAAAGGTGTTTGGCGGATCTCGCAAAGCATTGTTTTCGGCATTGCTTGAAGATGAACCGTTATCTGAAGAAGAAATCAATGAGTTGCGCAAACTCATTGACAATAGGTGATGTTTATGTTGCAAGAAGTATTTTATTGGATATTCAATATGAGCATAACTGCTACCATAACCGGCGTGATCATTATGCTTGTCAGACAAATTAAAAAGATTCCGAGAAGGCTAACGACGTTTCTCTGGAGTGTTCCTTTTCTTAGAATGGCGTTTCCTTTTGGGCTCAACAGTCCGTATGGTTTGATGGCATTATTATCCAAACTAACTACAAAAACCATCGTTGTGTATCAACCTACTGATGATATTGCTTTTTCGATGACAAATAGCGTTATGGCGGCGGATACTTATTTCCCGATAACATATAAAGTCAATATACTCGAAGATATTTTTCGTGCAGCTTCGGTTGTATGGATTATTGTTTCACTGGCGATTCTTCTGATGTTGGCGGTTACATATTTTACGACAATTTATGAAATTAAGGATTCAACTCATCTAAAAGATAACATCTATCTATCAGAGAAAATTGTATCTCCTGCTGTGTATGGTATCGTAAAACCTAAAATCATTTTGCCTGTCTCTTATAAGGACAGAGATATTGAATTTATTATATTGCACGAAAAAACACATATACGCAGTTTTGATAATCTGTGGCGAATTATAGCATTTGTAATTGTTGCAGTACATTGGTTCAATCCACTTAGTTGGTTGTTTTTAAAAGGGTTTCTTTCGGATCTCGAACTTGCTTGCGATGAACGTGTTCTTACAAAGCTCGGATATGACCGTGCAAAAGATTATGCAGCTTCCTTGTTAGAAAGCAAACAAGGCGCAACTGTATTCGCATCTGCTTTTGGCGGTGCAAAAATACGAACACGAATCGAGAATATATTATCCTTCAAGAAGTTGACTTGGCTTTCACTCACGGTATTTATTGCGTTGATTGGAGCAATTTTCTATGCCCTATTAACGAATGCAGGATGAAAGGAGAATGAAGATGAAAAGCAAACAGTTTAATCGATACTATCTGTTTTCTTGTCTCGGTGTTTTGATAGCATCGTACTATCCGTTATCGATGGGCGTTCGTGTGATTACTGATATGCTTGTTAACGGAACTGTGATGAAGGAGAACTATCCTAAATACATTATTCCGTATACACCGATCAGCGTTGCTATCATTATTGGCGTCCTCTTAATGCCGCTGTTTATCAGATTCTTTAAGAAATTCGCATTTGCTGGCGGAGTTCTTTCTGCGATCGGAGTTTTCTTTGGCTTGGAATTGTTGTTCGAACAGAAAGTCGTAGTATCTACTGCTGAAACTGTCACAAAGCTCGAGGACTGGCAGATGTTTATGTGTTATGTCCCTCCGGAGGGTTGGGGTGAAACCGTAACCACATACAAGACACAAACAGCAGTCGATATCTTGATGGGTGACTATAACCCTGCGTTTAAACTCCACTTTTACATTATTTCCGTTTTGCTGATCATTACTATCTTGAACTGTTTGTATGGTTTTGGTCAAATGATAAAGAACGGCGATAAAAAGCGTTGCAAATCTTTGATCCTGCAATCGATTTGTTCTGTTGTATTCCTCGGCCTCTGCATCCTTGCTTGCTTTACGGCTTTCTGGAGAGATGGCAGCATTCAGGTGTCCCCTTTG
>JAZSRO010000031.1:0-4879 GCA_045538515.1 Acutalibacteraceae bacterium | reverse complement strand
GTCTTTGATTTTCAGTTGAGATGATTCTTGTTTTCGCTTTTTCATTGCCATTTTACATTGCTCCTCTTTAACAGAATTATAAATAAAACACGTAAAACGAGGAAATGCAACAATAATTTACAAATTTTTTATTTAACTCGCGCTATTGTAAAATATCAATACAGTTGTGTTGGTGATGCGAACGACTGAAGAAGTGATTATTATATATCATTTTATAGTGTAGTTCACTTTTAGGTGGGCTTTATTTTTGAATACGATTATCCATATTCGATGCAAGTCAAATGCAAGTCAAAATGACGGAAAATGGCTTAAAATCAACGAAAATTAGCTATTTTCTCTACGCTCATAACCCGGAGGCCGTAGGTTCAAATCCTACCTCCGCAACCATGAAAAAAGCGCACAACCATGCGAGTTGTGCGCTTTTTCTTTTTTCGCAAATCCGTTGAATTTTGAGGATTTGGCGCACATTTGGCGCACAACCTCAAAAAACAGGTGACGAGCGGCTCTTATAAAGCACTATTGAGCGTTGCGAAGAAGGGTATTTGCGAGGCATTCGCTTGCCTGCTCATCTGCTTCCGCTATGATATGGCTGTACAGATCCGTCGTGGTGCTTACTTTCGCATGACCGAGGCGCTTTGATACGGAAACAATATTCTTGCCGTTATTGATAAGAACAGATGCCATTGTGTGCCGGAACGCATGCGGGTTGATGTGTGGGAGATCGTGACGCATAGAGAATTTACGCAACCATGCGGTAATGCTGTCGGGGATCATGGGCTCTCCGTTGTTTTTGGTGAATAGGAAATCGGTGTTGTGCCACAAATCGCCGTTCTTGAAACGCAGCTCGGTATACCATTGTCGATAATCGCGCAGCAGAGCCATTGTTTCGGCGGGCAGCTTAATGAATCGCACGTTACCGGTCTTTGTGGTGTCCTCATATATTCCGCGTTTTGGGGAGTACAGCAAATTGGTGTCAATTTTGATTTGGCTGTTCTCAAAATCAATTTTACTCCAACGAAGCCCCATTATCTCACCACGGCGGCAGCCGGTTACAATCAGTAGATGTACAATAGTCTGCCATTTTATAGGCTCGGATTGCAGCGCGGAGAGTATGTGCCCGATATCTTGAGGCTGAAAGTAATTTACTTCATTTTGGGAGGCTTTGGGCGGGGTTGCTTTTGATGCGGCATTGTACGGAACAAGCATTTCTTTTTCTGCATAGGAAAGGATTGTGTGTATCAAGCGGTGATGCTCGACAATGGTTTTGCTCGACAAACACCCGTTGTTTGCTGTCACATTGAACAGCTGTTTGGTTTTCACGTTCAAAGCCTTTGCAATACGATCGGCAGAGGAAAGAGTGATGGTGTTTCCCTTGCAAGCCGTTGTTATTGTCGCGGCAGAAACACCAGCAAGCTCTGCAACCTTTGCGCGGGATAATTTGCGCTGTTTGAACAGCTCCGGAAGATCGACAACAGCCTGTGCGCGGTCTGTTGCTTTTACAATGCCCGGTTCACTCAAATTCTTATAGAAAGAATTCAGGTGTTGCGGGCGAAGCTCCAAAAGTTTGATATGACCAATAGCCGGTATAATTCGCGCCATAAGCTCGTTGTATCGGTCTATTGTGCGGCGCTTTGCACCGCCTTGCTCCTTCATGCTGATAACATATTCGGCGTACTGTGCGAAGGTTTGGCGATTGTCAATTTGATAGCCTTGCGTGATAGCTTGTTCAAATTCAAAAGCGGCTTGCTCAACGGCTTTTTTCATTTGTCTTTCAGTCATGAGCCGCTCGGGTGTCCATGTGAGATAATGCCGCATTTGTTTGCCGTTTTGGTCACGGCCTTGTGTTACGGTTATCTTGAACGAAATGCCGTTTTTTCCTTCGATTCTCTTAATACTTGCCATTGTGTTTCCCTCCATTTTCTTGTATAATGAAAGGGCAGTATGCGTTGCGATGTTTACTGCCTTTTGACCGCTTCCGGTGTTGCTGCACCGGGGGCGGTTTTTATTTGTACTCTTTAAGAAGATCCCAAAGTATTTTGTTGGCGATAGCCCGGTACAGTTCACTCATTTCAATATCGTAATCCGTGCCGTCCATGTCAATACTTGCAATCCTGGGAGTAGCTGAAAAATGGTTGACTGCCTTAATTGCGTCGGAAAGTCGTGCAACACCCTTATCCGCGAGATAGCTAATTAACTCAACTCCTGATGAATCACCGATATCTCTATCGACCATCAGCCTCATAATTGCGCGTTCGGACAATCCCGTTTTGTTGTGGATATCTTGCAATGTTTCATTGCAGCTGCGAATATCAGATAGTCCAAGTAGATAATCTGTGGAAACACCGTAGAAGTCTGCAAGACAACGTAAGTATTCAATCCTCATACCGTTGTTCGCAAAACTCTTTGTGTGCGATTCGGTGTCTACTTCATAATTCTGCAAACTGTCCTTTGAAATATCAATACCGTATGCTGCTTTAAGCTCTTTACTTAAGACAACATGAGAAAGACCTTTGCTCTGTCTTTCTTCTTTCAGTCTTTTTGCAGTTTTTATTGACAAGGCTTTTCCGTCCATTTTTATTTCCCCTTTTGAGTAAAATAATCTGCTTTTTGCCAATTAAGGTGGATTATTTTTATTTTTCTCTGCTTGAAACGCAAGCAAGAAAAACGTAGAATATTATCATCCTAATCATCAGTATAGATGATAATATTCTACATGTCAAGAGGTGCGTACAGTATGAAACGAGCGAACAATGATTTGAGAAAAGCCGCACGATGGGCAAAAGTGCCATTTTGGGCGATTGCTGCTGAGTTAGGAATCAGTGAGCCCACGATGTCGAGGCGGCTACGACAGGAGCTTACGGAAGGAGAGAAAGGCAAAATAATGAGTATTATCGCAAATTTAGCAAAACAGGAGGCCGAAGCGCATGAGAATGCGAGAAAATAAGGAGGTGAACGTTACGAAAACAAACGATGACAAGCTGATTACGGCGCTCGGCAAGCTCGACAAACTTGCACGCAAGGCGGAGAGTATAGCAAAGCAAGCCGAGGTGTTAACAAGTGAACTGGAAAGCGTGCAAATAACAATCTACAGAGCAGCGAGACAGGGGGCGATAATTTATGAGGATGCGCGGCATTGAAGACGGATTCAAAGAGATCAAGGCGAATGATCCGAACACAGCGTTAACAAAAACAGCTTTGCGCCGACTGATAACAACCGGAGTTGTGCCACATGTGAAAATCGGTACAAAGTACCTTGTCGACATGGATGTTTTAGAGCGTTATCTGTGCAATGATTCGCCAATGATTAAAGATCATACCGTTTCACCGGCAACCGGCATTGTGCGCCGTGTGGAGGTGTAGCGGAAAATGAACAAAGAGGGGTTTGGCGTGGTTTACTCGCATGTGTTACGTGACGATTCCATTTCTCTTGAAGCAAAAGGGATATACGCATATCTTTGCGGCTTTGCAGGAGCAGACGGGACTTGCTATCCAGCATTCCAGCTCATGTGCAAAGAGCTGAACGCGACGCAAGAAAGAGTGCGTAAACACTTAAAAGCACTGCGAGCGGCTGGATATGTAAGCGTAGAACGGCAACGAAACGGGACGACGTTTGGACATAATGTTTACACCATTCATCATGGAAACCAAAAAACGGATTGCCCAAGCAATAAAAACCCATCCCCCTCAAACTTGTAAATAACTTGTGAACATCAAATGTTAATTGTTGTTCCTGTTCGGCTGGTTTTTTATAATAACTTTGCTTTGTTTTACTGCCTCGTCAGGCCTCCGATTGCTTCGGAGCTCACATTTTCATGCCCATGCTTTACTTACATGGCCTCTCACCCTATTGCCTGCGACGGTTGTTATCACGCTCGGACTGTAGCTGGTGGGGAGTATCTGCTTTCTGCTGTCGTCGCCGATCGGATGCCTCCGATTTTTCTGAGGTTGATATTCTTCGCTCTCCGTCCGACTTCTCGTCGGTGGGTCTCGGCGTATCCCTCAGTCTGGCTCTTTCAGAAAGGTCGTTACTCGGCAAGGCTTTTATTCGGTTTTCAAGGAACTTACCTCGCTTCGGGCTTAAACTATCACCCTTGGCGATGTTTTTGTCGGTTCAGGCTAACAAAAAAGCCGGTTACATAGATTCCTCGATAAGAGCGATTTTCTCGCTTCTTATGAAGTTCTATGTAACCGGCTTTGAGTTTCAAAGTCGTATTCTGTCTTTACAACTATCCTCCGGCAGAATAACCCGGATTCTTGGATAGAAGGGATATTTCTGTGAATATCCGTTATGTTATGGATGGTATTCGGTTTTTTATGTTTACTCATCAACATCATACAACACGAACGTATGTTTGTTAAGAGCGGATTTAAAATTTATGTCAGAATTTGTAAAAAGAATATATATTAGCAACAAAAGTGATGCGGATATTGTTGAATATTATGATAAACCGTAGTATAATTTTTATGATAAGTGTTTTGCGATATGAAACGCACGCAATAAATTATTCAACGGGACAAACGTGTGTCTGGTGGTTTTTTCATTATATAAGTAAGAACACTTTTGATACGGAAGATTGACAATGGAAACCACCAAGCAAAGTAGAGGATTAGAGATATTCTTTCGCTGTCTGCATGGTGAGGATATTTCTGTATCAAGCGCTGACGAACTGACCGAATTCAGATTCACTTTGCCGATTGTAGAGTAAATTCTCCCGGTATTTCAAATTTACAAAAAATTTATTATTGATTAATTATGCATTAATTATATCCCCATATAATTAATGCATAATTGTGTTCACAGGGCTTTTTCAGGCTGCATGGTGTGCAGCAGATTGGAGATCAATAATGAATTATAATAATTCGGATAACGAAAGAAATC
>JAZSRO010000035.1:0-3949 GCA_045538515.1 Acutalibacteraceae bacterium | reverse complement strand
TTCTTTCGTTGTTGTAGTAATGAATATATTTCTTTAATTCATCAATGAAAGCGTTAACGCTTTCAAATTTTTCACCATAGAACATTTCAACTTTTAATCTACCGAAAAAGTTTTCCATAGCGCCATTATCCATACAGTTACCTTTGCGAGACATGCTCTGAGTAATGTTATGTTCAGCGAGTAATCTTTGGTATTCAGCATGTTGGTATTGCCAACCTTGGTCAGAATGGAATATTGGTGTTGCATCAGCTGGCAGTTTCTCAAATAAACCCTCTAACATTTCTCGTATTTGCCATAAATTAGGACTTGTCGAAATGGAATAAGATACAATCTCATTGTTGAATAAATCTAAAACTGGCGAAAGATATACTTTTTCGTCACAAACATTAAATTGTGTAACATCTGTTGTTATCTTTTCAAAAGGTTTTTCTGCAGAGAAATCCCTTTTGAGTAAATTATCTGCAACTTTACCGACAGTACCTTTGTATGAATGGTATTTATCGTTTTTACGTTGTTTGCCTTTCAAACCAAGCTTATTCATTAACTTTTGTACGGTTTTATGGTTAATTACATAACCTTTATTACGCATAGCTATTGTGATTCTACGGTATCCATATCTGCCCTTATTCGCATTGTAGATATCTACAATTTCTTGCTTTTCGCATTCGTATTTATCTGTGTTTAAATATTTTAGATAATAGTAGAATGTGCTACGAGCCAAACCCGACAGTTGCAGCAAGTCATTTAATGGATATTCTTGCCTTAATTCATTGACTATTGCTGCTTTTTCCTTTCCTCTTGCAACCTTTTCTGAACTAAGGCATCGAGTTTTTTTAAGTATTCTATTTCCATACGAAGTCGTTGGTTTTCGGCAATTAAATCTTCTTCTACCTTTTTATCTAATTTAGTTGGTCTGCCTTTCTTTGTGCCGCTAGCGGCACAAGCTCTGCCTCGTCTCTCTTTCATTAAGCCTTCGGCTCCTTCTTCTAGGTATATGCGTTCCCACCGATGTAACATTGAAGCTGCTGCTGTTTCAGATTGCCTTACTAAATCGTATTTTCGTGCCGTTTCTCGATACCCTAATCGGTGTTCTTGCATATCCATTATAACACCGATTTTAAATTCCGCACTATAAACTTTGTTTTTTCTTTTAGCCATAAAAATATGCACCTCCAAAAGTGTCTAACTTTTGGGGTGCATATCAAAAATGGAGGTCTTTTTTAATTTTGTTTTATTACAATTTTATATTCATCATCTAATCTGAAAAACGGACAGTTTTTAGCCCGGCTGGTAATAAACCTCATATAATCGTCCTCATCCATATCAGCGAGACAAATGTATCCATCTGCATCTTCGTCGTATACGTAGTAGGAACACATATCGCAATTATCGTTTGCCATAATTTCACCTCATTTGTTTACTGAAATTTTACCCTTTTTTACTTTAAATGTCAAGTTTGTAACCTTATCTCAAAATGCTTGCAGTTTTTGTCGATTTGTTATAAAATAAAAAGGAATAAAGAATTACGGTACGGAGGTATTGTGATATGAAGTTCTTGAAATGCGCGATGAGTATAGTGCTCACGCTTATTATTTTGATGGTGCCAATGCTTTGCACTGCCGACGAAACGGTTGATTATAAAATCACATTAAGTAGTACGATAGACGGTAGTCTGCCACTGAATACTACCTTTGAGTTTGAAGTGAAATGCTATCATATGGACGAAAGCGATGAGGATAAGGAGATGGTTGTAAACGATAAGCTGACCTTAGACTCGGCAAAGGATGCTGTTATTGAGTATAAGCTTGATAATGCAAAGGTTGATGCCGGTGGCTACGTTTATGAGTTTAAACTTCTTTCTACCAACAACAAACTCGCTGTGGTTGATGGCCGTGTGTTTGCCGTTTATTTGTTTGGCAAGCAAAATGGTGTTAAAACCTTCGATAGCTCGATTGACGGCGAAGAAGCCGAAAAGCTGTATGATGATATTTCAAACGGTCTTTCGTTAACTGCTGCTTTTAATTGTAAAACAGCAGTTCAGGTTAAGGCTGAACTATCGAAGAATGAGTTTACTAAGGTTTATGACGGCACCGATGCTTACACTGTTGCCGATACTGATTATAAGCTCACCGGTGTTGCTGAGGGCGACGATGTAAAGCTTCAAATCGGTGCTGCAAAGTTCAATAGTGCTGACGTTAAGCTTGCTGAAAAGGTAATCTTTTCTGAATTGACCTTAACCGGTGCTGATGCAGGAAAATACAAATTAACATCTGATAAAATTGAGGTAAAGGGTAAAATCACTCCCAGACCTATAACCGTTACCGCTGATGATAAGGTTATGACCGAGGGTGCGGTTGAACCTGAACTGACATATACATTATCTGAATCGCTGATTGCAGGTAACGAATTTGTCGGTTCGCTTGCAAGAACCTCGGGAACCGAGGCAGGGGAGTATGCTATTACAAGAGGCACTCTTTCACTTACCGATAATTACGAGCTGACCTTTGTTGAGGGTAAGTTTACGATTTCAAGCTTTACCAACGTTACCGTTAGTGACGAAAAGACCTCGATTACCGTTTCAGGCTTCTTTGCGCCCGATTCAACAATAACTGTCAGCGAGCTTTCGGTTGCAGATAACACCTATAAGGTGCTGGCAGCCGGTGCTACCTGGGGTAAGATTCATAAGGGCTATACAATTACTCTCAATTCTGCATCTCACGATGGTGTGATGACTGTGACTATCCCGGTTGATGCAGAGTATAACGGAAAAGAGTTTTCTATCTATCAGCTTTTAAGCTCCGGTGGAATTGCTTGCTATAAGTCGGTAGCAGCTGACGGTAAGGTTACGCTTAATACTGATGAATGTACTTCGTTTCTGCTTGTATCCGAAAAGGAAAAAACAGAAGAAAACAAAACCCCGATAGGGATGATAATATTAAAAGTGTTCTTAATACTTCTTGCTATTATTGCAGGCCTTATCTTGCTCGTAGTTTTGTTCTTCTTTGGAATGGTATTCTTTAATAAAACCGATGAACTAAAGAAGATTATCAAAACACTTAAAAAGTTGTTTAAAAATAAGAAATAAAAAAATATAAAAAAATCGCTCCGCTTCCTGCGGAGCGAATTTTTAATGCAAAGAAACGAGCCCTAAAAGCAAATAACTTTTAGGGCTCTTGGTGCGCCAGAGCATTCTATAATCGAACCGTTTACCTCTTTTAAGGTTACGGTTTTGCTTGCTTCCTTATAATTAAATGTTATGACCAATTTGTCGTCGTAGAGATATACGGCGTTTACAAAAATGTCAATCAGTCTTTGTTTGTGTTCCTTCGTTTCCAAGCTCATGCTCTGAATATGCCTGAGCCATAATACTAAGCCCTCTTTTGTGATCGTGGGCTTCTTCATCTCTTCCTTGATGAGCTTTAATTTAATCTCATCTCTCGTCTGCTCCAACTCAATCATTCTTTGTTTTGTAGTTGGAGTTATAATTCCTTCTTCTATTGCTCTAAGCAAATTGTTAAGTGCGTTTTCTGTTTCACTAAGCCGTTGTTTAAGTAGTTGTATTGCGGGATTCTCTTTCTTTGCATTCCTAAACACAATACCTGCAATATCCTCAATTACATTATCATCAATCATCATCTCATGAGTGTGCTTAACAACAATGTCTTCAATCCATTCTTTTTTAACCGTCTTTTTATCACAAGTGTGTTTGTATTTAGCGTTGTTGCATTTGTAATATCGGTGAACTGTACCGTTTCGTGCGGTTCCGCTTTCACCGGTCATATAGACTCCGCATTTTCCGCAAAACAATTTTGTTGTCAGTAAGTAATCATCTTCGGCTTTATGTCTTGCTGTTGCTCTCTTATTCTTCGCACGCTCACGCTGCACCTTGTCAAATAATGCTTGTGGGACTATTCTTGGTATGCCGTTTGGGTTAACAATATCTCGGAAC
>JAZSRO010000092.1:0-1558 GCA_045538515.1 Acutalibacteraceae bacterium | reverse complement strand
ACCGTCGAAGTCGGTAATGGTACCGTTGGTTGTACCCTTCACGATGACAGAAGCACCGATCACGGTTTCACCCAATGCGTCCTTTACCACACCGGTAGCTGTTTCGCTCTGCTGTGTGATCTTCACATCGTCAGCTCCAGCTGTGGAGTTGGCGAAAGCTGCTCCTGTAGTAGTTCCCATCAAGAACAGCATCATACTGACTGTTTTAAGTCGTTTTAACATAGCTGTGATTTTTAAGTGTTTATAGAAAATCAAAAAGTTATTCCGAATTGATTTAGTTCCCCGAAAACTTTATGCTTTTCAAAAATTAAATTTGATTAACGGAGCAAAGATACAACAAATTTGAACATTGCAAAAGAAATATTAAAAAAAAATATGGGGTGTGTTGAAATGTTAAATTAATCCGTTAACTTATTCCCTCAGGAACGGGTACACTTTGTTCACCTTTTTAGCGGAAAAGGCGTTAAGTTGTTAAAAATCCATCCTTTTTAAGAAAAGATGTCCTTCTTGCATTCTTAACGTTATTAATATTATTTAACGTATCCAGTGGAATGTTGGCCTCATAAGGGAAGATTTACACCTTATTATATATAGAGTGGTTGAAGCCAAATTGAAGGTGTTTTCACCCCGAAACACATGCCGTCCGTGTTTGAAATCATTTATGCAGTAGAAAAATAGTAGATATTGCGTTATCCCATACATGCATGAAAAATGCTGCCACTCCTGTCACCGGAAGCTAAAACGCTGTATAACAAGAGGCACAGGGTGGCAGGAGTCCTGCCATCCTCCTTACACCCTGTTACCGGATGATTTTTATTAAAATTCACATATCGGCGTTAAAAAGAAATGTCTTGGCATTTGAAGCAAAACGCTTCGGGGTTTGAGGTAAAACGCCGTGGCGTTTTTTGGAAACAATTAGGCGTTTTCGGGAAAAGAATCAATTCTTTTTAATATGATCGTTTTTTTGCGTGAAGTTGTCAAATCCTACACTTCGCATGGGTGGCAGGAGAAAAGGGCGGTGGCAGGACTCCTGCCACCCATTATACTCTGTATGACAGAGAGTTGGCATACGGTGACAGGAGTGTATGCAGTATAGCCGTTTTCCACGGAGACGTGTCTTTGAGGAACGGAGCATACCAAAGGAGAATGGAGTACACAACGAGTAGAGACATTGTCTTTACACCGAGGGAGTCAAAATAAAGCCCTCTATCATTTTGTCATCCAGAGCATAGCGTAGGATTTTGGTAACACCCGCTTTATGTACTCTAGATTCTTCGCTTCTCTCTGAATGACATTACTTTTTGATAGTAGATTGTTTTTTGACACAGCCCCTTTCCTTGTCCCTTTTTCGATTGTAAAGGAATCTGAAATATCAGATTATAAAGCAGTTAAGGCAGCCGAATAGTCTTCGGGGAACTATATCAACCGAATTTGCCGGAATAACTTTTTGATTTTCTATAAACACTTAAAAATCACAGCTATGTTAAAACGACTTAAAACAGTCAGTATGATGCTGTTCTTGATGGGAACTACTACAGGAGCAGCTTTCGCCAACTCC
>JAZSRO010000111.1:0-1718 GCA_045538515.1 Acutalibacteraceae bacterium | reverse complement strand
CCAATTAGAAAAACTTTTTGAAAAAGCTTCTGACTCATTTATTTCCGAAATGTATGATGTTCCGATACAGCAAATTCAAAACCGACGAAGTGACTTTGAAATCAAACAATTAGGATGCACCATAAACCGAATGTGGCGTGAGGAAGAACTTGCACAGACCGTTAAAGAAATCCTGAGAATCGTGTCAAATGAGTATAATGATGGCAATATTCCACATACTAACTCCACACCATTAAATAGTGAAAAGGAGTTTTTATATATGAAAGCAACAGGTATTGTACGCCGTATAGAGGAATGTGTTATAATAGGACAAAAGTTGAAAAACCGCGTAAACACTAGGGGTTTCGCTGATTTTTGTCCAACTCAATTTGCACAAAATCCGGTTAAAATCGGTTTTTCGGCGATTTTAAAAAGGAGCAGAATACATTCTAATATGCATTAGAAATACATACTCTGAGCAGCCAAAACTAAATATTCAAACTGTCACATTGAAAAGCCGGATGAACAATTTAAGTCATCCGGCTTTCTTTATGCAATCTTAATACCCAAAAACAACGCCTTACACCATCTTAAAACGAAAAACAGTATAATTAAGATAACAAAAGGAAGATAAGGAGAAGCGTTATGGCGGATCTATTACATAAAAAGAGGGGGCTAACCTCGTTTCAAATCATAATACTCGGCTTTGCCGGAGTCATACTTGCGGGTGCATTATTGCTGATGCTCCCCATATCAACTAAAAGCGGTATCGTAACACCGTTTAACGAAGCGTTATTTACCTCAACCTCGGCAGTATGCGTAACGGGACTTGTAGTTCAGGATACAGCCACATATTGGTCGGTGTTCGGGCAAAGCGTTATTTTGGCGCTGATTCAGATCGGGGGCTTAGGCGTCATTACGGTTGCTGCATCCTTTGCCTTGCTTTCGGGAAGAAAGATATCATTGATGCAACGAAGCACGATGCAGGAAGCTATTGCCGCACCAAAGGTAGGCGGGATTGTAAGACTGACGTTCTTTGTGTTGAAGGTCACTTTCCTGATTGAGCTGCTCGGAGCCTTAGTGATGATGCCGACGTTTATCCGTGACTTCAGTGCAAAAGGTATTTGGATGTCTTTCTTTCATTCTATCTCGGCTTTTTGCAATGCCGGATTTGACATAATGGGAACGGAGGCAGCAAAATTCACTTCGATCACCCCATATCTCGGAAACCTGCTTATCAACGTCACCGTATTGCTGCTTATTGTGATCGGCGGCATAGGCTTTCTCACATGGGAAGATGTCTGCACCAATAAACTTCACTTTAAGCGTTACCGTATGCAAAGCAAGGTAATTCTCGTTACCTCTGCTTTACTGATCTTGGTTCCCGCAGTATTCTTTTTCTTCGTAGACTTTGCAGATATGCCGATGAAGGAACGTGTGCTTAGTTCCTTGTTTCAGGCGGTGACACCGAGGACGGCAGGATTTAATACGGCGGATCTAACTGCTATGACCGGGGCAGGACAGGCAATTATAGTTGTACTGATGCTGATCGGTGGTTCCCCTGGCTCCACCGCAGGCGGTATGAAGACCACGACCTTTGCCGTATTGCTTGCTACTGCGTTTTCCACCTTCCGTCGCAAGGAAGACACACAGATATTCAAACGCAGAGTAGACCATAGCGTGGTGCGAAATG
The DNA here is from genome assembly GCA_045538515.1 of Acutalibacteraceae bacterium. GTDB lineage: Bacteria > Bacillota > Clostridia > Oscillospirales > Acutalibacteraceae > SIG589. The sequence continues at coordinate 46 of JAZSRO010000111.1, read as the reverse complement.
CGGCGACCATTTTGATGATGTATATTGTCCTGTTTTTCGGCGGTGC
>JAZSRO010000033.1:0-2270 GCA_045538515.1 Acutalibacteraceae bacterium | reverse complement strand
TGTTTCTTTCGGGGTGATTGTCGGCGGTGTTGACAATTCATTTGTTTAAGTGTATAATACGAAGGATATTTTTTACGGAGTAATAGTATGATTGATAGATTTGAGCGATTCTCCATCGGTATAATGGAGGTTTTCAGATATTGGCACAAGATAACCGCAGATGAAATGGAAAAGCTGGGGCTTAAAGGCTCTTACTGCACCTATTTTTCCGTGCTTTCCCGTTTTGAAGAGGGAATAACGGCTACACAGCTTTGCGAGCTTTGCTGTAAAGACAAAGCTGACGTTTCCCGCGCAGTTGCCGATCTGGAGAAGAAGGGATATATTGTAAAAGAGACCAACGGCGCAAATCTTTATCGCGCTAAGATTTGCTTAACCGAGGAGGGAAGACGTGCGGCGAAATACGTTCAAAACCGCGCAAACCTTGCGGTTTCTCTTGCGGGTGAGGGAATTTCCGAACACGACAGAGAGATATTTTATTCCGCATTTCAGTCTATTGCCGAAAAGCTTGAACAGATATCCGAAAAAGGTCTTCCGGAGGATATGTAATGAAAAGGCTCATTGTACTTTTAAACGCTTTGTTTATTGTTTTTACCGCGGTCATGTGCTTTATTTATAAAAACAATTATCAGCTTTGGTTAAAGGCACTCACCGCTTCAGGTTTCGTAGCTATAGGCGTGTTAAATTTAATCCACGCATTTCTTTTAAAGAAAACAAAAGGTTTTCCTTTTCTTGCCTTATTGGGGCTCGCCTTATGTATGGCAGGGGATATAATACTTTTTAAAAACTTTATTTTAGGCGCCGCTGTGTTCGTGCTCGGACACGTTGCGTATATAGTTGCATACTGTTCGCTTAAAAAAGTGTGCGTTACGGATATTATCGTAACCGCCCTTACAGCCGCCGCGTCTCTTGCGTTTATTCTCCTTTGTCCCGCATTTAATTTCGGCGGTGCTGTTATGACAGCCGTTGCCGTAGTATACGCGCTGGTTATTTCCGTAATGCTGGGTAAAGCCCTTTCAAACCTTATAACCAAAAGAAGTGTTTTAAATCTTTTGGTGTTTGTCGGCAGCTTGTTGTTTTTTGTTTCTGACATCGCTTTGGCGTTCAACGTGTTCGGCGGATCACCGTCTTGGTCCAATACCCTGTGCCTGTTCACTTATTTCCCGGGTCAGTGCGTTATCGCCCTTTCTGTTTATTTTCATAATACCGCGGATAAAGCGTAAAAAAAGCTCCCAAACGCGGATTTCCATAAAGCAGATTTTACCTACCGCAACCTTGTAGGGCGGTGGCTTGCTGCCGCCGAAAACAAACGATATATGCAAAGAAAACGGCGGGAGATAAACCCCCGCCCTACAACAAAAGGAGTACGGACAATTTGTTCGTACTCCTTTTCACACGCCTTGCTCTGCAAGGTATAGTGTGTTACACCTTTTTGGTGTACTGTCGGGCGGTAATAAGCCTCCCTTTACACAAGGGAGCCTTTCTTTGTGTTCATCTATGACCTGTCAATTTTCCTGACAAGCACTGCATTTGTGGGCACAAAAGCGAAGCCCCGCCGAAGCGGGGCGAGAGAGTTATTTCCATTTTCCAAGATGTTCTCTCTTTTCTTGCTCTTGACGCTCTTTTTCTTCAGCGTTAATTCGGTTAACAATTTTACCTTTGTTCTTAATTCTGTACAGTATCAAACCGCCAACCAATCCGATAATGTAAACCAAGATGGAAAGAACCTTTACAATTGCCGGAAAGAACAGAATGAATGGTATCATCCACGGAATCGTGGCAAAAAGGAAGGTCGAGCCGCTATCAAGTATTTTGTTTTCTTCATCAGCCGTTAGGTTTGAGCCGTATGCGGTTCGGAATCCATTTTCTACTTTTTCATTTTTGAAGTGTAGTGCTTGGAAGATCATCAATGCAATCAAAAATAGCGGAACAATTGATAACGCGCTGATATTTATGTATTCGAAAAAAATGGGAATTGCCGCAATATTTGCAAGGACAGTTATGCAATAATAGATAACCATTGTTATTCCTCCGATTCTCTTGAAAGAGGGCAAAAGCCTTTTCTTCCGCAGTGAGGACATTTGAAAACTCGATCATCATTCATATGAATGGAAATCGCTGCTTGCCACCACTTGGGATAAAATGATTTGTTGCATTTAGGACAGACATACTTTTTGGAGGCAATATGCTTGCCGGCCACAAATAAAACAATAGCAGAAAATACAAGTACCGGAATAGCAATCGCCCACCACGGAACATCATATTGCTGATCG
>JAZSRO010000025.1:0-1984 GCA_045538515.1 Acutalibacteraceae bacterium | reverse complement strand
TATTCCCCACTGCTGCCTCCCGTAGGAGTTTGGGCCGTGTCTCAGTCCCAATGTGGCCGTTCACCCTCTCAGGCCGGCTACTGATCGTCGCCTTGGTAAGCCGTTACCTTACCAACTAGCTAATCAGACGCGGGTCCATCTTGTACCACCAGAGTTTTCCACACTGTATCATGCGATACTGTGCGCATATGCGGTATTAGCACCTATTTCTAAGTGTTATCCCCCTGTACAAGGCAGGTTACCCACGCGTTACTCACCCGTCCGCCACTAAGTTATAAATCACTAGGTTTCATTATAACTCCGTTCGACTTGCATGTGTTAAGCACGCCGCCAGCGTTCATCCTGAGCCAGGATCAAACTCTCGAATTAAAAGTTTTTTCCTCGTTCATTAAAACGTTAGCTTTAATTAAACCAGATTTTCTGTTCTTGATTTCCTCAAGAAATTGTGTTCCGTTTCCGGAACGGGATTTTTCTTCCCGATTGTTCCTTAGAACTTTGTTGTAAGAAATTTTCGGGATTGCATTACTGTTTATCTGTCCTTTCGAACAAATCATTTTCAAGGTTCATCTCCCATTCAAAACATCGTTTTTATGGGCTTTTCGCGTATCTTTTGTTTCTTAAAAACTTAAAACCGTTCACACGCGACTTGCTTATAATAGCAAATACCTTCGTCGATGTCAACGGTTTTTTTCAAAAATTTTTAAAACTTTTTAAATGGCAATTAATAATTCTCTTGTCTTACTTCAAAATAGCTTTGCGGATGGTTACAAACAGGGCATACTTCAGGCGCTTTTTTACCCATTACCAGATGTCCACAGTTTCTGCACTCCCACATAATCTCCTCGCCTTTTTCGAATACAGTCTGCATTTCGATATTGTTAAGCAACGCCCTATATCTTTCTTCATGTGCTTTTTCAATTAACGCAACACCCCTAAACTGTGCTGCCAGTTCAACAAAGCCTTCTTCTTCCGCATCTTTGGCAAAACGCTCATACATATCTGTCCATTCATAATTCTCGCCTTCTGCCGCATGAAGCAAATTTTCCTTTGTATTACCCAATTCACCTAATGCCTTAAACCATAATTTTGCATGCTCTTTTTCATTCTCAGCCGTTTTTAAAAAAATTGCAGCAAGCTGTTCGTATCCTTCCTTTTTAGCCACAGACGCAAAATAAGTATACTTATTGCGTGCCTGGCTTTCTCCGGCAAACGCTTCCATTAAATTAGCTGCTGTTTTGGTTCCCATTAAATTTTCTTTTGTCGCTTTTTTGTTTTCCATCTCTTATCCCTCCGTATAGTTATCTTATCTTAGCTTAATGCTTAAAGAATGTCAGGAACAAATTTGTATCATATAAAAAATCTGTAAATTTATTAGCTTTTACCATCATAAGCATTTCGGCACTCCTGTTAAAGAGATCGTACTTACTTATTAATATGAAACATACCCATACAACCACTACGCCTTCCGCCATACCGACCAAAGTACCCAGCAACTTATTAGCTCCGTTTATTATCGGAAACTTTGCCAGAAACTTGACTGTTTTTAAGAATACCTTTATTGCCTGCACCAACATAATAAAAATGAGCAGGAATAGAAGTATGAACAATGCATCGTTATACTCTTTATCCAAAGCGTTATCCACTATCAGCATTACTAATGCTAATCCTATAACCGCAAGTACCAATGCAATAAGTGTTGTCAGTTCTCCAACCAAGCCTTTTATATAACCAATCAGCATAAAAACAACCAATATGGCAATAACTGCATATGTCATATAATTCATTTGTATCCCATCCTTTTCTATTTTAGTTCTATGTGATTAATCTCTTCCTTTGTTACTACCACATATTTTGTTTTGGAAGAAGGAATAATTAATAAAATCCCTCCTTCCATGTTACCATTATATTTTTCCTTGCCGGAAAAAGAATAGATGGCACATTCATTGTTGTTATATATGATTACTCTGTCATTACCAAATACAAT
>JAZSRO010000007.1:0-2094 GCA_045538515.1 Acutalibacteraceae bacterium | reverse complement strand
GAGAGCATCTGCCTTACAAGCAGAGGGTCACAGGTTCGAGCCCTGTTGTTCCCACCATACGGCCCGGTAGTTCAGTTGGTTAGAACGCTAGCCTGTCACGCTAGAGGTCGACGGTTCGAGCCCGTTCCGGGTCGCCATTTTATTTTTTTTGCCTCTGTAGCTCAGTTGGTAGAGCAGAGGACTGAAAATCCTCGTGTCGTTGGTTCGATTCCGACCGGAGGCACCATTTTGCGGATGTAGCTCATCTGGTAGAGCGCCACCTTGCCAAGGTGGAGGTAGCGAGTTCGAGCCTCGTCATCCGCTCCAACCCACACAAAGGTGTGGGTTTTATTTTTACCTGAAAAGAGTTTTATTTGCAAATGCTCTTTACAAACGGTATTCAGTATGCTATAATATGCAGGCACTTGAGGGTGTAGCTCAGTTGGTCAGAGTACTTGCTTGACATGCAAGGGGTCGGTGGTTCGAGCCCACTCATCCTCACCAAAGAAAATCCGTTCTCGTAAGAGGGCGGATTTTCTTTGTATTATTCATTATTAAATATTCATCATTCATTATTCATTCCTGCAGAACGGATTTTTAATGAATAATGAATAATTGATTTCAAACTAAGATTCTGCTACAATAATAAAAAGGCGGTGTATGATATGAAAGAAAATTTACTCATAGATAAATCAATAGCTTTTGCGGCACGAATCGTGAAATTGTATCAGTATTTAAGTAAAAATAAAAAAGAAACAATAATCTCGAAGCAGATAGTGCGTAGCGGAACAAGTATAGGAGCAAATATAAATGAAGCTAACTACGGACAGAGTAAAGCGGACTTTGTTTCCAAAATGCACATAGCATTAAAAGAAACCGCAGAAACGGAATATTGGTTGAGACTGTTGGTGTTGTCTGAATACATATCAGAAAAAGAGGGTGAATCACTTTTAAATGATTGCTTTGAAATCAAACGTATTTTAGTTGCAACACTCAATACTGCCAAAAGTAGCAAATAACTGTTCGTCATTTCGACCACTTAACACAGAAAAAAGCACTTCTTACGAAGTGCTTTTTTCTTTGTTTTTTTATGGATTATAAGTCTCTATAACTGCACTCGTTTCGGCGTCTGCGATAGTGATGTTGCAGTTCATACCAAGCTGCGCATACATCTGGTAAACCATTGACGGAAGAGAAACTGTTGTTGAAATTGCACTGCCGTCGGCAGAATTGAAGCCTGCACGGTCAACTTTTACTATAACGTTCGAAAGGTCGTCGTTACAGTTGATATCTTTTATATATGAATATGAAGAGGTGAGCTCGTTTTCAATTTTAGTTACAGTTTCATATCTGTAGTTACGAAGGAAAACTTTATAGTCAGCCTTTGAAATTGTGTAGGTCACGGAACTGTTACCATCAGATACAACTGATTTGAATCCTGCATCCTTTTGCTCTTTTGTAAGCTGAGAGCTTGCGTTGATATCTTCAAGGACGAAAGAAATAGGCACTTTGATTTCAACATCAACCAGTTCATCGCCGTCAACAGTGATGTCATTGCCCTGAACTGCCGTTGCATGCTTTGTTGCTGAGGTTTCTTCGAAAAACGCTCTGTTTGTTTTCGTATATGCATCGTCACCCTTGAAAATGATGACCCACACCAGACTGCAGGTAATTATTGCAACTGCAACGAGCATAAATATTATTGTTGTTTTTTTGAATTTACCATTATTGTTCATTTGTGTCACTCCTAACGGGTACATTTTACCACTATTAATACTGCCCGTCAAGGAGATGCAAAAACTTAAAAAGGGGATATAAATCTGCTAATATTAAGCCAAGGTGGCTATAGTGTGGATAACTTTTAAAGAGCCTTTGATAAAATGAACTGTCGTAGAACCCTCTAAACCCGAATTGGTTTACCACAATTAAAACAAAACACTTGCGAAAACCGTAACGGTATCGCAAGTGTTTTTCATTGTCTGGCAATGGCTGAAAACCCCCGGTTCTACCGGGGGAAAAAGAACGCTTCAGTGAAAATAAAAAGCAGCACGCAAAAGAGTGCTGCAAAAAATAATAACCTCCTGATATAATAGAAGCGGTTTGACGACTGCATTA
>JAZSRO010000008.1:0-2109 GCA_045538515.1 Acutalibacteraceae bacterium | reverse complement strand
GTTATAAAGGATTATAATGCTGCAAGTTTTAGTTTAATTTGGCTCAATGCTCTTAATCGATATGTTTTTATCGAACAGAAAACGAGAACGAAGTGTTCAAGATTATGCGCTTGTTTTCAAGCACTTACAGCGATAAAAAAGAAAAAACGACAAACGATTTTCACCGTTTGTCGCCTTGTGTCGGAATGAGGCGACTCGAACGCCCGACCCCTACGTCCCGAACGTAGTGCGCTACCAACTGCGCTACATTCCGTCACTGTTTTCAGTGCAAAGATAGTGCAAGACAAGGAGAGAACAAAATATTTCAAACATTTTTTGTGTTCCTGTGTCTTTCTGGTACAAAATGCAGACAAGAATAGACACATATCAGGTTTTATTTATAGCAGAAAAGCAGAAATTGTAAAATGATAAAATCATAAAATAACATCATTTCGAAATATTTTTTATGAAAAACTTGTATGGTTAAAATCTTTGTTCTATCTTTGCACACGCAAAACGACGGTGCCATAGCTCAGTTGGTAGAGCAAAGGACTGAAAATCCTTGTGTCCCCGGTTCGATTCCTGGTGGCACCACAAAAAATCGGAAGTTGAGAAATCAACTTCCGATTTTTTGTTTTACGCTCCCAACTCTGCATAATAAGTTCAGTCGGTGTTTCCTTTACACTTATAATATACCTTATCGGGTATAAAATTAAAACTTGTATGTACACTGCGATTGAAAGAAAAATCAACGAAGTTAACCTAATAGCAAGTTGTGTTTTGGGGCACCCGAAATGTTTTCGGTGTCCCAAAACTACCTATCGGTATCCTATCCTCCAAAGTCGGGCGGATATGGTGCTTTTATATTGCAAATACGGTCACTTTATACGCAAATTTTATACTCCGAATAATCATATAAACTATTCGAATGCTCATTCTTAAATTATAAAAATTACAATTTATGCGATATAAAAGCTGCTGATGAAAGTCGCAGTTTCGCATATTATCACTAAATTTTGATAATTTAAACTGCACCTCGCAATAAAAAATAAATAATTTTATTTTATTCTTGCCTCGGTTTGCATTAAATTTAAATAATTTAGGCTTCGCCTCGTAATAAAAAATAAATAACTTTATTTTGTTCTTATCTCGGCTTGCACTAAATTTGCGGAAAACGCCAATAAATTGGATGAATGATGAAAGACTTAAATAGACTTAAAGTAGTATTGGTTGAACAAAAGAAAACCGGCAAATGGCTTGCCGAGCAGTTAGGCAAAGACCCCTCAACAGTCTCCAAATGGTGCTCCAACAAGATGCAACCATCGTTGGAGATGCTGACCAAGATTGCCCAAACTCTCAAAGTGACAACCAAAGATTTAATAAATTAGGAATACCTAAGACATTATTATGGCAGTCAAAAAATCTGAACTATATAGTACTCTATGGAAATGCTGCGACGAGCTTCGTGGTGGTATGGATGCAAGCCAATACAAAGATTATGTGTTGGTTATACTCTTCGTGAAGTATATCAGCGACAAGAGTCGTAGCGATGTCGCATTTGATATTGAAATCCCCGATGGTTGTTATTTTGAGGACTTTGTTGCGCTCAAAGGTAATCCCAATATCGGCGAGGAGATAAATAAAAAGATGCAAAAACTTGCCGAGGCCAATCAACTTGATGGTGTCTTTGTTGCCGATTTTGACGATGAGGCAAAACTCGGCAAGGGTAAGGATAAAGTTGAAACGCTTAGCAAACTTATCGCTGTCTTCCAAAATGAAAACCTCGATTTTAGTAAGAACAGAGCAGCCGATGATGACCTTATTGGCGATGCCTACGAGTATTTGATGAAGAACTTTGCTACGGAAAGTGGTAAGAGTAAAGGTCAATTCTACACTCCTGCTGAGGTTAGCCGTGTTATGGCGAAGGTTATCGGTTTGAGCAATGCTAGAAATGGCAAGCGAACAACTATATACGACCCCACTTGTGGATCTGGCTCGTTGCTATTGAGGGCAATGTGCGAAACGCCCGGAGGAGCCACTGTTTATGGTCAAGAGAAGGATAATGCCACTGTCGGTTTGGCGAAGATGAATATGATTCTTCACAACGAGATTTATGCCGACATCAAGCAG
>JAZSRO010000110.1:0-1867 GCA_045538515.1 Acutalibacteraceae bacterium | reverse complement strand
GGTTTTCTCTTACCTGGGAGGAAAGTGTTTTTGTGACCTGAGGCTGCCCTACAACATCGGAAAAAATCTGCGGACGCCATTTGCGGTATAAAACTCTGTACATTTTCTTCCCTCCTAAAAAAATTTTGCCTCTGTCACACGGCGTGCAGGCGGACTGTGTCGCACGGGCATACCGCTTAATGCTGCTCGGTTCCCCGCCTGACATGGTTCGCGGCGCTCCGTCGCACAGGACCAACACGCCGCATGACAGAAGCAAAATCCAAAAAAAACTATTTGTTGAGCGTTTTTATATACGCTACCTAAGTAGTATAATATAATTATTCTCATTTGGCAAGTCTTTTTTTGAAAAATCCTGTCTTGTAAATCAAAATATAAAGATGTATAATGTTTGATGTTAATATTAAAGCTAAATGTTAAAGGGGATGTGATGTTATTTGAAAAGTAAAACCTCCCGACGGGAAGGGCAAAAGAGCGCGAAGGTCATAAAAAGACTTCTGCCGTATTATAAGCCCTATTGGAAAACTCTTGTTTTTGACCTGATGTGTGCGGCGCTTACCACCCTGTGCGAGCTTGTGCTGCCGCTTATAGTAAGGCGTATAACAAATGCCGCAACCGAAAACACCGAGCCGCTTACAACAAAGCTTATCCTGACAATGGGCGGAGTGTATATCTTTTTAAGACTGGTTGATACTCTGGCATCATACTATATGTCAACTGTCGGTCATATTATGGGCACAAAGATTGAAACGGATCTGCGCCTTGATTTGTTCTCCCATCTGCAGAAGCTCTCATTTTCATATTTTAACGACACAAAAGTCGGTGTGCTGATGTCGAGAATAACAAACGACTTATTTGATGTCACCGAGTTTGCGCATCACTGCCCCGAAGAATTTTTCATAGCAGGCGTTAAAATTATCGGCTCGTTTACTATTCTTTGTACAGTGAATGTACCTCTCACACTCATTATTTTCGCAATGCTGCCGCCTATGGTATTCATAATGTTCCGCCTTAACAGAAGAATGAAGGACGGACACAGGGAATCAAGAAAAAAAGCGGGCGAGCTTAATGCCGATATTGAGGATTCCTTATTGGGTATACATGTTGTCAAATCATTTGCTGCCGAGAAAAGAGAAATAGACCGCTTTCAGAAGGGCAACAAGGCATTTTACAAGGTCAAGGCACAGGTATATAAGTATATGGGCTCGTTCCACAGTATGTCCCGTCTGTGTGACGGTCTTATGTATATCGTCACCGTTATGGCAGGTGCGTTTTTTATCAAGGGCGACCATATAAATGCGGCAGACCTTGTTGCATATCTTTTGTATGTGAGCACACTTTTTGCTTCCGTGCGCACAATTCTGCAGTTTGCAGAGCAGTTCTACAGAGGCATTACGGGTGTTGAACGCTTCTGCGAGATTGTTGACACCAAGCCTGATATAAAAGATATAAAAGGTGCCGAAGATATAGGTGAGGTTGACGGAGAAATCCGTTTTGAGAATGTAAGCTTTGCCTATGAGGAAAAAGGCAAAACTATTCTCAGCAACTTTAACCTCCATATAAGAAAAGGCGAAAACCTTGCCATAGTCGGTCCGTCGGGTGCGGGAAAAACAACGCTTTGCGCGCTTATTCCCCGTTTCTACGAGCCGCAGGAGGGTAAAATTCTTATTGACGGCAAAGATATATCAGAGGTTACAATGAGCTCTCTGAGAAAGAGCATCGGTATAGTTGAGCAGGATGTTTATCTGTTCTCGGGCACGATAAGAGAAAATATTGCTTATTCAAAGCCCGATGCAAGCGATGAAGAAATAATCAATGCAGCCCGTCTTGCAGGCGCATATGAGTTTATAAACGAATTTCCCGACGGTAT
>JAZSRO010000074.1:0-16807 GCA_045538515.1 Acutalibacteraceae bacterium | reverse complement strand
CCCGCGGGACCCATTTATGGGTAGTAAGTAATTATTGCGTGGCTGGCAGGCCAACAAAAAGCGCACTTGTGCGCCGCCAGTATTGGTTAGGGCTATGCCCGAAAATGAAATACCCCCCGTTATACGGGGGGATATTTATTTTATTAAAAAATGTTTAGTTTTTTTCAAAAAAAATCGCAAAAAGCCATTGACATTAGCGCTTTAATGTGGTAAAATGTTGGAAACAAAAAATAAAACCGAAAATTCGGTTAAAGTCTGGGCGGTTATTATGGTATCCAATTTTGCAATACTTGGCATAGTAATAGTCAGCATTATTCTACTAGTGGTGAAAACACAAGTGAATAGTGCTAAAAGTTGTGCCTAATTTGCAAAATCGGTCGGCGGATGATATTTGCCGCACAGTAAAAGCGTTATTTGCAAGCCTTATGGACTAAACTTTTAGTTCGTAGGCTTTTTTATTTTTGTAAGGAGGTTTTGCCGCAAATGAAATTAACCGGCGCAAAAATATTAATGGAATGTCTGCTTGAGCAGGGCGTAGATACCATTTTTGGTTATCCGGGTGGAACAATTCTTAATGTGTATGACGAACTTTACAGTTACGGCGATAAAATAAAACATATCCTGACCTCACACGAGCAGGGCGCAGCCCACGCGGCAGACGGATATGCAAGAAGCACAGGAAAGGTGGGCGTTTGTTTTGCAACAAGCGGACCGGGCGCTACCAATCTTATAACAGGTATAGCCACAGCATATATGGATTCGTCACCTGTAATATTTATTTCCTGTAATGTAACCGAAAACCTAATCGGTAAAGACTCATTCCAAGAGGTTGACAGTACAGGCATCACAATGCCGATTACAAAATGCAACTATCTTGTCAGCGATGTAAACTCTCTTGCCGATATACTTCGTGCAGCGTTTGCAATTGCCAAAAGCGGCCGCCCGGGACCTGTGTTCATTGATATTCTTAAAAATGTCACAGCCGAAAAGGCGGAGTATACACCGCTTCCAAAATCGGAGCATAAAAATAACGGCCGACTTGAGAGCCTTATGAAACGCTCGTCTTTTGATTTCAAACCCGCCGCACCGAATGAGCACGATGTGGATATGCTCGTTTCAATGATAAAAGAGTCGAAAAAACCGCTTCTTATCTGTGGTGGTGGCGTTGTAAGAGGTCGCGCACATAAAGAGTTCACAGAATTCGCCCAAAAAATTGATGCACCCGTTGCAATAACCGTAATGGGCGCGGGTGGATTTGTTGGTCGCAACCCATTAACAACGGGAATGATAGGAATGCACGGTTCACAGGCTTCAAATATGGCGTGTGACGGATGCGATTTGCTTATAGCCGTTGGTTGTCGTTTTTCGGACCGCGTTGCACTCAAACCCGACAGTTTTGCAAAACAGGCAAAAATTGTTCAGATTGATATTGACCGTGCCGAAATAAACAAAAATGTTAAAACCGACCATCATATCGTGGGCGATGCAAAGGTAGTGCTTTCGCTTCTCAACGAAAAGTTAGAGAAAGAAGAACACACCGAGTGGAAAAAATATGTTTTCTCATATAAAACCGAAACCGAGTATGATGAGGATGCAAACACCTTGACGCCAAAGCAGATTTTAAGCACAATAGCAAAACTTTTGCCTGAAGATACAATCGTTTCAACCGATGTAGGACAACATCAGATGTGGGCAATCCAACATTTCCATTTTGATTACCCCGGTCAACTTTTGACAAGCGGCGGATTTGGTACAATGGGCTTCGGACTGGGTGCCGCTATCGGTGCAAAGGTTGGCAATCCTAATAAGGCGGTAATACATATAACGGGTGACGGCAGTTTCCGAATGAACTGCAACGAACTTGCTGTTGAAGAGCACTATGGTGTTCCCGTAATAACCTTTATTTTTAATAACAAAACGCTTGGAATGGTACGCCAATGGCAAAACCTTATTTATAACAAGCATTTTTCTCAAACAACACTTACACACGGTCCCGATTTTGTAAAACTTGCAGAAGCGTACGGACTCGGCGGAAAACGCGTGTGCAATAGTGAAGAACTTGAAACGGCAATAAAAGAGGCGCTAAAGAGCGGCCGCGGCTATGTTATCGATTGTGCGATTGACACAGACGAAATGGTACGCCCGATGGTAAGCGGCGGCGCACATATTACAGAATTTATTGTAAGTTAGGGGTGGTAGAATGAACGAAATTAGAAGACATACCCTCGCGGCTATCGTTGATAATGAGGCGGGTGTTCTGTCACAGGTTTCGCGCCTGTTTTCAAGGAAGGGATATAATATTGAATCCCTTGCGGTTGGCACAACAAATAAACCCGAAACCTCGCGCATAACGATTGAAGTTATGGCAGACGATGACCACATTAAACTACTTGCAAATCAACTGCGGAAGTTGTTCCCCGTACATTCCGTAAAGGTGTTGACACCCGAACGCTCAATAAGAAGACAACTCGTGTTATTCAAGGTACGCGCCCCAAACAGTCAGGTGCGCAACGAAGTAATTCAGATTGCAAACATCTTCAGAGCAAACATTTTAGATGTCAGCATAGGCTCGTTAACACTTGCAATGATTGGTGACGAGGAAAAAACAATGGCAATAGAAAAAATTCTGGAAGAATTTGAGGTTTGTGAACTTGTAAGAACAGGTATCATAGCCCTTGAACGCGGACAGGAAACAATATACGATGAAACAAAAGAAAAAGGAGAATTTAATTATGGCAAAAATGTATTATGAGAAGGATTGTGACTTAAATAAGTTAGCAGGTAAAAAAATCGCGATTGTAGGCTACGGCTCACAGGGACACGCACACGCGCTCAATCTTCGTGATTCGGGTTGTGATGTAATCATCGGTCTTCGCAAGGGCGGAAAATCCTGGCCCGTAGCAGAGCGTGACGGATTTACCGTTATGACAGTTCCGGAGGCAACCAAAGAAGCCGATATCATTATGATTCTTATCAACGATGAGGCACAGGCTGATATGTATAAAAAGGATATCGCACCCTACCTCACAGCAGGTAAGGCAATCGCATTTGCACACGGATTTAATATCCGCTACAAACAGATTGTTCCCCCTGCAGATGTTGATGTATTTATGGCTGCACCCAAGGGCCCCGGTCATACTGTAAGAAGTACATATGTTGCAGGTAAGGGCGTTCCGTGTCTTATTGCAATCGAACAGAACGCAACAGGCAAGGCATACGATATCGCCCTCGCATATATAGCAGGTATCGGCGGCGCAAGAGCGGGAATTATGGAGACCACAATGCACGATGAAACCGAAACAGATTTGTTTGGTGAACAGGCAGTTCTCTGCGGTGGTGTTGTTGACCTTATGCGTTGCGGATTTGAAACACTTGTCGAGGCAGGATATGAGCCAGAGAATGCATATTTTGAGTGCATCCACGAAATGAAACTTATCGTTGACCTTATCAACAAGGGCGGCGTAGCCGCAATGAACTACTCGATTTCCGATACTGCAGAGTATGGCGAGTATGTATCAGGTCCCCGCGTTCTGCCCTATGAGCAGACCAAGGCAAATATGAAGGCGGTACTTTCAGATATTCAGGACGGTACCTTTGCGGGTAAGTGGATTGCCGAAAATAAAAACGGCCGTTGCTTCTTCAATTCCAAGCGCGAAGCACTCGCAAAACATCAGATGGAAATTGTCGGACAGCAACTGCGTGAGCAGATGCTCTGGAAGAACGATTCCGACCTTGACACAGCATCTAACTAGGGTAAATCCGCTTGTCCAAAATCGAGTTTGGATTATTCTTGTTACCCTAAAAAATAAAACATTCCGGAGGTTATTATGAATTCCGATAGTATTAAAAGCGGCATTGAAAGAGCACCTAACAGAAGCCTTTTATATGCACTCGGTCTTACTGAAGAAGAACTTTCACGCCCTTTAGTAGGTATTGTAAGTTCGCACAACGAAATCGTCCCCGGCCATATGCACCTTGATAAAATCGTTGAAGCGGTAAAAGCGGGTGTAAGACTGGCTGGTGGTACACCGATTATGTTCCCCGCAATAGCCGTTTGTGACGGTATCGCGATGGGACATGTCGGTATGAAATATTCACTTGTGACGCGTGACCTTATTGCCGATTCAACCGAATCTATGGTAATGGCGCATCAGTTTGACGGACTTGTAATGGTACCGAACTGTGATAAAAATGTGCCCGGACTTTTAATGGCGGCGGCAAGACTAAATATTCCCACAATCTTTTGCTCGGGCGGACCGATGCTTGCGGGACACCTCGGTAACGGAAAACGCACCTGTCTTAGCCATATGTTTGAGGCGGTTGGTGCCTATCACGCGGGAACTATGGATGAGGCAGAGGTAGAAGACTATGTTGAAAATGCCTGTCCTTCGTGCGGTTCTTGCTCCGGAATGTATACAGCAAACTCAATGAACTGCCTCTCGGAAGCGATTGGTATGGCGCTTTCGGGCAACGGCACAATACCTGCACCCCTTTCGGCAAGAATTCGTCTTGCCAAAAAGACAGGTATGCAGATTATGGAACTGATAAAAAGGGATATCCGTCCGCGCGATATTATGACGGCGGATGCCCTTCATAATGCTGAAACGGTTGATATGGCGCTTGGTTGTTCAACCAACACAATGCTCCATCTTCCTGCCATCGCACACGAGGCGGGCGTGGAAATCAGCCTTGATATGTCAAACGAAATCAGCAAAAATACGCCCAATCTTTGTCACCTCGCACCCGCGGGTGATACCTATATGGAAGACCTTGACAAAGCGGGTGGCGTCTATGCCGTTATGAACGAACTTTCAAAGAAAAATCTCTTAAAACTCGACTGTATGACCGTAACGGGAAAGACGGTGGGCGAGAATATTAAATGCGCTTACAACCGCAACGAAGAGATTATAAGACCGATTGAAAACCCCTATTCGCAAAGCGGCGGCATTGCCGTGCTCAAGGGTAATATAGCACCCGATGGCTGTGTTGTTAAACAGTCGGCTGTTGCCGAAGAGATGATGGCTCATCGCGGTCCTGCAAGAGTGTTTGATTCCGAAGAAGAGGCAATTACTGCAATTTACGGCAAACAGATTAAAGCGGGTGATGTCGTTGTAATCCGTTACGAAGGACCAAAAGGCGGCCCCGGTATGCGTGAGATGCTTAATCCCACCTCGGCAATATGCGGAATGGGGCTCGGCGAGAGCGTAGCGCTCATAACAGACGGTCGTTTCTCGGGCGCAACACGCGGCGCTGCAATAGGACATGTAAGTCCCGAAGCGGCGGCGGGTGGCAATATAGCACTTATAAAAGACGGCGATATGATATCAATCGACATTAAAAACTTTAGTATAAATGTTGAAGTTTCGGAAAATGAACTTGAGAATCGCCGTAAAAATTGGGTTCGTCCGGAACCGAAAATCAATACCGGCTATATTGCAAGATACGCAAAACTCGTATCATCTGCCGATAAGGGCGCAATACTTTCATAATCGGAGAGCATAAAATGAAACAGGTAAAAATTTTTGATACAACACTGCGTGACGGAGAACAGTCACCGGGTTGCAGTATGAATCTGCGCGAGAAGATAGAGGTTGCAAAATGCCTTGAAAAGATGAAAGTTGATATCATCGAAGCGGGATTTGCAATTTCTTCTCCGGGCGATTTTGAATCGGTCAATACCATTGCCAAAACAGTAAAGGATTGTACCGTAGCATCCCTCGCGCGTTCAACGGTAAAGGATATAGATGCCGCTTGGGAGGCAGTAAAGGTTGCCGCCGACCCGCGCATACACCTTTTTATAGCAACAAGTCCACTCCATATGGAGTATAAACTTAAAATGACACCTGAGCAGGTGCTTAAAAAAACCGAAGAGATGGTAAAATACGCTGCTAAATATTGCAGCAATATCGAATTTTCGGCAGAGGATGCAACAAGAAGTGATTGGGACTTTTTAGTACAGGTTGTAAATGCCGCGGTAAGAAACGGCGCTACAACGGTTAACATTCCCGATACGGTTGGTTATACCACCCCCGCAGAAATGCAGGCGCTTATTGAGTATTTAATAGAAAGAACAGAAAATGCCGACAAGGTTGACTTTTCGGTTCACTGTCATAACGATTTGGGTATGGCGGTTGCCAATGCACTCGCGGGTGTAAAGGGCGGCGCAACACAGATTGAATGTACCGTAAACGGACTTGGCGAGCGCGCGGGTAACACATCGCTTGAAGAGGTTGTTATGGCAATGCGAACCCGCCCCGATGTCTTTACAGGTACAACCCGCCTTGATACCACACAGATTTACAGAACAAGTAAAACGGTTTATAATATCATAGGTCAAAAGGCACCGCTTAATAAGCCAATCGTGGGTAAAAACGCTTTTGCGCACGAATCGGGTATACATCAACACGGTGTACTCGCAAATAAACTCACTTACGAGATTTTAACACCCGAATCGGTTGGTATCCACGCGAATAATATCGTGCTTGGCAAACATTCGGGAAAACACGCCTTTGAAACCCGTCTTTCTGAAATGGGTTATACCTTGGAAACGGACGAACTTTTGCGCTGTTTTGAAGAATTTAAGGTGCTCTGTGACAAGAAAAAAACCGTAAGTGATGCGGATATAGAGGCGATTGTGCTTCATAAATCCTCCGCCGATACAGCGGGTGAAAGCGGTGAATACGCGCTTGATTGGTTTGCCGTTCATACAAGCAATTTCACAACGGCAACAAGCACAGTATGCCTTAAAAAAGGTGACGAAAAGATTGAGGGCGTCAGCCTTGGCGATGGACCGATTGATGCATCATTTAAGGCAATTGACACCATCATAAATCCTGTAGAACATACATTTGATAACTACACTATTCACTCAACATCTGAGGGCAAAGATACCCTTGGTGATGTATCGGTTAAACTCTCGTCCGGTGGCAGAAGTTATTCGGGCCGCGGTCTTTCAACCGATATTATTGAGGCAAGTATAAAAGCATATCTTGCGGCACTACATAAATTGCAATCAGCCGCAGGGAAGGGAGCGGAAACAAAATAATGGGAATGACAATGACGCAGAAAATCCTCGCTGCCCACGCGGGACTCCCGTCAGTTAAAGCGGGAGACCTTATCGAAGCAAAACTCGATATCGTGCTCGGTAACGATGTTACAACACCCGTAGCGGTTGATGTTTTTGATAAAGCGGGATTTGACTCTGTTTTTGATAAAGATAAAATAGCAATAGTGCTTGACCACTATACGCCTTGTAAAGATATTAAATCGGCAGAACTTTGTGCCACCGCGCGTGAGTTTGCAAAGCGTTTTGATATTACCCATTTTTACGATGTCGGCAATGTCGGCATAGAACACGCACTCTTGCCCGAACAGGGTGTTGTCGGCCCTGGTGACTGTATTATCGGCGCCGATTCACATACCTGTACCTATGGCGCACTCGGCGCATTTTCAACAGGTGTCGGCTCAACCGATATGGCGGCTGGTATGATTTCGGGCGAAAACTGGTTTAAGGTGCCTTCTGCAATAAAAGTTGTACTGAAAGGCGCTTTGCCTAAATATGTAAGCGGTAAGGATGTAATACTCCACCTTATCGGAATGATTGGCGTTGACGGCGCACTTTATAAATCAATCGAATTTACAGGCGAGGGCGTTTCTTCGCTTTCAATGGACGACCGCTTTACGATTGCAAATATGGCAATAGAGGCGGGTGGCAAAAACGGCATTTTCCCCGTTGATGAGAAGACAATGGAATATGTAAACGGCAGATTCAAGCGTCCCGTTAAGGTATATGAGGCAGATGACGATGCAGAGTATGAAAGTACGGTAGAAATTGATTTGTCGGCGCTTAAACCGACAGTATCGCTGCCGCATCTTCCGTCAAACACCAAAACAGTTGACGAGGTTAAAGGACTTCATATTGACCAGGTTGTAATCGGCTCTTGTACAAACGGCAGAATAAGTGATATGCGTCAAGCGGCGGAAATTCTTAAAGGCAGACGCGTTGCAAAGGGCGTTCGTTGTATCGTCATTCCCGCCACGCAAGAGGTTTATATGCAGTGTATAGAAGAAGGACTTGCCGAAATATTTATAAAATCGGGCTGTGCAGTTTCAACCCCGACTTGCGGCCCCTGTCTTGGCGGCCATATGGGCGTTATGAGTGCGGGTGAACGCGCAGTTACCACAACAAACAGAAACTTCGTAGGCAGAATGGGACATACGAAGAGTGAGGTAATACTCGCAAGTCCCGCGGTTGCGGCAGCATCGGCAGTAGCGGGTGCGGTGGCATCGCCTTACGATTTGGCGGAGGTGTAATTATGGCTAAAGGAACAGTTTTCAAATACGGCGATAATGTTGATACGGATGTAATTATACCCGCCCGATATCTTAATGCTCCGTCAGCATCTGAACTTGCAAAGCATTGTATGGAGGATATTGACGCAGATTTTGTTAATAATGTAAAACCTGGCGATATAATGGTTGGCGGTGCCAACTTTGGTTGCGGCTCAAGTCGCGAACACGCGCCAATTTCTATCCGCGCAAGTGGTATTTCTTGCGTTATTGCCGAAAGTTTTGCAAGAATTTTCTACCGTAACGCAATAAACATCGGCTTCCCGATTTTAGAGTGTCCCGAAGCCGCTAAGAAAATAAAAAACGGTGATACCGTAAGCGTTGATTTTGCTACGGGTGAAATCGTAGACGAAACAACGGGCGAAACCTTCAAAGCAACCGCTTTCCCCGCATTTATAAACGGAATTATTGAAAACGGCGGACTGCTTTCGTATCTCAAGGCAAAACAGGCGGGAGGTAATAAATAATGGAATTTAATATTGCGCTTGTAAAAGGTGACGGCATAGGCCCCGAAATTGTGGATAGCGCCGTTAGAGTGCTTGAGACCATCGGCGAAAAGTACGGTCATAAGTTTAATTTTACACCGTATCTTGCGGGTGGTGCCGCAATTGATGAATATGGAATTCCGCTGCCCGAAGAAACCGTAACAGGCTGTAAGAACAGTGATAGCGTTTTGCTCGGTGCGGTAGGCGGACCAAAGTGGGATACACTCCCTGGCGATATCCGCCCCGAAAAAGCCCTTTTGGGACTTCGCGCGGCACTCGGACTTTTTACAAATCTTCGTCCCGCAAAAATCTATCCCGCACTTAAAAACGCCTGTACTCTCCGCCCCGATATCGTAGAAAACGGGTTTGACCTTGTGATAGTACGCGAACTTACAGGCGGAATATATTTCGGCGAACGCGGCAGACGCGAAGGCATATACGGAGAAGAAGCGTATGATACCGAGGCTTATAGCGTGATGGAAATTGAGCGTATAGCCCATGTAGCCTATAAAACTGCCCAAAAGCGTAGAGGAAATGTAGTCAGCATTGATAAAGCAAATGTTTTGGAAACTTCGCGCCTGTGGCGCGAAATCGTGCACAAAGTAGGGGAGCAGTACCCCGATGTTACTTGTACTGATATGCTCGTTGACAATGCCGCAATGCAACTTGTGCGCGACCCGTCAAAGTTTGATGTTATCGTAACATCAAATATGTTTGGTGATATTTTGTCAGACGAGGCATCACAAATCACAGGTTCAATCGGACTTTTGGCATCGGCTTCCCTCGGTGACGGCAAATGCGGACTTTACGAACCTATTCACGGCTCGGCACCCGATATAGCGGGACAGAACAAAGCAAACCCAATTGCGACAATTTTGTCAGCGGCTATGATGCTTCGCTATTCGTTTGAACTCGGTAAAGAGGCAGACGCTATTGAAAATGCCGTAAATAAGGCGCTTGAAGACGGACTTCGTACCGCCGATATCCTTGTTGGTGACGGAAAAGCGCTTACCTGTACCGAAATGACCGATGAAATAATCAGCAGAATTTAGGAGTGGCAAATAATGCTTGATATCAAAATAATAAAGACAGAAACACCTAAAGAAAAACCGGTAGGTCCTTTAGGTTTTGGTAAAATATTTACAGACCATATGTTTGTAATGGATTATACCGAGGGCAAGGGTTGGCACGATGCAAGAATTGTGCCTTTTGGGGATTTTACATTCTCACCCGCGTCAATGGTCTTCCACTACGGACAGGAGATGTTTGAGGGACTTAAGGCATATAAGGGCGCGGACGGCAAAAGTTATCTCTTCCGTCCCGATATGAATGCCAAGCGCACCAACGCAACGAATGAGCGCCTGTGCATACCGTATCTTCCTGAAGAAGATTTTGTACAAGCGGTGTCGGCAATCGTAAAAATGGACGAGGATTGGATTCCAACCGAAGAGGGAACATCACTTTATATCCGTCCTTTTATTATCGCAACCGATGCATTTTTGGGCGTTGCACCCTCAAAAACCTATAAGTTTATAATCATTCTGTCGCCGAGCGGCGCATACTACGCAAGTGGTTTGGCGCCTGTTGGAATTTGGATAGAAGATGACTTTGTACGCGCGGTACGCGGCGGCGTTGGTTACACAAAAACAGGCGGAAACTACGCATCGAGCCTTGCCGCACAGGTGAAAGCACATGATGCGGGTTATTCACAAGTTTTGTGGCTTGACGGCGTAGAGCGCAAATATATCGAAGAGGTTGGCGCTATGAACATCTTCTTCAAAATAAACGGCACCGTTGTTACACCAATGCTCAACGGCAGTATTCTTCCCGGTATTACGCGTGATTCTGTTTTGCACCTTTGCAGAAGTTGGGGCATACCGACAGAGGAACGCAAAATTTCGGTTGACGAACTGATTGAAGCGCAAAAGAGTGGCGCATTGGAAGAAGTTTTCGGCACAGGCACAGCCGCCGTAATTTCACCCGTTGGCAAACTGCGTTATAAGGACGATGTTATGACAATCGGTGACGGCGGAATAGGGGAACTTAGCCAAAAACTTTACGATACAGTAACAGGTATTCAAACAGGTAAACTCGAAGACGAATACGGCTGGAGACTTTTGGTAGAATAGAGGAAAACTATGTACAAGGAAGTATCAAAACTGCTGCTTTACAGCAACATAGGGCAAGATAGTATACTCACAAATCTTTGCGATATATTTAAGTCGTGGGAAGAAAAAAGCGAGGACAAGGACGCCCTCATACATAAAATATATGTGGAAATCAAGCGCCTTTTAGACCTTGCCACACAGTACGGTTTTGATACTAACTTGTGGCATAATTATCTTACCTTTTTGCTTATAACCAACGAAAATTCTTTTACCCTTACCTGTGAGCGACAGGGCGCTACAGAGGGCGGCAGCGTAAACGCGTTTGCAAAGAATGATTTTTCTGTGTTTATGCGCCTCTTTAAGTTTGACTTTGCACCTATCGAAAAGGATTTGGGAATAGATTGTTTTTCGGCTATAACCAATTATAAAGCCATAGCGAAACGCGAAAGACTTTATAATAAAAATGTCAGCGAAAAGGTGCAAAACTTGTCAAAAAGTCTGGCAGACGCTAAAACGGCGGATGAATTTTTCACATTGGTCACAGACTTCTACCACGATTACGGTGTCGGAATGTTCGGACTTAACCCCGCATTCCGTATTAAAACCGTAAACGGAAAACTTGAGTTTTGCCCCATAAACAATGCAGATAAAATAAGGCTTTGTGACCTTGTCGGTTATGAGTATCAGAAAAAACAGTTAACCGATAATACCCGCGCTTTTTTAGATGGCAAACCTGCTAATAACGCCCTTTTGTACGGTGATAGTGGAACGGGTAAAAGTTCAAGCATCAAAGCGATACTTAACGAGTATTATGATAGCGGCCTTAGAATGATAGAGATATATAAACACCAGTTTTCCGAACTATCTTCGGTTATATCTCACATCAAAAACCGCAACTTCAGGTTTATAATTTATATAGACGATTTATCTTTTGAAGACCACGAAATAGAATATAAATTCTTAAAAGCGGTTATTGAGGGCGGAGTGGAATCAAAACCTGATAATATTTTGATTTATGCAACCTCAAACCGCCGCCATTTAATTAAAGAAACCTGGAACGACCGAAACGATATGGAATATAACGGTGAAATCCACCGTTCTGATACAATCGAAGAAAAACTTTCCCTTTCAAGCCGTTTCGGTGTGCTTATAAACTACAGTAGTCCCAGCAAACAAGAGTTTAATGAAATAGTGAAAACTCTGGCACACAGAGAGGGAATAGAACTTGACGAAGAAACCCTGTGTCTTGAGGCTAATAAGTGGGAAATGCGCCACGGCGGCGTGTCAGGAAGAACGGCGCGTCAGTTTATAAATTATCTTTTGGGAGTAGAAGAATAACTATGGTAACACTTGATAAGGTCTATCAAGCCGCATATACACTTAAAGATGTGGCAAGAAGAACCGACTTAATTTATGCAAAAAATCTCTCTAAAAAATCTGAGATATATCTAAAAACCGAGAACCTGCAGGTAACGGGCAGTTTCAAACTCAGGGGCGCTTATTATAAAATAAGCAAACTGAGTGACGAGCAGAAAAAAGCGGGTATAATCGCCTGTAGCGCGGGGAATCACGCACAGGGGGTAGCACTTGCTTCAACACAAATGGGAATAAAAAGTGTCGTATGTATGCCCGATGGCGCACCGATAAGCAAGGTCGAAGCAACTAAAGCGCTCGGCGCCGAGGTAAAACTCGTGCCCGGTACATACGATGATGCTTATGAAGAGGCATTAAGACTGCAGAAAGAAACAGGCGCCACCTTTATTCATCCGTTTGATGATGATGAGGTAATAGCGGGACAGGGAACAATCGGCATAGAAATTTTAGAGCAGATTGATGACCTTGATGCCGTAATCGTGCCGATAGGCGGCGGCGGTCTTATTTCGGGCGTTGCTTATGCTGTAAAACAGTTGAAACCCGATGTAAAGGTTTACGGTGTACAGGCAGAACGCGCGGCAGCAATGGAAAAGAGCGTTAAACAGGGTAAAATTATAACCCTTGACGGCGTATCAACATTTGCAGACGGAATTGCTGTTAAACACCCGGGTAATACAACATTCAATATGATAAGCAAATATGTTGACGATATTGTAACGGTAAGTGAGGATGAAATTGCAACCGCAATACTAACCCTTATCGAAAAGCAAAAACTAATAGCCGAGGGCGCGGGTGCTGTCAGCGTTGCGGCGGCAATGTTCGGCAAATTGCCTATTGAGAATAAAAAGGTTGTCTGTCTTATTTCGGGCGGTAATATCGATGTTAATATATTGTCGCGCGTTATTACACGCGGGCTTGTAACCACAGGCAGAACCACAACCCTTTTAATTGCGCTTGAGGATAAACCGGGACAACTTTTGGGCGTCAGCACAATTATCTCAAACTGTGGTGGAAATGTTACAAGCGTTCACCACGAGCGTTCGGATGCCAATATGGCGGTTGCGAGTTGCTTCCTTAGAATCGGTATTGAAACGCGCGATTTTGAACAGATTGAAGAAATTAAGAGTTCGCTTAAAAAAGCAGGATTTAAGATTGTAGAGTAGGTGTTAGTATGAAGGTAATATCAACAGATAAATCCCCCGCAGCAATCGGCCCTTATTCTCAAGGACTTGATGCGGGTAACATCGTATTCGTTTCAGGTCAGATTCCCGTGAATGTAGAAACGGGCGCTATGGCGGAAACGATAGAGGAGCAGACTGCACAGTCGCTCAATAATGTAAAAAATATTCTCGCGGCAAACGGTCTTACAATGGCGAATGTTATAAAAACATCGGTATTCCTTTCTGACCTTAACGATTTTGCGGCAATGAACAAGGTTTACGAAACCTTTTTTACAGCGCCCTATCCCACACGCAGTTGTGTAGAGGTTGCGGCAATTCCCAAAGGTGCTAAGGTAGAGATTGAGTGTATTGCTATTAAATAATTGGTGATTGCAAATCTTTTAGAGTATAGAAAAAGACACATCAGCAGGACTGATGTGTCTTTTTCTATTAATCTTCAAACAATTCTTTAAGTCTGTCTGTAAAACTTTTTTTCTTAGTGTAGTTTTTGTCTTCCGCCTTATCATCAAACGAACGCAAAATTTCTTTTTGTTCTTTTGAAAGATTGCGCGGAACCTCAACTACGACAGTAACATATTGGTCGCCGCGACCGGAATAGTTAAGCCGTTGTATACCCTTGCCGCGCAGTTTGAACTCGCTTCCGGTTTGTGTGCCTTCGGGGATGGTGAATTTAACCTTTCCGTCTATGGTCGGTACGATGATTTCTGCACCTAAAGCCGCCTGTGTAAAGGTGATTGGAATCTGACAGAAAACATCAAAACCGTCACGCTCAAAGAAAGGATGTGGACGAACACCGATGTGAATGTTAAGGTCACCCGCGCCGCCGCCGTTAATTCCCGAATCACCGGCACCGCGAACGCGCAAGGTCTGTCCGTCATCAATACCGGCGGGGATTTCAATTTCCTTTTCTTCCGTGGTGCGTATTCTGCCTTTACCCGCACAGGTTTTACAGGGCTTATCAATGATTTTACCCGTTCCGCGACACTGCGAACAAACCGATTGTGTCTGCATTGTGCCAAATGGTGTGCGCTGTGTGATATTAACATGTCCTGTTCCGTGACAGTTGGGGCAGGTTTTAACACTGCCGTCAGAATCGGCACCGCTGCCGCCACATGAAGAACAGGTGGTAACGCGCGTAACGCTAACCTTTTTCTTGCAGCCTTTAGCAGCCTCTTCAAACGAAATGTTAACCGCCGCCGAAGTATTGGCACCGCGTTGCGGAGCGTTGGGGTCGCGTGTGCGTCTGCCACCGCCGAAACCGCTGAATATATCACCGAATATGTCGCCGAAATCTCCAAAATCAAATCCCGAGAAACCGCCGCCGAAACCACCGGCACCTCCACCCGCGTTGAAGTTGGGGTCTACACCGGCGTGACCGAATTGGTCGTATCGGGCGCGTTTTTCGCTGTCGGATAAAATTTCGTAAGCCTCATTAACCTCTTTGAAACTCTTTTCGGCCTGTTCGTCACCTGGGTTGAGGTCGGGGTGATACTTTTTTGCAAGTTTGCGGTATGCCTTTTTAAGTTCATCATCGCTTACCTTGCGGTCAACACCTAGTACCTCATAGTAATCTCTTTTATCTGCCAAATCACAACTCTCCTGTTGTAAAACTTATGTATAGGAGAGCAGGGGACCGCTCTCCTATTAGTTAATTATTTGTTTTCGTCATTTACATCTGTAAAGTCGGCGTCATAAACATTGTCATTCTGTGCGGCACCGTCAGCACCCTGAGCATTCTGTGCAGCCTGTTGTGCCTCTGCTGCGGCCTTGTAAACCTTTTCGGATACAGCATAAAGTTTCTGCTGCAGTGTTTCCTGTTTAGCCTTGATGTCATCGAGGTTGTCACCCTTGACGGCTTCCTTAAGTGCTTCAACAGCCTCTGTTATATCCTTCTTTTCGCCTTCGTCAAGTTTGTCACCGAGTTCGTTTACGGTCTTTTCGGTCTGATAAATCATCTGGTCAGCACCGTTGCGAAGGTCGGTTTCCTCGCGGCGTTTCTTGTCTTCTGCGGCATACTGTTCAGCATCCTTAACAGCCTTGTCGATATCTTCTTTAGACATGTTAGTCGAAGAAGTAATTGTAATAGACTGTTCTTTGCCGGTGCCAAGGTCCTTAGCCGAAACATTTACAATGCCGTTGGCATCAATGTCAAATGTAACCTCAATCTGCGGGATTCCACGCGGTGCAGCAGCAATGCCGTCAAGACGGAAAATTCCTAAAGATTTGTTGTCCTTAGCAAACTCGCGCTCACCCTGCAAAACATGAACATCAACCGATGTCTGTCCGTCAGCGGCGGTCGAGAAAATCTGGCTCTTTTTGGTGGGGATAGTGGTGTTGCGCTCAATAATCTTGGTGCAAACGCCACCCATTGTTTCAATGCCGAGTGAAAGGGGAGCAACGTCCAAAAGCAAAAGTCCCTTAACGTCTCCGCCGAGAACACCGCCCTGAATTGCGGCACCGATAGCAACACATTCGTCAGGGTTGATGCCCTTGAACGGTTCACGACCGATAAAGTTCTTAACCGCTTCTTGAACTGCGGGGATACGGCTTGAACCACCAACCATAAGAACTTTGTTGATATCGCCGGTGTTAAGTCCCGAATCGGCAAGTGCCTGTCTTACGGGGCCCATTGTTGCGTCAACAAGGTCGGCTGTAAGTTCATTGAACTTAGCGCGTGTAAGGGTGGTCTCAAAGTGTTTAGGACCGTTCTGGTCTGCGGTAATGAAGGGGAGATTAATGTCGGTTGAAGTCATACCCGAAAGGTCAATCTTTGCCTTCTCAGCGGCCTCTTTAATGCGCTGCATAGCCATCTTGTCGCCTGTAAGGTCAATACCGTTTTCTGTCTTGAAAGCATCGGTAATCCATTTCATAATGCGGTTGTCAAAATCGTCACCGCCAAGACGGTTGTTACCTGCGGTTGCAAGAACTTCCTGTACGCCGTCACCCATCTCAATAATGGATACATCGAATGTACCGCCGCCAAGGTCATAAACCATAACCTTCTGGTCGTCTTCCTTATCAATGCTGTAAGCCAAAGCTGCAGCGGTAGGCTCGTTTATAATTCTCTTAACCTCAAGACCTGCAATCTTACCTGCGTCCTTAGTAGCCTGACGCTGAGCGTCGGTAAAGTAAGCAGGAACAGTGATAACAGCCTCGGTTACGGTCTGACCGAGATAGCTCTCAGCATCGGCCTTTAATTTTTGAAGAATGATTGCAGAAATTTCCTGCGGGGTGTAGTTTTTGCCGTCAATAGCAACGGTGTTTGCTGTACCCATATCACGCTTGATTGAGCTGATAGTTCTGTCGGGGT
>JAZSRO010000051.1:0-2782 GCA_045538515.1 Acutalibacteraceae bacterium | reverse complement strand
ACCGGCAATATTTCCGTCTTTATTTACATGACCTACCAATATTATCGGTATACCGAGAGATTTTGCGGTACGCATAAATACGTTTGCGGATTCTCTGACCTGGGTAACGCTGCCCGGAGAAGAATTGACATCTGAATAATCCATAGTCTGTATCGAGTCAACAAAAACAAGGTCAGGTTTATTTTGTCGGATGTATTCTATAATTGAAAGTACGTCAATTTCGCTCATTATGGAAAGATTAGGGTTATTAACGCTCAGTCTTTGGGCACGGAGTTTAATCTGATGAGCGGATTCCTCACCGGAAATATACAGAATGTTTAATTTATCATTGAGCGTTTTGCAGATTTGCAAGAGCAATGTGGATTTACCGATACCGGGATCACCGCTTAGCAGAACGACAGAACCTTTAACAAGTCCGCCGCCTAATACCCTGTCAAGTTCGGAAATGTTTGTTATATATCTGTGTTCGTCAACGACTGAAATTTCATCAATTTTCTGTGCAGAAACATTTTTCGCAACGCTTGACACAGTATTTGATTTTGAAACCTGAGCAACAGTTTCTTCTAAGGTGTTCCACTCATTACAAGACGGACATTTTCCGAGCCATTTAGCAGTTTCATAACCGCAGTTATTGCATACATATATGCTCTTTATCTTTGAAGCCATTAAATCACTGTCCTAATTATTAATCGAATTCTTATTGTATGTTTGAAGGTTCAATACAATTATGATAATTAATTATACCACAAAGAATAGAAAATGCCATCTTTTTTTGATAATTTTCATCCTTTAGAAGCGACAGTTCTTTATTATTACTTAAAAAACCGCATTCAACAATCGTTGCCGGAATTGTTGCGTTGTTTAATATATAAATGCCTTTTGTACCTTTTTTGATTACTCGTTCGTTTTGCGGTTGCAAAAGTAATTTGATTGTTGACTGAATAGAATCAGCAAGTAAATCAGACATTTCAACTTTTGGAGCATAAAAAACCTGTGCTCCTACCGCGTTTGAAGAGGTAAATTTATTCATATGTATACTTACAAAAATTGCATCGGGATTTTCTTTCATCGTGTTAAGTCGGTTATATAAGTCGCTTGATTTTTTGCTTTTTTTACCGTTATCGCTTTCAACCGAAATATCCGTTTCGCGTGTCATTATAACATTAAAACCAAAATATTCTAAAAAACATTTTAGGTTTTTAGAAATTTGAAGATTGATATCTTTTTCGTGTGTACCGTCTGAAGCCTGTGCGCCACTATCAAACCCGCCGTGGGCTGAGTTAGCCAATACTACACTATTTTAGTATTCTTGCATAAATTGTCGATTTTTGAATGGTTAATTTCACTAAATTTTCCACTCAATTTTAATTTCTCTCTTGCCACTCTTTTGGAGTCTTCCAATGAAGATTTTGCTTATAAATTCATCGGCTATCTCAAATGTAAGGGTGTCAATTTTTCGGTACTTTTCAAGTACCTGAGTAGTATCCATTTTTGTTTCGCCGCCTGATAGGGCTACAAGCTTTGATTTCAAAATTTCGATGCGTTTTTCTGTTTCCTCAGATTCCCTTTGATAGCTTTCTCGGTATTTAGTAAACTCCTCTACGGTTATGATGCCATCCAACTTGTCTGTGTACATCTGAGCCATACGGTTATCGTTCCGTTTAACCTTCTCTTCAAGCTCGGCAATCTGCGTTTCTAAGGTTTTAGCACCGTTCTTTTTACGTTTCGGTGCATCCAACTTGCCAATCTGCTTTTTATCGTAGTATTTATCAAGCAACTTATTGATTTCATCTACTACAATTTGCTCTAACTCGTCAAGGCGAATACTGTGTGCGTTTTGGCAAACTCCGTTAGTGGTTTTACGAGTTCTGCAAGAAAGGTAGTTATATCTACCGTCACGCAGTTTATAACTCATCTTCCACATTGTGTTGCCACACTCGGCACAAAAAACCTTTTTAGCAAGTGAATAACAACTTCCGCTTGGTATTTTTTGACCTCTGCCACGCGATAGCCTAATCTCCTGTGCCTTATAAAAGGTTTCTTTAGAAATAATCGGCTCGTGGGTATTCTCGACAATATCCCACTCACTTTGCGGCTTTTTACGGCGTTTACCCGTTTTGTAGTTTACAACCTCTTGTCGACCTTGCACCAAAGTACCTGTGTATTCGAATCGGCGAAGAATTGCATAGACAGCCGAATCAGACCAGGTTGTCCTAGGAGCATTGTTCTTCTCATAATTACCGTTATAATACTTAGAGCCAAGCTCCTTTTTGTGAACACAAGGTGGCGGAATCATTTCATCATTTAATATTTTCGCAATGCTTATGTACCCAAGTCCACCGATATATAAATCAAATATCCGCTGAACTGTGGGAGCTGCAACCTCATCAATAATTAAATGATTCTTGTTGTCGGGGTCAATTAAATATCCGTAAGGTGCAAAAGAGCCGACAAACTCGCCGTTTTTCCGTTTAACACTTAAAGTGGCTTTAACATTGTCCGATAATTCCTCTAACTGCCACTCGTTTACAAGCCCGTTGATTTGCCGTGTTTTTTTGTTGCCTTTAACGTTCGTGTCAATGTTATCAACAACCGCAACAAATCGGACACCCCATTCGGGAAACTTTCCGTGAATGAAGTGTTCAATCATCTCCATATCACGCGAAAAACGGGATTGTGTTTTGCAGACAACTATCGTGCATCTGCCTTCTTCGCAGTCTTTTAGCACCTGATTCCAAGCAGGCCTCGAAGCGTCGGCACCACTGTAATCCTCATCACAGTA
>JAZSRO010000077.1:0-2023 GCA_045538515.1 Acutalibacteraceae bacterium | reverse complement strand
ACATCATTTCTATTTGCACCAACGGTAAACGTACCGTAATAGTTTTTCTCACCAAGTTTTTCTTTTACCAATTCGGTAGAAACTACTGCGGTATTTCTCGGTAATACGTGTCCGTAACCGTGTCCCGAAGGTTGCTCAAGTATGTATCCGTCGTCCTTTGCATCTTGCATTGAGCCGAAATAATTATAATCATTTTCTTCCGTCGGCAATTCGTGTCTTGGAATATCTTCTTCATAGGTATCGTCAACAATAAAGCAACCAAACAACTCAACCGTCGGAACACCAAATACGTCACCGGGATAACGATACCAAATCCACGCTGGGTTATCATAAGTTAGATAATCAGTACGCACAAATCTACACTCGTTATCCGCTATCGTGCAAAAATACAACGTAAAGGAAGCGTTTGTGCTAATTCCCGGCATATATCTATTACAAATCGCTCCAAGCGCATTTTCCGCATAATTACAACAAATCTCGGTATTATTAACGGAAACGGACACGCGCCCATCCGTATATATTGCGCCGCCAAGTCCCTTATTGCTACCGATTCCTTTGTTTCCATCGGAATTGTCTGATACGGGGCTTGCGCTATTTTCGGTAATAATACATTCATCTAAAAACGCTTTCGTCGTACCGCAAATTGCAATAGCACCACCGCAAGACGCTTTGTTTTTAGCAAAAGTACCATTACGAACTGTAATTTCTCCATTTTCACCACAATATACTGCGCCACCACTTTGCGTATCGTTTATTAGACACTCACCACCAAAAAGGTAATTCGCTTGATTATTCGTAAACGTACAACCAACAAACTCCGATACGGCGTCTTGCAAATATATTGCGCCACCGCCTGATTCGTATTCGTTAACCCCTGATTTGTTTTTATCAAATTGGCAATTCGTTGCAAATAAACTTACGTTTTTAGAACAAGCGTCAACGTAAATCGCTCCACCATCACGAATCGCTACGTTAGAATCAAAATTACAATCGTTCAAATAAAGCGTCAACTCGCATATCGCATTGTTTCCGTGCTCCTCTAATAGTGAAGTCGTGGAAGAATAATCCGCATACCAAGCATTAATAGCCGCACCGTAGTTATGCATATAATTTTTGAAATCACAGTTCGTAAACGTCGCGTTTGTGTTTCCTCTACATTCGATTGCATATTGTGCTTTTGCAGGGTATTTAGAAGGTTCAACAACCTTCAAATCTTCAAGAGTTAATGAATTTGTGTCAAGTTTTTCATCAAAAACAATATTTTCAAAAGTAAACGACGTTTGCAAACCTGAAATTTTCGTTCCGCTTAATATGAAACTTGCACCCGTAAAAATCGCGTCGCCATCCGTTTTTCCGTTTTTTATAGTAATAGATTTGTCTATCGTAATTCTCTCGCCTTCGTTCACGTCGCCCGTCGCTTGCAAATTAAAATCTATATCGCCCACTAAAAGCGTATCACCGTCGTTTGCGTTTATAACGGCATTCTTAAAATCGTTTCTATTAGTAATAAGTTCACTATTTTCTGCGCTAGCTTGTACATAAACTAAATTTGAATTTATCAAAATTGCGCAAGAAAAAAGAATTAACGAGAATACGCCAAGCAATATACAAATCGTCAAATTACGTTTCTTCATCATCATAGTTTTCCTCCACATCCGATAAATCTACACCGTTATTCTTACACCAAATCATGAGTTTGCCGATGGCTTTCGCTTGAGGTTTACGATGCTCACGCTCCCAACGGCTGACGGTCGAATAGGAAACACCAACTGCATCGGCAAATTCCTGTTGACTTAGTAACCTCTCGGCTCTTATGTATCTTATCTTCTGTGACAGAGTCATGCGTTTTCCTCCATAATGTTTCTTAATATGTCATATTATAGCACATTATGGCAAATGAATCAAGTAAGAATTAAGGGTGTAAAAAATAAAGAAAAAAGAACTCTAAGAATGAAATCTTTATAAAATAGGCACAATTTATTAAAATTATCAGATTATTCATAGATAGTCCAAAAGTCTCTTT
>JAZSRO010000115.1:0-48694 GCA_045538515.1 Acutalibacteraceae bacterium | reverse complement strand
CCACTCCTATTTCACACCTTGAGCGCCTTTCAAACAAGTTAGGCAATGTTCAACTTTATGTTAAGCGTGAGGACTTAAACCATTCTGGTGCACACAAGCTCAACCACTGTATGGGCGAAGCACTCCTTGCAAAATACATGGGCAAGAAAAAAGTCATTGCAGAGACCGGTGCCGGTCAGCACGGCGTGGCTCTCGCAACTGCAGCGGCATATTTCGGTCTTGAGTGCGACATCTATATGGGAGAGGTTGATATTGAAAAGCAACACCCCAACGTTATCTGTATGAAGATGCTTGGTGCGAATGTTATTCCTGTAACACACGGACTCAAAACTTTAAAAGAGGCGGTTGACGCAGCTTTTGAAGCATATCTTAAGGAATATGACAACGCGATTTATTGTATCGGCTCTGCACTCGGACCTCACCCATTTCCCAAAATGGTAAGAGACTTCCAGTCGGTAATCGGCATTGAGGCGAGAGAACAGTTTTTGGATATGACAGGTATTATGCCCGATGCCGTTTGTGCCTGTGTTGGCGGTGGCTCAAATTCGCTTGGTATGTTTGTTCCGTTCCTTGCAGACCCCGTTGAAATTTATGGTGTTGAACCGCTTGGACGCGGTAGCGGAATAGGTGACCACGCCGCAACAATGCAGTTTGGAACAAAGGGCAAACTCCACGGTTTTGAAAGTTATCTTTTACAGGACGAAAAAGGCGAACCGCTGCCTGTTTATTCTATAGCAAGTGGACTTGATTATCCGGGCGTTGGACCCGAACACGCATATCTTCGTGATGCCGAGCGCGTTAATTATGTTACCGCATCGGATGAGGAAGCAATGGAAGCGTTCTTCCTGCTCTGTAGATACGAGGGCATTATCCCCGCTATTGAAAGTTCACACGCCCTTGCGTATGCTATTAAGTATGCCAAGGAAAAGAAAACAGGCTCAATTCTCGTTTGTCTTTCGGGCAGAGGCGATAAGGATATTGACTATGTATACGATAACTACGGCTGCGGCGAACAGTTTAATTTAGGTAAATAGTGTATAAATGACAAGTCCCCCCACATAGAGTTATGTAGGGGGGCTTTTTTATGCGTTATATTATTGTATCAAAAAAACAAATAATGGCGGTTTTGGGCGTTTTTGCCGCCCTGACGATTGCTGTTGTCGGCTCGGTGCGCGTTTTTGCCGCGGGTAATAAGCGTTTGCCAATATACTGCGTAGAAACAGAAAAAAAGCAAATTGCAATATCCTTCGATGCCGCGTGGGGAAATGACGATACCGAAGAACTTATAAATATACTTGCAGAGTACAAGGTTCCCGCAACATTTTTTGTTGTCGGCGCGTGGGTGGATAAATATCCCGAATCGGTAAAACAACTTTACGATGCAGGACATAGGGTAGAAAATCATTCTAATACACATCCGCATATGCCAAACCTCAGCACACAACAAATGGTTTCAGAACTAAAAGCCTGTAACGAAAAAATTGCGGCAATAACAGGGAGGACACCGATACTCTTTAGAGCACCCTATGGCGACTATGATAATAAGACAATAGAAACCACAGAAAGTGTGGGTATGTACACAGTGCAGTGGGATTGTGACAGCCTTGATTGGAAATCAAACGCCACACCGGAAAGTATATGTAACCGCGTTACGAGCAAGGTTAAAAATGGTAGTATTGTACTTTTTCACAATGACGCCGACCATACCCCAGCCGCACTGCCCACAATCCTCAAATGTCTCAAAGACGAGGGGTATGAATTTGTGTTTATTGAGGATTTGATTTATAAAGAAAACTACGAAATTAAACACGATGGAACGCAGTGCAAAATATCTGAATAGATATTTTGCAGCGATATAAATTTCTGACGAAATTTATATCATATCAAAATTACCGCAAGGTAAATATATCGAGTTTTCCCTTTGGAAAACATATCGAATTGCAAAGCAATATATCGCAAAAAAAAGACGATGAAAAAAGCATCGTCTTTTTATTCGTCTGCACTTTTTGACAAGAAAAGATATTTGTCTTATAAACATTATAAATATTTTGTGTGTTTTCATTTTCTAAGCGATTACTTAAGCAAATGTGCGAAAATGCTAAAAAAGCACACGAAAATGCTATAAGTTCACAATGCATATAGTTGAAATTTTGTTTTTTATTAGGTATAATTTACACAGTGCATAAAAATCTGCCAAAAATAAACGAAAAGGAAAACGACTATGCAATATGGCTATTTTGATGAGAAAAATCGAGAATATGTCATAACCAACCCAGCAACTCCTGCGCCGTGGGTAAACTATCTGGGCGACCCCGCCTATGGTGCTATTGTTTCCAATAATGCGGGTGGTTACAGTTTCGAAAAAAGCGGCGCAAAGGGCAGAATTTTGCGTTACCACTTTAACGATGCAGACGACCCGGGCAGGTATGTTTATATCCGCGATGATGAGGACGGAGATTTTTGGTCTGCTTCTTGGCAACCTGTTGGAAAACCGCTTGATACATATAAAAACGAGTGTCGCCACGGCACCGCATACACCGAAATTACGGCAGAATACCGCGATATTGTTTCAAAGGTTTTATATTATGTTCCTATGGGCAAAACCTATGAAGTGTGGCGTGTTCGCCTTGAAAACAAGGGCGAAACCGACCGCAAACTCTCTGTTTTCGGTTACTGTGAGTTCACCACAGAAAGTGATTACGAAACAGACCAGGTAAATCTTCAGTATTCACAATTTATTCCGAAAACTTATTTTCATCAAAACCGCATAACAATGGTTTCTAATGAAAACTGCGTTGAAAGATTGAACGGCAGTATTGCAAATTATCGTTTCTTCGGTCTTGCGGGCGCACCGGTTGCATCTGCAGACGGTGATAAAAAGTCATTCCTTGGAATGTATAACGGCTATGGAAAACCCGCTGCTGTTCAAAACGGAAAATGCTCTGGCACAATGTGCTATAATACAAATCCCTGTGGTGCTCTACACACTGAAATTACCTTAAAAGTAGGGGAAAGCAAGGAATTTTTGTTTGCTCTCGGTCAGAAAAATGTTGACGATGCGGCAAAGATTATGGATTCTTACGCAGATATTTCTGTGACAGAGCGCGAACTTGCCGAACTTAAAGAATACTGGCACGGAAAACTTGATAATTTCCGCGTTGAAACACCGGATGAAAACTTTAACGCAATGCTTAACACATGGAACGCGTTCCAGTGCTTTATAACATTCGTTTGGTCACGCGCCGCATCGCTTGTTTACTGCGGTCAGCGCAACGGCTACGGCTACCGCGATACTGTTCAGGACATTCAGGGTATAATCCATTTAGACCCCGAAAAAGCGAGAGAATTGCTAACATTTATGCTTTCGGCACAGGTTAATAACGGTGCTGGTCTGCCGCTTGTTAAATACACACATAACGCAGGTCACGAGGACACACCCGATGATGATTCCTATGTAAGAGAGACGGGCCATCCGCACTACCGCGCCGACGATGCTATGTGGCTTTTCCCAACTGTTTATAAGTATATTGCAGAGACGGGTAACGCTGCTTATCTTGACGAGGTTATACCCTTTGCAAACAAGGAAGAAGGCACAGTTTACGAGCACTTAAAACGCGCGATTGATTTCAGCCTTAATCATTTAGCGGCGCACAAAATGCCCGCAGGTCTTTACGCCGACTGGAACGATTGTCTGCGAATGGGCGAAAAGGGCGAGTCAACTTTTGTTGCGATGCAACTTTATATGGCAATGAACATACTCAAAGGCTTTGCAGAGTATAAAAACGATGCTGAGTATGTAAAATTCCTTACCGAAAAAGCAGATGAACTTTATGATATTATTCAGAAAAACTGTTGGAACGAAGACCGCTTTATACGAGGAATCCGTGAGGACGGTGTACCCGTGGGCGCCCGTACCGATATTGAGGCAAGTATGTGGCTCAATCCGCAGTCTTGGGGCGTAATTTCGGGCGTTTCTAGCAAAGAACAAGCAGAAGTTTCGCTCGAGAGAGTACACGAAATTCTTAATACACCGTATGGTGCATCACTCCTTTATCCGCCGTACGAAAAGCACTTCTTCCCAGGCGCTTTAATGGTGCTCTTTAATCCCTATACAAAGGAAAATGGCGGTATTTTCTCACAACCGCAAGGTTGGCTGATTCTAGCCGAATCCCTTATGGGACACGGCAACCGCGCTTATGAATATTTCTGTGAATCTTCACCCGCTTATATGAACGATAAAGCGGAAATACGCGTTCTTGAGCCGTATGTTCACGGTCAGTTTACCGAAAGTAAGGGCTCTCCTTTTGCTGGTAGGTCTCATGTTCATTGGCTTACCGGTACCGCGTCAACCGTTATGGTTGGCTGTGTTGAGGGTATGTGCGGTATCCGCCCCGGAATTGATTATATTGATATTTGTCCTGCACTTCCATCCGAGTGGAAGAGTATTATAATTGATAAAGTCTTCCGCGGTAAGAAATTGCATATAACCGTTCTTAATCCCGATGCAAAGCAGGGCAAGGTAACCTCTTGCGTAATAAACGGACAAAAACTTGACGGCTACAGAATTCCTGTATCAATGCTCAAAGAAGAAAACGAAATTGTGGTTAAATATTAATAAAAAAGACGGTGAGAAATCACCGTCTTTTTCTTGCAAAATGTAGTGTTTTGATATAGAATAAACGCGAGGTGATTGTATGCCGATAGTTGAAAAGCCAAAACATATTTTTGAACCAAATCCACTTGCTTGCGGTCAGGCGGTGCTCTCGATGCTTTCGGGCGATAATGTGGAAAAAGTTATGAATGTTGTTAAAACCGAATGCGAAACAACGCTTAAAGATATGTTTTCAGCCCTTGATTTTTACGGCATAAAATATAGCCGAGAACGCAAAGCCGTCAGGGAAAAACAAGATTTGCCAAGCGTTTGTATTTTAAGTTTGGAAACTCCGCATTGTTGGCATTGGTCGCTTTATTTTGACGGCGTATTTTACGACCCGGAATATGGCGTTCTTGATGATTTTCCGCCGTCTAACCGCCGTTATTACTTCGAAATATGCAGAGATTAAATGGTGCAGAAAAATTTTCTGCACCTTATTTTTTGCTATTTTGTTTACTTTTTTTGGAAATTGTCAAAAATAAAGTTGACATAAAGGGCAGAAGACATTAAAATTATTCTGGATATATATTATAATAATATACAGTAAGTGTTTTACATAGGCAGACATTACTGCCAAAGTTTAGACGGATGATACCGTCTTTGTGATTAGTTAGGAGGATATAATTTAATGGCTGAAAAAATGCCCAAAACAAATGGTAAAACAAAAAACACAGGTAAAACATACGCTTCAAAAACGAATAAAAAAGGTGCGCCGCAGAAACGCACACAGAAGCCAAAACAAACTTCTACCGCGAAAAAACGCACAACCCAGAAAAGAAGTGTTGAAAAACTTAACATTATTCCGCTTGGCGGATTAGGAGAGATCGGAAAAAACATCACCGCGTATGAGTATAAGAACGACATTTTCCTTGTCGATTGCGGAATGGCTTTTCCTGATGAAGATACACCGGGTATCGATATTGTAATCCCTGATTTTAGTTATCTTCTCAAAAATCAAGACAAAATCAAAGGTCTTGTTATTACCCACGGTCACGAGGACCATATAGGCGCCGTACCGTATTTGCTTAAAAACATAAATATTCCGATTTATGCAACACGCCTCACAATCGGTCTTATCGAGGGTAAACTACGCGAACACCGAATTCTTGAATCGGCAAACCTAAACACTGTTGAGCCGGGCAAAACAATTAAACTTGGCGCATTTTCTATTGAGTTTATTCATGTTAACCACTCAATACCGGGCGCGGTTGCACTCGCAATCCGTTGTCCTGCCGGTCTTGTGGTACAGACGGGTGACTTCAAAATTGATACTACCCCTATACACGATGAAGTAATTGACCTTGCCCGTTTCGGTGAACTTGGTAATGAGGGAGTTTTGGCTCTGCTTTCGGATTCTACTAATGCAGAGCGCCCCGGATTCACATCGACCGAGCGTTTGGTTGGCGAATCCTTTTCAAATTTCTTTCAAAAGGCTGGCGACCACCGCATAATTGTTGCAACATTTTCGTCAAATATCCATAGAATTCAGCAGATTATTGATGAGGCTGTGCGTTGCGGACGCAAGGTTGCAATTTCGGGCAGAAGTATGACGAATGTTGTGTCGGTTGCGACAGAACTTGGATACCTTTCGGTGCCCGATGGCGTCATTATTGAACTTGAAACAATAAAGAACTATACGCCCGATAAACTTGTTATCATCACGACAGGCAGTCAAGGCGAACCTATGTCGGCGCTTTACCGAATGGCGTTTAGCGACCACCGCAATGTTGAGATTATACCCGGTGATATGATTATAATTTCGGCAACGCCAATTCCGGGTAACGAAAAGTTTGTAAGTCGTGTTGTGAATGAACTTATGAAACGTGGTGCCAATGTCGTTTATGAAAAGATGTACGATGTTCATGTTTCGGGCCATGCCTGTCAGGAAGAACTAAAACTTCTTTTAAGCCTTGTTAAACCGAAGTTTTACTTTCCTGTTCACGGTGAACAAAAACATCTTATTAAAAACGCTCGTTTAGGCGAAGCGATGGGAATACCAAAAGGCAATATTATTACCGCTATGAACGGCAATGTTGTTGAAATATCGCAAAAGGGCGCAAAAATTATCGAAACGGTTGCCGCGGGTAGAGTTTTGGTTGACGGACTCGGCGTTGGCGATGTTGGAAGCGTTGTACTACGCGACCGTAAACACCTTGCGGAAGACGGCGTAATTGTCGTTGTTATGACGCTTGATGAGGCAACAGGCGAAATATTGTCAGGCCCTGAGGTTATTTCGCGCGGTTTTGTGTATGTTAAAGAGTCAGAGGAACTTATGGTCGATGCAACAGAAGCCGCCGCAGATGCGCTGGAACAGTGCTATATTAAAAATATTAACGATATGACTACGGTTAAAAGTAGGGTGAGAGATGCTGTGTCGCGTTGCCTTTATGAGCGCACACGCCGCAGTCCTATGATTTTACCGATTGTAATGTATGTTTAAGGAGAATTATTATGAAGGTTATTTTACTTGCAGATGTTAAAGGTCACGGAAAAAAAGGTGAACTTTGTAATGTATCGGACGGATATGCAAGAAACTTTTTGTTTCCCAAAAAACTTGCAATAGAAGCCGATGCAACGGCAATGAATGAACTGCGAAACAGAGAAAATGCTGCCGCACACCATAAAGCAGAGGAACAGGCTGCGGCACAGGCGATTTTTGATAAAATCAACGGCAAAGATGTTGTGATTAAAGCAAAAGCAGGAGCATCGGGCAAACTTTTCGGCGCAGTAACCTCTAAAGAGGTTGCTGCCGAGATAACCCATTTGTTCTCTGTATCAATTGATAAGAAAAAAATATCGATGAACGACATTAAATCTTTCGGTCAGTTTTCCGCAGATGTTAAACTTCATAGCGGCATAACTGCAAAAGTTAATGTAGTTGTATCGGAATAGGTGGTTTTATGGCAGAAGATAACTTGATTTTGGATTTTGAGGGCCGCAGAATGCCTTATTCTGTTGAGGCGGAACAAGCGGTGCTCGGTTCAATTCTTATCGACCCACAAAGTATAAATCTTGTTGCAACCGAATTAAAGCCCGATTTCTTTTACATACCTCAACACAAAGAAATATATCGCGTACTGTCTTCAATGCTTGAACTCGGCGGTGCCGCTATCGACTTTGTAACTGTGCTTGAAAAACTTAAAAGTGCAGGTGTGTATGACGAGGCGGGTGGAAAAGCGTATCTTTCGCAACTTGCAAACGCCGTTCCTTCGTCTGCTAATATTCTTACATATGTTTCAATTATTCGTGAGCGTTATTATGTGCGTTCGCTTATGGTTGCAGCACAGGGAATTATCAAGGATATTGAAAGTAATGAAAAAGAGTCTTCTGAGTTGCTTGAATCAGCAGAGCAAAAGATTTTTGATATCCGTTCGGGAATTGATACCACAGGTCTTACGCACATTCGCGATGTAATAATCGGCGAAACATTTGACCGTCTTGGTAAAATGAACGACCCTGAAACGAGAAATGATTATATTGGCATACCTACGGGAATATCGGCGCTTGACCGCGTTATTACGGGGCTTAATAAGTCGGATATGATAATTCTAGGTGCCCGTCCCGGTATGGGTAAAACATCGTTTGCGCTTAATATTGCGCGTAATGTAGCCGTTAACGCGGAAAAAACCGTTTGTTTCTTCTCACTTGAGATGACTCGTGACCAGTTGGCACAGCGTCTGCTTTCGAGTGAGGCGGCAATAGAAAGCCAGAAACTTCGCACAGGTGAACTGTCGAATGACGAGTGGACAAGGCTTGTAAGCGCGGGTGAAAATCTTTCAAAAGCGAATCTATATTTCGATGAAACATCAAGCATTACCGTTCCTGAAATGAAAGCAAAACTTCGCCGTATGAAAAAGGTTGACCTTGTTATAATCGACTATCTCGGTCTTATGCACAGTTCACGCAAGGGTGAGGTTAATCGTGTTCAAGAAATCAGCGAAATTACCCGCGGTATAAAGGTTATGGCGAAAGAACTTAAAATACCGATAATCGTCTGCGCACAGTTGTCTCGTGCAACCGAAGGTAAAACGGTTAAATCGCATAAACCGTCACTTGCAGACCTTCGTGATTCGGGTTCTATCGAACAGGATGCCGATATTGTACTTTTCCTTTATCGTGATGCTTACTACGATAGCGAAAAAGCAGACGACCAGGAGAGAAGCGACCCCAATAAAGCCACATGTATAGTTGCTAAAAACCGCCACGGTTCTATTGATGAAGTTCCGCTTTATTGGGATGGCGCACACACAAGGTTTACTTCACAGGATGTGTATCATTAATGTTAAACAAGGTTCAAAAAACCGTTAACAAATATAATATGTTCCAAAAAGGTGACAAAATCTGCGTTGCCCTTTCGGGCGGTGCAGATTCTGTTGCGTTACTGCATGTTCTTTACACGCTAAAAAATGAGTTTGATTTTTCCCTTTCGGCAGTGCATATAAATCATATGTTAAGAGGGGAAGAGTCGGACCGCGATGAGCGTTTTACTGTTGATTTATGCAACTCTCTCGGTGTTGATATTTCGGTCAGAACTGTTGATGTAACCGCCATTTGCAAAGAAAGCGGAGAGAGTGTTGAACTTGCCGCAAGAAATGCAAGGTATGAAATCTTTTCAGCGTTCAGAGATTTTAAGATTGCAACCGCACACACCGCAACCGATAACGCCGAAACGGTGCTTATAAACCTAACTCGCGGCACCTCGCTTAAGGGGCTATGCGGTATTCCGCCTGTGAGAGATAACATAATAAGACCGCTAATTGACTGTACGAGGGAAGATGTTGGAAAATACTGTGCAGATAACGGTCTTGCTTATGTAACCGACAGCACGAATCTTTCTACGGATTATACCCGAAATATGATAAGGCATAATGTTACTCCTGTTTTGCGTAGTATAAATATGTCGTTTGACAAGACGGTGCGCCGTTCTTGTGAAAATATTGCGGTTGATTCGGATTATTTGTTATCTGTTTCAAATGATTTATATCAAAAATGCAAAAAGGGCAACGGCGTTCGTTTGGAAAAGGATGCACACCGCGCAATTTCTTCGCGTGTGATTGGTAAACTCATTTACGATGTTACGGGCAAAACTGCCGATTCGTTCCATATAAATGAGATTTGTGGCGCTTTAGGTACACATAAAAGGATAGAACTTTTTGCGGGTTATAGCGCTATTGTTAATAAAAATCTTGTTAAGATTGAAAAAGTCGAAGATATTTCTGCAAATGAGTTTTCTGTAACACTTAAAACACTTGATATAGAAGAATTTGGAAAATTAAGTAAAGTTAACAATTTGTTATTAAAAAGCGCGATTGATTGTGATAAAATATCCGGCGAGGTGCTTTTAAGAACTCGTGAAACGGGTGATAAAATCAAACTCTTCGGAAGAGAAGGCACAAAGGATTTGCGAAAACTTTATAATGAATGTAAAATACCGCCCAAAAACAGATATGTTCTTCCCGTTGCGGCTGATAATGACGGAGTGATTTGGGTTTGTGGTATTGGCGTTTCACAGCGCGTCTGTGTTGATGAAAATACAAACAGGGTATTATTGTTTGATTATAAAATGAAATAATGTCACTGTTTTGGGGGAAGTTAAATTATGCAAAAGGATTTAGAAAAAGTATTATTGACCGAAGAGGAAATCAGCAAAATGATTTCGGGTTTGGGAAAACAAATATCGGAAGACTATAAAGGCAAAAATTTGTTGCTTGTCAGCGTTCTTAAGGGCTCTATCGTCTTTATGGCAGACCTTATGAGAAGCATAACGATTGACTGTAAAATTGATTTTATGGCGGTGTCTTCCTATGGCTCGGGAACCGAGAGCACGGGACGCGTTAAGATAATAAAAGACCTCGACATCGACCTTGAAGGATATGACCTTTTGATTGTTGAGGATATACTTGACTCGGGTAATACGCTCTATAATCTAAAAAAATTGCTTATGGGACGCAACCCCAAAAGCATTAAAATCTGTACATTCCTTGATAAACCTGCAAGAAGAACTGCAGATATTAAAGCAGACTATGTCGGCATAGAAATCCCTGACGACTTTGTAGTCGGATATGGTCTTGATTATGATGAAAAATATCGCAATTTGCCTTGTCTTGGCATATTAAAGCGTAGAGTATATGAAAATAACTGAAAGGATGTGCTCACTTGAGTAAAAACCTAAAAAGTCTGATTTTGTATATCGGTATCCCGATTGTACTTATATTTTCGATTGCGGCTGTAATGTTCAGTATGAACCGTCAATCCGAAACCGAGTATTACGAGATTGTCGATATGGTGACTAATAACGAAATATCGGAATATGAACTTAATCTTTATACGGGCGAGTTCAAATATGTCCGCCGCGATGACGGAAAAACCTATTCCTATACCGTTGCCGATGCTTCTATTTTTTACAATGATGTAAATGAGGCTGTGCTTAAAATCAATGCCGAAAACCGCGGCACTGATAAAGTTATTAAGTATAACTATAAGCGCGGCAACGAAACCTCTTGGCTTGTAAGTTTGCTGCCGACAGTGCTCACACTCGGTATTATGATTCTTTTCTGGATATTTATTATGAAGAGAATGAATCATTCCATGGGCGGCGACAGAACTATGGGCATCGGCAAGGCGAGAATCCGCAAGGATAGCAATCGCAAGAAGACAACATTTGTCGATGTTGCGGGTGCCGATGAAGAAAAGGCCGAACTTGAGGAAATCGTTGAGTTCCTTAAAAACCCGAAAAAGTTTAACGAACTTGGCGCTAGAATTCCAAAAGGAGTTTTGCTTGTTGGCCCTCCTGGAACCGGTAAAACCTTGCTTGGTCGCGCCGTTGCAGGTGAAGCGGGTGTTCCGTTCCTTTCGATTTCGGGTTCCGACTTTGTTGAAATGTTTGTCGGTGTCGGTGCATCGCGTGTTCGTGATTTGTTTGAAGAGGCAAAGAAAAATTCGCCTTCAATCATTTTCATAGATGAAATTGATGCCGTTGGTCGTCAGCGTGGAGCGGGACTTGGCGGCGGTAACGATGAACGTGAACAAACCCTTAACCAGTTGCTCGTTGAGATGGACGGCTTTGGAACTAACGAGGGTGTTATCGTTATGGCGGCTACTAACCGTCCTGATGTACTTGACCGCGCTCTCTTAAGACCCGGTCGTTTTGATAGACAGATTACTGTAAACTATCCTGATGTCAGGGGTAGAGAAGAGATACTCAAGGTTCATTCAAGAGGTAAGCCGTTAGCACCCGATGTAAATCTTAACACTATAGCAAAATCCACCGCAGGATTTACGGGTGCAGACCTTGAAAATCTCCTTAACGAAGCAGCACTCCTTGCCGCAAGACACAATCTTAAAGCAATTACCGAAGAACAGATTGAGGAGGCAACCATTAAGGTTGTAATGGGTACCGAGAAGAAGTCGCATATTATGAGCGATAAAGATAAGATGATAACATCTTATCACGAAGCAGGTCATGCGGTTGTTTCCTATTTCTTGCCCACACAAGACCCCGTTCATCAGATTTCTATCATACCGCGCGGTATGGCAGCGGGATATACAATGTATATTCCGACCGAAGAAAAAGGACATCTTTCGCGCAATCAGATTCTCGAACAGATTTGTTCTTTGCTCGGCGGCAGAGCGGCAGAACAACTTACACAAAACGATATCTGCTCGGGCGCATCAAACGATATTGAGCGCGCAACCGAACTTGCCCGTAAGATGATAACCCGCTTTGGTATGAGCGAAAAACTTGGACTTGTTACCTATGGTAATAATAACGATGAGGTTTTCCTCGGCAGAGATTTCTCGTCAACGCCCAACTATTCCGATGAAACAGCAGGGAAGATTGATAGCGAAATTGCTGATGTTGTCGGCGCTCAGTATAAAAAAGCCATTGAAATTCTTACAGAGAATATTGCAAAGGTACACGCCGTTGCGAAAGAACTCTTTAATAAAGAAAAGATTTCGGGTGACGATTTCCGCGCTATTATGGAATCAAACAACTAATTTTT
The DNA here is from genome assembly GCA_045538515.1 of Acutalibacteraceae bacterium. Classification (GTDB taxonomy): domain Bacteria; phylum Bacillota; class Clostridia; order Oscillospirales; family Acutalibacteraceae; genus SIG589. The sequence continues at coordinate 36,037 of JAZSRO010000115.1, read as the reverse complement.
TGAAACCGACATAAACTGTCGGTTTCTTTTTATGACCGTATGTTATTTTTTTAACAATATATTTTATCCAAATAAAAAATTATTGATAATTTCTTGACAATCCTATTGACAATAATAAAACAAGTTAATATAATGTATTGGTAATATTTTTTCTGGAGGTTACAGAAATGGCAAGAGTTTATAATTTTAGTGCTGGTCCCTCGATGTTGCCCGAGGATGTACTTAAAAAATGTGCAGCAGAAATGTTAGAGCACGGAACAAGCGGACAGTCCGTAATGGAGATGTCACACCGTTCAAAAGAATATCAGGCAATTATTGATAAGACAGAGGCGGATTTGCGTGAACTTATGAATATACCGGATGATTATGCGGTACTGTTCTTACAGGGCGGTGCATCGTCACAGTTTGCAATGCTTCCGCTTAACCTTATGAACAAGAATAAAAAGGCTGACTTTGTTGTTACAGGTCAGTGGGCTAAAAAGGCTTACGCAGAGGCTGCCCGTTACGGCGAGGCAAAGGTAATCGCGTCTTCTGCGGATAAGACCTTCTCCTACATTCCTAAACTTGATAAATCAACCTTCACACCCGATGCAGACTATTTCCACATCTGTATGAATAACACTATCTACGGTACTAAGTGGAATACTTTGCCCGAAACAGGTAATGTGCCGCTTGTTGCAGATATTTCAAGTTGTATGCTTTCTGAGCCGATTGATGTTAAGAAGTTCGGCGTTCTTTATGGCGGCGCACAGAAGAATGTTGCCCCCGCAGGACTTACAATTGTTATCATCCGTAAAGACCTTATCGGTAACGCAATGGATATAACACCCACAATGTTTAATTATTCTACCCATTACGAAAACGGCTCAATGTTCAATACACCGCCTTGCTATACTATATATGTAGCAGGTCTTGTGCTTGAATGGATTAAAGAGCGCGGTGGACTCCCGGCTATGCAGGAGTATAATGTTAAAAAGGCAAAATTGCTTTATGATTTCCTTGATAACAGCAAACTCTTCAAGGGTACCGTTGTCCCCGAAGACCGTTCTCTTATGAATGTTCCGTTCGTTACAGGTAACGATGAACTTGATGCTAAGTTTGTAGCCGAATCAAAGGCGGCAGGTTTTGTAAATCTTAAGGGACATCGCTCGGTTGGCGGTATGCGCGCATCAATCTACAACGCAATGCCGATTGAGGGCGTAGAAAAACTTGTTGACTTTATGGGCAAGTTCGAAAAGGAGAATATCTAAATGTTTAGCATTAAAACTTACAACAAAATTTCAAATAACGGTCTTGCGTTGCTCGATGCTGATAAATATATTGTCGGTGACGACCAAAACGATGCGGACGGCGCGGTAGTTCGTTCTGCATCCTTGCACGATACAGAGTTCCCCGCTAACTTAAAGGCTATTGCCCGTGCGGGTGCCGGTACAAACAATATTCCGATTGACCGTTGCTCAAACCAGGGTATTGTTGTTTTTAACACACCCGGCGCTAATGCTAACGCCGTTAAAGAACTTGTTTTAACCGGACTTTTTCTAAGTTCGCGTAAGATTGTTGCCGGTATTGACTGGGCTAAAACCCTCAAAGGCAACGGCTCTGAGGTTGGCAAGATGGTTGAAAAGGGCAAAAGTGCTTTCACAGGTCCCGAAATTCTTGGCAAGAGCCTTGGTATTATCGGTCTTGGCGCTATTGGTGTTCGTGTTGCTAATGCCGCCAATCACCTTGGAATGAAGGTTTACGGTTATGACCCGTATCTTTCGCTCAATTCTGCTTGGAGCCTTACTCACAACGCGATTCACGCTATGAGCCTTAAGGAAATTTATGAAAAATGTGATTATATTTCGGTCCATGTTCCGCTGACACCTGATACAAAGGGATTTATTAATGAGGAAGCAATTGCGCTTATGAAGGATGGCGTTCGTATTCTTAACTTTGCGCGCGGCGAACTTGTTAACAGCGATGCAATGAAGGCTGCGCTCGAATCAGGCAAGGTTGCATCCTATGTTACAGATTTCCCGTCTGATGAACTTCTTGATGTTAACGGCGTTATTTCCATTCCTCACCTTGGCGCCTCTACACCCGAAGCAGAGGAAAACTGCGCTGTTATGGCTGTTAAAGAACTTGCGGATTACCTTGAAAACGGAAACATTTCAAACTCGGTTAACCTTCCCGAAGTTGTTATGCCGCGCAGTGCAGAGATGCGTATCTGCGTAATTCACAAGAATGTTCCAAATATTCTTTCACAGATTACGGCAGCCGTTTCAGAAAGTAACGCCAACATTGAGAATATGGTTAATAAGGCAAAGGGTGACTATGCATATACAATGCTTGATGTAGAGCCGGTTGATGAGCAGAAGGTTTACGATACTATAAAAGCAATTGGTGACGATGTTATCAGAATTAGAGTAATCTAATAATTTGAAAATACCCCTTGACAAATTAAAATTTTGTGTTAAAATAGACTTACAACAAAGCAGAATACGGTTTTTCCGTTCTCACCCTCAGGTTTACTAAAAGGGTTAATAAGTATTTCTTTACACAAGGACTTATTATGCGTGAACGGTTTTTCCGTTCACGCTTTTATTTTGGAGGTGTTTACCTATTAGCAGTAAAGAGATAGCAATCAATGAGGAAATTCGTTTTAAGGAAGTTAGAGTTATCGATTCTGACGGTTCCCAACTCGGAATTCTCGAATTGAAGGACGCATTAAAAGCAGCGTATGACAGGGACCTTGACTTAGTCAATATTGCCCCAACGGCTAATCCGCCCGTATGCAAAATTATGGACTACGGAAAATACCGTTTTGAGCAGACTAAGCGCGAAAAGGAAGCCAAGAAAAATCAAAAGGTTGTTGAAATCAAGGAAATTAGACTTGGTCTTAGCATTGATACGCACGACTTTGAAACAAAGGGCAATCAGGCTAAAAAGTTCCTGAATTCCGGAAACAAGGTAAAGGTTTCAATAAGATTCCGCGGTCGTGAAATGGGACATCCCGAAATCGGCCTCGAAACAATGAACCGCTTCGCTGAGTATTGCGCCGAAAATTCGGTTGTTGAGAAACCTGCTAAGATGGAGGGCAGGAATATGCTTATGTTCCTTGCTCCGAAACCTGCAAAATAGTCAAAAAAGAAAGAGAGGACTAAATATGCCTAAGATTAAAACACACAGCGGTGCAAAAAAGCGTTTTAAGCTTACTAAAACCGGTAAGGTTAAACGCGCACATGCTTACAAATCGCACATCCTTAACAAGAAGACTACCAAGCGTAAGAGAAATTTACGTAAGACTGTGGTTGCGCACACAACAAATGTAGCAGCAGTCAAGAAAATGATTCCTTATAAGTAAAAATAGGGTATTACACAGAATAATGGAGGTTGCTGTAAATGGCACGAGTAAAAGGTGCGTTATCCACACGCAAAAGAAGAAAAAAGACTTTGAAGCTCGCTAAGGGCTATTTTGGAGCGAAATCTAAGCTCTTTAGAACCGCAAAAGAGGCTGTAATGAAATCGGGCAATTATGCCTATATCGGACGCAGACTCAAAAAGCGCGATTTCCGTCGTCTTTGGATTACCAGAATTTCTGCTGCTGCAAAGATTAACGGTATGAACTATTCTACATTTATGAACGGTCTTAAAAAGTCCGGAGTACAGTTGAACCGCAAGATGCTTGCTGACCTGGCTGTTAATGATGCTGCCGGTTTTGCTACTCTTGCAGAAACTGCCAAAAAGGCTTTAAGCAAGTAGTTTTTTTGCGCCCGAGGCACATACTCGGGCGCTTTTTTAGATTTGATAAAAGGTGTGTGTCGGTTGATATCATTTAAGGAAATCACGAGCAAAGACAACTCCGTAATCAAACTTGCAGTCAAACTGCAAAATTCCGGCCGCTCCCGTAGGGAGTACGGCCTTTTCGTGATTGAAGGGTTGCGTCTGTGCCGTGATGCCGCAGAAAATGGTTATCAGTTTGAATGTCTTTTGTTCACAAAAGAGGCTCTTGATAAGCACGAAGATACATTGGTGTTTCTTAGCAGAAATGCTCAAAATAGTTATTTGTTGTCGAAGACTGCTTTTGATAAAATATCCGATACCAAAACGCCGCAAGGTATAATTTGTATTTGCAAGAATCTAAGCCGCGCTGAAAAAATCAAACCTAAGGGAAGATACATAGCGCTCCAAAATTTATCCGACCCGTCAAATCTTGGTGCCATCTCTCGTACGGCGGAAGCACTGTCTATCAGCGGTTTGATTTTATCTCCTGATTGTTGTGACCCGTATTCACCAAAATCGTTACGCGCTTCAATGGGTGCTTTGCTTCGTCTGCCAATAATCAGAACCGAAAACTTTTCGCAAGATTTGCTTTCTTCTGGTTTAACGCTATATTCTTGCGTTGTAACACCCGATGCTATGTCGGTTACCGATGTAGATTTTTCTGAGGGCTCTGTTTCAATAATCGGCAACGAAGCCAACGGCTTAACCAAGGAGATTATTGACATTTCCACACCAATTACCATTAAAATGACGGGCAGAGCAGAATCGCTCAACGCCGCCGTTGCTGCATCTATCGTGATGTGGGAAATGAAGAGGTAATTATGGAATATTGGGTTTGGCTTCAGTGCTGTTTGCGTTACGGTAATCCACATGCGACAGCAATATTTGATGTTTTTACGGATGCGCTTTCAATTTACAAAGCCGATAAAGATACGCTTGTAAATTCAAGACTTTTTACTAAGAATGAACTTACGCGTCTTTGTGATAAATCGCTTAAAGAGGCACAGGATATTATTGCCGAATGTAAAGAAAACGGAATAAATATTTTGACCTTTTCGGATAAACGCTTTCCGATTGCACTGCGCAATATAGTTGATTTTCCGTTTGTTCTTTATTATAAAGGTACGCTGCCAGATTTTAATACATTACCGACTATATGTATTGTCGGACCGCGTGAGTGTTCAGAGTTTGGTATAAAAGCCGCTTATTCGCTTTCTGCGAGATTATCACGCGGTGGTTTCACAGTTGTAAGCGGCGGTGCAAAGGGCATTGATTCTGCTGCGCATAACGGAGCGTTAAATGAGGGCGCAAAAACCGTAGCAATACTTCCTTGCGGAATTTGTTACGACTATTTGAAGGCAAACGAAAATCTGCGTTCTAAGATAATTGATAACGGCTGTGTTATCTCAGAATTTCCGCCAAGTTATCCGCTTAAAATGGGTGCGTTTCAAATCAGAAACAGACTTATGTCGGGCATAACGCTCGGTACAGTAATAATTGAGGCGGACGAGCGTAGCGGCGCTTTAATCACCGCACGTTGCGCCACAGAACAGGGCAGGGATGTTTTTGTAATCCCTGGCAACCCTACTTTGCCACAGTATAAAGGTTCAAACCTTTTACTGCGTGACGGCGCAAAACCGATGCTCACTGCTATGGATATTTTTGAAGAATATCTTACCTCGTATAGCGATAAACTTGATATAGAAAAAGCATTTAAGTCAACCGTTAAAGCCACAGAAACTAATATGGAAAATAATAACGGTAACAATCAAAAAACTAACAAGAGGGGCGCTGTTACGGGTGTGTCCGATGTTGCAAAAGCAATATATGAGTGCACCCCTGACGAACCTTTCTGTGTTGATGAATTATCCGTTTTTAATAATTATAACGCGTCAGAACTAATGACTGCTCTGGCAGAACTTGAACTTTTTGGGTATATTAAGGCTGTCCCTGGCGGACGGTATGTAAGAATATGATAAGGAGAAAGAATATGTCAAAACTTGTAATCGTTGAGTCACCAACCAAGGTGAAAAGTATAAAAAAATACTTAGGACCTGATTATGATGTTATGGCTTCTATGGGTCATATACGCGACCTTCCCAAATCACGCCTCGGCGTTGATATTGAGAAGGGTTTTGTGCCGCAATATATGAATATGGCAGATAAAAAGGAACTTATAAAATCTCTTAAAAATGCGGCTGCAGAGAGCGATATGGTATATCTCGCAACCGACCCGGACCGCGAGGGAGAGGCTATATCCTGGCATTTGGCGCAAATTCTTGCTCTTGATATGAATGAAGCCAACCGTGTTGCTTTCAATGAAATTACCGAAAGCGGTATTAAAGCGGGAATGTCTAATCCGCGCTCTATAAATAAAAGCCTTGTTGACGCACAACAGGCTCGTAGAGTACTTGACAGAATCGTTGGATATAAAATCAGTCCGTTCCTTTGGAAAAAGGTAAAAAGCGGTCTGTCTGCGGGACGCGTACAGTCGGTAGCACTCAGATTGATTGTTGACAGAGAAAAGGAAATAAACGATTTTGTTGCGCAAGAGTATTGGACCATTGACGCCAAACTTTTGAGTGGCAGAAAATCTTTTGAATCGCGTCTACACGGAACACTTGACGGCGAAAAAATTGAAATTGCAAACGGTGAAACTGCCGAGAAAATTGTTAAGGAACTTGACGGTGCAGATTATGTTGTCCTGAAAGTTAAAAAAGGCACACGCAACAAGCAACCCGCACCGCCTTTTACCACCTCTACAATGCAACAGGAAGCATCGCGTAAACTGAATTTTAACGGTCAGCGTACAATGAAGATTGCACAACAACTTTATGAAGGCGTTGAAATTCCCGGTATGGGCGTTACCGGTCTTATAACCTATATGCGTACCGACTCTTTGCGTATTTCGGAAGAGGCGCGTTTTGCCGCGGGAAAATATATTACATCGCGTTTTGGCGAAAAATATTTGCCCAAAAAACCGCGTTATTTTAAGACAAAGAACGGCGCACAGGATGCACACGAGGCAATCCGTCCTACAAATGTGTCCTTGGCACCTGATGATATTAAAGATTCTCTCACAGCCGAGCAATATAAACTTTATAAACTCATTTGGGAGCGTTTTATTGCAAGTTTGATGTCTGCTTGTGTTCAGGATACCGTTGCAGTAGATATCGGCGCTAAAGACTATCTGTTCAAATCAAGCGGATACAGCGTTAAATTTGACGGTTATACTGTGCTTTATGAAGAGGGTAGAGATGTTGAAGCGGACGAGGGCGGCATTTTGCCCGAAATGAACGAGGGTGATGCGCTCAAACTTAAAGCACTCGCGCCAAATCAGCACTTTACACAACCGCCAATGCGCTATACCGAGCCTACACTTATCAAATCGCTTGACGAAAACGGTATCGGCAGACCTTCCACCTACGCACCGATTATTTCTAATATTCTTCAAAGAGAATATATTGAGCGTGAGAAAAAGTCGCTCAAACCTACAAGTCTTGGCACAATCGTAACCGAGATTATGAAAGACCATTTCAAAAGAATTGTTGATATCAAGTTTACCGCCGGTATGGAAAGCAGTCTTGATAAGATTGAATCAGGAGACCTTGATTGGCAGGAAGTTCTTGCAGGATTTTATGGTGACTTTGAAGAAAGTCTCAAAAAAGCCGAAAACTCTATGGATGGAGTAAGGGTAAAGGTTCCCGCTGTTGAAAGTGATGTCGTATGTGAAAAATGCGGCAGAAAAATGGTTGTAAAGAGCAGCCGCTTTGGCAAATTCCTTGCTTGCCCCGGATATCCGGAGTGCAAAAATACTAAACCTATGCCCGAAGACGATATTAAACAACCCTGCCCGAAATGTGGTGCAAATCTTGTTAAACGCGTAAAACGCAATACTAATAAGACTTTCTACGGTTGTTCAAATTATCCCCAGTGCGATTTTGCCGCCCCCGGTCTACCAACAGGCGAAATTTGTAAGGAATGTGGCGCATATATTCTTAAAGGATTTAAGGGCAGAAAGTATTGTATGAACGCCGAATGTCCCACAAGAAAGAAAAAGTAATATGGATAGCATAAAGGTTATTGGCGCAGGTTTAGCGGGATGTGAGGCGGCTTTGCAAATTGCCTCCCGCGGTATCCGCGTCAAACTGTATGAACAAAAACCAAATAAGCGTTCTGCCGCGCATAAAAGCGATTTATTTGCAGAACTTGTTTGTTCGAACTCGCTTAAAGCGGCACGAATTGACTCTGCTGCCGGTCTTCTAAAGGAAGAAATGCGCAGATTTCATTCTATTTGTATGGAGTCGGCAGAGCAATGTAAGGTTGCGGCGGGTGGAGCACTTGCTGTTGATAGAGAACTTTTTTCAGAGTATATTACAAAAGCCGTTTTAGAAAACGAATTGATTGAAGTAGTTCACGAATCGATAGATGAAATTCCAAGCGGTGTTGTGGTTATTGCAACAGGCCCGCTAACTGACGGCGCTCTTGCCGAAAGTATAAAAACGAAGTGTAATAGTGAGCATTTAAGTTTTTTTGATGCCGCTGCACCGATAGTTTCGGCAGACAGCATTGATATGAATGTCGCTTTTTTTGCCTCGCGTTACGGTAAAGGCGATGACGACTATATCAACTGTCCTATGAGCAAGGAAGAATACGACCGCTTTTATAATGCACTCATAACGGCAGAAACGGCGCCTGTAAAGGATTTTGACAAACCTGTTACGGTTTATGAAGGTTGTATGCCGATAGAAATTCTTGCAAAACGCGGAGAAGATTCGATTCGTTTTGGCCCGATGAAACCGGTTGGCCTTAGGGACCCAAGAACTGACCGCAGACCTTGGGCAGTTGTGCAACTCCGGCGCGAAAATGCCGAGGCTTCTATGTATAACCTTGTTGGTTTCCAAACCAATCTGAAATTCGGTGAACAAAAGCGCGTATTTTCACTAATACCCGGACTTGAAAATGCAGAGTTTTTGCGCTATGGCGTTATGCATCGAAACACTTTTATCGATTCACCGCGTCTACTTTCTGCAAATTTGTCCTTGAAAAATGATAGTAATGTCTTCTTTGCAGGACAAATTTCGGGTGTTGAGGGTTATATGGAATCCGCCGCAAGCGGAATTGTTGCGGGTATTAACGCGGTAAGATATCTTCTAAATGAGGAACCGCTTATTTTGCCCAAATTTTCAATGATTGGCGCTTTGCTTTCGTATATCTGTGATGAAAGTGTTAAAAATTTTCAGCCGATGGGGGCGAATTTTGGCGTTTTACCGCCACTCCAAAATCATATTCGTGATAAGCGTGAACGCTATATGGCATTATCGGAGCGTTCACTTGAATGGTATGATAAAAACATTACATAAGGGGTTTTAATATGAGGATAGCAATTGATGCTTTTGGCGGAGATAATGCACCGCTTGAGATAATAAAAGGTGCGAGACTTGCTGCTGATGAATATGGCGTTAATATTTCTTTGGTTGGAATGGAAGAAGCCATAAAAAATTGCGCCGCTAAAAATAACATTTCACTCGAAGGACTTGAGATTGTTGATGCGCCCGATGTGCTCACAATGCACGATGAGCCGACATCGATTTTACGCGCACTCAAAAACAGTTCTATGGCTGTCGCTTTCAAACTTGTGGCAGACGGAGAAGCGGATGCTTTTGTTTCTGCCGGAAGCACCGGTGCTGTTGTTGTTGGCGGTACGCTTATTATTAAGAGAATTAAAGGTATCAAGCGTGTTGCACTCGGCAGTATGATACCCTCGCTTAAAAAGCCGTTTTTGATGATGGATATCGGAGCAAATGCAGATACCCGCCCCGAGATGCTTGCACAGTATGGTCTTATGGCGTCTGTATATCTCAGTGAGGTTGAGGGAATAAATAACCCAAAGATATCGTTGCTTAATATTGGTACTGAAGATACAAAGGGTGATGAACTCAGACTGGCGGCATATTCGCTTTTGAAAGAAGCGCCGATTAACTTTGTCGGTAACATTGAATCGAGAGATATTATGAAGGGCGAAAGTGATGCCGTTATTACAGACGGTTTCACAGGCAATATCGCACTTAAACTTATAGAAGGCGTTACAATGTCGTTCTTCAAACTCTTAAAAGGTGTTTTCTATAAAAATATAATTACAAAACTTTCGGCTCTCACTATGAAAAAAGGTCTTACGGCGGTTAAATCCAAGGCCGATTATTCAGAGGTTGGCGGTGCACCGCTGCTCGGTTGTGCAAAACCTGTAATTAAGGCGCACGGAAGTTCTGATGCGAAGGCGGTTAAAAACGCAATACATCAGGCAATAATTTATACACAAAATAATGTTATAGAAAAAATTAGCGCAGGACTCCAAAATATGTAGGAAGTGTTAATATGGAATCACTTGAGAAAAATATAGGTTATAGTTTCAAGGACAAATCTTTGCTCAAACTCGCACTCACTCATTCATCTTATGCAAATGAGATGGGTGATGCTTCGCGTTGCAATGAAAGACTTGAATTTTTGGGTGATTCCGTACTTTCACTTATCGTTTCGGAATATATTTTCAAAAACTTTAAGGACAGGCCCGAGGGCGAACTTTCAAAATTACGCGCATCATTAGTATGCGAAAAATCTCTCTGCGAATTTTCTAAGCAGTTGAATATTGGCAAATATATGCTTCTCGGCAAAGGGGAAGACCTTAATGGCGGAAGAGAGCGTCCATCAATTCTTGCCGATGCGTTTGAGGCTGTTTTGGCGGCGATATATCTTGATGCGGGTTTTCCTGTTGCTAAAAAACATGTTCTTCGTTTTGTGGTTGAGGAATTAAATCATACTGAGGACGAGGTTTTCAAGGATTACAAAACAACTCTGCAAGAGGTTATACAGAGAAACAGGGAAGAGCATCTTTCTTATATACTTGTGGACGAATCGGGACCTGACCACAATAAATCTTTTAAGGTTGAAGTGCATCTTAATTCAAATGTTATTGGCAGCGGTGTTGGTAAAAGCAAAAAACAGGCTGAACAACTTGCCGCTAAACAGGCGTTACAGTTAATGGGTATTGAAGAATGAGTATTACCCATTCGAATATTTCGATTTTTGTGACACACCTCGGTTGTCCAAATTGTTGCAGTTTTTGCAATCAACATCACATAGCGGGTGAGTGTTGTCTGTCCGATGCGTCTACGGTTGATTCTGCAGTCTTATCGGCAAAAAAAAGTAAGAATTATAATCCCAAAACAACCGAAATCGCCTTTTTTGGCGGCAGTTTTACCGCTATTGATAGAGAATATATGATTTCTCTGCTTTCGGCGGCTTCAAAACATATAAAAGACGGCTCGGTCTATGGTATTCGCATATCAACAAGACCCGATGCTATTAATGATGAGATACTTACAATACTAAAAAACTATGGCGTAACAACTATAGAACTCGGCGCACAGAGTATGGATGATGGTGTGCTTATAAAAAATAGGCGCGGTCATACATCAAAGCAGGTTGAAAATGCGTCAAAACTTATTAAAAGTTACGGTTTTTCGCTGGGCCTTCAGATGATGACGGGACTTTATGGCAGCAACGATGAACTTGATGTTTTTACTGCAGAAAAAATTATTGCGCTAAATCCTGACTGTGTACGGATATATCCTACTATTACTTTGCGTGATACACAGTTGGAAACGCTTTATAAAAGCGGTGAATATACACCAATGTCTTTGCAAGATGCCGTAAAACTGTGCGTAAAATTGTGTGGAATGTTTGAAAGAGAAAATATTCCCGTAATCCGTCTGGGATTACATACTATCGATGAAGATGCTTATGTTGCGGGTCCTTGGCATCCCGCATTCGCTGAACTTTGTGACTCCTATAAGTTTAGAAAATTAATTGAATCAAAACTTGGAAACAAGGGCGAATATACTGTGTTTGTAAACCCTCGTTCACTATCCAAGGCTATTGGTCAATCTAAAGCAAACATAAATTATTTCAAAAGTATCGGTTACGATATCAAAATCAAAGAAGATAATGATTTAACTATAAATGAATGTTTAGTAAAAGGGTGTTAAAAACATGCTGTTGCGTTCAATTGAAATTCAGGGTTTTAAGTCTTTCGCGGACAAGACAACGCTTAAATTCGGTAAAGGTATAACGGCGGTTGTTGGCCCTAACGGAAGCGGTAAGAGTAATATTTCAGACGCGGTCCGTTGGGTTTTGGGTGAACAATCGACTAAAAATCTTCGCGGTCAGTCGATGGAAGATGTTATTTTCGGCGGTACAGCCGAGCGTCGTCCACACGGATACTGTGAGGTTACATTGGTTATTGATAACTCAGACCGCAGTCTTAATTTTGATAATGACACTGTTGCTGTTACAAGAAGATATTATCGCTCTCACGAAAGCGAATATTTAATTAACAATGTTTCTGTCAGACTTCGCGATGTTAATGAACTATTTATGGATACAGGTCTTGGCCGTGACGGTTATTCTATGATTGGTCAGGGTAAGATTGACACAATTATCAGTTCGAAATCGCAAGAGCGCCGCGACATTTTTGAAGAGGCATCCGGTATTTCAAAATACCGCTATAGAAAGGCGGATGCAGAGCGCAAACTTGCTGCCGCTGATGATAATATGATTCGTCTTAACGATATTTTCGCCGAACTCGAAAGTCGTGTTGGTCCTTTGGAAGAACAGAGCAAAAAAGCACAGAAGTTTTTAGAATACGCAGATACCAAAAGAGAACTTGAAATTGGTATTTGGATGCATACACTCAACAATTCAAAGGATGCTATTCGTAATCAGGATAGCAAAATTGCCGTCTGTGAAGCACAGTATGGTGAGGTTGATGCGCTTTTATCGCAGTATGAGAACGATATTGAATCCAACTCTATGAACTCTGCAAACATCACTGCAAAAATTGACGAACTGCGTACAAGTTCTGCCCATTTTGAAGAACAGGCCGCAGTGCTTAGCGGTGAGATTGCGGTTTTAGAGAATACAATTGTACATAACAACGAAACGGTAGAGCGTATTGAACGCGAAATTGAGAGCATTGCTTCTAATGATGCGTCAGCCCTTTCTGAAATTGAAAGCAAAAAAGCAGAAATCGCTGATAAGAAAAACAGAATCACCGAACTTGAACTCAAGGTTGCTGAAACGAGTGAAGAACTTAACTCTCTTTTGAGCGATAGCGAGGGTATTTCAAAAAGCATTGAAGAACTGTCTGTAAAAATTAATACTATGTCGGCACAGGGCTCTGATTACCGCGTTATGATGGTAACCGCACAGTCTTCAATTGATGAAATCAACAATAGACTTTCAGGCTTGGATTCTGTAATAGCAGAAAAAAATGAAGAGGTTTCAAAACTCGGCACAGAACTTGATGAAACTAATACACTTTTAGATAATATTGAGGAAACTATCGGTTCCTGCACCAACTCTCTTAAAGGCTACGAAATGCGCTTTGCATCTCGTAAAGAGGGCGTTGAGTCTGCAAAAGCAAAACTTGACGAAATCCGTCTTGATATTGAAAGCAAAAAACGGAAAATACAGATGCTTGAAGACCTTGAAAAAAATATGGAGGGCTTCAATTATTCTGTTAAAAAAGTTGTTTCCGAGGCAAAAAACGGTATGTTAAAGGGCATATTCGGCCCTGTTTCACGCATCATTTCGGTTGATAGCGAATATTCTGTTGCAATTGAGGTTGCTCTCGGAAACGCTATGCAGAATATTGTTGTTGAATCTGATGCCGATGCAAAACGCGCTATTGCTATGCTTAAATCGGGTAACCACGGAAGAGCAACATTTTTACCTGTTGCCACCATTAAAGCCAAAAGATTTGATACCGATGGTACAGAAAATATGTTTGGCTTTGTTGGTATTGCTTCCGACCTTGTTTCTTGCGACAGTAAGTATAAGGAAATTATCAAATACTTGCTTAGCGGCACCGTTGTTGCAGATGATATTGACAGTGCAACATCCATTGCAAAAAAGACCGGCTATAAATTAAAGGTTGTGTCTTTAGATGGACAGGTTGTCAATCCTGGCGGTTCGCTTACGGGCGGTTCGCTTTCAAAACAGGCAGGACTTTTGAGCCGTAGCGGCGAGATTGAAAAATTAAAAGCGGCAATTGAAAAGTTAAATACAAAAGAAACCGAAGCAGAGGCTTTTTATAATAGCGCGGTCGAAGATTTGTCATCGGTTGAGGCTGATATTGTAAATGCTAAGGCTGAACTTACAACGGCTAATGAGGATAAGATTAGAACACTCGGCGAACTTAAGCGCATATCCGAACTTAAAACTGCTGCCGAAACTTCGTACAACGCTGCTCTTAACGAAAAAGAAACTTCGGGCGAAAAAATTAAAGAACATACGGCAGTTGTTCAACAGGCGATGGCGGATATTGAAAGAATTGACGCCGAGAAAAACACCGTTCAGGCAGAAATTGATAGTATGTCCGGCGGTCGTGATACTCTTGCTTCAAAACGCGAACAGATTGCCAATATGCTTACTGAATATCGTCTTAACATTGTAGAGATTGAAAAGGATATTGAAAATCTCACAGCCTCTTGTAACCAACTTGAACTCTCCATTGGTAACCGCATAGAGCAGACAAATATATTAAGTGCTGAAAAAGCGGAACTTATAACCAAAAATGCCGAAATTGAGCAACAAATCGTTACAATCAAGGGTAACATTGAGGGGCTTAAAACCGATAAAACTGCCGCAGAAGCGGAAATTGAAGAACTTATCAACACAAGAAATGAGATGGAAAAAGGTTCGCACGAGATGCGCGTAAAAGAGCGTGAAGCCGCACAAAAACGCGAAACTCTCGGCGGTGAACTTGCCCGTCTCAACGAGCGTAGAGAGTCTATGCTTCGTGAACTTGATGATGTTGTTAAGCGCCTATATGACGAGTATCAGTTAACGCGTAGCGAAGCAGAGGAAATGGGAATTGTTATTGACAATTTAGCCGATGCTAAACGCAATCTTGCCGAAATCAAGGGTAAGATTCGTTCTCTCGGTAATGTCAATGTTGCCGCTATTGAGGAATATAAAGAGGTTAGCGAACGCTACAACTTTATGTCCGCGCAGATTGATGATATTGAAAAATCGCGCGAAGAACTTAATAAACTTATAAATCAACTTACATCACAAATGCAGGAAATCTTCTCAGAGGGATTTGCAAAAATCAGTGCCGCATTCAGTAAAACATTTGTGGAACTGTTTGGTGGCGGAAGTGCAGAACTCGTACTTTCTGACCCAACAAACATTCTCGAAAGCGGAATTGAGATTGTTGCAAAACTGCCAGGCAAGAATGTGCCAAGTCTTGATGGTCTTTCCGGCGGTGAAAAGGCACTTATCGCCCTTTCGATTTATTTCTCAATTATGCGTGTCAGCGCACCGCCTTTCTGTTTCTTGGACGAGGTTGATACCGCACTTGATGATATAAATGTCGACCGCGTGGCAGACTATATGAGCAGAGCCGATTTCGGTACACAGTTCATCTGCATTACCCACCGCCGCGGCACAATGGAAGCCGCCGATATGCTTTACGGTGTTACAATGCAGGAAAAGGGTATAACCAAACTTTTGGAACTCAATGTGTCTGAACTCGAGAAGAAACTTATGCTTAATAAGGAGTAAAAATGGGATTTTTCAGTAAAATTGGCGAAGGGCTTAAAAAAACACGCAACAGTCTTTCGTCTGCCGTCAATAATGTGCTTAAGAGTTTTACAAAAATTGACGAAGAATTTTTCGAAGAACTTGAAGAAATTTTAATAACTTGTGATATCGGTGTTGCAACATCAACATATATTTGTGACCTTCTGCGTGAACGCGTTAAAGAAGACCGCATCACTGACCCCGATGTGATACGCACTCTGCTTAAAGAAATTATTGCAGATATGCTTGACGGAGATTGTAGGTTAAATCTATCCACAAGACCGTCTGTTATACTTGTAATCGGTGTGAACGGCGTTGGCAAAACCACAACAATAGGCAAACTTGCAAGTAATCTGAAAAAGCAGGGTAATAATGTTGTGTTGGGCGCGGCAGATACTTTTAGAGCGGCGGCGATTGACCAACTTGGTGTATGGGCAGAACGCAGCGGCGTTTCAATGGTTAAAAGCCTTGAGGGAACCGACCCCGCCTCTGTGGTGTATGACACCATTTCGTCTGCTAAAGCACACGGCGCTGATGTTATAATTTGTGATACCGCGGGTAGACTTCACAATAAGAAAAATCTTATGGACGAACTTGCAAAAATGTATAGGGTAATCGGTAGAGAACTGCCCGATGCTTCGGTTGAATCGTTGCTCGTTTTAGATGCAACAACGGGACAAAATGCCGTAAATCAGGCAAGTGAATTCAAAAAGGTTACCGATATTACCGGTATTGTTTTAACAAAACTTGATGGAACTGCCAAGGGTGGCGTAGTTTTGGCTATTAAGCATGAACTCGGTATCCCCGTAAAATATATCGGTGTTGGCGAGGGTATTGATGATTTACAACCATTTGACCGGGTTTCGTTTTCTGAAGCACTGTTTGATAGCGAGGAATGATTATGAAATATTTTATTGCAACAAAAAATCAGCATAAAATAATTGAGTTTGAGCGTATTTTGTCGCAACTCGGAATAGAACTTTTATCAGAAAAAGATTTAGAGAAACCGCTGCCTGATGTTGAAGAAAATGGTATTACATTTGAAGAAAATGCTCTCACAAAAGCACAGTTTGCCTGTGAACAAACAGGGCTTGTATCTCTTGCTGATGATAGCGGACTTTGTGTTGATGCATTAGACGGAGCGCCGGGAGTTTTTTCTGCAAGATACTGCGGCAGACACGGCGATGATGCTGCTAATAATAAAAAACTTTTAATGGAACTTGAGGGTGTACCTATGGAGAAACGCACCGCCCGTTATGTTGCGGCGGTTGCCTGTGTTTTCCCGGACGGCAAAAAAATTGTCGTTCGCGGTACTTGTGAAGGTCATATTGCTTTTGAAGAAAGTGGTAATAACGGTTTTGGATATGACCCACTGTTTATATCTAAACTTGGCAGATTCGGAGAGGTTTCTGCAGAAGAAAAAGATTCTATAAGCCATAGGGCAGAGGCGCTTATTAAATTAAAAACTGAACTTGAAAAAATATATAAAGAGGGATAATATGCTAACAAGTAAACAACGCGCACAACTTCGAGCACTTGCAAATTCAATTGATACTATTTTTCAAATTGGCAAGACGGGAGTTGGAGACCAGATAAAAAAACAGGTTGAAGATGCCTTGGAAGCGCGTGAACTCATCAAATTGCGCGTTTTGGAAACATCTCCTCAGACCGCAAGAGAAGCGGCTGACGAAATAGCCGATGCGGTAGGCGCCGATGTTGTTCAGGTTATCGGTTCGCGCTTTGTGCTTTATAAAGAAAGCAAAGAAAACAAAAAAATCATTCTGGTAAAGAAAAATGGATAATGTTGCTGTTTTTGGGGGTACTTTTAACCCATTCCATAACGGACATCTTGAAATAATAAAGGCACTTATTTCTCTTAATGCTTTTGATAAAATATTGGTTATACCAACCAATATTCCGCCGCATAAAAATGCACCGATGCTTGCAAGTGGGGAAGATAGAGTTGCTATGTGTCGCCTCGCACTTGCGGGTTATGAAAATGTAGAAGTGTGCGATATTGAACTTCGCCGAAACGGCCCGAGTTATACTTATGACACCGTTTGCGAACTCAAAAAACAGTTTGATGCAGACATTCACATTGTCTGTGGCGGAGATATGATAACAACACTTTACAGTTGGAAAAACTATAGTGACTTGTTAAAATCCGCTAAATTTGTCGCTTTCAGACGGATTGGCGTTGATAACAGTGAATTTGACAGTGCGGTAGAAAAAACTCTTTCTGACGGTGGTTTTGTTACAGTTATAGACGCTGATATTACAGATGTTTCATCGACCGAAATACGCTTGGGAAAAGATAACAACTTGCCCGATGTGGTTTTACAGTATATAAAAGAAAAGGGACTTTATAATGTTGACAATAGATGAATATAAAACCCTGTTAAGACAAAGACTTAAAAAAAGCAGATATGAACACTCACTATGCGTTGCAGATGAAGCCGTCCGTCTTGCCAAAATGTACGGCGGTGATGAACAAAAGTGTTTCATAGCCGGGCTTTTGCATGATGTTATGAAAAATGCGCCCGATGAAGAACACTTGAAAATCTTTTCGCAGTTTGGTATAATCCTATCTGATGTTGAAAAAAACGCTAAAAAACTTTGGCACGCAATGTCCGGGGCTTTGTATGTAGAATGTGTTCTTTCCATTGATGATAAAGAAATTATTGATGCTATTCGTTATCATACCACTGCCCGTGCTAATATGACGCAACTTGATAAACTGCTTTATATTGCCGATTTTACATCTGCGGACAGAGATTATGATGATGTAGATGTTATGCGTTCTCTTGCAAACGAAGATTTGAACGCCGCGCTTAAATATGCGCTTTCTTATTCGATTATTGATTTAGTTAAAAATGAAAAGCCCGTCCATCCCGATACTTTGGCGGCATATAATGAAATAAACTTATAATTTGAAAAGAGGAATTTTTTTGAAATCTTTTGATATTCTGTCGGTTGCGGCTAATACCTTGAACGATAAAAAGGCGCGTGACCTATCGGCTTTCGAGGTAGGCGGATTGACAATACTATCTGATTATATTCTTATTGCAACGGCAATTTCCTCGACACATGTTAGGTCTCTTGCCGATGAGGTTGAAGACAAATTAACGCAAGAAGGCATAGAGCCACATCATGTTGAGGGACGCGCAACAGGCTGGATTTTGCTTGATTATAATGAGGTTATAATTCATATTTTTGATAAAACATCAAGAGAGTTTTATGGGCTTGACCGTATTTGGAGTGACGGTAAACCCGTAAATCTGTCAGAAATTCTCACATCACCTATGGAGGTATAGCAAATGTATTACGATTATAAACAAATTGAAAAAAAGTGGCAAAAGTACTGGTATGAAAACAATACATTTGCAACAAAAGACGACTATACTCTACCCAAGTTTTACGCTCTGGTAGAATTCCCGTATCCATCTGGACAAGGTCTCCATGTTGGACATCCGCGTTCATATACGGCTCTCGATATTGTTAGCCGTAAGCGCCGTTTGGAAGGATATAATGTTCTCTATCCAATGGGTTGGGACGCTTTTGGTCTGCCCACCGAAAACTTTGCTATTAAGAACCACATTCACCCTGAAATCGTTACAAAAAACAATGTTGACCACTTCAGAGAGCAGTTGCAGTCTCTCGGTTTTTCTTTTGACTGGACAAAAGAAATTAATACCACAGACCCCGAGTATTATAAATGGACTCAGTGGATTTTCTTGCAACTTTATAAACATGGACTTGCCTATAAAAAGGAAATGTCAGTTAACTGGTGTACATCCTGTAAGTGCGTTCTTGCGAACGAGGAAGTTGTTAACGGCGTTTGTGAACGTTGTGGTAATGAGGTAGTTCACAAGGTTAAGAGCCAATGGATGCTTAAAATTACCGAATATGCTGAAAAACTTCTTGACGGTCTTGATGATGTGGATTTTATCGAGCGTGTTAAGACACAACAGAGAAATTGGATTGGCCGTTCAGAAGGTACACAGATTAAGTTCAAAACAACCCTTGGCGATGAGTTTGAGGTATTTTCAACCCGCGCGGATACTCTTTTCGGCGTTACATATGTTGTAATTTCGCCCGAACATCCGCTTGTTGAAAAGTGGCTTGGTGTAATTGATAATGCCGATGCTGTTCGCGCATACAGAGAAGAAGCAAACCGCAAATCTGATTTTGAGCGTACCGAACTTGCTAAGGATAAAACAGGCGTGATGCTTTCAGGTGTTCGCGCTGTTAACCCTGCAACAAACGAAGAAATTCCGATTTTTGTTTCGGATTATGTTCTTATTTCCTATGGAACAGGTTGTGTTATGGGTGTTCCCGGACACGATACTCGTGACTGGGAGTTTGCTAAAAAATTCAATCTTCCGATTATAGAGGTTGTAGCGGGTGGAGATGTAGCGAAAGAGGCTTACACCGCTTGTGAGACAGGTATTATGGTAAATTCCGGCTTCCTCAATGGTATGTCTGTTGATGAGGCAAAGGTTGCTATTGCCGATTGGCTAATTGAACGCGGTCTCGGTGAAAAGAAGGTAAACTACAAACTTCGCGACTGGGTGTTCTCGCGTCAGAGATATTGGGGCGAACCGATACCGATGGTGCATTGTGAGAAGTGTGGATATGTTCCGCTTCCCGAAAGCGAACTTCCGCTTTTACTGCCTAAGGTTGATTCTTACGAGCCGACCGATAATGGTGAATCACCCCTTGCAAAGATTACAGATTGGGTTGAAACCACCTGTCCTGTTTGCGGAGGTAAAGCGCACAGAGAAACCGATACAATGCCGCAGTGGGCTGGTTCTTCTTGGTATTTCTTGCGTTATTGTGACCCCAACAATAAAGATGCAATTGCATCAAAAGAAGCGCTTGAATATTGGGGACCAGTTGACTGGTATAACGGTGGTATGGAGCATACGACTCTCCACTTGCTTTATAGCCGTTTCTGGCATCATTTCCTTTATGATATCGGCGTTGTTCCTACGGCTGAGCCTTATGCCAAGCGTACAAGCCACGGTATGATTTTAGGCGAGAACGGCGAAAAGATGTCCAAATCCCGCGGAAATGTTGTTAATCCCGATGATATTGTAAATCAGTATGGTGCAGATACTATGCGCCTTTATGAGATGTTTATCGGTGACTTTGAAAAGGCAGCACCTTGGAGTTCAACATCTATCAAAGGTTGTAAGCGTTTCCTTGACAGAGTATTTTCACTTAACGATATGGTTGTTCCAGGTGATAAGTATAGCGAGGATTTAGAAGCCGCTTTCCATAAAACTATTAAAAAGGTTACATCTGATATTGAAGAACTCAAGATGAACACCGCCATTGCGGCTTTGATGTCATTGCTTAATGATATTTACAACAAGAAATCTATTAACAAGGCAGAACTGGCAACCTTTATCACACTTCTTAATCCGTTTGCACCGCATTTAACCGAAGAAATGTGGGTTATAAACGGATTTACAGGTATGCTCAACGAGACCAAATGGCCTTTGTACGATGAAAGTAAATGTGTTGTTAATAGCGTTGAAATTGTAGCACAGGTTAACGGTAAGATAAAAGCAAAACTTTCCGTTCCGGCCGAGATTTCGGCAGAGGATGCAATTGCACTTGCCAAGACAGACGAAAAAGTTTCCGCCGCTATAGACGGACTAAATATTGTCAAAGAACTTTATGTTCCGAAAAAACTTGTTAATATTGTTGTTAAATAATGTCTTGACATAAGTGTTTGTATTTAGTATAATATTTTTGTTATAAAACCCCTGCTTATGTGCGGAGGGAGGGAATTTTAATGAGTCAGGTAAAAGTTAAAGAGAATGAGTCGCTTGATAACGCACTCAGACGTTTTAAGAGGCAGACCGCTAAAGACGGTGTTATTCAGGAAGTTCGTAAGAGAGAACACTATGAGAAGCCCTCTGTAAAGCGTAAAAAGAAATCGGAAGCAGCCCGCAAGCGCAAGTTCCGATAAATTACTTATTCCATTAAAAAGCGGTTGTGTATTTGCAACCGCTTTTTTATGTAAGGATGGTATGCTATGATTTTCAAACCACATATTAAGCGTGATAGAATAACCGACATTACGGTTGAAGACCTAAAAAGTATCGGTGTTACTGCGCTTATGCTTGATGTTGACAACACAATGTCCACCCACGGCGGTCAGGTTTTAACGGACGGATTGCTTGATTGGATTAAATATATGCAGGATAACGGTATTAAACTTACCGTGCTTTCTAATGCGCGTAAAAGTAGGGTAGAACCTTTTGCAAATAAAATCTCTCTTAGGTTTATTCATCTTGGCTTAAAACCTCTACCATTTGGATATTTTCGCGCGGCAAAGACGCTCTCTACTAAGCGCAAAAACACCGCGATTGTCGGCGACCAACTGTTTACCGATATGTTAGGCGGATTTTTGTCGGGTGTTAAGAAAATTCTTTTAACTCCAATATTGCTTGAAGATAAGCCAAGTTTTATAATAAGACGAAAGTTAGAAAAAATATTTTTAAGCAGATATAAGTTTTAAGGGGGCGAATGTATGTCGGCTATTTTTGGACCTGCCGGTAATTCAATAAGTTTTTCTGAGATGGGTTATAAGCACAGTTTACAGGTGCCTGAATATATTGAAAAAATGGGACTTGACGCCTTTGAGTATCAGTGCGGCAGAGGAGTTAATATCGGCATCGAAAAAGCCGCAGAACTCGGTAAATTAGCGGCTGAGAAGAATATTGCTCTGTCACTACACGCGCCTTATTATATTTCAATGTCCTCTGTTGACGAAGAAAAGCGCCTTAATTCAATAAACTATATTTTAAGTAGTGCCCGTGCCGTTAACGCTATGGGCGGTAACAGAATTATAGTCCATACAGGCTCTTGCGGTAAAATCAGCAGGGAAGAAGCACTTTTTCTTGCTATAGATACTATGAAAAAAGCTGTTTCTGCGCTTGACAGTGAGGGACTTTCGCATATACGCATTTGTCCCGAAACTATGGGTAAAATAAACCAACTCGGCACTTTAGAAGAAGTAATTGAACTTTGCTTGGTTGACGAAAGAATTATACCTTGTATTGATTTCGGTCATCTGAACGCCCGTACGCTCGGCGGACTTGCTACCAAAGAAAAATTTGAAGAAATATTTGAAAAAATTGAAAACAGTCTTGGTGTTTCTCGTCTGCGTGAATTCCATTCGCATTTTTCAAAAATCGAATATTCGGCGGGCGGGGAAAAGAAACATCTTACCTTTGCCGATAATACTTTCGGCCCCGATTTTGAGCCAATGCTTGATTTGGTTATAAAAAAGGATTGCAGTCCCACAATAATTTGTGAATCGGACGGCACACAGGCGGAAGATGCTAAACTTATGAAGGATTATTATATAAATAACCTTTAATGCTTGACAAAATCGGGAAAAAACCGTATAATCTTAAGGGTTATTATTAACTTTATATACTTATATTTTGGAGGAACATAAAAATGGTAAGTGCTGGTGATTTTAGAAACGGCGTAACATTTGAAATGGACGGTAACGTATATCAGATTATCGAATTTCAGCATGTTAAACCCGGTAAAGGTGCCGCTTTTGTACGCGCAAAGATTAGAAATGTAATTGCAGGTTCGGTTGTTGAACGCACATTCAACCCTAACGATAAGTATCCGACCGCTTTCGTTGAGAGAAAGGAAATGGAATTTTCTTATAGCGATGGCGACCTTTATTACTTTATGGATTCTGAAACATATGAACTCGTTCCCGTTAACGCTTCGGAACTTGGAGATGCTTTCAAGTTTGTTAAAGAAAATATGGTTTGCAAAATTCTCTCTTACAAGGGCAATGTTTTCGGCGTGGAGCCCCCTACATTTGTTGAACTTCAGGTTACACAGACCGACCCCGGTTTTGCTGGTAACACCGCAACAAATGCTACAAAACCTGCAACACTTGAAACAGGCGCAGAAATTCGCGTTCCGCTCTTCATTAACGAAGGCGATATGATTAGAATTGATACCCGCACAGGCGAGTATATGGAGCGTGCATAAAAGTTATCTTTTATGTCTATCATACTTATTAAAGGAGTGTTTAATATGACTATTTCTGAAAAAGTTGCTTACATCAAAGGTTTGGCAGACGGTCTTGTGCTTGACGAAAATAACAAGCAGGACAAGATTCTTAAAGCCATAATTGATGTGCTTGACGATATTGCTCTTACGGTTGAAGACCTTGAGGATAACTGTGCAGAACTCGGCGAACAACTTGATGCTGTTGACGAGGATTTGGCAGCACTTGAGGATGTCGTTTACGAAGAGGACGAAGATTGTGACGATTGCTGCTGTGATTGCGAAGACGATATGTATGAGGTTGAATGTCCTAACTGCAATGATTTAATTTATGTAGATGAGGATATGCTCTGCGAAGAAAGCATTGATTGCCCCAATTGCGGCACAAAACTCGAGTTTGATTTTGATTGTGATTGCGACTGCTGTGATGACGGCGATTGTGACTGCAAAGACTAAATAAAATTTTGCCGCGCTTTGCTTTTGGTAAGGCGCGGTATTTTTTGGAGTAAAGTTATGGAAACCACAAAAACTCTCTTACAATATGATACATATGTGGAGCCTCTGGGAATGGCTTCGGCTATTATTGTCGCGGCGGGTTCCTCAACACGAATGGGCGGTGTTTCTAAACAACTGCTTTCGGTAGGCGGTATCCCTGTAATTGCAAGAACATTGCTCTCTTTCCAACGCGCATCTTGTATTAAAAACATTGTTTTAGTTGCGCGTGAGTGCGATATGCCTGAGTTGCAAATAATTGCAGAAAAATTTATGATTACCAAACTCACCGATATTGTAGAGGGTGGCGCTTGTCGCGAAGAGTCGGTTAAAAATGGCGTTTTAAGACTTGATAAAGACACAAAAATAGTTCTTGTTCACGATGGTGCCCGTCCGCTTGTGACAGGCGAAATTATTTGTGCGGTTGCTGAGGCGGCTGAAAAGTACGGCGCTGCAACCTGTGCCGTACCTGTAAAGGATACTCTCAAAGTGGTTGAGAACGGCGTTATAACCGACACACTCGAACGCGCAAAAATTTATTCCGCACAGACTCCGCAAGGTTTTTCATATACGCTTTTCAAAAATGCTATTGAAAGCGTTGAGGATTTGTCATTATTCACGGATGATTGTGCGGTTGTGGAAAACGCAGGAAAGCCTGTTCATATAGTTATGGGTGACTATAATAATATTAAGATTACCACAAAAGAAGATGTGCTTATTGCGGAAGAAATTATAAAAAGGGGAGAAGCGTAATGTTGAGAATAGGTCACGGCTACGATGTTCATAAACTCACAGAGGGCAGAGAACTTATTTTGGGCGGCGTCAAAATTCCCCATTCGCTTGGGCTATTAGGCCATTCAGATGCCGATGTTCTTTTACACGCTTTATGCGATGCCATGCTTGGTGCTGCCGCACTTGGCGACATTGGCAAACACTTTCCGGACAATAATGATAAGTACAAGGATATTGACAGCAGAATTTTGCTACGCGAAGTAGTTGCATTGTTAAAAGAAAAAGGCTATAGACTTGTAAATGCCGATGTTACAGTTATCACACAAAAGCCTAAACTCGCACCATATATAAAGGATATGATTGATAATATTGCGTGTGATTGCGGGGTTTTTACTGATTTTATAAATATAAAAGCCACTACCGAAGAGGGACTCGGCTTTAGCGGTGCAGAACTTGGCATCGCCGCACACGCCGTTTGTATTATAGAAAGTTTTTAGTGTACAAGTAGTAATATAAATTGCCACAAATTCATAAGTATTACTATTACTTAATGAGGCGTGGTTAATTTGTATTTTATAATACGAAAGAAAAGTCTTTTAATTGTTGCTTTTTTGCTTGTTTTGATAGCAGTTTTTGTGTTTGAGGCTGTTGCTATCGGTGACCGCAACCATTCGAAATACAGCGCTGCGGAAAACGGGCTTGTGTTTTTGAAAAAATACGGTATTTCGGTTGATGAGTCTACATTGACTGTTGACGAAATCAAATTACCTAATGAATTTAACGATATTTATGAAAACTATAATCAACTTCAAAAAAAGGCAGGGTTTGATATCTCAAATTATAGCGGTAAAACAGTAAAAAAACTGTCTTATAGGGTTTTGGGGTACGATGATGTAGTTTTTGTTAATTTACTCGTTTTCGAAGATAAAATTATTGGCGGTGATATAAGTTCAACAGCACTTGATGGATTTATGAAACCGCTTTTTAAGGAGTAAAAAATGTCTATAATAAGGCTTGACCGTTATATTGCTAACCAAACGGGGCTGTCGCGTAACGAGTCAAAAGAAATGTTAAAATCCTTGCGCGTTACTGTTAACGGCAAAACTGAAAAGAATTATGATGCCAAAATTAATACCGATACCGATGTCGTTTGTATTGATGGAAATGAAATATCTTACAGTGAATTTGCGTATATTTTAATGAATAAACCCAAAGGTGTTTTGACCGCAACAGAAGATAAAAAACAAAAAACAGTCCTTGACCTTGTACCCGAAGAGTATAGAAGAAAAAATCTTGCCCCGGTTGGCAGACTTGATAAAGATACTACCGGACTTTTGTTAATTACTGATGACGGCGTCTTTGCTCATCGCGTAATTTCGCCAAAATCAAATATAGAAAAAGAATATATCGCAACACTTGACGGTGATGTAACTGATGATACGATAAAGGCGTTTGCAAGTGGTGTTATATTAGCGGATGGAAATGTTTGTAAACCCGCAATACTTAAAAGAGTTTCTTCTTGTGTTGCTTCGGTTATAATCAGAGAAGGGAAATATCATCAAATCAAGCGTATGTTTGGTACGGCTGGTCTTGGTGTTAATGAACTTGAGCGGATAAGAATAGGTGATTTGAAATTACCAACTGACTTAGAAAAGGGAACCTGCATTTTACTAAATGGTAAACCTGCTCTTTAGTAATTTTATTCCTCAAATCCCTTATTTTTCCGTAAAAGTTGACTTTATTATACATTTGTAACAAATGATCGAATAATATTTTGGTGGGAAAAGATATAGTAATTTTGTTTTACATTTGTTATAATGGTTCGGTAAAAATATGCTGTTTTTAATGAGTGGTATGTCCGCTCAAATTTTAGGAGGTTAAAAAATGGCTAGTTTGTCACTGCGTAATATTTACAAAAAGTATCCTGGCGGAGTTGTTGCTGTTTCTGACTTCAACCTCGAGATTAAAGACAAGGAATTCATAATCCTTGTTGGTCCTTCTGGTTGCGGTAAGTCCACAACTCTTCGTATGGTTGCCGGTCTTGAAGAAATTTCAAGCGGTGAACTTTATATCGGCGACCGTCTCGTTAATGATGTTGCACCTAAGGATAGAGATATCGCCATGGTTTTCCAGAACTATGCTCTTTATCCGCATATGACTGTTTTTGACAACATGGCTTTCGGTCTTAAACTTCGCAAAACTGCTAAGGATGAGATTAAGCGCCGCGTTGAAGAAGCTGCTCGTATCCTTGATATTGAACACTTGCTCGAGCGTAAGCCCAAGGCTTTGTCGGGTGGTCAGCGTCAGCGTGTTGCTCTCGGTCGTGCTATCGTTCGTGAGCCTAAGGTATTCTTACTTGACGAACCGCTTTCTAACTTGGATGCTAAACTTCGTGCACAGATGCGTACCGAGATTACAAAACTTCACCAGCGTCTTGGAACAACATTTATTTATGTTACCCACGACCAGACCGAAGCTATGACAATGGGTACCAGAATCATCGTTATGAAGGACGGCTTCATCCAGCAGGTTGATGCTCCTCAGAAACTTTATGATTTCCCCTGCAACCTTTTCGTTGCCGGATTTATCGGTTCACCCCAGATGAACTTCATTGAAGCAAAAATTCTTGAAGAAAACGGCAAATTCTTTGTTGAATTCGGTTCTGAAGATACTAAAACACGCGCAGGTGTTAAGTATAAGATTGAACTTCCCGAGTCTAAGAACAAGAATGACTGCCTTAAGCCTTATGTTGATAAGGAAGTTATCTTCGGTATCAGACCTGAACATGTTCACAATGAGCCTGAACTCGTTGAGAAATTTGCTGCAGGTATTGTTACTGCAAATGTTGAGGTTACCGAACTTATGGGTGCTGAAACCTATCTTTACATGAACTGTGAAGGTCAGAACATCAACGCTCGTGTTGACCCCTCATCTACTGCCCGTGCAGGCGATGAAATTAAGATTGCGATTGAACCCGCTAAGATTCACATCTTTGATAAAGACACTGAAAAGACAATCTGCAACTAATAATTTGAGAGGCTTTGTTAAAAAAGCCTCTCTTTTTTTATTAAAATGTTACTAATTGTAACTTTTTTTAATATAACCCTTGCAAAATGTGTGGTTTTTGTGTAAAATATATGTGTATGTAATTAATCTATTATATTATTATAATAATATACGGAAGAGGGATTTTAATGTCTAACAGATTATTTCAAAGTGTGCTTCATCAGATGCGTGATGCAGTTGACAGAACGATTGGTGTTATTGATGAAACATCAACAATTATTGCATGCAGCGACCTTGGTAAAATAGGGGAGAGTGTTGACCTTCCTATCAGTATCAACTTTATTGATTCTGAGGTGTTTACAAGCGGCGCATATACATACAAATCTTTTGGTGCATCCCAGCATCCTGATTATTTAGTTTTTGTTGAAGGTAACGATGCGGAGG
Source organism: Acutalibacteraceae bacterium (assembly GCA_045538515.1). Taxonomy (GTDB): domain Bacteria; phylum Bacillota; class Clostridia; order Oscillospirales; family Acutalibacteraceae; genus SIG589. The sequence goes on along the minus strand of JAZSRO010000115.1, from coordinate 7,900 downwards.
CATCTACATTTGCCTCAATACTTGCGGTTTCGCTTTCAAGCATTAAGTTTTATTATGACGAAAACTATGACCGTGGAAACTTTATTAAAAATATAATTCTTGATAATATTCTTCCCGGTGATATATACCTTAAAGCGCGTGAACTACACTTTAATAGCGATGTTTCCCGCACGGTATTACTTATCCGTGTTACTTCAAGAAACGATGTTTCTATTTATGATGTTATCCAAAATCTTTTCCCGGATAAATCTAAAGACTTTGTTATTAACATAAGTGAAACCGATATAGCACTTGTTAAAGAAACAAGCGCAAATGTTGCGAGTGAAACAATTGAAAAACTTGCAAATTCTATTGTTGACACACTCTCTGGTGAGTTCTATACACAGGTTGTTGTTGGTATCGGTACAACAGTTACGGGACTTAAAGATTTGGCGAAATCTTTCAAGGAAGCACAGGTTTCTTTGGAGGTTGGAAAGGTGTTTGATACCGAAAAGGCAATTGTTTCTTATGATAATCTCGGTATTGCTCGTCTTATCTATCAGTTGCCCACGACTCTTTGCGAGACCTTCCTTCGTGAAGTTTTCAAAAAAGGCTCAATTGACAGTCTTGACCACGAAACCCTTTTCACAATTCAAAGATTCTTTGAAAATAATCTTAATGTTTCTGAAACATCGCGTAAACTTTTCGTACACAGAAACACACTTGTTTACAGACTTGAAAAAATCAGAAAAATCACAGGTCTTGACCTTCGTGAGTTTGACCACGCTATCGTCTTCAAAATCGCGTTGATGGTTAAAAAGTATCTTAACTCTAATCCTGTTAAGTATTAAGAAAGAGAGAGTTCTATTTTGGAAACAACAATTTCTAATGAACAGCACCCGCTTATCGAGTTCAGAGGTGTTTCAAAAACCTACAATACAACAGGAACACACGCACTTTCTGATGTAAATCTTCGCATAAACAAGGGCGAGTTTGTTTTTGTTGTCGGCTCTTCGGGCGCAGGTAAAAGTACATTTATGAAACTGATTATGCGCGAGGAAAAGGCAAACGCAGGTGAGGTTTTGGTTAATGGCTATAACCTTACAACTATGAAGCGCAAAAACATACCTATGCTTAGAAGAACGATGGGCATAGTTTTTCAGGATTTCCGTTTAATTCCTACTATGAATGTTTTTGAAAATGTTGCTTTTGCTATGCATGTTGTTGGCGCAAGCAGCCGCAAAATCAGAAAAGAGGTTGCGCGTTCTTTAAGCAAGGTTGGTCTTGGACACAAAGCGCGTTCGATGCCTAACGAACTTTCGGGCGGAGAACAACAGCGAGTAGGTCTTGCCCGTGCACTCGTAAATGCGCCTGACCTCATCATAGCGGACGAGCCTACCGGCAATGTTGACCCTAATATGTCATATGAGATTGTGGGTCTTCTAAACGAAATAAATAAGCGTGGCACCACCATAATTATGGTTACTCATGACCATAATCTCGTTAGGGATTTTAACCACCGCGTTATAATGCTTGACGGTGGCAGAGTTGTTGCCGACAATGCGGAGGGTAGTGCTATATGAAGGCGAGAAGTGTAAAATATTTAACAGGCGAAGGAATTAAAAATGTTTGGAACAACCGCTTGATGTCTATAGCGTCAATTGGCGTTTTGGTTGCCTGTATGGTGCTTATCGGTATTTCGTTTTTGATAACCCTTAATGCACAGCGTGCTATGGAAGGTCTTGAACAACAGAATGTTGTTATGGTTTATTTTAATGACCGCAACTCTGTTCTTTACGGCACAGCGGCAGATGGTGAAAATACGAGTTCTACCACAGTGCAGTCCGACCAAATTGATGAAAATTCTTATTATGTTCATAATGACGAAGAAGCCCTTGCCGTTTGTAAGGATATAGAAAAACTTGATAATGTTGTATCTGTGACCTATGTTACAAGCGATGAAGGACTTGAATCGTTAAAAGAATCGTTTTTGGCGGGACAGGAAGAATATTTCACATTTCTTGATGAGGAGGGTGGAAACCCGCTTTCCTGTGGCGCAAAGGTTATTTTGAAGGATTTATCAATTTTCGATGAAACAATCGCAAAAATCAGAGAGGTTAAAGGTGTTGACTCTATTGAGTCGCAAAGTGACCTCGCCGAAAAAATCACCTCAATCAAAAATGGTGTTTCTATTGCAGGTTTTTGGATTATTTCAATTCTTCTTATAATCTCTCTTGTTATTGTTTCTAACACAATACGTGTTACAATGTATAACAGAAAACTTGAAATAAGCATAATGAAAGCGGTTGGTGCAACCGATTCATTTATAAGAATTCCCTTTATTGTTGAGGGTGTAATGCTTGGCTTGATATCGGCTGTCATTTCGCTTGTTATGGTTTATTTCTGTTACAGAATAATCTTAGAAACAATGGGAACTATTTTGGGAACAATGGCTCCTGTCGCGTTCTCATCTGTGGTATTCCAAATATTAGGAATATTTGTGGCTATCGGCGTGGTTGCAGGTGTTTTGGGCAGTGTTATTATCATTGGCAAATACCTCAAGCGCGAAGGCAGCGAATTTAACGCATATAATTAAATCGGAGGCTGTGTTTTGAAAAAACAACTTTCAATTAAAAGAATTTTGTCTTTCATAATGTGCTTTGTTTTTGTTTTCGGCAGCGCTTTTATGGCGGTACCTGCTTCTGCGGCGCGTTCCGAAAGTGAGATAAATAAAGAAATTCAAAAACTTGAAGCACAACAGGCAGAACTCAAAAAAGAAATTAATGCTATCAAATCTAAAAAAGCAGAGCAAACCTCTCTTAGAAACAAGATTGAAGCGCAGATTTCTAATCTTCAGCAACAGATTAATCTTTGCAACAGCAAGATTTCACAGTTTAATACCGAAATTGCTGAAAACGAGGCTAAAATTAAAGAAAAACAAAAAGAAAAAGAAGACACAATCTTACTTTTCAAGAAAAGGCTTCGCACTATTCATATGAGCAATGGTAGTAGCAGTTTACAGGTTTTGCTTGGTGCTGAAAGTTTTGCAGATTATCTTGCTCTTGCAAAACTCACAAAGGCCGTTTCTGCACATGACCAAAAAATTGTTGAACGCATTATTATGATTGTTGACGAAATCAATGCCGCTCAAAAGGAAATTGCGGTTAAGATTGAAGCACAAAATGAGGCTAAAGCAGTTCTCGCTGAAAAAAAGGCAGAACTTGATAAACAGGTTAGCGCAGTTAACAGCGTTATTGCTGAAATAAATAAAGAGCAGAACGCTACACAAAATGAAATCAACGCTAATCAGCACGATATTGAAGAATTGGAAGCAGAACTTGCGCCGTACATTCATGTGACAACTGGTGCTATTTATGACGGAAGTGCTTTCACCTGGCCTGTACCCAACCATTATAATATAACATCATATTATGGTATGCGCTGGGGCAAAATGCATAGGGGTATTGATATATCTGACGGTAGTATTTCTGGCGCACCAATTGTTGCCATTGCGGATGGCGTTGTTATTAAAACCTACGGTTCTTGTAAACACAACTACAGAAGTTTTTGCGGTTGTGGCGGCGGTTGGGGTAACCATGTTATGATTGACCACGGTAACCAAGGCAGCACTAACTATAAATCGCTCAACGGTCATATGACTAAAACGGCGGTTTCGGTTGGTCAAAAGGTTAAAAAAGGACAGGTTATTGGTTATGTTGGCTCTACAGGTAACTCAACCGGAGCCCACGACCATTTTGAAATTTATGTAAATGGTTCGCGCGTTAATCCGCTTAACTACTACAGAAAAGTAAAATAATAAATTAAAGGGCAACTCTGTTTGCCCTTTTAATTTTGAAAAGGTGATGTTTTATGAAAAAAAGCGTTTCGTACAGAAGAATGGTTATAACGGCAGTGGTGTCATCTGTTTTGTCAGTTATAATTGTTTTATCTGCACTATTTTTGGCTTTCGGTAGATTAACGCCGTCCTTCATAAAAATTTCGACTATGGACCTGCTCGTCCGTAAAAATTATATTGATAAAACCTCATCTGGAAAAATTGAAGATTCATTGGCAGAGGGCTATGTTTCTATGCTTTCGGACGATTATGCGATTTATTATTCTAAAGACGCCGCAAACGAGAAATTCGAGGCTTTTGAGGGCGTTAAAGCGGGTGTTGGAATAACTATTGTTTTTATGCCTGAGTCGTATAATTTTTATGTTAAAAGAGTTGTTGAAGGCAGTCCCGCCGATAAAATCGGTCTTAAAACGGGGGATGTTATCGTTGCGGTTAATAGAACATCAATAAACAAAGAAAACTATTACGATTGTTATAATGAATTACAGGGTGAAATCGGAAAAAAGATTTCCATTTCCTATATGCGAAACGGTAAAATGATTGAAGACACGCTTATTCTATCTGATTTTGTAATTCAGTCTGTGTTTACTGAGAAAATTGAAAATTACGGTTATGTTGAGATTACAACATTTAACGATAAAACTGTAGAACAATTCAAAGAAAAGATTAATGAATTGATTTCGGATGATGTTAAAGGATTAATTTTCAATCTTGCAGACAACGGCGGCGGAACGCTTGATTCTGTTATTGAAATATTGGATTTTTTACTGCCAAAAGGCGTTATTGTGTCGGTTGAATATAAAGATGGAAACCGAAAGGTAATCGGTAAATCGGACGAAAAAGAGATTGATTTGCCAATGGCGGTTATAATCAATTCTTCAACGGCGAGTGCGGCAGAACTTTTTGCCGCTTCAATCCGCGACTATGAAAAAGGTGCTATAATCGGCGAAAAATCCTTTGGTAAAGGAATAATGCAAAAGACCTACCGTCTATACGATAGGTCTGCAATACGCTTTACTGTAGCGCGTTATTATTCAAAAAGCGGTGTGAGTTACGATAAAAAGGGAATAGTTCCGGATATTGAGGTTAAACTCACAAAATCTCAAATAGAAAGTTATCATTTCACAAGTGATAGGGAAAACCCCTATGTAATTAAGGCGGTTGAATATTTGAATGGAAAATAAAAAACTAATATTTATAAGAATTATAAGTTTTGCGATATCATTGATTATAATGGTGTTCATTTTTTCAATGTCATCTCAGGATGCACAAACATCTTCGAGTACAAGCGGTGGTTTAATCGAATCAATTATCAGATTTTTGGACAAAGATTTTGAACAATTGACGGAAATTGAAAGGGAAGAATATGTCGGTCAATTTCAATTTGTTGTGAGAAAACTTGCACATTTCTCTGTATATTTCGTACTTGGATTAACCCTGTCATCCGGTATGCAAACATTTATAAAACTTAAAGTATTAACTAGAGCAATGTTAGCATTTTTTGTCGGGGTGTTATATGCAATTTCGGATGAAATACATCAAACTTTTGTTCCCGGACGCTCCTGTGAATTACGCGATGTGTTAATAGACACTACAGGTGTTTTGTTAGGATGTCTCTTTATAATGCTACTGATTTTTTTGTTCAAAAATCGAAAGAAAGTTGTTTAATATTTGTAGTTTGACGGAGAGACACCTATAATTCGTTTGAAGGTTGTGCTAAAATAGTTCTGACTTGAAAATCCGAGTGCAGTTGCAGTCTCTTTAATGCTCATTCCGCTACGCATTTTTGTTATGGCATTGTTTATTTTAAGTTGATTAAAATATTTGATTACGCCCATATTTGAATATCTTTTGAAGGTTTTCTTAACATTGATTTCGCTCATATTGCATAATTTTGCGATATCGGAAACCGCGAGATTTTTATCAATGTTATCATTCAGCACAGTTACGATTGTGCTGAAATTTTTTGCCGTAACAGAGGTATCAATCTTTAACTTTTCGCTGTATGAAGATATGGTGTTTAGAATATATATTTCTAACATTTTTATAGCGACCTGTGAATCAAGTTCGTATCCCGACTTGTTTTCCGTTATAATATGTTCATCGAAATTGTAGCAAATATGTAGTTTTTCTAATATATCTATGGCGTCTTGTGTAGAATTCAAATCAAATATTTTCGATGATAGGTTTGGGGCTTGTTTACAGTCAAAGGTGAAAACAACAATGGTAGGATTATCGCTTTTGGCCCATACATTGTGAAATTCCAAGGGTTCGTGCAGTATTGCCTGACCTGACCTGAGTGTGTATACTTCGTTGTTTGCCGCGACACCGACTGTACCATCAATAACAGAAACGAGTTCGTAAAAATTATGTACCTCACCCGCAAAATTAAAATTATATTCAATTGTTTTTTTGAACGCGGTGTAAAGATTTTTTATCTGAAAGTTTTTACCAACATATATTGGCGTATATTGGAACATAATATCACCTCAAAGTATACAAATTTATAAATTTAATACATTTTTAAGCATATACATTATTTTTTGAATAGTGTATCATATGATTGTCGAGATGTCAATCACGATGTAAATATACTGTAAGAAGGTGTTCTGAATGAAAAAGAAAACGGCTGTAATAATTGGATATGGCGGTCGCGGCTCGATATACGCCAAGTATGCCATTAATTTTCCTGAAAAGTTTGAAATTGTCGCGGTTGCGGATACTATTGAAAACAGACTTGAAACCGCCAAAGAACTACATAATTTGCGCGACGACCAATTGTTTTCTGACTATAAAGATTTAGCAAAACTCTCCAAAATGGCAGATATCGCTATAATTGCAACAAGCGATACAATGCATCTTGAACCAGCGTTGGCGATGATAGAAAAAGGATATCATCTTTTGCTGGAAAAGCCAATGGGCTTCAACCCGAAAGAATGTAAACTTATTACCGAAGCCGCCGAGAAAAAAGGTGTTGAGGTAATAATTTGTCATGTTCTCAGATATACTAAACATTTTGAAAGATTAAAACAGGTAATTGACGATGGCGCTATTGGAAAAATCGTGTCAATTTTCCATAGCGAAGATGTTGGTCAGCCTAATTATATACATAGTTTTTTGCGGGGTATTTGGCGTAATACCGAAATGGCTTGTCCTATGATAATTGCTAAATGTTGCCACGACTTTGATATTATTCAGTGGCTTATTGGCAAAAAAGCAAAAAAGGTTCAGTCTTTTGGTTCGAAAACACACTTTATACCGGAAAATATGCCAAAAGGTGCACCGGAATTTTGCTATCAAGGATGTCCTGTAGGTGATACATGCCGTTATAACGCAACTAAGTTTTACTTTAGACACGATGAACCGGGCTATGATATATGGCGTTGTGCGGCAACAGATACAGTTGCACAACCGACAAGCGAGGAGGTTATGGATGCGCTTAAAGTCACAAATTATGGCAGATGTGTTTATAATTGTGGCAGCACCGTTGTTGACCACCAAATTGTAAACTTAGAATATGAAGATGGCATTACCGTTACAATTAATATGAATCCGTTTAATCGTGGTGACAGATATACCCGTATTTACGGAACAGATGGTTTCATTGAAGCAAGTTTTAACGATGCTACCATAAGAATTTTTTCGTTTGATACTAACAGTTGGACAGACGCTGGTGTTGAAAATATTGATGATGGTACCGGAAGCGGTCACGGCGGAGGCGATTTTGGTATTATGGATACGCTTTTGTGTGCGGTTGACGGTGATAAATCTTCACCCGCTTATAATAGCGTTAGAATATCTTATCTTAATCATATCCAGGCATTCGCTGCCGAGGAAGCAAGGCTTTCGGGTAAGGTTATTGATATCGAAGAATTTGAAAATAATATATAAAAATAAAGCAGTCGTATGACTGCTTTATTTTTTGTTGTATAACGAAAACCACGCGATAGTCGCGTGGTTCAAAAAAGGTTAACCGATGAACAAAAACCTCCGTTTGTGTTAAAATAGCAAAGACCTGCCAGTCAAAGCGAAACACAAACGGAGGATTTATAAATGAAAAAAGAA
>JAZSRO010000090.1:0-15919 GCA_045538515.1 Acutalibacteraceae bacterium | reverse complement strand
GCCCGTAATTTCAAGGGGTTCTTTTTTGACGAACAGGCAACAAAGGGTGATAAGCGCCACTGACAAAAGAAAGGGCGGGAACATAATTTGCATAAATTCGCCCGTAGGGATATTAAATTTCGTATAAAGATATAAATTTTGCGGATTTCCAAACGGAGTTAGCATACCGCCGAGATTGGCGGCAATGTTTTGCATAATAAAGGTAAACGCCATATATTTTTGCTTGCCTGTGGAAGATAACACGAAATACCCAAGCGGCAAAAAGGTTAAAAGCGCCATATCGTTTGCGATTAGCATAGAGCCTAAAAAGGTGATATACACGAGCGCAAGAATACACGCGCGGGTATTTTTAAACAGCTCCACGATTTTTTGCGCGAGCGCGAAAAAGAAACGGATATTACGAAGCGCGCAAACGACGGCAAGTACGCAAAAAAGGCAAGTGAGCGTTTTAAGATCGAAATAATTTACATATTCCGCGTCGGGCGGCACGATAAAACAAGTGAAGAGCGCCGCCACCCCCGCAATGCATAAAACGACGTTCTTTTTCAGGAACGCGCCGATATGTTCTAATATGGCACTGTGATGATGCGTGGAATTGTGTTTTCTAACCGCAGTATGCATAAAAAAAGCTCCTAAATGATAACCGTAGCATATTATATCACTACGGCGCAAAAAAAGCGAGCGATTTACGCTTGTATAAGAGAAATTTTTTCTTGTATAGAAAATGTTTTTCAATAGATTGTACGCAAAAACCACCCGACCAGGGTGGCTTTTGTAGTTTGATTGTATCAATTTAATTAAAATGGTTTTATAACAATTCTTCCATAGGTTTGACGCTCCAATGAAATCTATTTTTAAAATCTTCAAAACATTCTTCACAAATCCAATATTTAAAATCTTCTGTACAATAAAAAGTGCTATTGTTATCCGTTAATGCTTTTTCCCAACAAAAGTCACAATGCTCGTGCCAAAAATGCTGTATTTTTTCATCGTCAAGAAATTCTTCTCCGCCATGACCGCTATTTACCCAATTTTCCCCGTCAGATTTTATCATTTGAAAGAATCTATTTTTCAAAGCATAGGATTTTTTCCAAAAGTCGGGGAAGACAACTTTATATAGCGTAAGATTATTCAAATAATCTTCATTCCCCTTAATTCTCCAATCGTCAATATCTCCATATTCATATACAATCGTTTCAATCTCATCAGTTTCGATAAGAAATCGACCACATTCTAAAATAATATGTTTCGAGAATAGACATCGAAATTCTTGATTGATCCCTAAACCGTATTTATCAACAAGCTTTTGAAAGTTTGCAAAGGAAATTCTCTTTCTTTTTGATAAATCAGTTATCCATAATTCAGGATTTGAATTAACACAAAGATAAGTCATTTTACAATTTTGTAACTGTTTTATAAGCTTTCCTTGTTCATTTGTTCGCCAAAAACCCTGTGAAAATGCAAAACAAATGCAATTATTTTGTATCTCTATTTTTGAAACTCTACTGTCGTGCAAACCAATATTTTCCACGCCGACAAAATTATCGATAATATTCATGATCAAGCTCCTTAAAGCAAGAGAATTGCATATTTTTATTATATCACAAAACATCAAATATTGCAATAGGAGAAACTAAAAATCTTTTTGATGTCGCTAAGAAGTGCGTATGTTATCCCGATAAGGTCGCCAACGAAAAAACGCACATCATTCGAGATGTGCGTTTTGTTGGTGACTGTCGGGTATCTCCGACACCCCAAAGGGGCCCCTCGGAGGGCAGCGCTCGCTTCGCTCGCTCGCGCGAACCCTTCGGCTTCGCCGTTCCCTTATCGGGGGCTTTCGCTTCGCTCAAAGAAAAAAGTCTCGCGTATAGACGCTCGCATTTTTCCGAACCCGAAAGTCGCGTTCGTCGTCTTTCCCGATAAGGCACAAAAAGAACAGGACACCGCTTGGTGTCCTGCTTTTTGGTGACCTTATCGGGACTCGAACCCATTTCAAGGATTGCGGAATGACTTATAAATAAAGGGTTTCAGCAACTTCTTCCCCAAAACTTCCCCATTTTTTAATTAACGAAATTTAATACACGACAAACCTTGTTTTATATCGTAAATGTATAATAGTTGTAAGTAATTTTTAGTTTTTAACCATATTACTACTTGAAAATATTAATATTTAATATTTTCCAAATTTGATGAAATAATGATTTTATATGAGTAAGAAAGGTCGCGGGAGTAATCTTGCGACTTTTTATATATTATAATCTAGATGCATGCTATTCTATTAAAATATTTTAAATTTTTAATGTTTTTGCGTAAAAAGTTTGATGTGTAAGCGTCTTATTAAATAAGAAATGAATGAGAGGCAAACAAATGAAAACAATGGCTTACGTATGCGGTAATAGCATTTGGTGGGCTTGCCGGTATGATTGGCGTCGGATTCAATTATATAAAACACCGCCAAGAAAAAATATCGTTCGTAATAATTCAGGCTTTGCATATATGTATGACGCAGTTAAACAAAATATTATTCCCATTAAACACAATACAAAAGAATTATAACTTATTGTAATAGAATTATAGCTTATTACGATAGTTGAATTTCTTAAGAACCTGTTTTTTTCGGTTTGTAGTAACTTCAGTATAAATTTGAGTCGTGGAAACGCTTGCATGGCCGAGAATTTCTTGCACGGAGCGCAAATCTGCTCCGTTGGCAAGAAGATGGGTCGCGAATGTATGCCGAAGGTAGTGTGGTGTGGACTTTTCATTGATCTTAGCGATCTTTACATATTTTTTATAAATATCTTCAATACCGTGAGTACTGAGAGGTTGTCCGTTTCGATTAATAAAAAGATATTCGCCTTGTTCTTTTTTTCGTTCTTTGATTAAAAGACTCAAGCGTTCCCAGGTGACGGGGGAAGAAATATAAATGAGTCTTTGTTTTCTACCTTTTCCATGTATCAAAATAGTATGTTCGGAAACGATAATATCGTTTAATGTTATTGCGGCGGCTTCGCCGATACGAATTCCTGTGCTAATCAGGAGTTCCATAAGGGCGCAATCGCGAACTCTAAGTCGCTTTTTGAAAGGGGACAGAGAGGAGTAGTCTTGATTAAAACAATTAAGAATCTTTTCAACTTCTTTCAAAGAAAGAGTTTTGGGTAGTTTTTTTTCTTGACGAAATCTAAAAGTTAATCCTGTAAAAGGAGATGCTTTGATTATATTTTGGCTAACTAAAAAAGCATAAAAGTTTTTCAAAGTAATAATTTTGCGGCGAATGGAAGTGTCTTTTAAGGCTCGATAATCATTTAAGTAAGAAATATATTCACAAATGTTGGGGCTGGATAGATCTGACTGCTGTTTAATAAATTGCTTTAAATCGCTTTGATAGGCTAAAATACTTTTTGGAGAGAGATTTTTGGTTGATTGAATTTGTTTTAAGAATAAAGAAATATATTTTTCCATAAATGCTCCATAAAATTAAAAAATTCTATTGCAAATTATATCATATTATGGTATAATTTACCTAAGATAACTTACAATTATTTTAAGAATATGTTTTTAGCGGAGGAGAAAAATATGCCTATAGAACGCGAAGAATTTCTTAAACAATTTTCACAACAAGCCCTTGACGAAAGAATTTCTTTATTTATGGGGGCTGGTGGTTCTTGTGATGCAGGATATCCTACTTGGTCGAATTTATTTTCACCTTTTGCTGACGCTTTAGGCGTAAGTATAGATGATTCCACCGATTTTTACAAGTTGGCTCAATATTATTCAAACAATTATGGTAGTGCTGAACTTAGAAAAAGAATCAATGATAGAATCAATAAAAATGATTTTAAAAGCCCGCTAATGAACGAACTGATTAATGTCGGCTTTTCTAATATTTGGACTACTAATTTTGATAATGCACTTGAACTTAATTATCAACAGCAAGGCGTTCTAATAAACAAAGTTTTTCGTGATTCTGACTTTTCTAATATCGATTTTAATAAACGTATCAATATTTTTAAAATGAATGGTGATATAAGCAATATAGATAATATTATTGCAACACAAGGTGATTATGAGAAATATATTGATACACATCGAATAATGCTTATGTTTTTTAAACGAGAATTAATCTCTAGCACGTTTCTATTCATTGGTTACAGTTTTACAGATCATCTTGTTTTAGACTGTTTAAGTGAAATAATAAGATATTTAGGAGAATCTACAAATTATCATTATACAATTATGAAAAATCATCCAGAGAACCCTTATTTTAAACATTTAGTGGATGATTTAGAAAAGCGCTATAAGATACGAGTTCTTTTGATTGATGATTATAAAGATATTCCAAAAATTTTAATGGAATTAAATCAACGAATTCAAAAGAAACGTGTTTTTATATCTGGGGCATTTAGTTATCAAGCAACGGAACTTGTTGAATATTCTCATTCCTTATCTCGTGCATTATCATTTTCGTTGCTTGAAAATGATTATCGCATTGTAAATGGGATTGGACGTCGTTTTGGAACGCATCTTATTGGATATGCTAACGAGTATCTAGCAAAACAGGGGGTTAATTCTATAGAAAAATATCTTATAGTCAAGCCTTTTGTGGGCAATAAGAAAAAATCCCCCCAAGAAAAGAAAAAGCTTAGAGAAAAAGTAATTCATCAATGTGGTTCAGCTATATTTGTTTTTGGCGAGCAGGATCACAATGCTACAAATGGAAAAAGTGGCGTTTTAGAAGAATTTGAAATTGCTCGTAAGCAACACAAAGCTATTATTCCAATTGCTTATCCCGGGATGGTTTCTCAAGAAATTTGGCAACTAGTCAAAGACGAATTAACGAAATATCCATACCTAGAAAAGGCAATAGACAAGTTAAAGTCAGAAGAACCCATTGAGAATGTAGTGCAAAATATTATTGCTATTTTAAATTCTTTATAGGATAAACTTCGTTTATAAGTATAGAAATAGAATTTTCCAGCAACCATACTTCACGATAATCAATGTTTAGATTGAGCCGCGTTTCTGAAAATAATCTTTCAAAAATCTTTGAAACAAGTTTGCAGTTATAGTTATTGCATTTTAATTGTAAGGCTGTAATCACAAGATATGTCGCGTAAAGCAAAGCTATACGTGCGTTTAGATTTTGTGTATCAATCTGTTGATAAGCATTAAGCAAAAAATATATTTGTTTCGGGATACCATCTATTTCATTGTTTATAATTGTTTGAAAATTATAATATTTTAATTTACATAGAATATCGCTAGTAATTCTACAGGCAATATGATTACATATTTGACGCGTGCCTGATGCTCTATCGGTTTCCTTGAATATCAATTCCTTTACCCATTGTATTTCGTATGGAATGTCTTCGGGGGATAATTCATATAATACGGGAAATACAATAAGATTTTCTGTAATATAGCGTTTCTTAATTATTCCGATCTCTTCCATTGCACAGGTTGAATCCCAAGTGTTCTTGCTTAATACCAATATGGTATATTCGCATTGTGAAGCACCCTCAATCAAATTTTTTTGTTTTCTATTGTCTCCCAATAATAAAGATTGTCTATCATACCAAACTTCAATCCCATAATTTTTAAGATGATAAACAATAGGTTCCGCGATATCATATCGATCTTCCGCGGCGAAACAAATGAATACTGTTTTTTTCATTTTGATATAATCCTATTCAAGAAAATTATTCTTAAAATAATTGTAAGTTATCTTAGGTAAATTCTTTTGTTTATTAAAGTTTAAAAGGCGTTCGGCAAAGAACGGGGCAATATTTTAAATGATTAGTTTGTATTGAATCTATTCTTTAAAGATGGTATGATATTAAGGCAAAAATATTCGCTTGAAATTCTATTACACAGTAGAGGCGGTAAAAGATCATTACCCAAAATATCTATTAACGCTTGACGACAATCCCGAAATGCAATATAATGGAATCAGACGTGTAAATGCAAGAGATTGGCTACTGGGCTTGACGGATTAAGGTATAGTTATGAGATTAACGCAAGAAAACATTCTTCAACTTGTTTTTTATGAAACCATAGAGGAATTAATCAAAAATTAGAAACGGAGTGCTCGAAAAATAAATTGAGATGCGTTTTTATGGATACAACAGAGGCAGGTATTTATGAGACGGTTTTCAAATGATATTCCCAAAACATTTAACGCAAGAATATAAACAAAAGGAGTATTTTTAAACTTTTGCGGCGATGGATTTGGATTTATTATAAAACTATAATTATAGCGAGAAGACAAGTCGAAAAACGGCTTGTCTTTTTTGGTGCGTAAAAAACTTTTACCAAAACCTAAAAATTTCTTGATATATTTTGTAATTTTTGTTATAATGATAATGCCAAACTAAACTAAATATTTTTTGAGAAAAATAAATTTTTCGTTTTTTATGGGGGTATTGTGCCCTTTTTAAGATTTCTACTTTTAGAATTTGATAAAAAAATGCAAATTCCCCTAAGTAGAAATCTGAGATTTGTTTTTCTATTTAGTTTAGTTTGGCGACGACGGAGTTTGCGTTTTTTATGCGCTGACTTCGGTTGGCGCATTTTTTATTTTGTGGAGGTTTTTATGAACGGTAAAAAGCAAAGAGCGTTTTTAATAGCAACACTTTCCATATTGTGCACGGGAATGCTGTTTGGCGCGTGTAATACCTTTGAAGATTCAAATTCTTCTAATGGCGAACACGTACATACTTGGGGCGAGAAACAAACGGTTGCGCCTACGTGCACGGAACAAGGTTACGATATGCGAACGTGTACAATGTGTGGAGAGGAAGAAAAGAGTAATTTTTTAGAGGCGGGACATACTTGGAAAGAAATGCGCTCCTTTGACGAGGAATTTCATTGGTTTGCTTGTAAAAATTGCGAAGAAATTAAAGACGAAGCTATGCACACGTTGGGGGACGACGATATTTGTACGGGTTGTACGTATATGAGAATTCCTACGGAAGGCGTTGTGTACGAGGTGTCTGAAGACGGCACATATGCAACGGTTGTTCGATATATCGGATCGTTGTCACACGTGAATATAGCAAAGATGTATCAAGGTGTACCGGTAACATCTGTTGGCGAAGGAGCTTTCTATAATAGTTATTTGACAAGTATCATTATTCCCGATAGTGTAACGTCTATTGGTACTATGGCATTTGCGGGTTGCACGCGCCTAAAAAGTATAATGATCGGTGAAGGCGTGGAATTTATTGGCGATATGGCATTTACTCTCACTGCAAGCTTGACGAGATTTACTGTTTCCGAAGATAATGCTACGTATAAATCAGTAGATGGGAATTTATACACAAAAGACGGGACGACACTAATACAGTATGCATCTGGCAAAGCGACAACGGAATTTACTGTTCCGAACGGTGTTAAGAAGATCAATCCCCGTGCGTTTAGTGCGAGCCTTAATTTGAAAAGTGTAATAATCAGCAATGATGTAGAAAATATCGGGGAGGCTGCGTTTTCAACTTGTTTGAATTTGGAAAGTGTAGTGATTGGTAGCGGTGTAGCTTCTATTGGTGAGTATGCTTTTATTATTGAATACGGTGGTTTGAAAAGCATCGTCGTAGATGACAACAATGCAAACTATAAATCGATTGACGGTAATTTGTACACGAAAGACGGAACAACGCTTTTGCAATATGCGGCCGGAAAAGAGGCAGCATCATTTGCTATTCTCGATGGCGTAACCATGATTGGCGATTATGCGTTTAATCAGTGTAGCAACTTAAGCAATATTATTCTTCCTGAAAGTGTGGCTACTATCGGCAATTATGCGTTTAATCAGTGTGGCAACTTAACTGATATTACTCTTTCCAACAACGTAACCACAATTGGATATGACCCTTTTTATAATTGTGACAAAATCGAAAATGTAAAAATGCCGACGTTGGCAATTCCATATATTCCTCAAACCAATTTAAAAACGGTAGTGATCACTGCGGGAGAGACGATTGGCGATTCTGCGTTTAGCCGTTGCGGCACTTTGACCGACGTGCGTATATTGGAGGGGATAACCTCTATTGGTGATTATGCGTTTTCGCGATGCAAAAACCTAAAAAATTTAACGATTCCCGATGGCATAACCACAATCGGCGATTTTGCGTTTTATAATTGTAGCAGCTTAACCGATATTATTATTCCTGAAAGTGTGACTACAATTGGCGATTCTGCGTTTTATAATTGTGACAAAATCGAAAATGTAGAAATGCCGACGTTGGCAATTCCATATATTCCTCAAACCAATTTAAAAACAGTAGTGATCACTGCAGGAGAGACGATTGAGAACGAGGCTTTTGCCAATGGCGGACACTTGACGAGCTTGACGCTTCCCGATAGTATAACGGCGATCGGTATAAATGCATTTTATAATTGTGAAAACTTAACATGCATTACGTTTAACGGTATCGTCGAACAATGGAATGCGATCGAAAAAAGCTTTTGGTGTAAGGAAAACGTTTCCACGCCGAAAATTGTTTGTATGGATGGTGAATTGACAAAAGAAGGTCATTTATGGGGAGAAGTCAAAACGGTTGCACCCACATGTACGGAACAAGGCTATGACGTAATCAAGTGCGCTTTGTGCGAAGTGGAAAAAGAAAGAAGCAATTACACGCCTATACAGCATACGTGGGGAGAAGAAGTGCAAACGGTTGCACCTACGTGCACGGAACAGGGCTATGATATAATTAAATGTACTTTGTGCGAGGTGGAAGAAAAGTGTAACTTTGTAGACGCAAAACATACGTGGGGAGCAGTACAAACGGTTGCCCCCACATGCACGGAACAAGGCTATGACGTGATTAAGTGTGTTTTGTGCGAAGAGGAAAAAGAAAGAAGCAAGTACACTCCTATACAGCATACGTGGGGCGAGAAACAAACGGTTGCGCCTACGTGCACGGAACAAGGCTATGACGTGATCAAGTGTATCTTGTGTGAAGTTGAGCAGCAAAGAGATAACTTTGTGGAGGCAAGACACACTTGGAAAGACGCGCCTTCTTTCGACGAAAAATCGCACTGGTTTGAGTGTGTATATTGCGAGGAAATCAAAGATAAAGCCGTGCACAAGATAAAAACGGACGACACGTGTTTGGAGTGCGAGTATGTAAGGATTCCCACGGAAGGCGTTGTCTACCAAGCTTCTCAAGATGGTACGTATGCTATGGTAGTCGGTTATACGGGAACGTCAACCCACGTCAATATTGCAAGATATCAGTATTTGGAGGGTGATCTTGACACAAAGATTCCTGTAACAATCATCGGCGATAACGCATTTAAATCTTGCAGTATCTTAAAAAGCATCAATATTCCCGACAGTGTAACGACTATCGGTGCAAACGCATTTTATAATTGTGACGCTTTACAAGAAATAATCATTCCCGATAGCGTAACGACGATTGGAGTTTCTGCGTTCCAATCTTGTAACGGCTTAACAAATATAGAAATCGGCGACGGCGTTATACAGATTTGCGATAAAGCATTCTATCTTTGTACAAGCGTGACGGAAATTGTCATTCCCGATAGTGTAACAACGATTGGAGTGTGGGCATTTTATCAGTGTCGAGGATTGATAGATATAGTCATACCCGATAGTGTAACAACCATTGGTGGTGGTGCATTTTTAAGTTGTAATAATTTGACAAGTGTCTATATAACAGATATTGAAGCATGGTGTAAAATTACGTTTGGTGATCATATTTCCAATCCTTTATATTATGCTAAAAACTTATATTTAAACAATCAACTTGTAACCGAATTGGTTATTCCTGAAAACGTAACTGCGATAGGAGATTACGCATTTTATAATTATGATGCTTTGCAAAAATTGAATATCCCCGACAGTGTAAATTCGATCGGTAAAGAGGTACTCTATAGTTGCAGTGGTTTGACGGAAATGACGTTGCCGTTTATAGGAGAAACAAAAGACGGAGGTGGCAATACACATTTTGGATACATCTTCGGTGCGAGAAGTTATTCTGATAATGATTATTATGTGCCTAAATCCTTAAAAAAAGTGATAATAACGTCTGCGACAAGTATCGACTATGGGGCGTTCGAAAATTGTAGTAGCTTAACGAGCGTAACGATTGGCGACGGCGTAACTAGCATTGGTGGAGCTGCATTCAGAAATTGCAGTGGATTAGAAAACATAACTATTCCTGACGGCGTAACTAGCATTGGTGTAAATGCATTTGATAATTGTGACGCTTTACAAGAAATAATTATTCCCGATAGTGTAACGACAATTGGAGCTTCCGCATTTGAATCTTGTAACGCCTTAACAAATATAGAAATTGGTAATGGCATAACGAGTATTGGTCAAAAGGCATTTTATAATTGCAGTAGTTTGACAAGTATCAACGTGGATGTTGATAATGGAAATTACAAATCCATTGACGGCAATTTGTATGCGAAAGACGGAACAACGCTTTTGCAGTATGCGATTGGAAAAACGGCAACGTCGTTTACTATTCCTGATGGCGTTGCCACGATTGGCAAGACTGCGCTCTGTAATTGCAGTAGCTTGACGAGTATAGAAATACCCGATAGCGTGATATGCATTGATTCTTCTGCGTTCTCTAATTGCAGTAGCTTAACGAGCATTGTGATACCCGATAGCGTGGTAAGAATTGAGTCTTCTGCATTCTGTAATTGCAGTAGCTTAACGAGCATTGTGATTCCCGACAGTGTGACTACTATCGGCTCTGATGCGTTTTATCATTGCGATAGCTTAATGAGTGTATATATCACGGATATAAAAGCGTGGTGCAATATTTCGTTTGGGAATTATTTTGCAAATCCTTTGTATTATGCAAAAAATTTGTATCTGAATAATGAGCTTGCAACCGAACTTGAAATACCGAATACAGTTACAGAAATTAAAGCGTATGTGTTCTATAATTGCGAGAACTTAACGAGCATTGTGATACCCGACAGTGTAACTTCTATCGGCGATGAAGTGTTCTATGGTTGCACAGGCTTAACGAGTGTGGGGATTGGCGAAGGCGTAACAAGTATCGGTTCTCGTGCATTTTTGGGCTGCAGTGGATTAACAAACATAACGATTCCCGAGAGAGTGACGACTATTGGCCTGGAGGCGTTTTTTGGTTGCGGAGGATTAACAGAAATTCGATATAATGCAATAGAATGCGCAGATATCGAAAGCTGTGAACCTTCTTTTGGGGCTTTTAGTGGTGCCGCCGGCGTTAGAGTTATTGTAGGCGCAAAGGTAAAGAGATTGCCTGGTTATTTATTCTGGTCTTGTGATGGCTTGACGAGTGTAACTATCCCGGACAGTGTAACTTCTATCGGCAATTTTGCGTTCTCTTATTGCAGTGGATTAACGAGCATAGAAATTCCCGACGGTGTAACTTCTATCGGCTCTTATGCGTTCGCTTATTGCGATAGCTTGACGAACGTGACGATAGGGAACGGTGTAACTTCTATCGGCTCTTCTGCGTTCTATAATTGCAGTGGATTAACCAGTATAACAATACCCGACAGTGTAAAGAACATCGCTGGAAGTGCGTTCTATTATTGTAAAAACTTAACGACCGTAACGATTGGCGACGGCGTAACGAACATCGATAGAAGTGCGTTCTGGGGTTGCAGTAGATTGAAGGATATTAGAGTATCTAAGGATAATATAGTATATAAATCGATAGACGGGAGTTTATACACAAAGGACGGAAAAACGCTTCTACAATATGCTGTTGGAAAAGAAACAACATCGTTTGCTATTCCCGACGGTGTAACTTCTATTGGCTCTTATGCGTTCTATGATTGCAGTAGCTTAACGAGCGTGACGATAGGGGACAGCGTAACGATTGACACTTTTGCGTTCTATGATTGCAGTAGCTTAACAAACGTAACGCTTTCCGATGGCGTGACGGCCCTGGGTGGTAGTGTGTTTTGGAATTGTGGTAATCTAATAAGCGTTACATTTAGAGGCACGATCGCACAGTGGGACAGGATTGAAAAGAGTTCTACTTGGGAAAATGGTTCCGCTATCAAAATCGTCGTGTGCTCGGACGGTACGGTTTCGATTTAAGGAAACGGCATATATTCAATAAGGTTTATCTTATAAGCTACTTTCCGATTGAAATTATTTATTTTTTGTGCTATAATTACATTATGAAAACAATAACGTATGTATTTGTAGATAAACACAAAGAAACAATTGAGGTGGACGATTCCGTTGCGGAAGTTTACGAAGAACTTTTGAGATATGAAAAGAAAGTAAACCGCAAGGAAACCCGTCGGCACATGTCGTTGGAAAAATGTTGGAAGATGGTTTCGATTTCCCCGATCCTACCGCAGATATAGAGTATATTTGGGAACAGCGGGAAAAAGAAGAACAAGAACGTGAACGGTTACGGTTAGAACAAAATCGCTTGGACAGACAGCGAGAGAGTTTGGAAACGAAGCTCACCCCCCGTCAAGCGGAATCCTACTTTATGTTCAAGTATTTGAAGATGAAAAAGGTCAAAATCGCAGAAGAAATGGGCGTAACGGAAGGCGCGGTCAGAAAACTCGTATTGAAAGCGGAAGAAAATCTCGAAAAATACCGTCAAAAGGAAATGGAAGCAAAGCAAGAAAAGAAACGCCAAAAGCGTGCCGAACAAAAGGAACGGAAAAAGGCAGAGAAACAAACGGAAGAAATGTCCTTCGAATTGCGGTTATTAAAAGCACTTTTCGAAGGAACTTAAGAGATTTTTTAAAGGGGGGTACGATTTTTTAAACTTCTTATGGCTATATTATAGGAGGGTGTGTCTGCAAACGCTCGCAGAGCACTTGCAAGCACAGCCGAGTATAATACATTCGCTTCAGCGAATATATTATAGAGGGGTAAAAATATTTTCCCCTTTCACTCAACTTAATCATTGCATTTAAGGAAGTTTGAAATAATCGAACTTCCTTTTTGCAACCCCAAAATGCCGTTGAGAAAAAGTCAACGGCATTTTCTGTCTCATAAATTAAACCCCGAAAGTCAAAAAATTTTTGACTTTCATTATTTGGTGGCGGAGAGATTATTTTACTTTTTTTCCTATAAACTTTCTCGCTCGTTGGATGAGCAACGGCTCAAAGTTTATATAAAAATTAATATATCGGAGGTGGTTAATGGTTTATTTGAAGTTCTGCCGATAGACTTAAAACGTCGGTTTGCGAAGTCGAAATAATAGGGTAAAACTTTGCTTTGTTGACATAGCGAGGAACGTATTTGGCTTGCCAAATAAACGATTTTTTCAAATCGTCTCGTTAGGGATAACCCCTAAAACCCTGAAATAAAAAAGAACAGGAGTCGATACCAATGCAGTAAGAAAAGACGAACGGCACGTCTTAAAACGATCCGTAAAAATGAATTGGAAGGCTATGAAAAATTGTTGCAAAGTACCCAAAAAATCGAAGCAGGTTAAGAAAAATGCAACAAATGGTATTTTTGAGCCTTTCGCGCGGCGAAAGGGATGCAAGTGGGAAACCCACTTCAAACGAATAAAAGGAGGCAAAATTAAATGCGAGGAAAAAGAAATACAGACAGAAATACAAGAAAATTTATATCTATCCCCGATACGCAAAAATGGGAACAGATAGACGAACTTATGGCTATGCCAAAGTATGAGAAGAGCTTTAATAAAGTTATTAACGAAGCGTTGGATTACGGCTTGCCGTTGCGGTTAAAAGAAGCTAAGGGTGAAGTAACCTACGAAAGCGAAACGGAGAAGTACGACGAAAAGCAGGTGGAAATGTATTACCGATTAGACGAATTGCTTATGGAAATCGTGAACTTATTAGAAGAAGTAATATTAAGCGAAATCATAAATAAATCGTTGTTATGCTCTTTATTCAATGAAAGAGTGCGAGAATTAGGAGATATATCCACAAGCGGAAAAATGTTAGCGGAAGGTCTTTTGCGGGACACGCCTAAGTATTTAGAGAACTATGAAAGAGCGGAACTACGAAGGCTAAGAGCAAAAAGACAAGAAAAAGAGAATAAAGGAAAACAAAACACTTGACAATACCGTGATAGCACGGTATAATAGACTTACATAAAAAGTAAGGAGAAAGTCAAATGGAGAAACAAATGACGCCGAAACAAAAGGCAAGACAAAAGTACGAAATCGTACATAAGGAAGAGCGAGAAAAGGCAACCAAGCAATTCAACACACGCCTTCCTGTCAAAGAGTATGACGAAATTACTTCGTTCTTAAAAGCAAAAGGTATTGCAAAAGTAGATTTGATACGAATAGGATACCAAACGCTTAAAGAAGAACAATAACAGCGGAACACAATATGTGCTTAACACACCCGTAATTTTCGGGAATTAGTAAGGAGAAAATTATAAAATAGGGTAACCATGCTTATCTTTCCGTTAAAAGTATGGTTGCAAACCCTATGAAAATAAAGAAATAAGGAGATTTGGAATATAAAGTATTAAAAAGATTAAATGAAATTATTGAAGCTTTAAAGGCAAGCCCGAATGAAGATGAGAATATACGATTTGTTTTGAATTTAGCGGACAAATCGCTAAAAGCTGAAACGTTGGAAAAGCTTATCCAAAACGGGCAAACAAAGGTGGAGAAAACTGCCCTAAATGAAAACAATATAAAACAAGGCATTGTCGAATTTACCAAACAGGAGATGAAACAAATGCCAAAAGAAATTAAAAAATTAATATTAATAGATAAAAAGAGATGTCGATTGCGTACGCACGTAAGTGGAAGTAAAACGACTACATACGAAATCCGATTCCGCTCCAACGGTTATAACGTATCGGCGTGCGGAAAAACGATTGAGCTTGCCAAAGCGAATATGCTTGTGAAGTTGAAAACGGCAAAGCCGACGGGAAATAAGACTACAGTTCCTATAACGTTTAAGGAATTTACGAACTATTATTTCGAGAAATTTCGCAGACCCAAAGTAACGGAGCAGACATATTACAATGACCAAAATCGGTTGCAAAATCATCTTTTTCCCAAATTCGGAAAATTGCCGTTGGATAAAATAACGCCTGCGGAGTGTCAAACGATTTTGGACGAGCTACAGGCGAAAGGGAAAGGAAAGACGGCGGACGAGGTATATTCGTTGCTTTCGATTATTTTCAAAGGCGCGATCGCACACGAATTGATAGACCGTAATCCGTTGAGCGTGGTATTTCACGTCAAACACGAACACGAGCACGGCAAAGCGTTGACGAGAGAAGAAGAGGAAGCGTTTTTGGAGAGAATAAAGGGTGCTCCGTTTGAACCGTTGTACGTGCTTGCTTTGTATACGGGGTTAAGACCAAATGAATATAAGACTGCGAAAGTGGACGGAAAATTTATCGTAGCGGTAAATAGTAAGAGAAAGACAAAAAAGTTACAATATAAACGAATACCGATTTGTAAGAAACTTGCAGGATATTTGGATAAAATCTATGAATTTCCAACCTATCACGATAAATATCTTTCTACGGAATTTTCTAAGTACTGCTCGAATCATAAGTTATATGATTTGCGAACGACGTTCTATTCAAGGTGCAAGGAATTAAACGTAGCTGAAAACGCCTTAAAAGAATTTGCAGGACACAGTTTGGGCGCGCTCGGAAATGCGTATACCGATTTGTCGGACGAATACTTGCTTGCCGAAGGGAAGAAATTGGATAACTGGTAAAAAAGAAGAAATTCTTCCCCAAAACTTCCCCATTTTTCAAAGATTTCCAACCCTTTACACAAAAAAAATAGCAGGTTTTGTTAGAAAAACCTATCAAAAACCGCCAAAATGGTGACCTTATCGGGACTCGAACCCGAGTTTACGCCGTGAGAGGGCGTCGTCTTAACCGCTTGACCATAAGGCCGTTCACCAAAATATAAAGTTGTTCTCGTCCCGTTATCGGGTATCTGCCGTTTCTCACAAGTGAGAA
>JAZSRO010000005.1:0-1620 GCA_045538515.1 Acutalibacteraceae bacterium | reverse complement strand
ACGGCAGTGCAGACAAGGAGATTCTCCGTGCGACATATATTCTTGCAAAACAGGCAAACCTTGGCATAAACTTCACCTATGCTCTCGACCCCATCCCCGACTCGCCTATGTACATACTTCCGAGCGTTTCAAAAAACAAGGTTATCACCAAGCAACGCTTTGATGAGCTTATGAAAAAGGTCGAGGCCGGAGCAGTACTGTACATTTCGGCAGATACCGGTCTATTGCGTGATTTGCCCGAAGTAACAGGTGTGAACATTGCATACCGTGAACAGGTGAACACGGCAAAGACTGTAAATTTTAATGATATAGAATTGCCGATAAACACAACGTATTTCCTGAAGCCTGAAAGCTATGACGCACAAATGCTGGCAAAAGACGAAAACGGCGATGGCGTATTTTTTAAGCACAAATACGGCAAGGGTTATGTATACTTTCTCACATTGCCGCTCGAAAAGCACCTCGCATACAAAAGCGGCGCATTTTTCAAGGAAAATCAGCCGTCCTATGACATTGTATACCGTGAGGTTGCAAAAACAGCAAATATACGCCGCATAGCAGACTCAGACCATCCGTTTGTAAGGCTTACAGAACATAAAATTGACGAAAATTCTTGTTATATTTTTGCGATAAATTACAGCGGCAATCCCAACGGCGCAAAAATAACCCTTTCGGATGAATACGACATCAAAACCGTATTTGGAGCTGATATTTCAGAAGGAAGACTTATCCTTCGTGAAAATGACGGGGCATTGTATATTGCAACAAAAAAAGTGATATAAATAAATATCCCCCCGTATAACGGGGGGTATTTCATTTTCGGGCATAGCCCTAATACTACTGGCGACGCACAAGTGCGTTTTTTATTGGCCTGCCAGCCATGCAATTGTTACTTATTTACCCATAAATGGGTCCCGTGGGTCAAACATACTTAACTGATCTGTTTCCTGATCTTTCTTTAATTGTTCTGCTATATATGTTTTTATCGCTTTTGTGTTTTTCCCCACGGTATCTACATAATATCCCTTACACCAAAACTCGCGGTTTCGGTATGCAAATTTCATATTCCCCCATCTTTGAAATATTAACAATGCACTTTTCCCCTTTAAATATCCCATAAATCCCGAAACGCTCATTTTGGGCGGGATGCTCACCAGCATATGTATATGGTCCGGACATACTTCTCCTTCTATTATTTCTACTCCTTTCCATTGACACAACATTCTAAGTATTTCTCTTATATCCTGTCTTTTCTCTTCAAAAAATACTTTTCTTCTGTACTTCGGCGCAAACACTATGTGATACTTGCAATTCCATTTTGTATGTGCTAAACTATTTGTGTTTGTGTTTTCTTTTTTCATAAATTAAATCCTCCTATGTGTTTTTTATTTTGACTGGCAGGTCTTTTTTATTATAACACATTGGAGGATTTTTCCTCATCGCTTAACCTCTTTTGAACCACGCGACTATCGCGTGGTTTTCTTTATACAACGAAACATAATGCTTTGCATTATGTCTTCCCGATGGCGTACAAAGGTACGTCGAGCGGTGAGTTTCGCCATAGTTCGAATTCTTTCAAACGCTCTGCGCCAAATACATCAGTCTTACAGTCCGAGATAG
>JAZSRO010000068.1:0-1589 GCA_045538515.1 Acutalibacteraceae bacterium | reverse complement strand
CTCTGTTGCAAGCCATTAACACGCCTGCTATGCAAAGACTCAATACAAAAACTTTTGTCTTCATGTTTTTTGAATTTAAAAAATTAATACTTTCTTTGCTTTTGATTTGCGACTGCAAAGTTACAACAAATATTTAATCCGTGCAAACGAAATTGCCGCCGGGATAGTTTTTTTTGCAAAACCCATATTTTCAATGTTATATATTTTCATTTTTAACGTTTCATTTCCCTTTGGGGGAAGAAGAAACCGCTATGTGGGGCATGGTTTTCTGCGATTGTTCGGCAAAAAGACAGTGCGTCGGCCTCGGCAAGTTAGGAGCTACAGGTTTGGCCAATGCCCGGGTAGGTTTTTGCAGCGTTCGGAGAAGGTTTTTAAAGTGTTCGGAAATGATAGTTACCAAAGTGCTGAAATGATAATATCAAATATACTGAAAATATGGTATCGAAAGTACTGAAAATATTATGCAAAGTCGGCGACTTTATTATTCAAAGTTGCCAACTTTGATATGTGAAGTTGCCGACTTTTATGTGTGAAGTTGCCGACTTTGTATATCAAAGTGGGCAACTTTGCATCATATAGTCGCATACTTTGCATAATGAAGTGGGCAAGTTTTGATGATATTTTTAGCACGATTGATAGTATTATTTCAGTACTTTTAATACTATATACACAATAGTTTTGATACTATCACGTTAGAAGAAAGTAAAAAGTGCCGCAGGCATCGGCAAAAGATGCCACAGGCATGGGCAAAAAGTTTTTTAACCAACACGGGATAACATTTATGGCAATAGGATATTACAAATTCAAACGCAAGCTGAATGTAAACGGCACAGTGAAAGAGGTGTATGTGGCACGGGTGGCACGTGCCAACGTTGTGGACATAGATATTTTGGCCGAAGAGATAGCGGCCACATGCACGGCCTCGGAGGGCGATGTGCTGATGGTGCTGAGGAATATGGAGCATGTGATAAAGAACCATCTATCGAAAGGCGATGTGGTGAAGCTGAGTTCGTTGGGCACTTTTTCGCCTACCATACGGGCCAAGGCTGTGGACAAGGCCGATGATGTGAACCAGTTTTCGATTGCGAGCACGGGCGTAAGTTTTCGGCCAACGCAAAGGTTGCTCGATGGCATACAGAAAGCCGGTGTAAGGCTGGCCGACAGGCGGATAGTAACTCCGGCATGGAGTGGCAAAAAAGAAACGGACGACAATGATTCTCAATAAATAACACAGCTATGGCAAAGAAAAGATATTTTACCTACGAGCCTCGGCAACGAAAGATACTGAAGGAGGACCGGTGGATAGCCGTTTTGCGGCAGGAGGAGATGTGCAGCCTGGACGAGATTGCGACCGAGATTGCGTTTCGCAGCACGGCGGGCAAAAGCGAAGTGGAAGGCTTGTTGCTGGCCTTTTTGGAACAAATAAAGTATCACCTTGTGGGTGGCGACGGGGTGAAGATTAACGGATTGGGCACATTCTACCCCCGTGTGATAGGGCGGGCGGTGGACAATGTGGAAGATGCGTCGCTGAAAAACTGCGTAAAAAACATCACCGCCGGATTCCGCCCCGAAAGCCAACTGCGAAATGC
>JAZSRO010000046.1:0-6472 GCA_045538515.1 Acutalibacteraceae bacterium | reverse complement strand
TTCAAAGTGGCTAACGAGCGAAAACGTACTTATTTTTGTGGTACGACATTATGAAAAGAATCGTCCGTCCCATTGGCGAATTTATGCACAGATAATTAATTCTCATCACTTTAAGGATTTTATGCTTAAAGGCGGTTCTCCTATAGGTTTCGTTGAAGAAAATGAAAATGGAAGTATTGTTGTGCATGGCAAGAAATTCGCAAGAAAATAATAAAAAGTGAAAGAGCTTGTCCTTAAAAGCAGATATAAAGAGAACAAAAATTGGCGGTTTTCCCTTTCAAAGAAAGGGAAAGGCTTGCCAAAACTTTCAAAATGAGTAATCGGCGTAATAGAACCCGTTTCCCCAAAGCGTGGAAATGAAAGCTCGACAGTGATAAACTGTCGGGCTTTTTCTACGTCCAAAGTACAATTTAATATGAAATGGGTATGGTTGGTTTCGTCGATATAGCGAGGAACGTATTTGTCTTGCCAAATACACGATTTTTCAAATCGCCTCGTTAGGGGAAACCCCTAATACCCCAAACAACAAAAAAATAAAAGGAGGAGAAATTATAGGAAGGAGAACAAGACCATTTGCCTACAATTTTAGGGCGAGCGAACAAGA
This sequence comes from Acutalibacteraceae bacterium, assembly GCA_045538515.1. GTDB lineage: Bacteria > Bacillota > Clostridia > Oscillospirales > Acutalibacteraceae > SIG589. The sequence continues at coordinate 5,868 of JAZSRO010000046.1, read as the reverse complement.
GAAAAATTTAATAGATAGCGCCATAGCAAAAAGCGGACTGACGATAACGGACTTTGTAATTTGGTCAATTATTGATAAGCCAATAACTGTAATAGAAAACGGCAACGAGATTTTAGCAGAACTAAAACGGCAAGGCAACAACCTAAACCAAGTCGTTAGAAACAGTTATAACGGCTTGGCTACGGAAGAAGAAATCAAAGTGTGTATCAAAAGTTTGAAAGAATTATACCGACAAATATCTATTGCAATCGGAGGTGGATAATGCCACTTTTTAAGTGTAGCGCAAGCAAGGCAAAACCGAAAAACGGGATAGCTTACGTAACCGATGAGAAGAAAGCAAAGATAGTATCGGTAAGAAATCTTTTTGAAGACGAGGACTACGCCAAGCAGTTTGATGAAACGGCAAGTAGATTTGGGAAAGGGGATAAGTTCGATGAAAGAAAATATTATCATTGTAAATTATCGTGCGCGCGACAAGATAATGTTTCACCCGAAAAAGCTCACGCTTACGCCGAAGAACTTACGGCAAAATTATTTCAAAACTACGAGTGCGTAATCGCTACCCACACGGACACGCAAACAGTACATAGCCATATTGTCGTAAACGCTGTTGACCCGATAACGGGTAAGAAATTGCAGTTCAACAAACAAGACTACGTGAAGATGAAAGACGAAGCGAATAGGATAGGGAAGAAATACGGGTTTACCGAAACGGATTTTAGAAAGCGTGGTAAAAACAGCAGAACGGCAGTTGAAAAGAAGATTATGCTAAAAGGCGGTACAAGTTGGAAAGAAGAACTGAGAGAAGTAATTGCGGAAGCAACGAAAAAATCAAGAACGCTGGACAAGTTCAAGGAATACCTTGAAAAGTGTTACGGCGTGAAAATCACGAGAGACGGTAAGGATTTTTCTTACCTGCATCCCGAAAAACAAAAACCCATCCGAGGGGAAAAGCTCGGAACAAATTATAAAAAAATGGAGGTATTAAAACAAATTGTTGAACAAAATAACGGGCGAGCGTCCTCAGCCCGTAATCGAGGACGAACCGGTGGATTTATCAAACAACTCGTCGGCAATAGAACTGTGCGAAGAAGTAAAACGATTGACGGTGGAGGCACGAGAAGCAATGTTGTTGCAGTCCTTAGCGATATCGAACGAGAAATGCAACGCCTTAGTTTCGAGGCTGAATGCGCAAGTCGAGGAACTGACGCAGCAAGTGAGGAACGTAGAATGGTACAACGAAATTCTAGAGAGGAAGCTGAGAGAAGACGTAGAGAGGCTCTCGAAAGAAGTAAAAGAGAACAACTACCGATTGTCAGAGAGGATAGATGCGACGTTGAAGAGAATAACGGAAACGGTAACGGGAATCGAGCACCTTGTAAGAGCGGCTATGGAAAAGGCGATTAATTCGGCTACTCAACTTCTAAACGATAGAGTAAAAGAAGCAACGGACATAGCGGTTATCAAGGTAAATCAGTGCGCGCAATCACTCAATAAGAAAATGCGAGAAACGGAAGAAGCGCTTGATGAAGTAAAACACGAAATCCGTTATGAAAGCGGCTTTAGAAGGTTTATGTTTTGGCTTTCGCCTGTGCTTGCCGTCGCGCAAACGGTACTTTTGATTATGTTGGCACTATAAAACCACCGAAAACGTCTTAAAAATTAAATACTTTTTTTCAAAAAACAAATAATTTTAGCTTGACTTAGCAAAAACAAATGAGTATAATGTATCTACAATGTATCGTATATATACGAACGGTATAAAAACGGAGGTGCAGTGATGAAAGTTAGTGAAGTGTTAGAGAAAGCAAACCGCGAAGAGGGTTTGACTGTGGAAGAAATCAAAATTTATAATGCTAACGTAAAAGAAAAAAAGCACGTGTACGGCAAGTACGGAACGCTTGCAAAACAATATATTGAAGAGTATAATTTCGGTAAATTGTTGAGCTTGGCAGGGCATTTGCCCGAATACCTGCACGGCGTAGACAAAGCCGCGGAAGCGCTTTACGACGTTTTGTGGGACAAGCTTTCTAAAAGCGAGAAGTATTGTCGTACGGGGAATTACTTGGAGGACGTGAAGAGAATCAATGCGATGAAACAAGTAATTGAAGAAGAGATATTAAACGAAATTGTTTACGTATAGGAGGCTAAGATTATGAAATTATTAAAATGGTTGGAAGTAGCAGGCAGAGTTTTACTTGCGGGCGTATTGATAGTAGGAAACGTTATCATGAACGTGATAGGGCTTATTATCGGCGCGATTACGTCGCAAAAATAACCCGCAAGTAAACAAATTAGAACAATCGCTCAAACTCAGGGAACGCGAGTACGCTATTGAACAAATAGAGGGGAAAACTATGAGAAGTGATACAAAAAATCAATCCGTAATATTTTGTGAAATGGACAAAAGTAGCATGATGGTAGCGGAAATAAAAAGTGGAGGATTAAATGCTATTTATGGAAAGAGAACATTGTATCTATAAGGGGGAGAGAACATTGTACCCCGTAGCAAAAACAAGTAATAATAGGAGTGAAGAAAGAAAAGAAACAAGCAAACGAAATAATGGATGAAGAGTACGTGGCTTTCTTGCTACTGGAAAGTCTGTACAAATCGGGAAAAATCAACAAGCCAACGTATGAAAACGTGTTGAAAGAAAAAAGAAAATATATTGAAAAAAAGTATAAACAAAAGGATGTGACAGTATGAGCAAGGTGAGATTATCCGATTTATCGGAAAACAGAGTGGTTATGCCGACCAACGTTTCAAGATACGATAGGAACAGGCAACGTAGCGTAGTGTTTTACGGCCGCGTTTCGACGGAACACGAAGCGCAACTTTCGGCGCTCGAAAACCAAATGCAATGGTATGAGGACCAAGCGAGATATCATCCTAATTGGACGGTTTTGAAGCAGTACATAGATAGGGGCATTACGGGTACGCAAGCCAAAAAACGCCCTGCGTTTATGGAAATGTTGGAAGATGCCAAGCATCATAAATTTGATTTAATCGTAACGCGTGAAGTGTGCCGTTTTGCAAGAAATACGGTGGATACGCTCGTCATTACAAGACAACTCAAAGAAATGGGTATCGAAGTCTATTTCGTCGAAGATAACATTTGGACGATGGATAACGACGGGGAACTTCGTCTTACGATTATGGCAACGCTTGCGCAGGAAGAGAGCCGAAAAACGTCCGAGCGCGTTCGCGCAGGGCAAAAGATTAGCAGGGATAACGGCGTGTTATACGGCAACGGGAATATTCTCGGCTACGATAGAGTGGGCGGTACGTACGTAATTAACGAAGAACAAGCGGAAACGGTGCGAATTATCTACGATTTGTACCTAAAAGGCTTGGGCTTTAATAGAATTGTCAACGAACTGATTCGCCTTAAAAGAAAAGATTCGTCGGGGCAGGTGCGTTGGGAAGCAACGAAAGTTTGCCGAATTTTGCACAATGCGACGTATAAGGGTTATCAAGGCTATTATAAGTCGTATAAGAACAACCATTTGGAGCAAAAGACGGTAATCAACCGCGATGAAGATACCTATCTTTACGTAAAAGGGAATTTTACGCCGATTATTCCCGAAGAAGTTTGGGATAAGTGCAAGGAGATTCGAGAGAGTAAGATAAGGCTTAGAAAAACGCAAGAGGGTAAATTTGAAAAGTCGGGACTGAGAACGTCGGAAGATATTTGGGCAAAGCGCTTGCGTTGCCGTTGCGGATATCATATGCGAAAGGACGTTTGGCACCCAACGAAACACGGCTTAACGTATGGTTATAAATGCTATAACGTGTTGAATAACGGTAGCAAGAAAGTTAGAATCGAAGTTGGGCTTGATGCCGAAAAATACTGTGATATGGGCGCGATTGCCGATTGGAAACTTGATTTGATGTTTCAAAAAATACTTGACGAGTTGAATTTGCATAATAACGAGTTGGTGGATAAGGCGTATCAAAAGTTTGAAGAGTGTTATACGCGAGATATGAAAGATTTGAGACGGCTTAGGGATGCGGAAGCAAAACTTAGAAAAATTCAAATGAAGATAGAAAATTTAACGGAAATGCGCGTCAACGGGGAAATTACGAAGCAAGAATTTTCTTCAATGAAAAACAAAATCAATGGTGAAATGCTTATGGCGGAAAAGGAAGTGGAAGAGGCGAAAACACTTCTTTTAGAAGAAGATAAAATGGCGAATCCGCTTATCGACAAAGCCGATTTCAAAGATATGATAATGGAAAAATTAGACTTTTCAACGCCGATAAAGCAGTCGAATTTGGTAGAGGCAATCGTCAAGAAAATCGTGCCGAACACAACGCTAGATTTCACGTGGTATCTCAATTTGTTTCCTAGGCAAGAGGGGGACGAGGATAGGGATTATAGAGAAATAAAGACCTTTATTATCGGTTATAAAACGGCAAAAGAGTTTAGAAAGACAAGGCACACGTTGCTTCGAGAGAATCAATGGCAAGATTTGATGGTTCGAATTATGGCATAAGAGTTAAGGCATACGAGTAAAATCGTGTGCCTTGCTTTTTTCTAATCAAATAAAATTATACCCTAACGGGATTGTTTTATTGAGAATAAAAATTATGTGAACCCTATTGGGTATAATTAGTGCAAAACGCTTGACAAAAGCCCCGAAAGGGTATAAAATAGTAGTATCAAATATTATAGTTTTTTGTGGCGGTGCTATGAAAGTTATAAGTGAGTTTATAAAACAAAACAGAAAAGCGTTGGGATTAACGCAAGAAGAGTTTGCCATGCGTGCAGGTTTAGGACTTCGCTTTGTTCGTGAACTTGAACAAGGCAAAAAAACGTTGCGCCTTGATAAAGTCAATCAAGCATTGGCGGTGTTCGGCGCGCAAGTATCGGTAGGGAGATTGAATAGTGATGAGTGATACGTACAGAACTGCCTATATTTATGTGCGGAACGTTTTTGCGGGCGTATTAGCGGAAACGGACTACGGATATTCTTTTGCCTACGACGAAGAGTATTTGCAATCCGAAAACGCTACCGCCGTCAGTTTGACGTTACCGCTTACGGCGAATAAGTATAGGGCGAAAACGTTGTTCCCGTTCTTCGACGGGCTGATTCCCGAGGGGTGGCTACTCGATATCGTAACGCATAATTGGAAGATTTCACCGAGCGATAGGTTCGGTGTGCTTTTGGTTGCTTGTAAGGATGCCGTAGGGAACGTGAACGTAAGGGGTGAAAAGCTATGAAATGTTTATGTTGCGGCAGAGAATTTACGCCCAAAGCATCGATAGAAGAAGTGGAAAACGGTTGGCATAAAAAATGCGTGAAAGCGTTTTTCGGCGGTAGCAAGTTGCCGATATTAGACATATCGGAAGAAACGTTAAAACGGCTTGCCGAAGAAAGTACGAACAAGGGTTTTACCGTTCCCGGCGTGCAAAAGAAATTGTCCTTGCATTTAACAGAGGGTGCGTCGCCAAGACTTACGCTTGTCAACTATCCTACGGGGTATATTTTGAAACCCCAAACGGAAGAATACGAAACCTTGCCTGAAGCCGAATATTTGGTTATGCAAATGGCAAAGCAGGTGGGGATAAAAACTGTTCCGTTTGCGTTGATTAAGATGAATAGTAGGGGCGAACTTGCGTATATCACTAAGAGAATTGATAGGGCGAACGTGGACGGCAAAATGCAAATGCTTGCGATGGAAGATTTTTGTCAACTTGTAGAGCGTTTGACGGAAGATAAGTATAAAGGTTCTTACGAGCGTTGGGCGAAAGTTATTAAAAAGTATTCGTCCATGGCGAAATTCGACTTAACGGAACTGTATTTGCGGTTAGTTTTCTCGTTTGTTATCGGCAATTCGGATATGCACTTAAAGAACTTTTCCAT
>JAZSRO010000018.1:0-3623 GCA_045538515.1 Acutalibacteraceae bacterium | reverse complement strand
CCTTTTTGGGCCTGGCGTTGATCAACGCCAGGTTCTTTTTTAGCGTTGCGGGACTCACTCTTGAAAGATTCCTGCCTTTCGGATAAAATTCCCGAAGTAAACCATTCAAATTTTCATTAGTGCCTTTCTGCCAAGCGCAGTAAGGGTCTGCAAAATAAACATCACAATGTAATTGCTCTTCAATTGTTTGCCAATTGGCAAACTCAGTGCCTCTGTCACAAGTAATCGACTTAACCGCACCATCGGGCAGCTCTGATAATGCTGCAATAATCGTTTTTGCCATGGTATCCGCCTGCCGATTCGGCATCTTGATCGCTATGTAATATCGTGTTTTTCGCTCTGCCAATGTAGCAAAACAAGCCTTAGTTTTGCCTCTGCCGGATACTACCGTGTCCGCCTCCCAGTGACCAAACTCTTGGCGCTTGTAGACGCTTTTGTCGCGCTTTCGAATGGATTTGCCGAGGTTGAATTTCCCTCGAGTCTCCTTCTTTCCGCGACTCTTACCTTTACGACGTAACACTTTTAAATTCACATCAATGTACTTTTCATATATCCAGCGGTAAATCGTCCTGACCGAGGGCATATCCAACTCACAGGGAGTATTCGCAATCTGTTCCGGTGACCATGTGAGTAACAGCTTTTCTTTGATATATTCCAATTTGATCGGGTCTTGAAACATTCCTCGATGACAGTATGATCGACGGAGTAAATATTTCTTTTGCGCTGTGTGGGGGTAATATGCGGGTTTAACATTCATAAAACTACGATTGCGTCGAATCTCTCTTGATATGGTACTGACGTTTCGCCCTAACAGCTCTGCTATTTTTCTGTAACTGTACCCCTTGTTGTAATATTCCCGTAGACAACAGCGCTCTTCTATGGTAAGATGGTGGTAGTTCATACGGATTTCCTTTCGGTGTTTGGTGTGTGGTAACTTCATTCTACCAGAGATTCGTATGAACTTCTATTTTATTTTGATAAAGTGTTGCACTTGATAGTATAACTCACCCTGGATATTTAAGACCACACCTTGGAGGTGTGGTCTTTATTTTTATATTATCTCTCCGATAAATCCTGTGGCAATGCCGAGGACAGCAGAAAGGGCAATTATTATGATGGGATGAGTTTTCTTCATAACAAGAACAAACATAAGCGCAAAAATAACAATAGAACTAAAAAAACCGAACGTCATAACAGAAGCAAGGCTGATTGCTGAGGGGAAGAAAACAGTTTTTCCTATAGTGAGCACTGCAGTTCCGATAAGTCCGATAGCTGCAGGTTTCAGACCGGTCATACACCCGCTTACGATTTTACTGTTTTTAAATTTTTCATAAAACTTTGCCACAAGAAGAATAACAATAAACGACGGCATTGTTGCGCCGAGAGTGGCACATATTGCGCCAAGAATTCCACCGGTTTCGATGCCGACATAGGTTGAAATATTGATAGCAAACGGACCCGGTGTACTTTCACTGACAGCAACAAAGTTAATAACTTCAGCGTCTGTCAGCCAACCATGAAGCTTGACTTCCTCTTGAATAAAGGGAAGCATTGCGTAGCCTCCGCCAAATGTAAACAAACCTATTTTAAAGAAAGTGAGGAATAATTCAAGATATATCATTTTTATTCCTCCTTGTAACAATAAGTGAATGAACAAGACCGATTACACCACAACCGATTACAACATAAATTACATTGATGCTAAATATTGTAACCACTAAAAAAGCAAGAGCAAGAACAATGTAACTAAAAAGATTTTTCGGGCACTGCTTATACATTGAAATCAATGCTTTTATCATCAACGCAAGAACACCTGCACGGATACCCGCAAACGCATATTGAACGATTTTGTTGTTTTCAACAAGACCAAGTACCATTGAAAGCAGTGAAATAATCACTACCGACGGAAGCACAAGCCCGAAGGTTGCACAGAATGCTCCCCAGAATCCACAGGTTTTGTAGCCGATAAATGTTGCAGCATTTATGGAAATCGGACCCGGAGTTGATTCTGAAATTGCAATAATATCAAGAATATCCTTGTCTGTTAGCCACTTTTTCTTTTCAACAACTTCTGCCTGAATCAGCGGAATCATTGCATATCCGCCGCCAAACGTGAACGCACCTATTCTGAAGAAACTCAAAAAAAGTTCCATCATAGTTTTTAATTTTTCTTTTCTGCTCATTTTCTGTTCCTTTCATCTGATTATAATATAAAGCAGGATTCCTACCAGAAGAAATACTATGTTTATCAATGTAAAAACAAGAATATATTTACCTGTTTTTACATCCTCTTTCGCTATAAACTTAAATGAAATCAAGCTCGCCATTGAAGCAATCAAAGTGCCTAATCCGCCAAGATTTACACCAATAAGCAAATCTGTTGCATTGTTGGTGAAACCTGACAAAAGCAATGCGGCAGGTACGTTTGAAAACACCTGAGAAGCAGCTATACTGACAAAAACTTCGTTACCTGAAACAACACTTTCCAAAAACGAACTTATCGCAGGAATTTCTCCGAGGTTGCCGATAAATATAAATAAAAACAAGAAAGTAAGAAGCAAGCTGAAATCAATTTTGCCGAGCAATCTGACATCTGCAATCAACGCACAAACAAGCGTTGCAATGAAAGCAATGCAATAATGCAACACACCGAAAACCGCAAGAACAGCAACAATAAACAGCGCTAAATAAATTATAAATTTAAGCAAATCAAACTCTGCTTTTTTATCTTCCGAAGGCAAAATTTCTGTTTTGTTTTTACCGAGAAACAGCACCGATAAAATCACCATAACAAGCGAAAGGGTTGCATAAGGAAAAATCGTTTCAAGGAACTCCCCTGCTTTCATTTCAAAAAAAGAAAACAGATACAGATTCTGGGGATTTCCTATAGGAGTGAGCATACTGCCAAGATTAGCGGCAACGGTTTCAATTGTAACCAAAGGGATAATCGCCTTTTGGTTTGACGACATTTTCAGAGCAACAATTGAAAACGGCACAAAGGTTATCAGTGCAACATCGTTGGTGATTACCATTGAAGAAAAGAAGCATAGCAAACTTAAAATCAGCCCCAGACCGCAGAGGGTTTTGGTTTTAGATAAAAGCTTCTTTGCTAAAAAATCAAATACACCAAGCCCGTTTATCCCTGCCACAACAGCCATCAGGCAAAAGAGCAACACAAGGGTTTTTAAGTCGATATAATCCGCATACCCTTTGTTTGGGGTCACAACAAACATTGACACAACAGCCAACACGAAAGAAATAACCAGAACTATTTCGCTTTTTAAAAATTCTTTGAATTTTGCCATCGCATTTTCTCAAATTCTGTTTATAAATATCACTGTGGGTTATTATACCATAAAAGGTAATAAATACAACTGAAAAAGTGCATAAAACCTCTTGATTTTACTCAAGAGGTTTTATAATTATTTGTGAAATTTTGAAAAGAAATTCACACCAAAAATTCTGTGCAACGGTTTTGTGATTTTGCTTCTCAATCGCTGAGAATTGCTCATCCACATACCTGAATACCAATGCACCGAGACTGTGTCAGCAGTTTTATTGAGTCTGCCCGTTGTGCTTTCATAAGGATTGAAATAATCCGCCGGATAAATCTCCGCACCGAG
>JAZSRO010000112.1:0-2180 GCA_045538515.1 Acutalibacteraceae bacterium | reverse complement strand
CGACTTGCATGTGTTAAGCACGCCGCCAGCGTTCGTCCTGAGCCAGGATCAAACTCTCTAAAAATTATATCTAAACGCCCTTAGGCGTTTAAACCATTCTTAGAGCTTAATCGCTCATTTCGTCATTCACTGACTATTTTTTAAATCTCGTTACCGAAATCTCTGTTAAAGTACGTTTTGCTTTCGCAAAACTCAGAAATCTTTTCAGGGTTTTTCTTTCATCGTTGTTTAATTTTCAAGGTGCTGAACCACTTTCGCCGATTTCGCGGCGGAAAGTGAAATCATTATATCACCACATCCTGCTCATGTCAAGAAAAATTTTCAATTTTTTTAATTTATTTTTTCTTTCTTTTGAGGAATGTAGTTTTAACATATTTTATTGTATCAAACAGCTCATTTTTAGCAAAAACAAGACTGAATACAAGCGTTACTGCGACAACCACCGTTGTTGCTTCAACAGCGAACAAAACCCATGTCACATAAGATACGACAGCAACTTCAGGTAAAACACTCACAAGAAAAATCGATACAGCAGAAATTAATGCTGCAACAACTACCCTCTTAACAAATACCATAAAGCTTCGTTTAAGGATATTCTTTGAAAGATACCGGGCATATTGAACCGTTCTGAAAACCATTGCAGCCAGAGTGCCTATTGCTACACCTACTATCCCCCAAATGAACACACATATAACAGAAACAACAACATTTATTCCTGCTTCAACAAAAGCACCGTTTCGTGTTTGCTTATAGTGTCCCGCTGCAAGTGTCAGCGTATTATAAGGAGAACGGATTGCATAGGCAGCATATGCCAATACTATAATATATGCAAACATAGGTCTGATGTAATTCACATCCGTGATGCCTGACGTATAAACCTTTATAAAAGGCAGAATAAGAATTCCGGCACAAGTGAACACTATTGTAACTACGGTATAGTAGATAAACTCATACAAAGCAAATTTCTTATTAAGATTTTCCTTTTCACCGTTTGCAATCATATTGCCGAAGCCCGCTTCCATACCAGCTGAAAATGAACTTGTTATGTTGACAATTCCGTAGACAACCGCATGATAAACAGTATAAACAGAAACCTCGGCAATCGAAAAAGCGGATGAAATTTTAGAAACAAGTGTAAGAATAACAACATCTGCATTGAGATTAACAAAATATGCGATATGATGTCCGAGACCGTCCCAACGCTGTTTAATTGCTTCGTTATCAGGTTTAACGATTTTGTCGAGCTGATACTTTCGCTTGACATACAGATTAAGTACAATCGGACGCAAGATATAAACCGCCGCCGTGCCGAGCTTCAACCAATGAATTGACGCACCAAGATTTGCAAAAACCACAACAAGGATTGCATTTAAAATGACAGTAAAAATCTGAAGAAAAGATGTTATGTATCTTTTCTGATCGGCATAGATGAGAACAGTATATGTCATACCGAAATAATACTGAGCGAATGTGCTTATACCTATGATAATAACAAGAACGGCAATAAACAGCCAGTCAAAGTCTTTGTTTACCAAGACAGGAAAAGCTCCTGCAAGAACGAGCATATAGCCGACAAAAATCAGAGCTATTTTCCTGAAAAAGTTTTCTGTTGCTTTAACAATACCGCTAAGCTTTGTCAGGTCGTTATTGGCAAGAGGCTTGTACATTGCCGCACGTACAACACCACCCACACCGGCTTCAAAGAGCGCAATATAGCTAAGAAACTGTGTTATTGAGGCAGTAAGACCGTTAACTTCCGAGCCGTAAGTGCCGATAATTATACGCGGAACGATAAATCCGCAAATAACGGATACGAATTGCAGCAACAATGATGTTGCAGTATTCATTAATGCTTTTTTACTGCGCACGGTCTCTGCCCCCTTTTATATGACGCCTTGTTATTATATCACTAATTTCATAAAATTCAATGTTTTTTGAAAAAGTATCCCTCCGACTTTTGCTACGAAAAACCACGGTTCGCTCTTTTTACAATCGCAAAACATTTCCGAATTTACAGATTTACAAGGGTATAATGCCGCAGTTAATCATAACCACTAGTAAACTAGTGGTTTGCACAGCCCCTATAAGGGGCACCTACAGGCAAAGCCCCTGAAAGGGGCATAGAAGTTTGACAACGCATTACTATTTCAAGCAGCCGCTCACGTGCGGCTGTTTATTTT
>JAZSRO010000113.1:0-1605 GCA_045538515.1 Acutalibacteraceae bacterium | reverse complement strand
TGAACTGAACCCATAAAAACGGACATTGAAATAAAAAACCTCTTGTAGTAGAATAGAAATATCTACTGCAGGAGGTTTTTTGTATGGGAAACAAGAAAGGAAGAAGAGCATATCCCGAGAATTTCAAAACATTGGTAATAGAGGCTCATCAAAGTGGCGAGAGCTATGAAAGCATAGCACGCAGATTTAAGATTAGTGCATATTCGGCAAAATCATGGTGCGGAAGCAGACCGGAGGTAAACAGGCGTAAAATTGCACCTCTGAAACGAGGACGCCCAACAAACAGACCGGAAGAGTTAGAGCAAAAAGTTAAGCGTCTTGAAATGGAAAACGAACTGTTGCGAAATTTTCTTCGAGAATTGGAAAGGAAGTGAAAGCGAGCGTAAAGTATAGAGTCATTAACCGTTTCAAAGATAAATATAACGTGCGAGATATGTGTATCTTCTTCGGGGTATCTCGCAGCGGATACTATGCTTGGACGAAGAAAGTAGATAAAGAAGATCCGGACAAGCAGATAGGAGAACTAATAAGAGATTGCCAAAAGAAAACACGGCAAACATACGGTTACCGCCGTGTTCAGATATGGTTATTGCGTGAATTTGGGCTTGTAATGAACCACAAAGCCGTACTACGTGTAATGAATAAGTACAATTTGCTCTCAAAATCCCGTAGAAAACGCAAATGGGTACAGAACCACGAGAGCTTACACAGATATTCTAACTTGTTTGAACGAAACTTTTATGCTGAACGTCCTAACCTCAAATGGTGTACGGACATTTCTTACATACCAACCAAAGAAGGTTTTGTTTATCTTTCTGTAATCAAAGATTTGTACGACAATTTTGTCGTTGCATATAAGGTGGGAACAGAAAACAATAACAATCTTGTTTACGAAACGGTTAAAGCGGCAAAAAGAGAGGTCGCCGCAGAGTTGCAGCTCCACAGCGACCAAGGCTTTCAATACACTTCAGAGGGGTATTTTAAGCTAACAAAATCTTACCACATAACTCCGTCAATGTCAAGTCCGGGAACGCCATTAGATAATGCTTGTGCTGAAAATTTCTTCAGCACGCTCAAATCTGAGTGGCTTCATCGGTGCACACCAGCGACCAAGGAGGAGGCGCGCCTCCTCCTTGGTGAATACATTCATTTCTACAATTACGAACGTATTCAACTAAAAACAAAACTGACACCGTATGAGAAACGATGTCAGTTTCGAGAAAACACGAGCTTTTAAGAGCAAACCAAAGCTATTCTACGAAAAGTTTTTTTATTTCGTGTCCATTGCCTTGGGTTCACTCCAGACACCGCCCTTGAAAGCGGTTTTTCCAACGTATCGAACTTTATAAGGCTCTTTAAAAGCCGCTTCGGCACGACACCGCGCGCTTATAAAGCAGAATAAAAAAGCGGAGGCACTCCAAAAAGTTCCTCCGCTTTTTCTCATTAAAAATATTAGAATAAGGTTTATCTTCTTTTAATTCCAGTTGTAATATTCACCAAGATGCTCTTTGAATTCCTCTATAAGTCTATCCTCACCGAGTGCGGAAACATTATTATCCCACGGCACGCGCAGAGAGTGTGTTCTGTTCTGATAAAATTCACAAT
>JAZSRO010000012.1:0-1799 GCA_045538515.1 Acutalibacteraceae bacterium | reverse complement strand
TATTTTTTTGATTATTGCACCAAGTAACGCATTTGAACCGACAACACAAATTAGTAATATATGCGGAGCGGTGGGCGGTATATTGGGGCTGATTGGTTCTTTCTCTATTGGTATAAGTTTAGTAAACATTTTTATGGCATTGATAAAGCAATATTTAGGACATTGGTTCACCTTAATTGCGTTCATCGGTGGCTTGGCGTTAGACGCTATAGGTTTATTTGTTTTTACATTTGTTAAATAATTCCCTCTTTTGGTGATAGCGACTCAGGCTGCCATCAAGGGCTAAGATTTAACCCAATAACGAATCCCCTCGGAGCAATCCGAGGGGATTTCCCTTTGCAAAGTCCTTTTTATCGGACACGAGGTGTGATATAATGCACTCAAGAGGTGAGAAATATGCTGAACAAGTTACTTGCAATGGAAAGCGGTCTTGTTTTTTTATCTGCACCGACTAACGGTGGAAAAACAACTGTTGTCAAAGAGATTACAAAGAGGAAAGAAAAGGCCATTGCTATTTCCAGTGAACAGTTAACTGATGCAATTCTTCAAAAACTGAAAGAGGATAAAACAAACCTGCTTACAGACTACGCACAACATCAGTGTATTTGTGTTGAGGATTTGGATTGGTATAAGGGGCGTGAATCCACGCAATGCGAATTTGCAGCTGTGTTATCTCAATTTGCCGAAAGCGCACTTGTAATCGTTACTGGTGTAGATTTGAAGGAGCGCCTTGCAAAGATGTTTTCCAGGCTAAACCAATATACATATTTTGAAAAGAAAGATGCGAACGGCGATTGGCTATATTCCCTCTTTTGCTGATGGCAGCACAGGCCGCGATTAAAGAACCCAAGCAATCGGATTTATAAGCAACTTTATCCGCCCGAGGAAACCCGGGCGGATTTTCCTTTTTGTTTGTTGCGCCTTGCAAATCGCACCGCAGGCTGCAATCAAAGAATCCGGCAGTTCGTGATAAAGCAAAACTTATCGCCCCGCCACCTGTTTTCTTTATGTTGAAGGATTGAATTGTCCACAAATACGATATATTATAATATGATGAAATGCCTGTTTTGCGAAAGGGTTTTGACTGTGAATCACAAGAAACGCGAGGTTAAACTTTATAATGTGCTGTTCCCGTTTTGGATGCTTTTGCTGTTTCCGCAGCTATGGCTGATTGTGCTTCCCGGCAATTTTATTATTGACAGCATCGTTTTGATCCTCAGCATGATCGTGCTGAAAATTGCGGACAAAAAGCTGTGGTACAAACGGCATATCCTAAAAATCTATCTGTTCGGCATGATTTCCGATCTGATCGGCGCAGGATATATGCTGCTGCTCATGACGGTTTTTGAAGTCGGGCAAATGGGCGACGAGCTTTATTTAACGCTGCCCGCGCTGATCATCTCCTCCGCTCTGATTTTTATTCTGAACTACCTGATCACCTTCAAAAAAGCGGACAAATTATTGCGGCTCAAGTTTTCACTCACATTTGCAATCGTTACGGCGCCATACACGTTTTTGGTTCCGTCAAGTTGGTTATACGGATAAAGCGAAAATCCGTCATTTCCCTTCACGCACAACGTGTTACAACAATCCGGAGGCAAGGCCCCATGTATAAGTATGAAACACATTTACACACGTTTCCTGTGAGTCGCTGCGCACGGGCAGGGATTCAGGAAACCTTGGAATTCTATAAGAAGCTTGGATATGACGGCGTTTTTATCACAAACCACTTTCTTGACGGCAACATCAACGTCGAAAAAGAAAAATCCTATGAAGAAAAGCTTCAATTCTATTTTTCA